>JAXHSW010000126.1:0-18299 GCA_034190295.1 Cyanobacteriota bacterium | reverse complement strand
ATTAAATTCAGATAATTCTGGGAGATTTGCCAGCTTTGAATATTCTTGAATCAGACTTTTTTGCTCTGGTGTGAGTTGGTAAGACTCCAGAGTTTGGTTGATAGGCAAAAATTCTTTAATCTTTGCTTTTTGGTTTTCGTAATAGTCAAGTTTCTCTTCACTAAATAAACCTAACTTCTCAGAAATTTCCTCGTCTATTTTTTCAATCCAAGAGCTGAGTAAATCATCTGATTCTGCTATCTCCAGAATTTCTCCCATTCGTTCAGCATTAAATTCAGATAATTCTGGGAGATTTGCCAGCTTTGAATATTCTTGAATCAGACTTTTTTGCTCTGGTGTGAGTTGGTAAGACTCCAGAGTTTGGTTGATAGGCAAAAATTCTTTAATCCTGGCTTTTTGGTTTTCGTAATAGTCAAGTTTCTCTTCACTAAATAAACCTAACTTCTCAGAAATTTCCTCGTCTATTTTTTCAATCCAAGAGCTGAGTAAATCATCTGATTCTGCTATCTCCAGAATTTCTCCCATTCGTTCAGCATTAAATTCAGATAATTCTGGGAGATTTGCCAGCTTTGAATATTCTTGAATCAGACTTTTTTGCTCTGGTGTGAGTTGGTAAGACTCCAGAGTTTGGTTGATAGGCAAAAATTCTTTAATCCTGGCTTTTTGGTTTTCGTAATAGTCAAGTTTCTCTTCACTAAATAAACCTAACTTCTCAGAAATTTCCTCGTCTATTTTTTCAATCCAAGAGCTGAGTAAATCATCTGATTCTGCTATCTCCAGAATTTCTCCCATTCGTTCAGCATTAAATTCAGATAATTCTGGGAGATTTGCCAGCTTTGAATATTCTTGAATCAGACTTTTTTGCTCTGGTGTGAGTTGGTAAGACTCCAGAGTTTGGTTGATAGGCAAAAATTCTTTAATCTTTGCTTTTTGGTTTTCGTAATAGTCAAGTTTCTCTTCACTAAATAAACCTAACTTCTCAGAAATTTCCTCGTCTATTTTTTCAATCCAAGAGCTTACTTCAAAATTGAGAGTCACTAATTTTTCTCTGGGAACGACAAGAGCTGAATTTTGTATTTTTAATGTCTGATTCATCAAGAATATGTAATATTTAGTTTGCTCACTTCGTTGACAACATAGAGTGACTTGCTTTGCTGTTTCTGCCAACTCTTTCTGATATTTTTCCCCTAGCACTCTCAAGTTTTCATCATAGAATTGCATAAACTCCCGATGGATTTTTTCTTTATTAGTTTCTGAGAAGACATCAATTTTAATTACTACTACTCCATCACCTTTATTTTCCATGCCTCTAATTCTCATGGAGATACCTTCATTTTCCGCTTTTACCTGTTGGAAAGATGACATAAAAGCTTTAGCATCAACTCCATTTCGGAAAATTAAATCCACAGTATTCAAGACTTCTTGCAATAATTTTGTAAAGTCTCCCGGTTGAAAATATCTACTACTGCTTAGTTGGTAAGACTCCAGAGTTTGGTTGACAAGCAAAATTTCTTTAATCTTGGCTTTTTTGTCTTCGTAATAGTCAAGATTATCTTCACTAAATAAACCGAATTTCTCAGAAATTTCCTCATCAATTTTTTCAATCAAAGAGCTGAGTAAATCATCTGATTCTCCCATCTCTAGAATTTTTCCCATTCGTGCGGCATTAGATTCAGATAATTCTGGAAGATTTGCCAGCTTTAAATATTTTTGAATCAGACTTTTTTGGTTTAGAGTTTGGTGAACAGGCAAAAAGTCTTTAACCCTTGCTTTTTGGTTTTCGTAATAGTCAAGATTATCCTCACTAAATAAACCGAATTTCTCAGAAATTTCCTCGTCGATTTTTTCAATCAAAGAGCTGAGTAAATCATCTGATTCTGACATCTCTAGAATTTCTCCCATTCGTTCGGCATTAGATTCAAATAATTCTGGGAGATTTGCCAATGTGGAACTAGAAATAGTTTCTTGGAAGGAACTGCCTTTATATAATTCCACCTTGACGTTATTACTGAAGTTGTCTGTCCATCGGATAGTATAGCTTTCTCCTGGTTCCAAACTGGCACTGCTAGTAGGAGAGGTGATATTTACCTCTTCATTTGATGAAGATAAAGTTGCTTGTAACTTGAGATTGTAATTAGTATTCGTACTACTGTAAAGATCGATCCTGATGTCATATCTACCCGAGTTGAGAGTATGATCCATGCTCTCGGTTTTTTCAATCAAAGAACTGAGTAAATCATCTGATTTTACCATCTCTATAATTTCTCCGGTTCCTGTGAAATTAAATTTATAATAGTCAAGATTATCCTCACTAATTAAATCTAACTCCTTAGAAATTAAGTCGTCGGTTTTTTCAACCAAAGAGCTGAGTAAATCATCTGATTCTCTCATCTCTATAATTTCAATTTCTCCCGTTGCTGCGAGATTAAATTTATAATAGTCAAGATTATCCTCACTAATTAAATCTAACTCCTTAGAAATTAAGTCGTCGGTTTTTTCTATATTAAATTCGTAATAGTCAAGATTATCCCTACTAAGTAAACCTAACCTCTCAGAAATTGATTTGTGTAACACTTTCATATAACTTGTTTTTCCTGTATGAATTTTTCCTATGACACATATCTTGGTTTCAGTATTTGGTATCTTTTTAGCGGGTATAGTTTCTAGATTTTTAGTATGCAATAGATGGCTCTTCATATCAATCATGTCCTTATAGAAAAATTTTCCAGACGAACTTAATAGCAGATAAAAACTTCACTATCGTTCTTATAAACTATTACTAACATTTGATCGGGGATAAGAACATTCTTACCCCGAGACTAGACTTATTTCAAATAATAATCATCAAGACTGATTGATATTAATTTAACTATTTTAATTATTTGAATATTCCAAAATGTTTCTGCAATTTCTTTAAAGCTCTATTCCCTTTTTGCCGTACCCTATCTTCCAACTTTTTACGATCGCCACCAACTTATAATCCGTTAATTACTAATTTTTCTGCTACCTCAGACCATGAATATTCCTCAACTTCTCTCAACAACAAAATACTTCTTTCTTCTTCTTTTAAGTTTTTCCAACCTTTGTCTAATAATTTCAAATTAGGCTCTGTTGTGTACGCCGGGATTAAATATTCTTTTGCATCAGTTAAAAAACTTATACTTTTTAATTTATCTACTAATAATTTTCTAGATTTTGTACTTTTGGAAAAATTTCTAATTACATTAAAACAGATACTCCTGAACCAAGCATTATAATTTTTTACTTGTTCTCCCGATTCAATTTTTTTTACAGCAATGTCACGAGCTTTTAAAACTACATCCATTCCATCGTAATCAGAATTTAATCCAAATTGCATGAGTCTTTGCTCAATAGATGGCAGAAAATTTCTAGATTCCAGCATCCTATGTATATTACGGTCTATCTTTTGAAGACGTACATTAGTTTCCAAATCAACGCTATGGGTTGGGGATATCGTCATAGATTTTTAGCCTTTTTTACTCAGTTTTACATAACAGGAATTTCTCACAGACAATTCTTGAATAAATCAACAAATCATCCATCAAAAATTTCCGCTTTATATATTTGTTTATTGTCAAGGCAAAAATGTGACAGCTTAATTACAGATATCCTATAAAAATTTACTTGGTAATAGCACTTCACACTACCTCTACTAATACTTGTGTCTGAGAATAGTGAAAGTGTGACAATATTATTTAGCTTTTATAGTCTGAGTAGATTGTGAGAATCAAGTAACTTAGCACTTGCGAGTACCTCTACTGATATTTACGTCTAAAAATAGAAAATTTGGAAAAGACTACCCTTTTGTTATCTGATTAGATTTTCCCAAAACAGAGACTTAGCACTTGAGAGTACCTCCACTAATATATGTGTCTGAAAATTGAAAAGTCTCAGAAGACTAACCTCTAGTTGTCTGACTAGATTTTCCCAAAACAGAGACTTAGCACTTGAGAGTACCTCCACTAATATATGTGTCTGAAAATCGAAAAGTTTCATTAGACTACTCTCTTAGTGTCTGACTAAATTTTGTGAAAAGAGTGACTTAGCACTTGAGAGTACCTCTACTAATATTTGTGTCTAAAAATCGAAAATTTGGAGAAGACTACCCTCTGGTTGTCTGACTAAATTTTGTGAAAAGAGTGACTTAGCACTTGAGAGTACTTCTACCAATATTTGTGTCTAAAAATCGAAAATTTGGAGAAGACTACTATCTTTAAGTCACACCAAGAATTTAATTTCTAACTTCTGACTTCAGCTATAACTTTCCCCCACCCAAAAACATCAACCACTCAACAAATTCTCATATCTCCCCAAAGCCATCAAAGGAAAATACTGCTGATAAAAATTTTACTTAATATAAAAATGACAGGGAAACCCAGTACCAGTAAATTCCGACTCCAACCAACTCCAATCATCCTTCTGAGTCGAAACTAAAAAATCAATACCCCTCTCAATACTATCCCTGGCAAAATTACCAGTCGCTTCCCCCGCAGCTAATAAACCAATTAACGCCCAAGCAGTCTGAGAAGCAGTACTTTTCCCCTTCCCTTTCAGCGACGGATCGTTATAACTCCAACAACTCTCTCCCCATCCGCCATCCGAATTTTGACATCCCACCAACCAAGTCGCACCCCTCTCAATAAAACCTCAATGACTTTCCTGCGCCACTACAGCCAAAGCCGAAATAACTCCACTCGTACCATATATATAGTTAACTCCCCACCGACCAAACCAACAACCTTCCTCTTCCTGCTCCCTTTCCAAATAAGCGATCGCTCGTTTCACCCGCCAACTATCCATAGATAACCCACAACAACCAACCATCTCCAACACCCGCGCCGTCACATCCGCCGTATTCGGGTCAATCATGGCCTTTAAATCTCCATAAGGGATACCATTTAACCAGTCTTGGTCATTATCCACATCAAAAGCGGCCTAACCCCCTGGTTGACATTGCATCGAAGCTACCCATTCCATAGCACGAGCGATCGCCACTCGTTTCAATTCTTCATCAGGCAACTCCACAGCATCCAAAGCCATAACCACTACTGCTGTATCATCTATATCTGGATAAAAACGATTAATAAATTCAAACGCCCAACCCCCCGGTTTACCCAATTTATTCTTAACCGCCTAGTCACCATAGTCCAAAATTTGTTGTTGCAACAACCATTCCCCAGCTTTAACCACTGCTGGATGACTAGGAGGAATACCAGAATCAACCAACAAACGTATTACCCAAGCGGTATCCCAAACAGGAGAAACACAAGGTTGTACCCAATAACTATCTTCAGTTTCTATGGCAAACCTATCTATAGCCTCCAACCCCCGCACCACTACCTATCCCTTATAAGGAACTCCTGAAAACCTTGTGGGGAGGGTGGGGAGGGTGGGGAGTGTGGGGGGCAAAAATCCGATCTACAGTTATCAAAAAAATGTATTTTTCAATACACTTTTCTCCTAAAAAAGCCGCTCTAAGACATAAACATAACTTGTCTATTTTGTCAATTTTTATGTTAAGAAAGATGTTTATAAAGCATAGGCACCACTACGGGGTCTGCCACATCATATTCCAAACACCGCAATGCCAACATAGAATTTAACATCGCTGGAATAATACCTCCCCAGTCACCCGTAACTTCTTGCCTTTCCAGAATCCATTTTTCTGCTGCTTTTAAACCCTCTTCTAGCAAAGGCATCAAATTAAAATTTTCTGCAAATTTAAAAGCTTTATCTAACCCCAAAAATAAATCCGTCAGGTCGTATTGACGAGGTAATTCAAAACTGGCATTGTTAATTCCTTCGGCATAAAGTTCATCCAAATTAATTGTGGGATTAACTGAAAAAATCTGCTTTTTATCAAACACAATTAATAGTGGAACAGTGCTACTTATTGCCCAACTTTACATTTCATAAATAGTAAATGGAAAATCTTCAGGAAGTAGCATTATGCTAGGAGAAATAGAAGGAATACCCTGCCAGTTGTAGCATCCAATTAAAGCCAGATGTAATTTAGTGAAAATTCTACTGCAACTAATAAATACCTCCTTTTTTAATAATAAATTCTTGTGCTTTAAGTATGATTGGAGCTGTTTTTGAAACACCTAATAATCTCAAAGCCATATAAGCTTCAATAGAAGTGCTTAAGTCTCCTCCATCCCCTTAACGCGCGTCAGAAGTCAGCAAGTCTGCAAGTCAGCAAGTGTACCCACCCCTAGCTCCGGTGGAGGGGAAGTAGGGGATTTGAGCAAACCTCCAAAAATCCGATCGCCTTAAAAGACGGGGTTTTAGACCCTTATGATTTTGATAAAATAATTCCCAACTACCATGTTTTCTTTGTTGGTAAAGTAGGTAAATTTTTGCTTTATGAAGTGGTATTTTATTATCAGTTTACCAATTTTTTTGTAGTCAAACTATCTCTGCTGTTATTGTTACATTTGATTCTAATTTTCCCCCATCCTTCTGGTTTTTGCAGATTCAATAGATATTATTTACTTGCTAAAATTGATTGTTTAACTTTGTTTTTTTCTATCATTTTTCCCAAAAATTTAAAATATTTATTACTATCTTTAAAGTCATAATTTACTAAATAAATTATGCCTATTTATTCTCGATTATACTTAAGTATTTGGATAGAATATAAATGAAAATTTAAAAGTTTTGATAAATTAGGGAACCTTACCTCAAATTTCTTGTCAGAAGATAACTAGATTCTGTATAGATAGATCGGCCTCACAGTGTTGCTTTTGCTCTCTGAGAGGCTTTCCTTGTTATGTTTATCATCTAATTTGTATGTTAAGTTGATGTCAATTATTGTTAAAATCATACTTGACTAGCAATGTAGTAATCTTAAATAAATTGTAGGATTTTCAAATAATAATTAACTAAAATCAACCTAATACACTGTTTAACAATTAATAATTAACAATTAATAATTAGTAATTACCTCTCCTTAAAACCGATAGAATAAGAACAATATTTTTGTCTTTTATTTATTCAAATAAGAAGAAGCTTTGTAACTATTCAGGTGCTGGGGTTGACAAATAATCGTATCTATGTGTTTATCACTTTCCAGAAACCTTTTAGTCTCATTTATAGAGTATTTAGTATTCTTAGATACAGTTTTCAGTTTTGAAACACTGAGTATGCACAAAATCAAGAATAATGCAACCCCAAGACCTGAATGCTTACGAAGCTTTAAACCTTAATTATTAGGTAAGTTTTTTTATCTACCACCTACTACCTACTACCTATCACCGATTGTTAAAATCATACTTGACTAGCAATGTAGTAATCTTAAATAAATTGTGGGATTTTCAAATAATAATTAACTAAAATCAACCTAATACACTGTTTAACAATTAATAATTCATAATTCATAATTAGTAATTACCTCTCCTTAAAACGGATAGAATACGAACAAGATTTTTTGTCTTTTATTTATTCAAATAAGAAGAAGCTTTAAACCTTAATTATTCGGTAAGCTTTTTTTATCAAAATCATAAGGGTCGTGCAACCCCACCTTTTAAGGCGATCGGGTTTTTGGAGAGTTGCTCACGCATCCCCTACTTCCCCTCGTGGGAGAGGTTAGGGGTGGGTTAACTTCTAACTTCTGACTTCTGACGCGCGTTAACTACCACCTACTACCTACTACCTAAAACCATGGTAATTAAAATTATTACTTTTAATATTCGATATGATAAACCCGACTCTGGAAATTATCGATGGGAGGTCAGAAAAAATGCTGTAGCTAGCCTAATTTCAGAACATTCTCCAGATATAATTGGTACTCAAGAAGTTAAAGTTAATCAGTTATTAGATTTACAACAATTATTACCTAATTATTACAGTCTTGGAGGAGATAGAAGAGGTACGGGTAATGACGAACACTGTGCAATATTTTATCAGAAAGATAGATTAAATTGTCTCGATCATGGAGATTTTTGGCTGAGTGAAACACCAGATGTACCAGGTAGTATTACTTCTAATTGGGGAAATCATTTACCCAGAATAGCTAGTTGGGCAAGATTTAATATTGTGGGGGAAAATCGGCAAATAGTTATTATTAATACGCACTTGGATTATAAAAGTAAAAAAGCTAGAGAATTGGGTGCTAAATTAATCTTCGATCGCTTACAAACAGAAAAATTAAATCCCGATCGACAATCATTGATTTTTGTCACGGCAGATTTTAACGACCCACCAGGATCTATCGCACGAAATACTTTTTTAAATCCTTTGAAAAATGGATTGTGTTTATTAGATGTTTTATCTAATTTAAAGTTAAATTATCGGATGACTTATAACAATTTTACAGACAAGGCTTTTCTAGCTATTGATACTATTTATTATGACAGTAGATTAAATTTGCGCAGTGTGAAAGTAGATAATAAAAAATATGATGGAATACTTCCTTCAGACCATTTTCCAGTAATAGCAGAATTTGATTAATCTAGATGTCAATATCAATCTTATTTTTTCTCTTATGGATTTAATACCCCACATTTTACCGAAAAATTCAGGTATAAAGCCTCTCCATTCATGGAGAAAAAAGAAAAAAAATCCTTTGATCCAATCCTCTTATTTATAAGAAGAGGTAATTCTAAATTCTGTTTGCGGAGCATTCTGTAGGAAATTCTGTTTGCGGAGCATTCCGTAGGAAATTCTAAATTCTTTAACCGCTCTGCCAATAGGTTTTATGGAGCTTAAAACCGCATCAACCCCATTTTCAGTCCTACTGACTACTTTTTCAATTGTTTTCTTACCGAAAAATTGTGGGTATGCGCCTCCCCTTTTAAGGGGATAATAAAGAAAAATTTTTATGATTAGTCAATCCTCTCCTTGAAAAGAAGAGGTAATTATTAATTATTCATTATTAATTATTAATTATTAATTGTTGAAAGCAGTTTTTAGGATGGTGAGGTACACTTGAAAACTAATTTCTCTTTCCTATTTACTAAAGTGATAAAACTTTTTACCTGACTAACTCCGAAACTGCTGTAAAACTCAGATAGAGATTTTCATAAATATGGAACATATAGTTAGAATTACAAAGATTGTTTTTTTTTTCTATATCTTCCACTTTGATATTTTACTCCCTTATTGAATACTATAACTTTGTAAGCATTCCGGAGGAAATGCTTACATAACTTTCCTAAATAGGTTTTGAACAAATCTTAGTTATCTAAATACTGAGAGTTACTTCTCTTGATATTTAGTTAATATTCATATTCTATCTAGGATGGCTATAACAGTGCTAGTCAACAATTTTTATCCAACCACGGCGGATATTATAAAATAGCCTATTAATGATGGCATATTCATCATCATTTAGATAACCAACTAATAAGATATCCTGAATCTGATTGCGTTCATTGGGAGTAATAACATTGGTACACATTACTTTAGTAAATAATTCTTCAAGTGCATTTTTTGTTGATGATATGTTTAGTAAGTTCATAGAAACTAATTCAATAATGATTGACCAAAACTGACATTTTTATTATTAGGTATTTTACAATTAAATAAAGTGATTTACGTAATGTTTAGTTTATAATTGTTATCAACTCAATTTGTAGTTAATATCATCTCAGAATGTGAGTATATTTTTGTTTTTTTGTGATTTGTGTCACTTATAGAACCCATCTGGAATGGGTATCTTGGCCGTTCCTTATATTCTGCTTATATTTTCACCGCAGGCAGGGACAGGCAGGATGCCTACCCCCACTCCACTTATATTCATCCCGCCCCTACAGAAGTCAGGAAATTCAAAAATACAATAGGGGAAAAAACGGATGCGACCCCGCGACGACGTTACTCCCTTCTCGCCCTAAGAATACGGGTTTAATCAGTCGTAAAGTCAGAAGAAAAAGAATAAAGAATATAGGTAATATTCTGCCGGGAAGGGAGTAGTCGCACTTGGTAGCGCACCAAGCAGGTAGAAAAATGCTCCTATCTCCTCATCTCCTCAAACTCCCCCCACTCCCCATCACTCGTGGACGGAACAAACAATTTGACCCAGAAGTTGTTTTGGACAGGAGGTTATGAAGCGGCTAGTTTATCCAGACTCCTAAAAAATATGGGTATTAACAATTAATAATTAATAATGAATAATTACCTCTCCTTGAAAGCGGATAGGATTGATTAATCATGAAAATTTTTATTATCAAAATCATAAGGGTCGCGCAACCCCGCCTTTTAAGGCGATCGGGTTTTTGGAGAATTGCTCAAATCCCCTACTTCCCCTCCACCGGAGGGGTTAGGGGTGGGTTAACTTCTGTACGGGCGCCCTTCGATTATGCGCAAGCTTTCGGCCGTTCGCCCCTACTGACTTGCTGACTTCTAACTTCGTTAACCCCGATCGAGAGGAGGCGCATACCCACAATTTTTCGGTAAAAAGAAAGCCTGTATGACACTTTTGGTAATAAGCGATCGCTATTTATCAAAACTCTGGAGTATTATGGCCAAACTACGGTTGATTGTCGTCTGAGAATATTCATAAGAAATACATTTAATTGTGCAAATATACAAATCCCCCCACCTCCCCATCTCCCCATCTCCCCAAATTCCCATCCACGGTCGGGGTTAGGGGTGGGTCTCCATCAATTTTTCTCTAATGACAATAAATTGACCAAAAAATAAGGTCAATAGCCTCCCCTTGGCTGTGCCGCAAGCTACCGCTCTACAAGGGGTTAACGAAGTCAGAAGTCAGAAGTCAGAAGTCAGTAGGGGCGTTAACGTTTGCGGTAGCATTCCGATAGGAAAGTTATGCGCAAGCTTTCGGCCGTTCGCCCGTACAGAAGTTAACCCACCCCTAACCCCTCCGGTGGAGGGGAAGTAGGGGATTTGAGCAATTCTCCAAAAACCCGATCGCCTTAAAAGGCGGGGTTGCGCGACCCTTATGATTTTGATAAAAAAAAATCAAGTTCAATATTTCAAGCCCAATACTTTCCTAGGTCATGCTGCGCAAACAGGTACTGATAACTGATAACTGATAACTGATAACTGAAATGACCCTGGGTTTCTCGGGGGGTTAAGGAAATAAAAATTTATTGTGGTTGTTCAACCGGAAATAAGATAATATTTTCTTGTGACTTTTATGTGATTAACTAATAATTCAAAAATCAGTAACCAATTTTACAAAAATTAAATTTTATTCGAGGTAGTTGCAAAATTTTTGCAACAGGGGTATACTTTAAATAAGTGAGTAACTACTTATCTAGTAAAAAAAATTTGACAGAGAAGATGGGTGTATCTCTCTGCCAGTTATATTCTCGTGTTCTAGATCTATCTGAGTGAAAGTTTTGTAGGCAATTCAAAGTTTAAGAAGTGGAGTTTCTGAAGCTTTGCTTGCAAATACTTACTACTAAAATAGAGTTTTTTGCTAGTGTATTAAAGAGCGTAAAACAACAAAAGTTTAGGTGTTGCATCTACCAGTTTCTGTTGTATAGTTCATTTTCCAGGAAATTCTTGAATTGCTACCTATAAGTATTGAAATCTAGTTCAAAACTACTAATGTATCTGGAGCGAGGAAATGGTCTAAGTGATATGCACGCTCTTCAGTTTTGAGTAGAATTTGCTCATAGAGGTAGCGAGTAGCGCGATCGCCTAAACTTTCAGCTTGTGCAGCTAAACGACGTAATAATTTAATTACTTCTTTTTCTGCAGCTAGATCGTGTTCGATCATAGTGCGACAGTTAAAACCTCCATCTGGTTCAGGAGTAAAGCAGCATAACTCAGCCAACTTACTAAAACTAGCAACAGGAATGCCACCCAAACCATTTAGACGTTCTGCTAAATCATGGACATGGCCTTCTGCTTCTCCATAACTTTCTTGAAAGAACTCATGTACAGAATAAAATTCTGCTCCTTCTATAACAAAATGATGTTTCTGATATTGGAGATATAAAGCTTGGAAACTGGCCAAAGCAGCATTCATTCCTTCACATACTGGTGTTGTCACCTCTTTTTCTAATCCAACTGGATTCTCTTTAACTTCACCAAATGCTTGTACTGGAGTAGCTGTAGTCATCTTAATGTATTCTCCTTTCAATTAACTTAATTTATTGCTAGTTATCTAGCTTGATTTATTGCTAACAGTTTTAAGTGTATCACAGTTAATAGGAGAGTCAACCTGAGCCAAGATGGCAGATAGAAGAGATTCTAAGTTAGCAAATTTTTTCGATCGAACTATTGAGAAAGTTTAGCATCTATTGTATAGTCAAAAATATAGGTACTCTGGTAGAGACACATCAGGACTACTAGAATTCTTAAGAGTAAATTTAGTGCTAATATATTGCAATTGTAAAAAAATGAGTACATTTAATCTAAGGCCAGACACTAGAGAAATTTTACAAATAAGTTCGGTAGACCGATGGGAAGTCTATAAACGCTTACAAGAGTTAGATATTCATTGTTGGTGTGAAGCAGAAAAGCCATTGCGGGTACAGCTCAAAAACATGAATGAAGCTACCCAGTTAGAGAGTGTATTAAAACAATTCACAGCTAATCGTTGCGAATTGCTGCAATTGTTACAACGCTCTTGGCAGGTTAGCTAATATGCTGATTAATACCATAAGTTAGAGAGGGGCAAAAGTAATGTATTTATATGTAGAGATACAAAACTTTTAATAATACCATTTCACTTAAAAAATGTCACAAATAGTTGGTCATTTCAGTTATCAGTTATCAGTACCTAAGGCTGTTTGCGCAGCATGACAAAGGTCAAGCAAAGTGAATTGAAATATAGAATATCCTCTTTCTCTTGGTCTCATGGATACGAAAAGACCTCGCCATCCCACCTTACGGGAAGCTCCGAAGATAGAATTCCGTTCCCCTGTCGCGAACGACCGCTTTTTATCCCCGATCGAGGGGAGGCGCATACCCAAAATTTTTCGGTAACTGATGAAGTCAAATAATAAGCTGAAATCACTGTAGAGTATAGGTTTTAAGTATTTAAAATCTAACTTTTGACTTTTGACTTTTGACTTTTGACTTTTGACTTTTGACTTGAGTGAAACGGTATAAGTATTTAAACCTACCCCTAGCCGTATAAATGACCATGACCTAGGAAAAATAATAAACAATGTCTAAATCCAACAAGCAAATGACAAAATTTATCTTAGAAGGACAAATCCAAGAAGTTACCGTTAAAGACGGCTACAAACTGAAATATATTGATGTAGAAACACCAGGGGGTAATAATTATACCGTTAAACTTGCCAAGCCTTTACGGAAGATTTTTGCCTCAGTATTAATACCTGGTTTAGGAGTAAAAATAACTGGAGAAAGGACAGTTTACCGGAAAACTGGTGAAGAAGAACTGAAGGCTTTAAAAATTATACCAGATTTTAGCAAAAATGCAACAACACCATGTCAAAATAATAGTGTGGGATTAGTTGAAACTTTATCTAGCCAACTAAAAGAGCAGAAGTTGTCTGAAGTTGAACATACTTGTAGTAAATCTCCAAAAGAGACCGCTGGAACTAATTCTAAATGTGCAGCGAAGAAAGCTCAGATTTTGGTGTGCCAAAAATCAGATTGCCAGAAACGGGGTGCAAACAAAGTCTGTAAAGCATTATCAGAAGTATTAAGCGATCGCGGCTTACAAGACCATGTGACAATTAAGAAGACTGGATGTCTCAAAAAGTGTAAAGCAGGACCTAATCTAGTAATTATGCCTAACAAAGCCCGTTATAGCCGGATTAGTTCATCAGAAATTCCTGATGTTATTGAAAAACATTTTAGTTTAGAAGCATAACATATAAATATTGCTAATTTGTAGTTAAGTTTCTCTAATTCCAATCTCTTGTTGGGGGTTGGAAATATTCTGCTGTTTATTTGTAATATAATTAAGATAGTGTAGGGTAAAGACAAATAAAGTTATTTCAAGCCTACCGAAGATTAATTTCAGGGAAGCTACTAATACCATTTCACGAAAGTCAGAAGTCAGAAGTCAGAAGTTAGAAGTTAGATTCGATTGGCTAAAAACTTTGACAATACATATAGTTTCAGGCAATTATTTGACATTACAAGGAGCGAAACTATTTGTGACATCCTGAAAGTGAATTGGTATAACTAAATTAATAGCAATTAAGGAAGACTAAAAAAGTGTCACAAACCAAGCCAACTATTTTAGTGACTGGGGGAGCGGGATATATTGGCTCTCATGCAGTGCAGGCCCTACAAACTGCAGGTTATGAAGTCGTAATTCTGGATAATCTTGTCTATGGACATCGGGATATAGTAGAAAATGTCCTGAAAGTAGAGATGATTGTGGGAGATACAAGCGATCGCCCTCTATTAGACAAAATTTTTGCCACTCACAATATAGCAGCAGTGATGCATTTTGCTGCATATATTTTTGTCGGAGAGTCAGTTAAGGACCCCCAAAAATATTATCATAATAATGTCGTAGGTACGCTGACATTATTAGAAGCAATGTTGGCAGCATCTGTGAAAAAATTTGTATTTTCTTCCACTGCGGCTATTTACGGGGAACCACAGACAAGTCCTATCCCTGAAGACCACCCCAAAAATCCGATTAACCCTTATGGGGCGAGTAAATTGATGGTAGAGCAAATACTTTCGGACTTTGAGGTTGCTTATGATTTTAAGTCTGTTTGTTTTCGCTACTTTAATGCAGCAGGGGCGCATCCTAATGGTTTAACTGGAGAGGATCATAATCCGGAAACTCATCTAATTCCACTGGTTTTATTAGCAGCATTAGGTAAGCGAGATGCTATATCAATTTTTGGTACAGATTATTCTACTCATGATGGGACTTGTATTCGGGATTATATTCATGTATGTGATTTAGCGGATGCTCATGTTTTGGGGCTAGAATATTTATTGAATGGTGGTGATAGTGAAGTATTTAATCTGGGTAATGGTAATGGGTTTTCTGTCAGAGAAGTGATAGAAACGGTTAAGGATGTAACTGGGAAAGATTTTAAAGTAATAGAATGCGATCGCCGACCAGGAGATGCACCAGTTTTGGTAGGAAGTAGCGACAAAGTAAGGAAAGTATTGGGTTGGTCTCCTAAATATCCAGAGGTTAAAGAAATTGTTACCCATGCTTGGCAATGGCATCAGCAACGACATGGGAAATGAAAGTTAAAAGTCAAAAGAATGAAAGTCAAAAGAATGAAAGTCAAAAGAATGAAAGTCAAAAGTTAAAAGGCAAAAGAATAAAAGTTAAAAGTCAAAAGTCAAAAGGCAAAAGTAAGAACAATGGTATAGTCGTGGTTACAAATCATCTTTATGATGGAGGTTATTTGTCTGCCTCTATATATAGCTTTGTATCAGAAAGCTGATTTTTTATCCAAATGAAAGTCGTTGTTGCGCTTTAGCTATCCCAGATATATTTACAGCAGTTTTGGAGTTGATGAGGTACAAAATTTTAGGACTTTAGGCAGTAGGGAGTAGGAAGTAAGCAGTAGGGAAAAAAAGATTAATTTTCAAACTACCTCACTATCCTAAAAAGTGCTGTAGGAGGCATCCAGCGCAACTATAAACAAATACATTTTTTATAATTCAATTGCTGCATATTTGAATTGAGAAAAATAAAACCAATGGTTATTTTGCTTCTTTTTCTGTACGTTATAATTTTCCTAACTTAATATCTATATATCTATATCTATGACAGAAGAACGACTAACGCAAGCACAATTTACTCAATTAGTGGCAGAAGTTGAGCAATTATCTAGACAGCGCGACGAAGAAATTGACCGAGAGCAGATGCAGCAGATTTTACAAGAGCTAAATTTACCTACTGACTTAGTAGATGAGGCAATGATACAGCTGCACAGACGAGAAGTGCTAGCAGTAGAGCGGAAGCGGAATAAATTGATGACTGTGGGGGTGCTTTCTGGGTTGACAGTAATTATAGCTGCTAGTTTTTTATGGTTTCAAAATCAAAAACAAGCATTAAATAATGTTTATGTTAATTCAGGGCAAAGTCAGTTAACATTAGAAACAAATACTGGTAGAGAAATGTTAATGGTGGTTGATAGTCAACAAAATCCAGAAGTATTTTATCGGGTAACTTTGCAAGATGCACCAGTAGGAAAAAAACTTTCTTTAGGGTGCAACTGGATTAATCCTAATGGTGAAATTAGTCATCAAAATAGTTACCAAACTAAACAAATTAATAGGGAAGTTTGGCCTACTTATTGTAGGTATCAATTTAATCCTGTTTCACCTATGGGAAATTGGCAGGTGGAGATGTATTTAGGCGATCGCCTTCTCAGTCAAACTGAGTTTACAGTTAAGTAAAATTTTGTGATTAAGTGCAATATCAATTTATTGGTTATTGGGGATATGGTTTCCCGCTAGAATTAAATACTATTCTCACCAATTTAACTGAGGAAAAAAATACAAAAGTGTTTAATTTTCATCAGGGAATAACTGTTGGTGGAATTAGTTATATTGGTGCGGAAGAAATGAAATTAGCCAGGGGTGAGACTTTAATTGCTTCTCTATCTGCTTCTGGTTTATCCGATGGTATTGATGCTTGGGTAAAACATGAAAATAACCAATTAATTTTAGGTAGGGAACCTTTTGGAAGAGTGCCTTTATATTGGGTAAAAATAGAAAAAGTTATTTGGTTTGCTTCTCAATTAAAGTTATTATTACCTATTATTTCTGAGCCATCTATTAGTGTTCCTGGATTTTATGGTTATACTTGTTTTTCTTATGTACCAACTCCACTCACTCCAGTAGAGAATATTTTTGCAGTACCAGCAGGAACAGAACAAATTTTTTTGGAGCCAGAAATACAAATTCAACGTCATTATGACTGGCGAGAAAATCTTGTACAAGTTGAAGACAAAAATAACGCAATTACAGAGTTACAAACCCTACTTAAAAATACGATTAATCGGCAAATTATTGACTTAAATTCTGAACCTGTGGGAGTTTTTCTTTCAGGAGGTTTAGATTCTTCAATAGTTGCAGCTTTATTAGTACAAGCGGGAATAAAAGTGCGTGCATATACTCTAGATTTCGGCAAAAATAGTTTTCCAGAATGGGAATATGCAGAAAAAGTTGCTCAACATTTAGATATACCTTTAGTGAAAGTATCTGTAACTCCAAAGCTAATTAAAAATGCTTTATTAGATACAGTTAAGGCTTTAGATTTACCTTTTGGTGATGGAGTGACAGTACCTTTATATTTATTATGTCAAACTGCAGCTCAAGAAGTCTCTGTAATTTTCAATGGCGAAGGAGGAGATCAATTATTTGGTGGGTGGACGAATAAACCAATTATTGCTGCTGCTGTTTACAATAAAAAAGAAAATTTCATTCAACAATATTTGCAGACTTTTCATAAATTATGGGGTTATGAACAGAAAATTTTTCAACCAAAAATTTATGAAAAAGTACAATATATTTCAGCAGAAAAGTGGGTAGAATTTGCTTTAGATGAGACTTTTTGTACGGGATTAATTCATAAATTACGTCGTGCTAGTTTGATTTTAAAAGGGGCACAAAATATTCATCCCAGGGCAACAAATTTGGCATTTAGTAATGGGTTAGTTGTGCGATCGCCTTTTTGTGATTTAGAGTTAACTGAATGGACTTTTCAAATACCAGGAGAATTTAATTTAAAAGGTTCAAATGAAAAATATATATTGAAAAAAGCAGTGGAGTCTTGGTTACCACCGGAAGTTGTTTGGCGAGAAAAAAGAGGGATGGGAGTACCTTTAAGTTATTGGTGTTTCAATGAATTATGGTCAGAAATTAGGCAATGGTTAAACCCAGAAGTTTTACAAGCAGAAGGTAGATTTATTTCGGATATAGCTATTACGATAATTCAAGGAAAATTAGGGGGAAAAATTAGAAATAGGCGCGTGGGTGAAATTCTCTGGTTATTGATGATTTGGGAAATTTGGCGAGTGACAATTTTAGGAGAATCTACTATTAGTAATTCTGGGTATAATCCTTTATTATTACCACCTTGGTGGTGGAAGTGGGTAGGGGAGTAGGGGAGTGGCTCACACGGATTATGGCACGGATACACGGATAGGTCAGGGAGGACCGGGAGTGGGGGAGTGGCTCACACGGATTATGGCACGGATACACGGATAGGTTAGGGAGGACCGGGAGTGGCTCACACCGATTATGGCACGGATACACGGATAGGTCAGGGAGGACCGGGAGTGGGGGAGTGGCTCACACGGATTATGGCACGGATACACGGATAGGTCAGGGAGGACCGGGAGTGGCTCACACGGATTATGGCACGGATACACGGATAGGTCAGGGAGGACCGGGAG
>JAXHSW010000125.1:0-26719 GCA_034190295.1 Cyanobacteriota bacterium | reverse complement strand
AAGCTGTTTGGTCTAATAGATTAGAACTTGACTTTTGTGCATCTTTAGGGTAGATGATTTCTAATATAGATGTTTCCAGATAGGGTTGTAAAATTTGGTCACATTCTTCTAAAGCTTGACGAAAAGTTGGTGCAACTTCATACAACTGCCTTCCCATATTCACATACTGGGAACCTTGACCTGTTAATAGGAATGCTATTTTGGGAACTTCGCTATTTGCCTGTCCTGAAAACACTCCAGCTAATTCTGACTGAGTTTTCCACCCAAGCAGTTTCTCTATTAATTCTTTGCGATTGCAAGCAATAACCCCTAGTCGATGATTAAAATGCGCTCTGCCTGTAGAAGCTGTATAACATACGTCTGATAGTGCTAACTCGGTATTAGTTTCTAAATAATTTTGATAACTACTGACTAACTCATCCAGAGCCTTTTCTGTTTTAGCTGACAGAGTTAATAGATGAATTGGACGTTCAACAACATTCTGAATTTTGACTTGAGAAGGTGCTTCTTCTATAACTATATGAGCATTAGTGCCACTAAAGCCAAAAGAACTAACTGTAGCTTGCCTTGGTTTGCCTTTAAGCACTTCCCAATCTTTGAATTCTGTATTGACATAAAAAGGGCTATTTTCAAAGTCAATATGTGGGTTTGGTTGATTAAAATGTAACGATGGAACTAATTTCTGATTTTTGAGGCACAAAATTGTCTTGATCAAACCAGAAACTCCAGCAGCTGCTGCTGAATGACCAATATTAGTTTTTACCGAGCCGATCGCACAAAACTGTTTCTTGTTTGTCCATTTAGAAAAGGCTTCTGTTAAAGCGTCTACCTCTATTGGGTCTCCGAGAGATGTTGCTGTACCGTGAGCTTCTACATAACTAATAGTTTCTGGGTTAATTCCAAATTTCTGATAAACTGCTTCTTCTAAGCTGGCTTGAGATTGACTACTAGGGGCACTAATTCCGTTAGTATTACCATCATAATTGACTCCTGTTCCTTTGATTACTCCATAAATATGGTCGTTGTCTTGAATTGCTTGACTGTAGCTTTTTAATAAGAGAACACCACAACCTTCGCTCCAAACTGTACCCGATGCTGAAGCATCAAAAGTCTTACAACGTCCATCAGGAGATACAACTTGAAACTGACTTGACATTATTTGGAAATCTGCTGTTGGCATAAGAGTAATACCTCCAGCGATCGCCATTTCGCTCTCTCCTCGTTGTATGCTTTGGCAAGCTTGATGAATAGCTACCAATGACGACGAGCAGGCAGTATCAATAGCTACTACTGGCCCTCGAAGGTCAAGTAAATAGGCAATTCTTGCTGGTATCATTGACGGGCCATTTCCTGTAGCAGCCATTCTATGAACATCTAATCCTGAAATTGACAACAACTTGAGATAACCACCGTTTACCGTAACCCCAACAAATACTCCATATTGTTTACCTCTGAGAGAGTCTGTAGCATATCCAGCATCCTCTATAGCGTGGTAAGCTTCTTCTAAAAATATTCTTTGCTCAGGCTCCATAAACCGAGCTTCTTCCGGAGAAATATGAAAGAATAAAGGGTCAAATTTATCAATTTCATCTAAAAAACCAGCACATTTTGAATAGGAAGTACCTGGATTATCTGGATCTGGATGATACCAATTTTTTTCTTCCCATCTTCCTGGAGGAGCTTCCGTTACACTGTCAATTCCATTCTTTAAATTTTCCCAAAATTCCTTCCAGTTATTCGCTCCTGGATATCTACATGACATACCAATAATCGCTATATCTGTAGTTGGTATATCATTTTGACTAGGATTAAGCCCATCATTAACCTCTGTCTTAATTTTTGGTTCTACTACTTCTAATAATAATTTTTCTGCTGTTTCTAAAGATATTTCTCCTGCACTAATTAAAGATAAGATTTTCTCTGAGCTATCCATATTAATTAACTTGTTTTGAATATTATCTGTTGGATTGTGTTCTATAGCTTTTTTTTGCCTTTCTTTTTCCGTCTTTCCTAACAAGAGTTGTTCCGCATTTTCTAAGGAAACTTGACCAGATTGTAATTGAAGTAATATCTTTTCCTGTTTGGTCATTTTGTCTTGAATCGATAGCCGAGCATCTAATTCTTGTCCAGAATAGGACTCAGGCATAACTACTACTACCCTGCCGAAATGCTTGCCACGTCGCATATAATCAAAGGCTTTAATAACATCTTCTATTGGAAATGTTTTGTAAGGTAGTGGCTTCAAGCGATCGCGGTCAAATTCAAGTGCTAAATTATCCCATATCTGAGAAAACAATTGATGATCTTTGGCAAATTCTTCTAACAAATCAAAAGTAAAATATTTGATGTCTGGGCGTTTCTGAGAGACTTGCTCGTGACTCCAAATGCCAAGCTTACCAAGTTCAACATATCGTCCTTTATCGGCAAGGATCTCTATATTTTTCTGGATATATTCTCCATGAGTCAGGCTATTGAGAATAACATCTACCCCACGCCCCTGAGTGACTTCCATCACATCATTTACAAACTCCATAGTTCGAGAATTCATCACATACTTGATTCCCTGTTCCCGGAGATAAGTCATCTTACCTGGACTAGTAGTAGCAAATACTTCTGCCCCAAAAAGTTGAGCTAACTGAATTGCTGCTTGTCCAACCCCACCTGAAGCAGCGTGAATTAATACTCTATCTCCTGGCTGAATTTTGGCTAAGTTAATCAACCCGTGATATGCAGTCGAAAAAGGCCCCCAAATACTAGCTGCATCTTCCATATTCAGATTAAAGTTTTTACGCACTAGTTTGTCCGGCGAGCAGATAATGAAGCTACTAAATGCATTATGAATTTTCCTTACCATCACTTCATCGCCGACTTGCCACTGGAACACCTCTGCCCCAACAGCTACGATAGTACCTGCACCTTCAAAACCAAAAGAGATATCTTCAGCGTTGGCAATGCCAAATGTTTTTTCGTAATACTCTTGGAGCATACCAAGTGCATTGAGTATATCCCGAAAATTAACTGGTACAGTTTTGATTTGAACCTCAACTTCATTTGGGTTTGGAACTCGACGTTCCATAGGCACCAAAGTTAAATTGTTTAACGAACCATAACTAGATGTCTTCAACTGAAATGGTTGACAATTCAATGAATCTGTTCTTATTTCTTGTCTTACAGGGCCTTGACTTAAATTTTGAGGGTTATTGCTTACCGTTGTCGTTTTGTCAAAATTTTTCTCAATTCTACTTGCTACCTCTGGTTGGTGAAAGGTTATTTCGTGCATAGCTACCTCTTTATCTATAAATCCTGGTAGCTTTTTCTGGATTCTTGAAGTCAAGTGTTCCTTTAAAGTTATTAAAGATAATCTCGGTTTTTCCGACATTTCGTATGCTATCTTTTTAGCAACTTTTAGCACATCTTTTCTCGGTACAACTGGAAAATAAACACCCCGTTGAGCTAATTCTTTCCCTCGATAGTTTTGGGCGGTATACATCATTTCAAACCCTAAAGCACCTAATTTCTCAGGGACAATTAACGTGCATCCCACACCTGGAGTAAAACCATACTTCATAAAATTAGTAGTGTAAATACTTTCTTGACTTAACACAACTAAATCTGCATACAATCCCAAAACCAAACCACCACCTATACCATGACCTTGCATAGCTGCAATTACAGGTATTTCACAATCTAGTGCTATCCTAAAAAAATCTAAATCATTACATTTACTTTCTCCTTTCCAAATACTGATTAACCGTTCTTTTGTCCCTCCCGAACAGAAATAATTTCCATAGCCTGTCAAAATTACTACTTTATAACTTTTGTTTTCAGCAACTGCACCAAAACATTTGTATAATCCCTCAATTATTCCCGGAGAAAAGCTATTGCAGCTTTCTTCATCTTTCATCGTGATTTGCACGACACCATTACCTAACTCCACCAGTGTTACTACATCAGAGTTGCCCTTTGCTAAGTCCAAATTAAGATTTAGGTTTGCCATGGAAATAATCCTTCTTTTTGAAAACGTTTAATTTTTTCTTGAACAGTAGGTTCTGCTATTAGGCTAGAAATCTCATTGACAGCTAAATCTTGAGTTTCTGCTTGAATAATCCATAACTGATTAATATAGTTTTTTAACTCTTTGACTCCTGATGAGGGTAAATACTTTAAACGCCGAACATATTTACTAATTAACTGATTAGTATTACTGCCATATTCATCAATTAATCCCCACTTATCAGCTTCTGATGCTGAGATAGTTTGAGTCGTTAGTGCTAAACGGTAGGCTTTCTGAAATCCTACTCGACGAATCAAGAAAGGCAATACACAAGCTGGTAATAACCCAAATAATAATTCTGATAAAACAAAAGTTGCCGTTTCATCAGCAATAACTAGATCGCTTGCTGCTACTAAACCCACCCCTCCCGCCTGGACTTTACCACGGACAAGTGACAAAATTACTTTGCTACTTTGAGACATTTGTTTCAAAATATTGTAGTAACCATGAGAACTAGCTTTTGGATCGAGTTGTTTCCCTGTTGCCACTTCTTCAAAATCCATCCCTGTACAAAACACATCAGGTAGTCCTTCTAATATCACTACTTTAACGACTTCTTCCGCTTCAGCAGCTTGGAAAGCTGACAACAATTCCATCGTTAAGTGACTATTGATGCTATTATTAGATTCAGGTCGATATATCTGAATCCTTTGTACAACGTCTTGATAACTGATTTTTAGGGTTTGATAATTCATGGCTATACCCATTCATATTCCCGGTGAAATTCCTTAATTCTTTTCAGCACCAAGCGACCTTTACCTTCAATTTGTTCCCACACACCAGGAAAAAGTTTGTAATCTAGAGTCACATTTCTAGTACCAAAAGCAACTGTCGAGCTATGACTTAGTAACTGCTCATATTCTTCCATGTTTAAGGAATAGCGCATTGCTAACTGTGAGGAAATTTTTTGTTGAGCTTGAATTTCCTTTGCTTGTGGACTGACAACTCCACTATAAAATTCTGAACAACAACCAGAACCATAGGAGAATATACCAACTCGTCGGGGTTTGCTAAAATCTGCATTATCAATGATGCTAGCTAAAGATAAAAATACTGTAGCTCCCATGATATTCCCTACCTGTTGGCAATAGACTAATCCCGGCATCACCCGTTTCTGAAAGTCTTCTTCAATCTCCACAGGTTTGGCCTTCTTAAACTTACGCATCATACTCCTGTGAGCGCCTTTTACCATACCTCCAAAAGGAGTATGAAAGCTCAAGTAATCAAAACTTTTTTGGTAATCTACTCCTTCTACCAGTTCTTGATACTGCAGGTAAGCATTTTCACAACAATCTAGGTAAGATAGCAATGATAAGTCCGCATCTCCGGCTTCTGAGTCTGGGTTTGGCCTGCAAGTATCCATGACTTCATATCCATAGTAACCATTACATCCTACATCAGCTTGGAAAATTTTCGGAACATCACTGACCAAAATAGCTACTGCTCCAGCACCACTGCTTGGTTCCACAAAAGACCAATCTTCGCTGAGAGTCTCTCCTCCTTCTACAGCAATAGGCCGAAATATATCAGTTCCTATAACCAAAGCTTTAGCCCCTGGACGTGTTTGGGACAAAATTAAATTGAATGCCATCTGTAAACCTGCTGTACCTGAGTAGCAAGCTTGTTTAATCTCGAACATTCGGCAGTTACGACTTAGCCCCAAATAATCATGGATATAAGTGCTCATAGATTTGCCAAAATCAATGCCTGATTCGCTACAAGCTATTACCATTTTGATTTGTTGCTTTTCCAGATCGCTGAGACTATCAATAATAGGTTTGGCTGCATTAATAGCATAAGATACTGGATCTTCATAAGGCATAGGGACTGTCTTCTCTTTCATCAGAAGATTATCGAAGCGAGTCACGTCTAAGTGGCGTGCTTCCCCTAGCATTCGCACATCTAGTTTAGCTGAACCCCCATATACATTTAGTGCTTCAATTCCAACTTGTTGCATAAGTTTACTCCTGTGCAATTAATAAAGCTGTATTAATCCCCCCAAAACCAAAACTATTGCTGATAGCATATTTAATCTCAGCTTGAACGGAAGTTTCTTTCACCCAATTTAGATTGGTATCAATGGGATTCACTAAATTTTTGGTTGGATGACAAAAACCAAACTTCATTTGTAATATGGTAGCGATCGCTTCCACTACACCAGCAGCAGTTAAACAGTGACCAGTTAAAGATTTTGTTGAATTGAGTAGGCAACGGTGAAGTCCCACAGATTTTAAAGCCGACACTTCTGTTTTGTCTCCTAGGGAGGAACCAGTACCGTGGGTATTCACATAATCAATACTCTCTGGCTGAAGGTCTGCTATGGCTAAAGCAGCATTTATAGCTCGTTCTTCCCCTTTTTGGGAAGGTTCGGGACTACGGTTTCCATCTAAAGCCAATCCCCAACCCTTAAGTTGGCCATGGGATTGAGCGCCCCGTTGTTGAGCGTGGTCAGTTCTCTCTAAAATCACTGCTCCACAACCCTCTCCATAAATAAAGCCATCATGGTCTTGGTCAAATGGCCTACAAGCTAGGTCTGGGCGATCGGCAAAACGTTCGCTCCCCATTGCGCCTAAATTCATTAGTGCTTGGAGTTCATACCCTGATAGATCGGATAAGGTTCCCAGGGCAATACAAATATCGCTGTTCCCCATTAAAATTTGACGGGCAGCATGAATTATCGCAACTGCTCCACTGGCAGAAGCTCCACCTACACTATATCCCTCGCCTTGAATCTGAAAACACTGGGAAATCAGACCCAATATATCTGTATCCCAAAATGTCAGTCCATAAGTTGGTCGTATAAACTCCTGACGTGACTGATAACGTTGCCAGGTTTGCTGCTGATAACGTTGTTGTAAGTTTGAACCACCTACAACTAATCCTACTCGTTCTGGGTTAACTTGGCTGGAGGTGAGTTGAGCATCTTGCCACGCTTCAGCTACAGCTACTATTGCGACTTGGGCGCTCTTAGTAGCAGTACGCAACAGTCCACTGTACTCAGGAAATAGGGTTTTGGCGTCAATATCGGGAAGTTCAGCCCCAATAAATGGTTTGCTGCTTTCACGTCCAGGTTGTTTGAGAGCGGTAAATTGAGTTCTCCCTGAAAACAGAGCTTCTTTAAAAGTAGCAATTCCTTGACCAATGGAAGTAATAATGCCCATACCTGTTATCTCTATGTTGCTCATCGATCGGGCCTCTAGCTTTGTTAATTCCTTGCTTCTAATTTCGCTGCAAATATATCAGCCAGTTCTCCTAGATTTTTGGCTCCAGCTAATTCAATGCGTGGGATATTCAAGGATAAATCTTCCATTACCATCATTATAATTTCAGCCCTATTTACTGAATCAATGCCTAAGTTTTTGAGACTATCAGTGGGTGCTATGGGTACTTTTTCTAATTCTGGTGCTATTTCACAAGTATGTTTTTTGATTATATTAAATATTTGTTCTTTGTTCATAAGATTCTCCTGAAAAATTATACTATATTTTTACTTGATTTTTGATTTGTTGAATCATTTTATTTCCTTCCTGGACTGTCAATTCTTGACTGGCCACTTTCTTCAATATTGAGCGTAATTTTTGTGTCATTTCCTCTTGCGAAGCTCCAGATAAATAATCTTTTTGAGTAGATTCTTTATGCTCTGTTGGGAATCTACTTCCTCCTGTAGAATAAATTTCCTTGGTAATATATTTGGCTAAATCTAACAAAGTAGGGTAGTCGTATAGTTTAGTTGCCTTTATATTTAAGTTGTAGGTTTTATTGATGTTAGTTGTCCATTCTACTCCAACGATAGAATCTAAACCTAAATCAACAAACTTCTTGTCTTCTTCAATTTCACTGAGATCGACATACAGAACATCTGCTAATTGTTGTTTTAAAATTTCCTTGATTTGTGAGAAATTGCTCTGAGGGTCATTTATTAGTTGAGGTTGGTTGCTGATAGTTGCTTCACTTGAAGAATATGGCGATCGCTCCACATCAATATTTCTGCCCTGAGTTGATAGGGTTTGAGCAATATATTTGGCTAAATCTAACAAAGTAGGGTAGTCGTATAGTTTAGTAGCTTTTATATTTAAGTTGTAGGTTTTATTGATTTCAGTTATCCATTCTACTCCAACGATAGAATCTAAACCTAAATCAACAAACTTCTTGTCTTCTTCAATTTCACTGAGATCGACATACAGAACATCTGCTAATTGTTGTTTTAAAATTTCCTTGATTTGTGAGAAATTGCTCTGAGGGTCATTTATTAGTTGAGGTTGGTTGCTGATAGTTGCTTCACTTGAAGAATATGGCGATCGCTCCACATCAATATTTCTGCCCTGAGTTGATAGGGTTTGAGCAATATATTTGGCTAAATCTAACAAAGTAGGGTAGTCGTATAGTTTAGTAGCCTTTATATTTAAATTGTAGGTTTGATTGATTTCAGTTATCCATTCTACTCCAACGATAGAATCTAAACCTAAATCAACAAACTTCTTTTCTTCTTCAATTTCACTGAGATCGACATACAGAACATCTGCCAGACTTTCTTTGAGAGTTTCTCTAATTTGAGTCACATCTCTATCAAGGCTATTCAATTGGGTTATATTTTCAGATTCAATATCAGCAGATTTTACTTGAACTACCCTGGCTGGAGGTTCTATAGATGATGCAGTATTCGAGAAAGATAGTGATTCTGGAGCTGATAATCTTAGTTTTGGTTGCTGTAATATTTTGTCTTTGTTCATTTGTATTTCCTGTAGGTGGATATTTACTCCATCGAGTTTTACTTTTTCTTCAGATGTTATGCTCTTTTTGTCTTTACTTTTCCATTGTCGAATATCTGTTATCCAATACCTTTTTCGTTGCCAAGGATATGTTGGTAATTCTACCTTATTACGGGAATAATCCCGATCGAATCCTAACCAATCAATTTTTATTGCCCGTGCATACAATTCCCCAAGACTTTGCAGGATTTGTAACCAGTCTGGTTTCCCCGAACGTAAACTGGGCAACCATAGTTTTTTTTCTCCCATGAGACACTCACGGCCCATACCTAACAGTATTGGTTTTGGCCCGATTTCTAGGAAGATTTCAATACCTTGTTTGCGCAAAGTCTCCATCCCTTGGGCAAATCTTACTGATTGACGCACATGACGCACCCAATATTCAGCAGTGGCTATTTCTCCACCTACTTCTTGACCAGTGACGTTTGATATTAGTGGTATTTTTGGTTCATTATAGGTGATTTCTTTGGCTACTATTTCAAATTCTGTTAACATTGGTTCCATCAATGGGGAATGGAAAGCATGGGATACTTGTAGCTGTTTTGTCTTGACTCCTTCTGATTCAAATTTATTACAAATATTTGAAATTGCTGGACTCTCACCTGAAATTACTATACTTTCTGGTCCATTTATCGCTGCTATTGTTACTTGGGAACTATATTCTTTTATGGCTTCTGTTACCTGAGATTCTGATGCCATTACTGATACCATCTCACCACCAGCAGGTAATTTCTGCATCAACTGTCCCCGCATGGCTATTAATTTCAGACCATCTTCTAGGCTAAATACTCCAGCAATGCAAGCTGCTACATATTCTCCTACACTATGACCCATAACTACATTAGGTTTGATTCCCCATGATTCCCATAATTTAGCTAGGGCGTATTCTATGGCAAATATAGCAGGTTGGGTATAAGCTGTTTGGTGTATCAAAGTCGAACTTTCATCTTTAACTTCACCTGGATAAAGTACATCTAATAAAGAAACTTCTAGATATTTTCCTAGTATTTCACTACACTGGTCGATAATTTTCTGAAAAGTTGGTTGAGTTTCGTATAACTGCCTTCCCATTTGCAGATATTGAGAACCTTGACCAGTAAATAGAAAGGCAATTTTTGTCGTTGTTTGGCTTGTTACTTGTCCTGAAAAGATGCCAGTAACATTCTCTCCTTGTTTGTATTGTTTGAGTTTTTCTATTAACTGTTGTTTTTCAGAAGTAACCACTGCTAATCTCTGGTCAAATTCTGCTCTCCCTATGTTGGCTGTATAACAAATATCCCCTAACTCTCGATCGTTATTTTCTGATTCTAAATAACTGTGATAACTATTGACTAAATCATTCAGAGCCTTTTCTGTTTTTGCTGACAGAGTTAGTATATGAACCGGACGTTCTAATTCTTCAATTCTAACTTCTGACTTCTGACTTCTGACTTCATTCGGGGCCTCTTCTAAAACTATATGAGCATTCGTACCACTCATACCAAAAGAACTTACTCCTGCCACTCTTTTCTCCCCTGATGACAGCCAAGGTGTGAGTTGAGTAGGTACTTTTAAAGGTATATTCTCCCAATCAATATAAGGGTTAGGATTAGCAAAATTTAGATGAGGGGCAATTTTTTGATGTTGCAGTTGCAAAACCACCTTAATCACACCTGCTATTCCTGCTGCAGGTTCTAGATGACCAATATTAGTTTTAACTGAAGCGATATGCAATGGATTTTCTCGATCGTGTCCCCGATCGAACACGCTAGCTAAAGCTCTCACTTCCATAGGATCTCCGAGAGAAGTTCCTGTACCATGAGCTTCTACATAACTCACTTGTAATGGTTCCACTTTTGCTGCTTTGAGAGCTTGCTGAATCAGTTTTTCCTGAGCTAGTTTATTAGGTACTGTTAGTCCGCCACTCGGCCCATCATGGTTGACTGCTGAACCACGAATTACTGCACAGATATTGTCTCCATCTTTGACTGCATCTGACAAACGCTTCAGTACCACAATGCCACATCCCTCTCCTCTACCATAACCATCAGCAGCAGCATCAAAAGTTTTACACTTGCCATCAGGTGATAGAGCCTTTAATCTTGATAGTCCAGTTGTCACTTGAGGAGAGAGAATTAGTTGAACTCCTCCAGCTAAAGCCAGATTAGACTCACCCTGACGCAGACTCTGACAAGCTTCATGGACAGCTACCAGAGATGATGAACAAGCTGTATCTATTGCCATTGATGGGCCTTGTAATCCTAAAAAGTAAGATAACCTACCTGCTGCAAAACAAAACGTATTTCCTGTAACATCGTAAGGGCTAACATCTTCAACTTTGTTCAAACCTAAATTAGCATAATCATTTTGACCGATACCCAGAAACACTCCTGTCTGAGTGTTTTCTAATTGCTGGGGATTAATACCTGCTCTTTCTAAAGCTTCCCAAGTTACTTCTAAAATAAAGCGTTGCTGTGGGTCAAGACTATGTGCTTCTCGGCCAGAGATACTAAAAAAATGCGGATCGAACCGATCTACCCGATCGACTAATGCTGCGTGACGGATATACATTTTTCCTGGAGTCTCAGGGTTGGGGTCATAGTAATAATCTAGATTCCAACGTTCTCGTGGAATTTCTCTTACAGAGTCTTCACCATTAGATAACAATTCCCAGAAACTTTCTGGTGTGTTGGCATTTCCTGGAAATCGACACCCTATGCCAATGATGGCGATCGCTTCACTTCTTGAACGCTCCATCATCTCCAATTTAGTTTCTGCTTGCTTTAAAGCTAAAAACATCTGTTTGGATAATGATAGTCGATCTTTTTTCGTACTCGGTTCCATATTTTTTCACCCTTAACCTAATTTTTTAAATAATTTTTCTAATAGAATAGCCAAAAATATAGAATAGATTTTTTTTCCGTTATAGCATATTCTGAATTTTTTCCAGTTGTTGAGCTGCTAGTGCTTCAAAATCTTCTTCTGAAATATCTTCGAGAACTGGCAATATACTAACATCTTCTGATACATCAGTTTTACTCAGGTCATCAGAGAATCCGCCATTTTCTGTTATCTTCCATTCCATTAATTCCTCTACTATATAGACAGACAATTTCGCAATCGTTGGATATTCTATAGCTATTGTCTCAGGCAAGTTTATTCCTAGTTGATTTTGCAGTCGATTTTTTAATTCCACCATCATTAAAGAATCCATTCCCATTTCCATAAAGCCTAAATTCATTTCAGGTAATTGAGATGAACTTAAACCTAGTATCTGAACTACTTGCCCTCGAATATGTTCAGTTAAAATTTCTTGACGTTCCTCTAATAAGGCCGTCTCTAATTTTGCTAAAATTTCTGCTTTTACTTTCTGTTTCGGTGTATCTTGTGCTTTCAATTCCTCCTTCTCTAATAATTCTCTTATTAATGAACTTTTTTCGATACCACTCCAATGTTCTGCCAATACCTGCCACTCTACGGCCATTACACCTACCCGATCCGTAGCAGATTGATTGCCTAGGAGCAAGTCCAAGGCATACATTCCTTGTTTTGGGGCTATCTCACTTATCCCACTGCTCTGTATACGATTTTGATGCTCCACTGCTAAACGAGCTGCCATGCCTCCAGATGCCCACGCTCCCCAATTAATAGCCAGTCCTGATAATCCTGTGCTGCGACGATAACTAGCTAAAGTATCCATAAAGGCATTGGCAGCAGCATAGTTTACTTGACCTAGAGAACCAATTAAGGAAGCTATTGAGGAGAAACAGACAAAGAAATCTAATGGCAGATTTTGGGTTAATGTATGTAAGTGCCAAGTTCCTACTACCTTTGGTGACATGACTTTGGCAAAACGCTCCCAATTCATCTGTTGTATGGTTCCATCATCTAGCACTCCTGCTGTATGAATTATGCCTTTGAGTTTGGGCATTGATGTCTGAATTTTTTCGAGAATTTTGCCTATGTCTTCTTCAATAGAAACATCCCCTAACAAAACTGTTACTTGGCATCCTGTTTCTTCTAATTTTTCTAGAGATTCACTAACTTTTTCTGAGGGAGGGCGACGCCCAGTTAAAACAATGTTTTTGGCTCCCTTGGATACTAACCATTCGGCGGTATGTAATCCTAAAGCTCCTAACCCTCCAGTTATTAGGTAACTACCATCTGATGATAATAAGGATAGGGGTTGAGGAAATTCTGGAGTATATTGGTTTACCAGACGAGCTACATAGGTCTTTTCTCCCCGTAAAGCTAGATTATCTTCTTCTTGTTCATTAGCTAATAATTGCCACAGCATTTCTACTTCGTCTCCTGCTGTAGCTTGTGAGTCCAAATCTACTAATCCTCCCCATAATTTGGGATGTTCTAGAGACACTACTCGACCTAATCCCCACAAGGGTGACGCTGCTAGTCCTGTTATTTTATTTTCTGTTTGGGATAATACTGACTGAGACCCACGGGTTACTAACCATAATTCGGGAATGCTAGAGTTTTTGACTAAGGTCTGTAACAGGTGCATCACGCTGCCACATCCCCATAATTGAGTTTGTTCTAGGGTTTCCAGGGTTAAGTCTTTTGATTCGGGAGCATCTAAACTCCACAAGTGAATTAACTTTGATAAGGGAGTTTCACTACTTTGTTGAATTTCTTGATACAGTTTTTCAAATTCTTCAGGATTATTAGGATTGAGTTGATAAGTACCTGCTGCTTGTTTTTGATAACTCTCTCCTCGATAAACTAAGCTGTATTTATGACCCTGTTGTTGTAATTTTTGGGCTAATTTTTCTGCTACTCCTGTGGTGTCGGCAAAAATTAACCAATGATTTAATTGAATACTTGTTTTTGAGTGAGTTTGGGCTAAAGGTTTCCACTGAACTTCATAGAACCAATTTTTGATAGTTACTGCTGCTAATTGTTCCTGATGTTGTTGAGCTAATACATCTAATATTTCTGGTAAAAGTTTAAGCTGTTCTGGTGAAAATTTTACTGCTCTTTCTAGTTGTTGAGTGAGAGCTTCTGTTTTTCCTTGAGTGAGTAGTTTAACAATTGGAGTCTCACTAATAGTTTCTGACTTTTGATGTTCCTTCTGTTGGTTTTCTTTTATTTCTATCCAATGTCTTTCTCGTTGGAACGGATAAGTCGGCAATGCTACTTTCTGACGAGTATAATCTTGGTTAAACCCTAACCAATCTATTTTTGCTCCCTGCACATACAAATTTCCTAAACTCAATAGCATTTGTTGCCACTCATTGTTCAAAAGCGCAGCATCCTCTGACTTCCCCCTTTCTAAGGGGGACTGGAGGGGGATTTTATTTGGCCGTAATGATGGCAGCCACACACCCACATCTTCTGGCAGACATTGTCGGCCCATTCCTAACAATACTGGTTTTGGTCCAACTTCTAGAAATATTTCATACCCTTGTTGATGTAGTGTTTTCATTCCTTGGGCAAAGCGTACTGGTTGACAGACATGATTAACCCAGTATTGAGGGGAAGCAATACTATTATCTGCTTTTGTTCCTGTAACGTTGGATACAATTGTTATCTTAGGTTTATTGTAGGTGAGTTGATTAGCTACAGCTTCAAATTCTGCTAACATTGGCTCCATTAATGGTGAATGGAAAGCATGAGATACCTCTAGTTTTTTGGTTTTGATTCCCTTTGCTTCAAGGCCACTTACTACATCTGTTACTGCTACAGACTCTCCAGAAATAACTGTGCTTTCTGGTCCATTTATTGCGGCGATCGCTATTTCTTTTTTGTGAGATTCTAGGAGTTGGGCTACTGTTGATTCTGAAGCCATCACAGAAACCATTGCTCCACCTGAAGGTAACTGTTGCATCAACCTGCTCCTAGCAGCGATTAATCTCAAACCTTCTTCAAGATTAAATACTCCTGCTACACAAGCTGCCACATATTCTCCCACACTGTGGCCCATTACTATACTAGGTTTAATTCCCCAAGATTCCCATAATTTAAATAGGGCATATTCTATTGCAAACAGAGCTGGTTGAGTATAAGCTGTTTGATTTATTAGTAGAGATGAATCTCGATCTTCAGTTTTATTATTATATAGAATATCTAATAGAGAACATTCTATTTCAGAACTTAGTATCCGATCGCACCTATCCAACACTTCACGGAATACAGGTTGTGTTTGATACAGTTGTTTTCCCATATTGACGTACTGGGAACCTTGACCTGTGAATAACAAACCTACTTTTGGTGTTCTTATGCGTTCTGGAAGTTCCCCTGTTAATACTCCTGCTGTTGCTTCCCCAGCTTGGTATTCCTTAAGTTTTTCTGCTAATTCCTGTTTGTTAGAGGCGATCGCTGCTACTCGATGGTTAAAATGGACTCGCCCCGTATTAGCACTGTAACAAATATCGGCTAACTCTGATTCTGGATTACTGTTTAAATATTTTTGATAACGACTGACCAACTCCCCAAGAGCTGTTTCTGTTTTAGCTGAAAGAGTTAATAGATGAACTGAAGGTTCCTTATCTCCTCTTCTTTCTTCCTTGTTATTTATTCCTTGCTCAAGAACTACATGAGCGTTTGTTCCACCAAAACCAAAGCTACTCAACCCTGCCCTAAGTGGATAAGGTTTTCCCGATCTATCAACTTTTACTTCCCAAGATTGAAGCTTGTCCACCACAAAAAACGGACCTTCATTTAATTCAATATCAGGATTAAGTTGCTGATAATTTAATGAAGATGGAAGAGTTGCATACCTCATGCACAGCAAAACTTTGATTAGTCCAGCCATACCTGCTGCTCCTTCCAAATGACCAATATTTGTTTTGACCGAACCCAAACCACAGCTATTAGCAGGCAACTTACCATTTGAACTCAGACGTTTAAACCCTTCATTTAAAGCCTCAATTTCAATTGGATCTCCTAGAGATGTACCCGTACCATGTGCTTCAATATAACCTACGGACTCTATATCAATATTAGCTTCCCGATATGCCTCTTCCAACAATTCGGCCTGAGCTTGGGGATTGGGTGCCGTAAAAGAACTTGCTTGCCCTCCATGATTCACTGCTACACTGCGAATCACCCCATAAATAGAATCACCATCCCTCAACGCTTTTTGATAATCTTTCAGTACAACTACTGCCCCTCCTTCTCCCCTGACAAACCCATTAGCACCCGCATCAAACACCCGACATACTCCATCAGGAGATAACATACCAGCAGCAGTATAAATTTGGCTATTCACAGGAGAGCAGATTAAATTCACACCTCCTACCAATGCTGTTTGACACTGCCCACGACGTATAGCATTTACCGCTTCAGACATGGCCACCAAAGAGCTGGAACAAGCTGTATCAACAGTCAAGCTAGGGCCATGAAAATCATAAAAATAGGAAATGCGGTTGGCAAAAGTTGCTGGAGCTGTACCAGTTGCAATTTGAGCTATTTCGGCTGTTTCCAAACCTTTTTCTAATAAACTCCTGTAGTCGTAGTGACAAACTCCTACATAAACCCCTACTGATTTACCCTTTAATGTATCACTTGCATATCCTGCATCTTCCATTGCTTCCCAGGACAATTCTAACAACAACCTTTGCTGTGGGTCCATTAACTGCGCTTCCCTGGGAGTAATCCTAAAAAAGGATGAGTCAAACAAATCTATATCTGTCAAAAAACCACCACGTTGAGTAGATAAATCTATTTCCGAACTCATAGAATTAAATAGATTTCCCCAACGCTCTGAAGGCAGATTCTGCATTGAGTTGCGACCTTCCTTAAGTAGCTGCCAAAATTCTTCTTTCGTCTCTGCTCCAGGGAAACGGCAAGACACACCTACAATGGCTATTCTTGCTCGTGAACTGTCCTGATTAGAATTCATTCAAATTTCACCTCATGTCCTAAAAATGTTTTTTTAACTCCTAGTCCTACTTACTCAAATTAATATCTTCCCGCTCCGAAAGATACTCTGCTATCTCTATTAAAGTTTTGTAACTAAAAAAGAAGGTAGACTTTAATTTAATCCCAAACTTTCTTTCCATCACAGCACGAAATTCTAACAATTCCAGTGAATCCATTCCAGACTCCATTAGTGGTGTGTCAGCAGACAAGCTCTCCATTCGTTCAACACCCAATAGAATTTTTAATAATTTTCGACATTCCTGTTCAAATATTTCTAATTTGGATGTACTTCCTTCTGAACTGATACTAGGAGAATCAATTTCTGTCTGACTATCCTTTTCTGAAAGATACTCTGCTATCTCTATTAAAGTTTTGTAACTAAAAAAGAAGGTAGACTTTAATTTAATCCCAAACTTTCTTTCCATAACAGCACGAAACTCTAACAATTCTAGTGAATCCATTCCTGATTCCATTAATGGTGTATCAGCAGACAAGCTTTCCATCCGTTCAACACCCAGTAGAGTTTTTAATAATTTTCGACATTCCTGTTCAAATATTTCTAATTTGGATGAATTTTCTACTGAACTGATACTAGGAGAATCAATTTCTGTCTTACCGTGCTTCCCATTTTCAGTCAAATTTTGTTGGATTTCCTCAGAAGATTCTATGGCCTGCACTTGATGTTTTCGAGCAAATATAACAGACTCTCTAGCTTTAGAAAGATCGTGCATCTCACAGGGCAATCCTAATGGTATTATTTCATCAAAGCCACAATCGCTGAGAACTTTTTGCCACAGTGGTATGCTCAGTAAACAACCAACTTCTAATCGGTTTTCTGGATCTTCAAATAACCAAAATCCTTGAAGCAATCCTCCAAAGTATAAAAGAATATCAATTGGTTGAGTAAACTCTAGTAGTGCCAGTAATCCACCACTATTTAATAGTGAGTTACTATTTTTTAGGGTTTGATGAATTAATTTTGTGTTATGGAGTACATTATTAGCAATTACTACATCAAAACTTTCAGCTTTTATTCCCTGAGCATCAAGAGATTTTTCTATGTCAAATATGAAATATTTGACCCAAGGAAACTGCTTGAATTTACTCTCACCATAACGTGTAAAAACGCTAGAAATATCAGTAAACCAAAATTCAATTTGCTCTCCATGAGGAGCTAGCTTTTCTAGTAATATTCCTGTCACACCTCCTGTCCCTGCTCCAATCTCCAATATCTGAACAGGTCTATCCCTCTTTTCTAACAAACGTTGTTCTACTTCCCAGCAAACCCCATCTGCTAGCAATTCATTAAAGTAGTCAGCTACACGATGTCCTAGAAATAGTCCAGCAAATAGCTCCATATCCCCATCAGTAAAAACTACTTCATTAACATCTACTTCACCACGTAGAATCAATGGATATTTATCTAAGCACCTTTTTACTACCGTTAACCAGGATAAATGAGCCGGATATTTTTCTGAAAAATACTTATGAAAAGCAGCAACTTCAGACGAAACATTTTGTATAGCAAAACTTTTGCATCTTGCTAATGTCAACACTTTACCTTTTTCAATTTTCAGAACACCACGCTTCTGCAAAATTTGCAACAAAGCATTTAAAAGTCTATGGTAACGTGATGAGATTTTTAGCTGGGATATCAACTCAGACTCCAGATAAGATTCACCCTCTTTGATAAATACACCCATATCTTGAAAGACACGCAAAAGCCAACGTGCTACAAAGGCTTCTAGTTCATACTCTGGAGCCATTAAATCACATAGTTCTAATGTGGCTAATTGGTGTAGGGCAACTTTTTCTGTGAGTTTTTCTTTTAAAACTGAGGATTGATTCCACTGTGAGTTTTGAAAGTTTGATATAGCTTCATGGTATTTTAACAATCCATCTATTTCTTTGATTCCTGGTTTGACTATTCCCCACTGTTCTACAAATTCTAGTAAGTCTTTTGCCAAGGTTTGCCAATTTTCTACAGTAGTCCTTACTAAAAACTCACGAACTTCTAGTACCTCAGTAGAATTTTTCGCTTCTGTTAGGACTGCAGCTACTAAATTACCTTGATATTCTAACACTAAATGCGCTGTTGGACTTTGTTTCAATAAAACTTCAAACAAGGATTCGTTCGCAGGTTGATTAATTGTGGCACAGTTTAACATACTGGGTATGTCCTTTACAGTTGCATACCGTATCTGATATTCACGCTTTTCAAAATGATTGACTGTTATTCTAGTCAATGGTAACATTTTCGGATACTTACGAAAAGCTTCTTTTCGCGAAAATAAACCTACTTCTGCTGCTGCCATCAAGAATACATCTGCTTCTACTAAATGTTGCATTGAGAAGGCATGATAGGCATCAAAATGTAGAGATTCACTTTCATCTAGATATTTTTTGACTACTGCTGGTGTTAAACTGTGTACTTCTAGGAGCAATAATCCATGTCTGGTTATTATTGATGACCATCTTTCTAGATGTTCGACTAAACTTTGTACTGCTATGTGAGGTGGTATAAGTTTTCCTTCTGGGTCTACATCTACTACTTGATAATCTAACACAGAGCGTGCTTGAGCTATTTCTGTATTTTTGGGAGCTATAAATGGTCGATCGTGGTCTAGGAATGAACGAATATGTAATACTTTTTCTGGCTCTATTCCTTGTGCTTTCAATTGCTCTAATAATTTTTCTGGTGATCCTATATCTCCTGGAATCATTAGATGGGGAATTTCTGCTAAATTTTTATCTGTGACATCTAATGCTTCTTGATTGTAGTCTACTCCTACCATAATGACAGGATACTCTTTTAATACTTTTCCCCTAGCAGAGAATTGTTTGATTATGTTATATACTCGTTTAAGTAGCGTTCCATCCCCACAACCCATATCTACTATATAGCTTGGTTGCTTTTCTATTGGCTGTTGGTTAAATATAGATATGATTATTTTATCTGTGTCGGCAAAAAACTTTTCGTGTTGAAAGCCACTTGCTACTACGTTTAATGTTCTATTTACATGTCTTTCGTTTTCAGTTTTATCTCTTTTAAATACTCTCTGAGGATTTCCAAATAGCAATTCTTTCATCTGTGACAACATAGGAGCATAAGACGCTGTCGTTCCTAAGTTTAAGGACCTGTCACTCATAAATCTACCTATATCTGTTAAATATAGCCCTTCTGTTTTTTCTTCTGCCCATCCTAAATTGATGAATAGTTTGGATAATTCTTGTTGGACTGAATCTGTTAATGTGTTGAATAATTTTTTTGATTCATCCAGTAAGTTTTGTTTCTTAAGTTCTAGTAGCAGGGGGATGACTAATACTCCATCTAATAAATCACTTAGTAATGAGTTTTCTGTATCCCATCTTCGAGATGAACAATTAATCCCACTGCTGATTCCTGCTTCTACTTCTTCTCCTTTTATATACAATTCAAATGGATATTTATATAAGCTCATCAAAGCTTTAGGGATAATTTGATGTTGTTGACTTTGTTCTGTTAATATGTATCCTTGTGTTTGAGAGCGATACAGGAATGATAGTGACTCTAGCAGTCGCAGAGCTACCATTAAATTTCCACTATTTGCGCCTAGATGTTCTACTATTTCTTCTAATTTCAGTGATTTTTTCTGTGCTAGTAACTCAAATACCCCTGCTTCTGAACAAGCACAAATCACTGGTACAGCTACAAACCCATGAGCGTAACGATTTATCTTATCTAGCATTAATTTATCCCGATCTTAGAGTTGATTTTTTTATAATTTTAATTAAATTTGTTCCATGAACAGAAAATACTTATCATATAATTCCTTTCATTTGCTGATGCTTTTATGGGCTTGTTGTGCGGACATATAACATTATCTCTACAGCTTACATAAAACTGTATCTTTTTTTACTTTTTGCTAAGTAATTTCTTGAAATGCAAAAATACCTACTTTGGTAGCAAGTTTATAGGCACAAAGTTTCTAGGTTTCTAATGTTTCAATAAATAAAATATAAGTAGGTTGGCGTTAAAATTTGTCACTATGTAACAAAATGTAAATTAGACTCAAATCAACTATATGTCATAGCTGGGAGTTGACTTACAAAACTTAATATAGTCAAGTTTTTTTGTACTTACCTACTTATGTCTAAATTTGCTTAAATTATATCATCAAATTTTAGCAAATCAACTCATCAAATCAAAATTATATTTCAGGTAGCGATCGCTAAACAACTTTTACTACCCACTCCTACCCTTGCTTCTAATATCTCTAGCATTCCTGCCAAAAATTTGACTCGGCAGGCAGAGAGAGTGCTGAATTTTGCCATTAGAAGTCTTAGAGATACTTCCTACTTTGATTAAAACTAATGCAATCATTAGTTTTGGCACCTCAGTTCCTGCTTTCTTGAAGACCAATGACCAAAAAATGAGGTCTCAAGCCTCCCCTTTCAAGGGGATGAAAAAAAAATTAAGTTCAATATTTCAAGCCTCTGACTTGACCTTTGTCATGCTGCGCAAACAGGCAGAGAGAGGTACTGATAACTGATAACTGAAATGACCGCAGTCTGTAACTTATCTTCGAGAGCAGGCTTGAAATTGGTGGGGACTTCACTTACCTATCTAACCTATCTAAATAGTTTTCCAGGTTGACCCTTTCACAAAATGCGGACAAATTTAGATTTATCCTGCTTCCTTAGTTTCTTTTATTTCTTGTTCCTGAGTTTCTTTTGTTTCTTGTAGCGTTTCTACCGAAATTGATGCTGAGTCATTTATAATACTCAAAATATCCCAAGCTACTCTTGACCAGCTATAATGTAATTCTGCTATCTGACGTCCTATTCTTCCCATTTTTTCACTCTTCTTTGGTCTAGACAATAAGTAATCTATCTGAGTCACAAAGGCATCAGGTTTGTCGTATTCTGAGATGACAATACCATTTTTTCCGGGTATAATTACTTCTGGGTTTCCACCCCTAGCAGTAGTAATAATGCATAGTCCAGTTGCCATGGCTTCGTAATGTACCCTAGCTAGAGGTTCTTCCCATTGAGATGCACACACGAATATATCGCCTAACAAAAAGTAATCTGCTACTTCTGATGGTGGGATAAAACCAGTTAGCTGAACTGCTTGGCCTAACTTTTCTGCTTTTGCTTTAATTTCACGGACGTAACTGTTTTCGTTGTTATTGCCGTACCATTTGCTACCTACTAGCAATAACACAGCAGATGGATGTTTTTTGATGACTTTGGCGATCGCAGATATTAACAGATGAGGTCCTTTTTTATCTGTCAATCTTCCTACGCAAAGGACTACTTTTTTGCCCTCCAAGCCATGAGCTGCCAGCATTGCTTCTCGTTTCTCCTTTACCCCTTCTGCCCACCTTGGCTGAAAACGCTTGAGGTCTACTCCAGCATATACCGGTTGCAGTTTGTGTTTATATTCTGGAAATAACTTAGCAATACCATCAGCAATAAATTTACTGACTGTGACTACTTTTTCTACTCGCTCCAAGCATTTTATTGCCTCTTGTGGTTCAATTTTTTTAGCATGGAACATTTCGTTGTGCATACTTAGAAGAAAGCGACTATTAGGAGCTGCTTTGGCAACCAAGGACAGATATTTGGGACGGTTGTAAATTACGATCCAATCAAAATTTTTCCCTTCTACAAATTTGGTTACTATTTGATAGTATTCTTCTGAAGTTTTGGCAGTAGTGCGCTCGTAACGAATATTGTCTCTAATTTCTCGAACGGGTAAATCTGGATCTGCTATGGAGAATACTGTGATTTCATGCTCTCGTTTCAAGTAAGGTAGAATACCGTCTATGTATGTCTGGATTGCTCCTCCTCGGACATAAGGCACTGGTAACTTTTCTGTGCAGACTAATAGTATGTTCACGTTATCAACTTGAGCTTATAATTTCTCTTGAAGTATACGGGATTTTGATACACCTTGAATCAAATACATAAATAAATTATTTACCCTTAGTTATAAGCACAAAAATATCAAGCCCTCACTCTACAAGCGGAGCTTGATTGAATTGCTATTGGACTTGACATACTCCCGACGCCCGTGCTTGAGCGAGCCCCGCGGTAGCGCTTCAACCCGCACGCGGAGTTGCAGTTTATACTGAGGTGATGCCCTCCCCCTGTATCCCTCAGTATACCATGTTCTGGCTCTCCCATACGGCGCTGAATCAAATATTACAGCGCGGGACTTCCCGCCAGGAAAGTTAAAGCAAAATTAGCACATTGGGTAGGTGTTAATTTCTCTAGTCCAAGAGTCCCTTACTACTACTCTTTTTCTGTACTAGGGCAATTATCGGCTGTGCATTCTCATCAACTTCACCTGCTTCTTTTAATTGTTCTATAGTATCCCGTACTCTTCTGAATATCTTACCTTGGCCTCTCCGAAACTCATAGATATCGTCTTTATCTGCACCACTCAGTTCTAAGATAATAGTATTTGCCTGTTGTTTCATTTTTTTTGTTCTCCTTCAATATTTACTACTTAATTTAGCTTATGTTCCTAGGGAAAATCAGATCGTTTTTGGGTCTCATTCCCTTCTCGAAATCGGTCGTAACTAGGAGCTAAGACTGCTATTTAACCTACTAACATACATAACTTCGAGCATAATGCTCGAAGTCGAGCGAATGATTATTCCATTAGTCATAACTATAAGTTATGAAATTTTTCAAGGAAGTTACAACACTTACACTCACGATAACTAGAACAAGGATATATTCTTAGTCTAAAAGTCCTTTCTTACTTTTCTTTTTCTTGAGAATAACAATTATGGGCTGTATGTTATCTGAAACTTCGCCTGATTCTTTTAGTTGTTCAATTGTTTGGCCTACTCTTCTGAATATCTTACCCTCACCTCTGCGTAGATCGCTGATATCATCACTCTTAGCGCTGCCGTCGTACTCTAAAATAACAGTGTTTGGTACTTGGCGTGTTTTGTTCATAGGTGCAATAGGGTTTTTAGGTGGAATAGGATCGGATGACATTACCATTTTTTTTGCTCTCCTTGGTTTTTACTAATTATGTTGCTAGATCGAATTTTACCAAAAGCCTGCAATTATTTTTTTCTTACAGTTATTTAGTTCCTTGCCAGATTTAGCTATTTGAAAGTCCCTCTTTCACTTGCGCTTCACCAATAAAATATGAGGAGTATGATATCAATTAATTCTTGCTTCAAACATACTCCTCATAAGTTACCAACACTAAGGCTATACTATCTCTTAAGCTTCCTGGTTCTCAGGTACATAGCCTCTACAAAATCAAGATTTTAATTTAGCAAAACTTCTTTTTCAAAAATCTCACTCATGTAATCAACTACATTGCATTTTACTTAATTTTGTTGTATAAGAAAAGCTACAATTCAGGATTATTCCTTTTGCCCAATACTTATTAGTTTGGTTCTCTGCCTATCGGTATTGATATTTGATTGACATCCTCCCGACGTTGCGCATGGCGCGAGTCCCGCGGGATTCCTAAACCTCGCGGCTCAGGACTTTCTGCTTCGCTCCGCACCTGCCTCCGAGGCTCTAAAGGCGCGCTCCACAGACTGACACTGCTAGCCCAGCAGCCTTATTTAATATTACACACTATTGGCATGCGCCGCAAAATTGATTGGTTTTCCCATCGCTCCGCTCCCCTTCGGGAGAGCGCGGGTCTTCAACTAACGTTGAGATAAATATTTTAATTATTCAAACAACTTAATACCCATGTAGCCGAACCCGCCCATTTTGGACATGGCCTTACTATAGTTTTTCGGGAAATCTTTAATCCAACCGTTTTTCTTCTTCCTGTTAGATTTTTCGTGACGCTCGCGATATGTTGTCGTTGCCTTATCGTACATTTTAGCTGTTTTGAATACAGCTTTTTCATAAGGCTTCAAAGCACTTGACTGCTTTTTCTTTTTCTTTTTCTTCTTTTTCGGTGACTTACCATAGATAGTTTCTGGATCGCCACCAAAGTCGTCATCACTTTGCAGTACGGTAACGCTTTTTATGTCTTCTTTGGCCATTTTTTCTATTTTGAAGATTTTCTACTAAACGATAAGACAGTAAATATTTAAATGATAAGACCCACCGCTGTCTTGTCTTAAAAGTTCTGTACTCACCCGGTTTCCTTCAGGGAATTTTACCTCAAATACGAAATTACCAGGACTTCACCAGTTGAACCCCATATCTTGAGCTGTCTAGGTTCAGCACTCAGGTGCGTAGCGTATTACCGCCACTCCTTTCCTAGCCCGATCTAAGCTCGCTTAAGCTACCTTGTCAACTAAAGAATGCTAATAGTTTTTTTGCGGGTTGCAACTGTCCTCCCGTTAGGGTATAACGGGAGACCCCTCGCGATATTTAGTTGGAACTTAGTTATTTAAGTTTTCTGCCAATAATGGGTATTAATATTGTAATTATTCAAATAACTTAATACCCATTAAGCCCGTTCCACCCATTTTGGAAGCAGCTTTGTTGTAGTTTTTGGGTAAGTCTTTAATCCAACCGTTTTTCTTTTTCCGGTTAGATTTTTCGTGACGCTCGCGATATTGTGTGGTTGCCTTATCAGTCATTTTCGCCATCTTGAATATACTTTTCTCTAGAGGTGATAAGGCTTTTGATTGCTTTTTCTTTTTCTTTTTCTTCCTTTCTGGTGACTTACCATAGAGAGTTTCTGGCTCACCACCAAAGTCATCATCACTTTGCAGCACGGTAACGCTTTTTATGTCTTCCTTGGCCATTTTTTCTCCTTGTATATTGATATTTATCATTACTATAGCATATTTTTCTGGAAAGATTTTAATCTTTATATGCAGTTACCAATATTAACTGGCCGCAAAGAGTAGGTATTCTAATTATTTATTAAACAATTTGCAGAGATGCTGGATGACACAGAACGAACTCATTTAAAAGGGATTGATTGGATTTTTACCCCATATCTAGAGAAAGTTGATGGAGTTAATGTGTACGAAGAGACATACAACTTTAACTAAATCAGGATTAAAATTGTTCCCAGGTGTTACTTAATAATATCTATATATCTATCTCATTAGGTCAAATTTAAAATTGCTATCAACTTATTTTTTAGTATCTCATGGTAGTCGTGACCCACGATCGCTCTTACAATTACAAACACTCGCTGGACTTTTATCTAGGCAAGTAAATTTAACTGGAAATTTTACAAGTAATGATGTTCTCAAATGTCCTTTGATTGGTACAGGAGTTTTAGAACTGGGACTTAAATCTCTGCACGAACAAATTGAAGATTTTTGGGAAGATAGGCGATCGCTCTACATTACTCAAGTTAAAATTATACCTTTATTTTTATTACCAGGAGTTCATGTTACTGAGGATATTCCAGCAGAAATAGAGGTATTCAGGGACAAGGTTAAAGCAAGGGAAAAAAGTAACCCAAAATCTGATATTAACTCTGAAACTGATAACGAAACTAAAATCACTATCTGTCCCTATATTGGTTCCCACTCTGAAATGGCTGGTTTACTTGCCACTAAAATAACTTCTGTGACTGCTGATGCTTGGGTACTTATTTCTCATGGTAGTCGTCGTCCTGGAGGCAATGACCCTGTGGAAAAAATAGCCCAATCTCTGGAAAGCAGTTGTCAAATTTTTGTTTGTACTGCTTATTGGTCTGTTTCTCCCGACCTAAAATCAAGGGTTGAGTTCTTAGTTAGACAGGGATATCGAAATATTGGGATTTTGCCTTACTTTCTGTTTAATGGGGGTATTACTGATGCGATCGCTGATACAGTCAACCAATTTACCCAAGTATACCCTGCTATTAAATTTCATCTGAGCCAACCTATCGGGGCAACTGATGAGTTAGCAACATTAGTTTTGGACTTGATGAGTGAAACTGAATAGAAGGGAGTCGGGGGAATTTTGAAATATTCTTAATTCTGTTAATAATAGCGTTTTTATTAGAGTTGTTGGCAAAAGAGGGATTCAACAATTGAAGTCTGAACAATGGATAATATAGAATCCGGTTGAATACTTATTATATGAGATGGGGGGGATGGGGAGATGGGGG
>JAXHSW010000124.1:0-26902 GCA_034190295.1 Cyanobacteriota bacterium | reverse complement strand
CGCGGGCCCCGACCAGGAACCCACCCCTAGCCCCTCCCAGGAGGGGAAGACAGGAGAAAACCCACCCGCGGGCCCCGACCAGGAACCCACCCCTAGCCCCTCCCAGGAGGGGAAGAGAGGAGAAATGGGAATGAGCGGGAAGGTAGGAGTAAGAATTCTCCCTTGATTTTTCTGCCCAACTATGAGCCTAAAATACGCTCTATGGATGAGCACCAACAGTTGCTAGTGCAGAATGGCGGAAATAATTGACCAGTTACAAAATCCTAAAAGCCTTACCAATTAATACTTTTGAGGGCGCCATTCGGAGCTTGGCGGAACGCCAATGCCATTCGCCCCTACGACTTCAGACTTCTGACTTCCGCGTAGCGGCACTGGTGTTAGGTGCGTTGCCACACACCCTACTCCCCTACTCACTCATATAGAATCCGGTTATACAGTATATGTTTATAATTCTATCCACACTTCAATATTAAATCCCCCATCTCCCCATCTCCCGATCTCCCCATCTCCCCATCTCCCGATCTCCCCATCCCCCCATCTCATATAATAAGTATTCAACCGGATTCTATATCACTCCCTCACTTCCCTACTTCCTATTTCAATTAACTAGGTTCTGGAATTGTGATATCTATTGAAGTAATTTTCAGATCGTTTCCCAGACTACTCAGAGGTGGTTGAATTGCTTCTTTATTACCCACCACTAAAGTTACAATTTTATCTGGTTGCAAATATTTTTGAGCTACTCTTTGCACATCCTCAACAGTAATATTTTCTATTTCCTGACGATAACGGAAAATGAAATCTTGAGGATAATCATAATATTCATATCTCATCAAACGGGATAAAGTTTGAGCTGGATCTTGAAAGTTGAAAATAAAAGAGTTGAGAGTAGAATCTTTGGCATGGGCGAGTTCCTCTTTTGTAATAGGTTGAGTGCGAATACGTTCAATTTCTTCATTCACAGATGTGATAAATGGCACAGTCGCATCCGAACGAGTTTCACCCCCAGCGATGAATACTCCCGGATAATCATAGTTAGGACTCCAATAAGCAGAAACTGAATAAGCTAAACCTTGACGCGATCGAATATTATTAAACAAGCGTCCCCCCAAACCATTAAGTACCTCATTCATTACGCTCAAAGCAGTATAATCAGGATCATCTAATTTTCCGCCTAAGTGACCCATTTGTACATAACTTTGAGTTAGCTGAGGTTGTTGAATAAAAAATAGACCGCCGACTCGGTCTTGACTAACATTTGGTAGGGGAGGTTTCACTGCTTTAATACTTGGTTGCCAGTTGCCAAATTGCTCTGTAATCAGCGATCGCATCTGTTTGGCCTCAAAATCTCCTACTATTCCCAAAATCATATTCTCAGGATGGAAATATTTAGCATAGAAATCAATTAAATCTGACTGAGAAATGTTGTTGAGGGTTTCATATTCAACAGTTCTAGCATAAGGACTTTGTTCCCCATAAATCAATTTTTGGAACTCACGACCAACAATAGAACCAGGGTCGTCATTGCGACGAGCAATTGCACCTTGCCATTGTTGTTTGGCAAACTCTAGCTTTGCTTCATCAAATACGGGTTCGCGAATTACTTCAGTAAATAATCCAAATACTTCTGTCAAGTCTTCAGTCAGGCAACTAAACCTGGCACTACCAGCAGTACCACCGATACCTGTTTCTACTACTGCTGCTTTTTGTTCGAGTATTTGATTTATTTTGTCAGGAGAATGTTGGGTTGTACCACCTGTACGCATGACAGTTCCAGTTAAGTCTGCTAACCCTGTTTTATCTTCGGGTTCAAATCTTGAACCTGTCCGGAATATTGCTCGGCCACCTATTAGGGGTAATTCATGGTCTTCCATGAGATAGACAACGATGCCATTATCAAGTTGAAAGCGAGTGTATTCCGGTAGTTCTAATTCTGGTAGTGGGGGAAATTCCAGCTCGGTATAATGTTTGGCTGGAGTTAGAGCTATGGCTGGTATTTGCCCTAAAATAGCTAACAGCATGACTACGGCTAAAAATGCTGTGATGAAAATTTTCGATCTAGTAATTTTTCTTTTGTAGTTAGAAAGCATTGTTTGTTTTGGTATGAATGAAAGGGAACAGGGAACAGGCAACAGGGAATAGGGAATAGGGAATAGGGGGCAAACTATCGTTAACGCCCCTACAGATGGTTCTTTAAAAGTCAATTTGCGTAAGTTCTGCTCACTTTTACAGCAGATTTCGGGCAAATGACATACAAAGTAAATGGTAAAAATATTGCAGTGAGGCAATCTAGCCATCGATGGGTGTACCTCATAACTTCGGAAACCGCTGTAACTTTTGACTTTTTGACTTCACTTTTGACTTTTGACTTTGGACTTTTGACTTTACTTGGGAAGCAGTTTGCCAATAGTACGGTTTTCGGCAACGAAAGTTTTTTGAGCAACCCGCATAATATCTTCTGTAGTTACTGCATTAATGGCATCTAATTCTTTAAACAGATTTTGCCACGAACCAGTTTTAACTTCGTAACTCAACAGAGCAGAAACCATTCCTGTATTAGAATCAAGAGAACGTAATAAACCTGCCCGTGCTTGAGTTTTCACCCTTTCTAATTCTTGCTGAGAAACTGGCTCTGTTTTCAATTTTTCAATTTCTGTCTGCAAAGCTGCTCCGACTTCATCTACATTACTATTGGGAGCAGTCAAAGCATAAAATAGCATCAGATGTGCATATTTATTTCCTGGATAACCACCAGCTCCTCTTGCTACGAGGGCTATTTGCTGTTTCTCAACTAATGACTGATAGAGGCGAGAAGTACGACCATCGCTCAAGATGCTAGTAATCATTTGATAAACTACATTGTCAGGATGATTCGCTGCAGGTCGGTGATAACCTTCTATATACCAAGGTTGAGATTGCAATTTCATCGTTACTTCCCCTAGTTGAGTTTGGGGAGGTTCGACAATATTCAGTTGTGGTGGTTTTTCTTTAGTTTCGTAGCGACCGAAGTAAATTTTTGCTAATTTTTTCACTTCTTTGGGATCGACATCTCCAACTATCCCTACTGTTAAGTTACTGGGAACATAATGGGTATCAAAAAAGTCGCGCACATTTTCTCTGGTTAAATTTTCGATATCTTCTTGATAACCAATGACAGGGCGACGGTAAGGATGAACTTGGAAAGCTTTACTTAAAAATTTTTCCAACAGTTGGGCAACGGGTGAATTTTCGGTGCGCGATCGCCTTTCTTCCAGAATTACTTGTTTTTCTTTGTAAAATTCTCTAAATACTGGTTCCAAAAATCTTTCTGACTCTAAAGACATCCATAATTCTAATTTATTGGCAGGTAAACTGTAGAAGTATTGGGTGTAGTCTGCGGAGGTGGCAGCATTCATTCCCACTCCTCCTGCTTGTTGAACTATTTTGGAGAATTCATTTTGATTTACATATTGAGATGCCTGTTTTTGAGTTGCTTCAAATTCTGCTAAAAGTTGGGTGACTTCTTCAGTTTTTTGATTGGCACTAGCTGTTTGAATTTGTGTGAATATATTATCTAGTTTCTCTAAAGTTTGTTTTTCAGCTTGATAATCTTTTGTACCGATTTTTTTTGTACCTTTAAAAGCTAGATGTTCTAGGTAATGGGCCACACCTGTTTGACCGTCCGGTTCGTTCGCCCCACCAACATCAGCATAAATAGAAAAAGATATGACTGGGGCATTATTCCTTTCCAATACGATGAATTTCATGCCATTGTCGAGGCGAAATTCTGTTACTTTTTTGATTACTCGGTCTAGGTAAGGCTTAATTGAAATTTTTTGGTCGGGAGTAGATTCTCGTGCTAAGGCCATATTTGCGGGAAGCCCAAACCAAAACAAACTTATAGTAATTAAGCAAAGACATAAGTTGAGCGATCGCTTTTTTAGTTTGGCCAATTCAAAGTTGGCAGTAATTATTAGGAAAGGCAGAAGGCATCCCCCACTAATCCCCCTTTGAAAGTGGGGGGAAGGCAGAAGGGAATTGTTCCTTCTGACTTTGTTAAACCAAGCTGGTAAGAAAGTTTGCATAAATATTTGGAAATAAAAATTTAATCTTTCGATCTGAGTAAATTTTATCTCAGAGCTTTATGTGATTGAGCGACAATTAGGATTATATTCTGAAGTCGGAAATTTTGCATTAGCGTAGGGTGCAACTTTTTACTCGTCATTAGAGGTAATTATTAATTATTAATTATTAATTGTTGAACCTACCTTGTAAAAGTAATTTTCCTAATATTTTGCTAATATTCCAAGCATCATCTGCACCTCTATGATGAGTTCCTTCCAAGGGAATATCTAATAATTTTAAAGCATTTGCCATCCCTACTTCTTTGGGTAAAACATGAACCAGAGCAAACAAATTTTTGACATTAATATGTCTAATACCAAAAGGATATTTTATATTCCTAGATAAACATTGTTTCTCAAACATATTTTTGTCGTAATTGCCCCAACTTGCCCAGACTCGTTGTAAAGATTCATATTTTTTTCGTAGTTGGAAACAAGCTTCAGAAAAAGTAATTCCTCCGTCAACTTCTGCTTGAGTTAAAGTTGTAAGTTTGGTACAAAATTCACTTATTTGGGAACATTCTGGTCTGACTAAAATACTTTCTTTTTCAATAGGTTTCGCTCTAGCTACATCAACAATACAAATCCCAATTTCAATTATTTCGCTTTCTTGTTCTGACGGGGGATCTTTCTGCCAACAAGTAGCTTCAATATCAATAACAACGATCTTGTCTAGCTTAATAGTCATATTTCTCAGGAATCATATATCAGAGTTCGATAATGGATAATGGATAATTGATAATTGATAATTACCTCTCCCTAAAACGGATAGGATTGAATAATCATGAAAATTAATTCATTGTTTCTCCACGGCGAGTGAGAGGATTTTTACCTTAATTTTTCGGTAACTTATACAGATTATACAAAATATTTGAGTGCATAAGTTCAAATCATCAGAAACTACACTCAAATAGAACCTTTAGGAAAATGTATTATGAGTGTTAATAAGCATCTTGGACTTGGGAAATTAATTATCTAAAGTGCATAAGTTCAAAATCATCAACACTATACTCCAATAGAACCTTTAGGAGAATGTATTGTGAGTGCTGATAAGTCTCAATACTAATTCAATAAGGTTAAAAATATAGTATGGAGGTGTCAGGAGGATGAAAAATGGTTCCACCAAGAACTACTGGACATTATGCAAAATTGATTTAGCAAGTGGCGCCCATCAGGGATATCGAGAGGAGATACGATCGGATGTTAAGCAGCAATTTCAAATCTGGTTTCCGTCTATTGCCGAACTTCAAAAACTCTCCTCTCAAGATGAGCGAGAAATTCAAGCTACTTTACTATCTTACTTTAGCTCTCAAAATTCTGCTTCTTGTAACTCCTTGAACATAACAGCAGGACTTTCTTTGCGTTGCTACATTTCCCATGTCATTGTTAACGCTTGTCAAAAACTGGTTCAACAATTTGGCGATCGCTATCCTTTTCGCCTCCGAGATTTGTTGTATCTGGTACTCACTGATGATGGTGAAACCGTTCAGAAAAACTCTCAGTCTTCTTACTCCTATTTCTGGGAGGAAATTCTGAGAAAGTTCAATCCCGATAAAGCTGGACTCAGGAATTTGACTAATTTATGCACCCGTCAACACTCAGAACTTACTCGAACGCTACGGGTAGAATTTGGTTTATCTTTAAGTACTCCTTGGGCAAAACTAAATAATATTAAGCGTTACCAAATGGAAAATATTTCACCTCAAGAACAAGATGTGGTAGAAGCATTTCATGGGGTATATCGGCGCGACAGACGAGAACAGGGTGCAAGGGACAAATGTTCCGAACCTTCTGAGTCTCAACTTCAGGAAATGCGCGATCGCCTTTTTCCTGGGGGAATTGTATATAATTCTTCAGATGAACTACTCGAACAATTGATAACCATTGCTCAGTCTCTGCAGGAACAAATATTAAGTTTAGAGGAACAAACATTAGAGTTAACTGAAACTTTAGGATATTCTGATGATGATAATGTCGATCCTTTAATTAAATTATTTCTACAAGAACAGCGCAATTTTCTACAGGAACATCGCGAACTAGCTCTTATGGATGCTATTGAGGAGGTGCTTTCTCAACGTTTGCAGCAACTACAAAAAAGTGCTTCGTATAGTGAATTTGCTCCTGATTTTTTGCCTATGTTACGACTAATTTATTGTGAAAACAAATCTCAAAGCGAAATAGCTCGGCAATTAAATATGAATAATCAATCTCAAGTTAGTCGCATCTTAAAACTTAAGCAATTGCTGAAGCAAATTCGAGAACAGGTAATGGATAAAATGCTGCAAATTTTGTTGAATAAAGCAGGGTTAAATTCAAGTCAAGGAGTTTTAGATTCAAATGCTCTTGATTATTTCATTGAACTATTAAGTCGTTATTTAGATGAAACTGTTTTTCTAGAGGCAACTAAGGAAATTTCTACAGCAAGGAAATACAAAAAAATGACAAGTTTCTTCGCCGAAAAAATGCGTTATTATCTTCAATATAGTCAGTCTATTTGACATAAGAATAAATAGCAAAATAACTACATCAATTATTCTATCTTTTACAACAAATCAATCTTCAATTACAACAATAACCCAGAGAATTAATATGACTAATTTTGAGCAAATAAACAGATTGTATTACCGACAATTGCACTTACAAACTATTGATTTAGAACCTGAAGATTTTCAACAAGCAACTCTTTTGAGCGATCGCTTTAATAACGAAGCCCAACAATGGCAAGCTTATGTGAAAATATTGGGTTTATTAGCACTAAAGAAATGGTTAAGCGATCGCCACTTAACATTAGATAATCCCATTGAATCTTTGCCACCTCATCAAATCATCAGTTCCGAACCAATTTGCCCTCTGCAAGTTGCTGGATTTAAAGTTTGCTTACTGACAGATGAGAATATAGTAAATGAAGGAATTGAAATTCCCGAAAAAATGATTGATTACCCAGGATTTGCTGCTCATTTCTATATCTTAATACAGGTTTCAGTAGAGGAGGAAGAAGCTATTTTAATTGGATTTATCCGGCACGATCAATTCAAAAATCGGTCTTTACAAAAAAATGAAATAGGAAATTATCAACTTTCTTTGACTCAACTAAATTATGACTCCAGCCACTTAATTTTAAACTTGAAATATTTGAGTCCGGCAGCTATTCAACTTCCAGAAAATACCTTGGTTGAATCAAAAACTTGGGAAAAATTAACAAGTTGGTTAGAACGTATTTTTACAGAAGGTTGGCAACCTGTGGAAGAACTTCTAGGAAATCGTGAACCAATGATGCAAAAGGCTTTCCGTTTCCGTGGTTCAGGAGCAGGTGTACGTCGCGCTATCGATCTAGGAAATCAACTAGGAGGAATACCATTGGCACTAATGATAGAAATTTTACCCGAACCGAACCAAAGATTTACTGTTTCTTCTAGAGTTTATCCTCTCCAAGAACAACATTTTTTACCAGCAAACTTAAAACTCATTGTTTTAGATGAAATGGGGAAACCTTTATCTGAAAGTCGTAGACAACGAGATGATTATATTCAGTTGCCGCCATTTACCGCCGAGCCAGGCGATCGCTTTAGTCTTCAGATTGTTCTCAATTCTGCTACTGTGACAAAGCACTTTATTATTTGAGTAAAAAAGTGATTTTTGTGGAATGGGCATCTTGCCCGTTCTTTATCAAATAAAATTCTGTCTCCTGTCTCCTTCTTCTATACTACGTTTTGTCGTGCGGAATGTAGGTAATATGGGTCTAAACCCCGTCTTTTAAGGCGAAATATTTTTGGAGGTTTGCTCAAATCCCCGTTACAAAAATAACTTCTGACTTCGTTAAATTTTCGGATGTACAGGATACCCACCCCACTTAATATTCATCCCTTAATTCAGCAACACCACATTAAAAGTTTTACAATTATGATATTCTTGTGGCACTAAGATTAGGTGTTGGGTTAACCTGTCCTCAACCCAACCTACAAATAGTAAATTTTTGGTTATTCACTATTTAAACAAATGTAATTTTAAAACTAAAGTAATAAATTAAAAATAATGATGAAACAAGTTGTTATCAGAATAGAAGAAGGCAGTTTTGAATTAGGTTTTCGTGTTTCCCTAAAGTTTTTAGAAGATGGTCGAACCATTGCCGAAGAATTCAATTTACAATTGCCCCCTAACCCAGATTTTCCTAGAGTTTATGATGAATGGAGAAGCATTTATACTAGGTTGGGATTGGGAGAACGGGTGATAGAGATAAACGAAGGCCAAACTACCAATTTCGCCAGTTTAGAAGAGTGTGAAAATGCTACTCGAAAGCTAGAATCTAACGAAAGAAATTGGTTGGGAACAGCTGCATTTGAAGTTATTCTAGGGCGCATTTTTAAAAAGTTTCAGAATTTTACTCCTAGTGAGTCAGTACGAGTTATCATCAATACATCAAATCCTTATCTGCATAGGTTATCGTGGGATTATTGGGACTTATTTAGCTCTTTACCCCGGGCAGAATTTGCCCTCTTATCTCAATATAACCCACCAAAAACAACGTGGCAACAGCCTATTCGTATTCTGGCAATTTTTGGGAGCGATCGGGGAGGGTTACAACTGAAGCAAGACCGGGAACTGATTGAAAATTTAGAAAGACATGGGGCAAAAATTACTCCTATTCCAGCGAAAGGAGAGTCTCTAACTCCTAAAAAACTATACCAAAGTATTCGGGAAGGAAATTGGGATATTATTTTTTATGCTGGGCACAGTTCCGATCGGACTGTTAATGTTAATTCTACCTTAAATGTACCAATCGATGCTTTAGAAGGAGCTTTCAAAAAAGCTGCCCCAAAAGTAAAGCTGGCAATTTTTAATTCCTGTGATGGACTGGGTATTGGTGAATATTTAGCTAAATTTAATATTCCCAATATGATTGTGATGCGAGAACGTGTTCCCGATCTAGTAGCACGAAATTTTTTGCAAGATTTACTGGACGAATTTACCCAAGGGCAACCTCTCCACGTCGCTGTTAAAGAAGCACGGGAACATTTGGAATATCTGGAATTAGAAAATTCAGATAGAGTGTATCATCCAAGAGCATCTAAACTGCCTGTACTAATCCAAAACCCTAATACACCTGAACTATATTGGCCTTCCCCAGGCATAATCAGACAGATAATAGATATCTTGAGAAAAGGTTTTAAATTTATTACCCAGCCGTTCCGAAATCGGCGTTTTTCCAGAGGTCTAATTCTGTTTTTGTTGGCTCTCATTGTTGTTTTTGGAATTTCTCGACTCCCCAAACCTGAAGTAATAGGAGATAACATCAGCATTGGTGAGGAAATTCTGCTATCTAAACCACGAGACAAACAAAGGGGTGTGAAAGCAGTTGCCAAATGCCAGAAACCCTGGAATTATTTTCTACCTATTTGGAAAAGTCATATTCGAGAACAACGGAAGGGTTGTTTTGGCACCAAAAACATTTATCAAGAGGCAGTTCAAAATCTTCAGCAAAGTTGGAAAACAGATCGAAGAGACCCAGAAACTTTAATTTATCTCAATAATGCTCTTTTAGAAGCAACAAAAGCTAATAATTTCTATACTATTGCAGTTGCTGTTCCTGCTTTACAAGATGAAACGGGAATTAATACAGAACTTGCTGAAGAAATCTTGCGGGGAGTAGCTCAAGCGCAAACAGAAGTTAACTTGAGCTTATTCAATGAAGATCAATCCTCTAATTTGACTTTACCAGGTGCAGATTTTCTAGACCCGAAAAACTTGAATGGAAAAGGTTTAAAAGTAATCATTGCTAATGATGCTAACAAGGAAAAGCAAGCAAAAGAGGTTGCTAATCAAATAGTTAAACGGTCAGATGTTCTAGGTCTTGTTGGTCATTGGACCAGTGAGATGACGATGGCAACTGTAGATATATATAACCAAAATGAATTAGTAATGGTTTCCCCAGGCACAAGTACTTCTGAACTCACCAAACAACCAAAACCGTTTTTCTTCCGAGTTAGCTCAAATAATTATGTGAGAGCAGATGCAGCGGTTGATGTCTTGATGAGGGATCCGATTAATCAAAATAAAGCTACGATTTTTTACAACGATACTAGCGCCTATTCTAACGATTACAAAAAACGTTTTGAAACAACATTAATAGAAAAAGGAGGATATGTTATTGATTCATTTGATATTTATCGGCCTAATTTTAATGCTAAAAATGCTATCCAAAAAGTCAGGAAATATGATAACTCAGCTATTGTTCTCGTCCCAGATGGGCAAGTGACTGATTCTTTTGCTAATGCTCTGGAAATCATCAAAGAAAATGGTGGTCAAAACTGGATAGTTGGTGATTCTTCAATTTACAGTCCCAAAACCCTGAATATAGCTCAACTAGAACTCTTGGAAAAACTTATTGTCACTATTAATTGGCATCCTCTAAGCAATCCAACATCTGATTTTTCTGATAATTTTCCTGAGAACAGTGAGCAGCTTTGGGGAGGTCCTGTTAGCAATCGTACAGCGTTGAGCTATGATGCGACTCAGGTGCTAATCAAAGGGATTGAGAAAAATGAGGAAAAACCTCGTCGGGAAATTCAGAAGATATTGGCAGGTAAAAAATTCGACGTTGAGGGGGTAACAGGAGAAATTAAATTTCAACCGGGGACTGGCGATCGCCAAAAGCAACCTTTGGAGTTAGTTAAGGTTGTTCCTTGTCCGAGGAATAAGGAGTATGGCTTCGCATTTATTCCTGTAGAATATCAAGATGTAGAGTCGATATGTTCGGTTCCTGGCTAATATTCTTTTCTGATAAGTGCGTTATATCTAATCCGGTAACATCAGTATTATTTAGTATTAAAGAGAAGAGTCTATATTGTAGGGGTGTTAGCGGCAGCTCTGCGTTAGCAAATGGCCATTTACCCCTACCCATTGTATGACCCCACTAATAACTGATAATTAAAATGGCTGATACTAAAATTTTACACCTAATTAATCGCCTCAGTTTCGGACCGACTCCTGGACAAGTTGAACAGATTAAAAATATTAGTATTGATGTCTATATTCAATCTCAACTCAAACCTAATTCTATTCCCTATCCAAAAGTATTAATTCAAAAACTAGAATATCTCGATACATTGCCTCTCAAACCTGGTGAAATAATTACAGAATTACAAAAACTTCAACAAATAGGAAAAGACTTAAAATTAGACCAAAGAGGATTAAATAGAATCAAAGGACGTTTTGAACAAAAAATATTTTTACAAGCAACTAAAGGTCGTTTTCTCCGCACTCTAGAAAGTCCCAGTCACTTAGAAGAAGTAATGGTAGATTTTTGGTACAATCACTTTAATGTTTTTGGTCGTCAAGGATTAAATCGTTTATATTTCAGCTCCTACGAACAACAGGCAATTAGACCTCATGCTTTGGGAAAATTTAGAGATTTATTAGGTGCTACTGCTCATCATCCAGCGATGTTAATTTATTTAGATAATTGGCGGAGTCATCGGGGAAAAATTAATGAAAATTATGCTAGAGAATTATTAGAATTACATACATTAGGTGTGGATGGAGGCTATACTCAAGATGATATTATTGCTCTTGCAAAGATTTTTACAGGTTGGGGTTTACCTCCTAATGCTAAAAGAGCTGAAGATGTAGATGGATTTTACTTTAATGAAAAACGTCACGAACCAGGAGATAAATTTTTTCTCGGACAAACAATTAAAGAAAATGGTATGGCTGAAGGTGAAATTGCTTTAGATATTTTGGCTAATCATCCTGCCACAGCTCAACATATTAGTTATAAATTAGCTCAAACTTTTGTATTAGACCAACCGCCAGAATCTTTAGTTCAAACTTTAGCTCAGGTTTTTTTAGAGAGTGAAGGAGATATTTCTGAAGTATTAAAAACTCTCTTCAATAGTTCGGAATTTTGGCAAGTAGAAACACATCATAGTAAGTTTAAAAATCCTTATCGTTTTGTCGCTTCTGCCATGAGAGCTATTGGTAACGAAGTTGATAATTTTCGACCTATTAATGGCATTTTAGACCAGTTAGGAATGCCTCTTTATGGTTGTGTTACTCCCGACGGTTATAAAAATACAAAAGAAGCATGGTTAAGCTCAGATACAATGATTCGACGTAGTAGTTTAGCAGTACCTTTATCTGGTGGTTTATTAGGTAGAGGTAAACCTATTAGTGCGGAGAAATTAATGACGACTTTGGGCAATGATTTTTCTGCTCAAACTCGTACAGTAATTGAAAATAGTTCTCCCGAATTGAGGGCAGCATTAATTTTTGGTAGTCCGGAATTTATGAGGTATTAAAGAAAGGAAGAAGGAAGAGGGAAGAAGGAAGAAGATTTGAAGTAGATACAGCAGAAGATATGTAGGGGCGAATGGCATTCGCCCTCAATGGCATTTGCCCTCAATGGCATTTGCGTTCCGCACTCGCTCCGAATGGCGCCCTAACTCAATTTAGTGATAGAAAATAAAATCAATTATCGCACAGAAATTATCAATTATTCCCCTCCTGGGAGGGGTTAGGGGTGGGTTCCCTACTCCCTACTCCCTCTTTTCTGGAGATGTATATTATCTACTCCTTCAAACAGACGATAAAAATTGAGCTTGTTGAATCCATTTTTGAACAAGATCGACAGTGGGACAAAGGTCGCGTCTTTGCATAGTTGATACCTGTAATTTTAGGATTTGTTGGTGCAATCTATGAATAGGTATTTGAGCTAGTTGAGTAACTGAAGCAATACCAGCATGAAGCAAAAGTCCACAGTATTCACAACCAATACTAGGGACTCTAGCTAAGTCTGCTAATGCTACCCATTTCTTGATATATTGAAGATGAATTTGTAGTTGATTTGCTAGGGTTAATTTTTGTTGGGGAGTGTGGGTTATTTCTAGTAGTTTTCTCGTGGTGGTAATGCCATATTCTATTAGTAATTCTTGATGTTGTTTACTTAAACCTGGTAATTTTTCAATTGACCAGTTTCGAGATTTTATTGATTGTTTTTTTGGCGTTATTTTCATGTGTATTTTTTCTGTTTTTCAGCTTTGAGCAAATGATAATGTGAGGATTTTTTTATTCGTAATTATTATTTTCATATTGCGATATTTCATAACTATGTAATACCATACCAAGTGTGAAAACTTGGGAAATATCTACTTTTTCTTTCTTTCAAATCTCCTTCTTCCTTAATTGCGAGCAAGATGCTCGCACTATTTATAATACCGATATTGCCAGAATTGATATGACTCCTCAACATCAACCTAAGTATTCGTGGCAAACATCAATCGAACTGCTATTAAAGAGTTAACTGTAATGTGAAGCTCTATGAATCTACAGCAGTTATTATCTAAATATTCAATTTGAGTAACTTATAACTTAGTTAATGGTAAACATATATTTATACTCACAAATATATTTAACTAATTACTCTATGGAGTGACAATAATTATCATCAAAAATCCGATCGAATTCACTTCATAGCACGGGGTATGTGCTTTTTGCTGGCATCCTCATATCAAATCCGATTGAATACTTATTAGAGTTGTTGGGACAGATAGGGAGATGGGGAGATTGAAGTTTGGATAGAATTATAAACATATACTGTATAACCGGATTCTATCTCGTATAAATACCCAAAAAAAATCTGCCCAGCGGAGCAGATTTATTGTCAACATCTACTTTTTGGAGGTTTTTACCATCCTGCATTTAATCATACCAATGTTTTGCATTTTGAAAAGAACAGTTTAATAATTGTTATCTAATTATCATAAACTATAACGTTTACTGCAAAAATACTACAATTAGAGGGTTAGACCCCTCACAACAATTAACTAAAGCTATAATCAAAACAATCTAGAAGAGACGCAAAGTGATTTTTATCTGGTTGTAAAACCGTATTTCTACTTAATAAAAATGCTTTGATTCCTACATTAATTGCACCCTCATAATCAGCAGTTAAACTATCTCCAATATGGACAACTTCTTCAATAGCACAACCACATTTTTGTAAAGCAGCGACAAATATTTTTCGATCGGGTTTAGCTGCTCCTACTTCTGTAGAAATAGTCACATCATCAAAAAAATCTGCTAATTGCAACGCTGCTAAAACTGGATAAAGTCGAGAATCAAAATTAGACAAAACGGCTAACTTGATGTCGCGATCGCGCCACTTAGTTAATGCAGGTTTCACATCAGGGTAAACAAACCAAGGTGCAGCAGTAGCAAAATGATTGTAAAGTTCCCTAAAAAAATTCCTGAAATCAGAAAACTGCTCAAATACTCCCAGTTTTTTGTAAGTTGTAGTAGCGACTTCGCACCACCACTCAAACTCCAGTTCGGGTATTTTAGTAGACTCCACCCCAGGAAATGCCATCGGTGGAGCTGTTTTAAAACTTTCAAAAAAAGCTGCATTTACAGCAGGAGGCGAAACATCAACTCCCCACTGACTGGCAAATTGTTGATAAATCTCACCTACACTACCGCGTACACCAAATAAAGTACCAACAGCATCAAGCAAAATAACTTTAGTCATATTTAAGAAGGAAGAAGGAGGAAGGAGGAGGGAAGAGGGAAGAGGGAGTAGGGGAGTAGGGGAGTAGGGGAGTAGGGGAGATTGAAAACTTGAAGTATAGTTATAAGCATATACTATATAACCGGATTCTACATAAGAAGGTTGATTATTGATATTCCGTTGTTTGAGATATTCCATAAGTCAATAGCAGTAATGGCAGCGGTCTTGAAGGAATATCCCAAATTTCTGCTCCGTTTCCAGTGTTAAACCTTAAATTTACACCTACCACCTACCACCTACCACCTAACACCTCTATTAATTAGTTGTTGAAAAACTTGATAGTGCTTCTTGAATGGGATTAACTATCCAATTGAAAGCAACTTTCATTTGATGCTCCAAGGTTGGCAAACGATACAAATAAACTAGACGTCTTGCTAAATGTGCGACCTGACCATCCAGCTTAATTCCTAAACTGGTAAGAGTTGCATTGTCAAGTCCCAATGCCATCATTTCACCCAATGGTTGATAGCGGAATGGCAACAAAGGCCGCCCAGTCAAAGAGGCCCAGATATTCCAGGCAGCATAATCAGATTGTTGTATCGCTACTTGAGCAGTAGTGGGTACTTTTTGTCCGTCTGCATCTTGGCAGTCTGCTAAATCTCCGAGAGCAAAAATTTGTGTATTGTCTTGCACTTGTAGAGTTGCATTAGTGATGATTTGGTCGCGCTGATTTTTTGTCAATGGTAATGACTGTACTACTGGAGCAACTTTTGTACCAACTGTCCACAAAACAATATCTACCGGAATGGTGTCAACTTGCCCTTTGTACTTTAAGGAAATTTGATTAGTTTCAATAGACTCAATTTCTGTTTCTAAATCAATCCAAATATTTCTTTCTGACAAAGCTTGAGAAGCAGCTTCCCGGTTAAATTCTGGAGATGTTCGCAGAATCATATCGCTGCGTTCGACTAATCTAATTCGCCCCTTGTCTTGCAAACGATCTGCTAATTTACAAGCTAATTCTACCCCGCTATAACCACCCCCGGCGATCGCTATTCTAATTTTTTCGCGGTCTGATGCTTCTAAAACTCGTAACTTTTCTTGGAGACGGTAAGCATCATCAATAGTGCGGAATGGGATTGCATATTCGGCGGCACCTGGGACCATATCCATTGGGGTTTCACCTCCCATTGCTAAAACGAGGCGGTCATAACTGAATGCTTGACCATTTTCTAGTTTTACTTGTTGTTGGTTAATGTCAATTTCAGAAACAACACCTTGACAAAAACGAATGTTGGTGTTGGTTAATAACTCTTCAAACGGTGGAGCTATTTCCCAGGTTTGTAATTCCCCGGTCACAAGTTCATATAATAGTGGAGCAAAGAGGAAGCGATCGCGCTGGTCTATCAGAATTATTTCTGGTTTTTCTGAAGGTTGCCAGGGAAACTGGATGAGGCGAAGGGCGGTATAAAGTCCACCAAAGCCACCACCAAGGATACAAATGCGCTGAGATTTTTCAGTCATAGTTAAGTAGGGGAAGTTAATATTAGGTCACTTCTTTATAGGATAGCAATATCGGAAGGAAGAAGGAAAGAGCAAGAAGGAAGAAGCAAGGAGAAAAAACATAGCTCTTCAACAATTAATAATTAATAATTAATAATTAACAATTACCTCTCCTTGAAAAGAAGAGGATTGACGTGGAGCGTGAAAATTTTTTCTTCTCTTGGTCGATTGGATTTAGAATTAAAGGATATCGAATCTGGAGATGTCTAATCTTCATCTTCATCTGGCGGTCTAGTAATCACATCAAACAATATTTTTGCTAAATCATTTTTCTCATCAATTTCTTGAACTTCCTCACTTATTGCCTTAGCTTTTGTCAAATCACCCATCTTTGCAATAATCAATCCCGAAGCAGCATAAGCAGTAATCAAAAGATTAATTTGTTGCTCATTTTTTCGACTAGCTAATATAGTTTTTACCTCCTGCCAATCATCCGGTAAACTTTCCCGTTTTTTCACTTCATCAATTACCTTATGAGCCAATTGTAGCGACATTTTCATATTATTTTTATAGAAAAAATAACGATAAGCACCTATCAAAATATCCAGATTTCCATCAGTCTTAGCCAAAGCTTGATTAATATAATTTTCCGATGTCTCATTATCCTCCCAATTTTCCACCGCCAACATTAATAAACTTTTGACATCTTCAGGCACATCATACCAGGAAAACTTATTTTCTTGAACTTGCATTTGTTTGAGATAAATAGTTATAGATAATAATTACCTTAAACTAGAAAAAATTGAAAATCTGCTAACCTTAATAACATTTTTACTTCTGTAGGTTGGGTTGAGCTGGCGAAACCCAACAGATATAGCGCTACAGATATAGCGCAACTGACAAGTAATCCCTGAGTAAGGAATGAGAATTTATAAATGTCCCCTGTAGGTTAGGTTGAGCTGGCGAAATCCAACAGATATAGCGCAACTGACAAGTAATCCCTGACTAACTTTGAGCATTTATAAATGTCCGCTGTAGGTTAGGTTGAGCTAGCGAAACCCAACAGATATAGCGCAACTGACAACTGACAACTGACAAGTAATCCCTGAGTAAGGAATGAGAATTTATAAATGTCCCCTGTAGGTTAGGTTGAGCTGGCACCATTCGGAGCTTATCCGGAGGATAAACCCAATAGATGTAGTTTAGATGAAAAACGCAAGTGCAAGGGAGCAAGATGCTCCCACTGTTTCCTCAACCAAAATAATTACAATAGACCACCATCAGACATAGGAGTGGAAATTACACTTATGGATCATTATTTGTGTTTTTTTCAGAAATTTTCTTTTCTGTTGCCTATTGCCTGTTGCCTGTTGCCTTTCGGAGCTGTTGCTTGTTGCCTGTTGCCTACTTCTGCAAAAAGTCTCTTCTTCCTCGGAGATGTCTATCACAATGCACCATCACCCAAAAATCATCCTATACTGAAGATATTTCCACTTAATCTCAACTCTAAAATCTAAAATTACTATGTTTATCCCAGTAGGTTTTGAACAAAAATCAATCGTCACCTCCCACGGTAGAATGGTCTACTACACCAACGAAAAAACACCTTGGAAAACTGACACCGACAACATCGACGACTTGCCAACCCTAGTATTTTTTCACGGTTTCGGCGGTGGGTCATCTGCCTACGAATGGTCAAAAGTTTACCCCGCCTTCGCCTCAGAATACCACATCCTCGCCCCTGACTTAATTGGGTGGGGGCGATCGGAACATCAGGCACTAGATTACAAAGTAGATGACTATATCGCAACAATTATCGAATTTTTAGAACAAACTTGTCAATCTCCCACCAGAATTATTGCCTCTTCCCTGACTGCAGCAATAATGGTGAGAGTAGCGATCGCTCGTCCGGAATTATTCAAGTCTCTAATATTGACTACTCCCGCAGGTTTATCTGACTTCGGCGAAAACTACTCCCGCAGTTTTTTCGCTCAACTGGTAAGTACGCCAATACTAGATCGTTTTATTTATAGTGGTGGTGTTGCTACCCCAGGAGGAATTAGAAGTTTCTTGGAAACCAGACAATTTGCTAATCCCAGGTTAGTTTATGATGAAATTGTGGAGGCATATTTAGAGTCAGCAACTCAACCTAATGCTGAGTATGCTGCTTTATCTTTTGTGCGAGGAGATTTGTGTTTTGACTTATCTTTATATATGAGTCAATTAACAATTCCCACCGCAATTATTTGGGGTAAAAAATCGGAGTTTACAGGTCCAGAAATAGGTCAACGTTTAGCAGATTTAAACCGTGAAGCTGTGAAGATTTTTCAAACATTAGAAAATGTGGGTTTAACGCCTCAATTGGAAGTTCCGGCGGTGACTATTGGGTTGATTAAAAAGTTCTTGAAACAGTTGGATGAAGTTCCAGTTGGTGTTGTTTAGGTGTAATATCATGTCCGGATAATCGCGCGGTCAAAAAGTTTTTGTTTGTAGTAGGGCTTTAGCCCTAACTATAGATGGGGCTAAAGCCCTACTACGAACTTTAAATTATAACTATTCAACCGGACATGATATAAGCATTCCGCAGGAAATGCTTGCCTTCAAATTAATCCTGCTTGCTGAAAAACTTGTTCAACAGTTATTTCTAATTCTGGCAAGACTTCATCTGCTAAACCTTGTTGCTCACGTTTAGTTTTTGGGGGAGAATTAGGATAAAAAATAGTAATGCTTTTTGCTTGTGAATCAACTATCCAAACCCTCAAAATTCCTGCATTCAAATAATCTGTAGCTTTTTCACTAAGATAGCCAAAAGATTGACCGGGAGAAATAATTTCAATAGCTAATTCGGGAGGAAACGGACAGAGTTCATCTTCAAATCTTTCTTGGGGTAATTTATCATAAGAAATATATAATAAGTCAGGTACAGGAACCCAATCTTTTCCATTTTTTTGTAGGGTGACTCCCCATTCTATTCCTACTTCTCCTTTTGATTGACTCCAGTTAGTCAGAAGTAGATAAAGAGTACCTGTTAAACGAGAATGAAATCTTTTGGGAGATATTTTAGATTGTATTTTTCCGTCTATTAATTCATAAGTCGTGTCTCTTTCTGGAAGAGCTAAAAACTGTTCTAAATTTAGTTGTGTCTGTGTAATCATACATTTTATACTAATTCTTAAAAGCGAGCTTGGTGAGATTTGTCATCTGCCAAGAAATAAATTTTTTGGCTTACAGCAGAAGTCATCAGTCATCTAAAGATGAATCAAGTTAGCTATTATGGCTAGCTTTGTTGCATGAAAGTAGCGTTCTTAATATCTATTCCGCAGCTATATCGCTATCTTTGGCGATGGCTTGATGTTCTATTTACTATTGTCCAATAGTTATGACTCTACTGAGAAAGCGTTGGCGGAGTAAGTGCGGCAGCTATATCGCTATCTTTGGTGATGGCTTGATGTTCTATTTACTATTGTCCAATAGTTATGACTCTACTGAGAAAGCGTTGGCGGAGTAAGTGCGGCAGCTATATCGCTATCTTTGGCGATGGCTTGATGTTCATTTATCTATTGTCCAATAGTTATTGCTCTGCACTGCCAAGCGATCGCTATCTTTGGCGATGGCTCGATCTTAATTTATCTATTGTCCAATAGTTATTGCTCTGCTGATTAAACCTCAAAGCTTTTACAGGTAATAGTTTCAGTCTTTTTCTGTGAAACATTGATGTTCTATTTATCTATTGTCCAATAGTTACAGCAGTTTCCGCGCATTATGAAGTACATATGCACAAGCAAGTGCGGCAGCTATATATTTTCATGCAACAAAGTTATTATGACTAATTAATTAGGATTTGCTAATTATTAATTATCCATTATTAATAATATCATTGTAATTTTCTGAGTTGATCTAGAGAGTCTTGATAGAACTTTTGATTTCCTTGTTGTTTGTGTAGGTCGGCAGCTTTTTTCAAGTCCGATCTGGCTTTTTCAATATTTCTGTTACCCTTGTGAATCAAACCCCTGTGATGGTAAGCCCGAGCATATTTGGGATTGAGTTGAATAGCTTGGTTAAAGTCAGCGAGCGCCTTTTCATTTTCTCCCTGCTTGCGGTAAACAAGACCCCTGTTATGGTAAGCCCGAGCATATTTGGGATTGAGTTGAATAGCTTGGTTATAGTCAGCGAGCGCCTTTTCATTTTTTCCCTGTCTGCGGTAAACAATACCCCTGTTATTGTAAGCTTGAGCATATTTGGGATTGAGTTGAATAGCTTGGTTAAAGTCAGCGAGCGTCTTTTCATATTCTTCTAGGAGAGTGTAAACAAGACCCCTACCGTTATAAGCCTGAGCATATTTGGGATTGAGTCGAATAGCTTGGTTAAAATCAGCGATCGCCTCTTCATATTCTCCTTCGCCATAGTGCTTAACAGCCTTTTTAAAGTAACTTTCAGCATCCCGATCGCTAGAATCTTTTTGACTAACGATCGCCTCTTAATTACCAGGAGTCAACCTATCGCCTCCAGTTGAAGAACTTGGAGTAACAATTTCTACTGTACTTATTTCTGCTTCAGATTTACTATAGCCAACTAGAGCTATTGTGATTAATCCAATTATTAGTTTAGTAATATTTTTCATTATGGTTATTTGGTTATTTAAACATTTTGAGATATCTTTGACGGAATGCTCCGCAAAGGTTTCTAGAATTATATCATGTCCGCTTAGAAAAAGGTAGTTTATCCAAATCCTTCTAATCCTTTGGCTTTGAGTATTCAATAAATCTCCTATATAAACCGGATTTAGTATTATTGTAACTCTCTGAGTTGACCTAAAGAATATTGATACCACTGTTGATTTCCTTGTTGTTTGAATAAGTCAGCAGCTTTTTTAAAGTCTGATTTGGCTTTTTCAATATTCCTTGATTGTAAATCAGACCTCTGTTGTAGTAAGGGTCAGCATATTTGGGATTCAGTCGAATAGCTTGGTTATAGTCAGCGATCGCCTGTTCATATTCTCCTCTATCATAGCGACCAAGACCACGACGAAAGTATATTTCAGCATCGTGGATTTGAAGTGGAGAAGCATTACCATAATTTCTGACAGTCTGATTTTCTCGCTGCCTTTGTCTTTCAGCTTCTAGCTGTTGCGCTCGCCGTTCAGCCTCTTCACGCTTCCGTCGCTCCTCCTCCAGTTGTTGTTGCCTTTGTAGTTCAACTTCCCGTTCTTGCTTTGCTCTCCTTTCTACCTCTTGAAGCTGCCTTTGTCTTTCAGCTTCTAATATAGAATCCGGTTATATAGTATATGTTGATAATTTCTTAAATTACTTCAATATTTACAGCGCTTTTCATTTGAGTAGACCACAAAGTAGGGACGTTGCATAAGGGCGTCCTTACAGGGTTATCATTTTTTTGATGTGGTTTATTGACCTGAAAACTGCTGTAATCTCCCCTACTCCCCTACTCCCCTACTCCCCTACTCCCCTACTCCCCTACTCCCACTCGCAACTATACAATAACTATTCAACCGGATTCTATATAACTCTTGGGCTCGCCGTTCAGCCTCCTCACGCTTCCGTCGCTCCTCCTCCAGTTGTTTACGTTTTTTTCTTCTTCTCTTTTCCCTGTTCCCTGTTCCCTAAAAGTTTTCAATATCTCACAACTCAAATCATATTGCTATAATTCTAAAAGCCAAACTAATAATAGTTTTATTTCAAGGGCGATCGCCCTGATAAAACCATAACGTTTGAGTAATATCATGTTCGGATAATTACTTATAATAAAATTTTTGTTTGTAGTTGGGCTTTAGCCCTTACAATACTTACTATTAGGGCTAAAGCCCAACTACGAGCCTATTATAACTGTTCTACCGAACATGATATAAAATAATACAGCAAATTCCTTGGATAAGAGGTACAGAGATTAACAATTAAATGAATGCAAGTGCTGGCATCTTGCCCGCGATGGTTGTACCTCATAACGCGCGGAAACTGCTGTATTATTATCTTATCTTTGTATTCGCTGTTCTTCAAAGGGTTCAGCATTAATGGGAACTCGTTTACCGAAAAATCGTGGTCTAAAACCTCCCCTTAGATAGGCAGGACTAATTCATTGTCACGAGAGAAAAAAGAAGTGGAGGAGTGGGGGAGTAGGGGAGTAGGGAAGTGGGGGAGTAAGGTCAATTCATCGTCAAGAGAGAAAAATTGTATCCTTTGAAATTTTGAAATTTCGTACATCTTAACTAGAATTAGTTAACCAAAAATATAGGGTTGTAAATATTCTCTGACGACAAAGAATTAGCCCTCCCCTTTTAAGGGGATAAAAAGAAAAATTTTCCTTTGAGTCAATCCTATCCGTTTTAAAGGATCGGTAATTATTAATTATTAATTATTAATTATTAATTATTAATTATTAATTATTAGTAGCTATCCTCTTTTAGCTTTTAGCGTAATTTTTATCGGCATTACTACTTAACTGCTCTACAGAACTACTATTTTTTTGAGATTTCAAAGATAATTGGGTAGACTCTTGAAAACGAATATCTTGCTGGGGAATAGGAATAGAAATTCCCTCTTGAACAAATCGTTCCTGAATCTGATGAAGACTCTCATTATATACCCGCCAGTAATCTGAAGTTTTAGTCCATCCTCCTACATACAGAGCAACGAAGTACTCTTCAAATTTCCATGCAAATGTACTCGGTCCTGGTTGGTCTAATACTAAAGGATGAGATTTAAAAATATCCAAAAGTAATTGCTCAACTTTAGACAAATTCTCACTATAACCAACCCGAATTTGCAAACTAACGCGACGAGTATCTCTGGCATTATGATTAACGACCACACTACTCAAAACAGAGTTATTGGGAATTGTAATAATCTGACCAGTCCAACCTTTGATTTTTGTATGAGCGAGACTAATAGAATCAATGTAGCCCGATGTTCCACATAATTCTACTTCATCACCTACATTAAACGGACTATAGACCATAATCATTAAACCACTAGCCAAATTCCCAATATTGGTTTGTAAAGCAAATGCCAAGATGAAGCTAGTACCACCAACTAAAGCAAGAATTGGACCAAGATTTATTTCCAAAGCAGTCAATGCTAATAAGACACCAACACCAACAGTTGTTTGCCACACAGTTCTAACCAATAATTGACGCAAAGGGTCAGAAACTCCCCCTACAATTCGCAGACTCCTATTAGTAACAAAGCCTAAAATTGCAGCCACAATTACAGAAGTAGCCACAATTGCGGAAAAGATACCAATATTTTTGCCCCAACGTAAACCACCTTCTTCTGATTTGAGCCAACCAGCTACCCTTAACCACAAACCTTCAGTATCGCTCACATCAATCTCAACACCACTAACAGATTCAACATATTGCCGGAAAGATTCAGCTTGGCCCCCTTTACTCTCAAATTCATCCAAAACAGTATCAAAGCGATCGGCAAGAGCAGTTTGCTCCTGTTGAAGCTCAGTAACACCAACGACCAATTGAGTTTTGACTTCCGATGCGGCCTCACTAGAATCTTCGAGTTGCTCCGATAATGCTTCTAACTGTTTTTCTTTCTCTGCTAATTCCTGTTGAGTATCGATATTATCTGTATTGCTAACTTCATCCTCGATCGCTTCTGCTACTACTTCTAGATTTTGGGTAGCTTCTTCAGTTCCTTCACTTTGTTTTTTCACCTCAACAGCTTCCTCAACAGCTTCTTGAGCTTTTGCGAGTTCTTTTTGTGCCGTTTCTAGATTGTTTTCAGCTTCCTCTGCTTCTGAAAAACCAGGAGATGCGTTCTTTTTTGCTGTCTCTGCTTCCTCAAGAGATTTCTGAGCTTTTTCTATAGCATCAACCGCTTCTTCAGATTTTCGGGTTTCCCGATTTTTGCGTTTGATGGCAATCTCAGCATCGCTAATTTCTTGAACTTTGGCTTTTAGCAAATTCTGCCAAGCTTTGGCCTCGACTTCTAATTCTTCTTGAGTCAGAGGTTTGAGTAAAAGCTTTAACTCATCGACAGGAATTTCCGGTTCTTCAGTAGTAATTGCTGTTATTGTGGCTGAAGTTTCTGATTCTTGGGAACTAACTGGAGATATCCATAGCGTTAGAGTACAAGCAATTACTGTTAGGCAAAATGCTTGCCATTGATGTCTAAAAATTGATTTTTTTCTTTTTTTCATTAGGTTTCAGGTTTTAAGTATTGGCCTTGCATAAATGCGGGATAATTTTAATAGTCTTGTGGAATGAGCATCTTGCCCGTTCCTTATATTTCCCCGTTCCCTGTTCCCGTTCCTGATATTTTCGGGTGGCCTCGGAGTAATATAATTCCCTCAATTTTCATACAATGCTTCAATAATTGATAATTGATAATTACCTCTCTCTCAAAGGAAGAGGATTGAATAAAAGGAAAATTTTTTCTTGTTTCTCCACGGCGAGTGAGAGGCTTTAAACCTTAATTATTCGGTAAGGGTAAATGGCCATTCGCCCCTACAAGATATCTTATTTCTAAATACTGAATAACACCGATGCTACCGGATTTAATATTAGGTTTTAGGTATTAAGTGTTAGGTGTGATGCCAATTTTATGTGAGGTGACAGTGAATCGATCTAAATAAATCAGGACTTACGCAAATACACTACATATAGTAGATAAAAACTATAGTACTATGGCATATATAGTGTTTTTGCCATAAAAATGCGTAAGTCCTGATTAATAATTAATAATTAATAATTAATAATTAAATAATTCGCGCCTTGAAGCCTCCCTTTACCAATGGATAATTGACAATTGATAATTGATAATTAAAGAGTTAGAGAGTTAGAAAGGAGCGAGAATTCTTTCATTATCCATTATCCACTATCCATTATCCATTAATACCCTAGCCCTTATATTCAATTCCGTAACGGTTTTAAGCAGAGGTAATTATCAATTATCAATTAATGGTAAGCATTTCCTCCGGAATGCTGCGCAAACAGCGGTCAGCTATCAGCTATCAGCTATTAGCTATTAGCTCTTAGAAGTAATTATTGATTAGATATAGGCGTGGAAATTCAAAACAAAATCAATTCTTATCCATAAATTGTTAATTATTTTTCCCAGCTCCGGTGTTCCCTATGCATGGAGGAAATGTCTATTACTCACATTGCTGATAGCTGAGTGCTAATAGCTGTTTGCGCAGCAGTCCGCAGGAAATGCTTACAATTAATGAATCGCTATCTCTCTAACCAAGCTTTCATTTTTCCCGGATTTAATAATCCATAAGGGTCTACCTTTTGCTTAAATTCTAACTGTTCAATATCTGTAATTTTCATTCCCCCATCTTCCAAAATATAGGTATGAGGATTAAAAATATTTACCCCATTTTTTTCGTGATACTCAATAATTTCATTCAACCTTTCCTCAGAACTATAACGCACAATTTGTAATCCGACTGGTGTAGTTTGACCATCCATTCGCACAAACTCTAAGTGCATGATTACTTCATCACCAAAATACCGATACATTTTTTCTACAAGTTCAAGATTTCTATCAGTTGGAAAACCACTTTGTAAATAAGTCAAATTGAAATCTACACTTCGAGCGTGTAATGTCGTATGATTCCAAGTAAACTCATATATTGGCGTACCCTTCCTTGCCTCTTGAGCAGTTTTTTCATAACAAATTTCACCCTTAAATTCTTTAAGCAAATCCCGAAAAGACTCCAAACTATATTCAGATACCATCAAAAAAACACAATGTTTGCCTTCAGGAATTGAATTTTTTACACCAGCAAAAAAACTAGGTATCGGCCAAGCAAAAATCGTAATTAATTTCTTGACAATTCCATCACTATCTCCCAATGCTTGAGCGAACTTTGCACAGGTCATAAAATCATCAAAAGTTACTATTAATTCTGCCCAAGGATAACTAGGAGCTAGAGGCATTTCTAACTGAGTAATAATTCCATTTGTACCATAAGCATGATTAACTTTTTGTACATCATCACCCCGCAATTCTATAACTCTTGGTTCATCTTCCATTGTCACAACTCGCACCGCAGAAACATTACCGCGATCGCGTAATCCACCATAATTAATCGAGCCAATTCCACTACTACCACCACCAATAAATCCACCAATTGTAGCAGTACGATAAGTTGAAGGAAACATCCTTAATTCCCAACCAATTTCTCTAGCTTTTTTATCTAAAGCAACTAATTTAACCCCTGGTTCTACACAAGATAAACCAGGTTTTATCCAGTTAATATTATTCATTTTTGTAGTGTCGAGAACTATCCCTCCTTCCAAAGGAATACATTGTCCGTAGTTACCAGTTCCAGCACCTCTAACTGTTAAAGGTGCTTGATATTTAACGCAAGTTTTAGCTATTTGTAAAACCTCTGCTTCATTGCTAGGACGTACAATTAAATTAGCCTTTTTATCTTTCAGTTGCGATTGTAAAATAGGACTGAAATGATAATAGTCTAAGGAGAGTTTAATGACTTGATTTGGCTCAGTAATAATTTCGATATCCGTTAATTCTGATGCGAGGGCATCCCAATTTATTTGTTTTGTTTTAGTTGTTGTCATTGATGTTTTTAAATAAGAAGTAAAAGGTCATTTCAGTTATCAGTTATCAGTTATCAAAATCATAAGGGTCGCGCAACCCCGCCTTTTAAGGCGCAATATTTTTAGAGCCTTGCTCAAATCCCCTTCCCCTCGTGGCTCCCCTCCTGGGAGGGGCGGGGGTGGGTTGGGGAGGGGCGGGGGTGGGGTGGGGGGGGGCTGGGGTAGGTTGACTGCTGTCTTTTGGCTGATGTCTTCTGGCGTCTGTAT
>JAXHSW010000123.1:0-27125 GCA_034190295.1 Cyanobacteriota bacterium | reverse complement strand
TTATAAGTGATCGTCAGAACATAAAGGTAGTTGGCGATCGCAATTCTTTTGGCCATAAAGTTTGAATACTTCTACTGTAATGATTCTGGCTTTATTATAAGCGATCATCCGAACATGATATAAAAGATGAAGGGAGTTGGTTAAAGTTAATCAATTTATATGAAGGTAATCCAGTTTACTTAAAAAGCATTGCTGGTTTAATCAAAAATATTTTTGATCGTCATGTAGCTGATTTTTTAGCTGAAAATAGTTTATTAATTAGTCAGGATATACAAGGGATTTTAAAACAATTATTTAACAAATTATCACCATTAGAAAAACAACTTGTTTTAGAATTGAGTAAATTTGACGAACCTGTAACCAGAGAACATTTAATTACAACTTTAGATTGGTCATCAATGAATTTAATTAATGGCTTGCAATCTTTACAACAAAGGTATTTACTCAAGAAAATCCACAATGGAAAAGTCCGGTTTAATTTGTCTCCAGTCTTTTAAAAATATTTGATAAATTTTTGTCAAAATTAAACTTATTTTCATCTCTTAAGTAAAATTTTCCCACCTGAGAATTTGCGACTTTATTTTCTATAAAAAATTAAAAAGGTTCCCTATTTCTAGAGAACCTCCCTAATTATAGTTGATATTTTGAGATAGCTAATAGGCAGATATAGCACTACGCACTAAAATTAAGGCAACTATAAAACTTCAAAGTTATTACCTGCAAAGTTTTAACTCTAGCTGAGTGCTGAGTGCTGAATGCTGAATGCTTATCCACCATCAAAACTAACCCAATACTTCCTTAGCTTTAGCCACAATATTATCAACAGTGAAACCATACTTCTCAAGTACAAAAGTGCCAGGAGCAGAAGCACCAAAAGTATCAACACTCAAAGTTGCACCTTCATCAGTCACATAACGATGCCAACCAAAACTGACACCAGCTTCAACTGCCAAACGCTTCTTAACATCTTTCGGGAACACAGACTCCTTATAAGCTGCATCCTGCTCTTCAAATAATTCCCAACATGGCATAGAAACCACCCGCACTTTCTTACCTTCGCCACGAAGTTTTTCACCAGCTTCCACACATTGGTAAGTTTCTCCACCAGTACCAATAAGAATAATGTCTGGAGTACCTTCACTGTCACTAATAATATAAGCACCTTTAGCAACAGCATCAATGGAACTGCCAGCTAAATTAGGCAAATTTTGACGAGATAATGCTAACAGAGTAGGTTGAGGATGCTCCGCTTTAGCCTTTTCCACTGCAACCTTATACGCACCAGAAGTTTCATTACCATCAGCAGGACGCATCACAAGTAATTGTGGAATTAACCGTAAGGATGCAATATGCTCAACTGGTTGGTGAGTCGGTCCATCTTCACCTAAAGCAATGGAGTCGTGAGTCATTACCCAAATAACACCAGCTTCAGCTAAAGCAGATAAACGGATAGAGTTCCGCATATAGTCGGTGAACACCAAGAAAGTCGCACCATAAGGAATTAACCCAGAACCATGAAGAGCAATACCATTACAAATTGCTCCCATACCATGTTCCCGAACTCCGAAACGGACGTTACGGTTTTGGTATTGACCTTTTTGGAAATCTCCCAAACCTTTGAGTAGGGTTTTGTTGGAAGGAGCTAAGTCAGCAGAACCACCAATTAATTCTGGTAAAACTCCAGCTATAGCATTGAGTGTTGCACCAGACTGGTTACGAGTAGCATCCTTCTTGCTTTCAGGAGTATATTTAGGAAGTGCATCCGCCCAACCTTCAGGTAATTTGCCACTTACCATCCGCTCCAAAGTCGCTGCTTCTTCAGGATATTTAGATTTATAGTCGGAGAATAGCTTATCCCATTCTTCCTCGTATTTTGCTCCCCGGTCAACTGCTTTGCGGAAATGACTTAGAGCATCTTCAGGCACTTCAAACTCTGGATATTCCCAACCAAGATTTTTGCGAGTAGCTGCTACTTCATCTCCTCCAAGTGCTGCACCGTGAACACCATGAGTATTAGCCTTATTAGGAGAACCATAACCAATGAGAGTAGTAACCTTGATCAGAGAAGGTTTGTCAGTCACTGCTTTTGCTTTTTCAATAGCGTCAGCGATCGCATCTAAGCCAGTATTACCATCCGCAACGTGCTGAACGTGCCAACCATAAGCTTCAAAACGCTTACTTACATCTTCAGTAAAAGAGATGTCAGTATGACCATCAATAGAAATGTGGTTATCATCATAAAAGGCAATTAACTTACCTAAACCCCAGTGTCCAGCTAGGGAAGCTGCTTCACCAGAAATTCCTTCCATGTTACAGCCATCGCCCATGATGACATAGGTATAGTGGTCAATTAGGTTACAGTCTGACTTATTAAATGTCGCAGCTAAATGGGCCTCTGCTGCAGCTAGTCCTACTGCATTAGCAATACCTTGTCCTAGTGGACCCGTGGTAACTTCCACACCTTCAGTAATATGATTTTCTGGGTGGCCAGGAGTTTTAGAGTCCCACTGACGGAATTGTTTAATTTCCTCAATAGGTACGCTGTCAAAACCTGTCAGATGCATGAGAGCGTACAGCAACATACAGCCGTGGCCAGCCGAAAGAACGAAGCGATCGCGATTTAACCATTTAGGATTTTTGGGGTTAAAGCGCATGAACTTATCCCAGAGGACAAAGGCCATTGGTGCAGCACCCATGGGTAGTCCGGGGTGGCCAGAATTAGCCTTTTCGACAGCATCAATTGCTAAAAAGCGGATTGAGTTGATACAAAGTTCTTCGAGTGATTGAGTTGCAACTGCCATAGTTATAGTTTCTATATACTTAATTGAATGTGTGAATGCCGGAGCCGATCGGCCAGATATGGAATTTTTCTCAGGCCATATAGTTCATAAAAATATAGTCACATAAGACATATCCTTATTTTGCAGGTGTTATCCTGACTGGGTGAACTACAACACCCTCTATCCCATAGTCAAAGGCATTTGGGACTGCTTTTTTCATAATGTTCAAAGAACCGTTCACATCAGCATTAATTAATCCTTTGCTGGCGGTACGATACAAACCTCTTTTTATTCTTTTTCCTGAGAAGGTGACATGATTTTTCTGACCTTCAGTGTAAACTGGAATCAAATCATTATCTATAAAACTTGCTTTTGAGGTATAAGATTCTTCTGTAATCATTACATCTATCCCTACCATCTTGGCTTTATAAGATAACATTTCTATTAACTTGTTATAGGGAACAGATACAAAATTTTGATTATTTCTTTTCCCTAAATTTATCTTCTGCTTCCACTCTTCATTGTGGCCGATTATCAATGTTCCTATTTTCTGATTAATCAGGGTATCGATAATCAAACGAGACGCTTTATGAAGATAATCGTTGATTTTAAATTCTCTTTTATTACAAAGCTTTTTTAATCTGAGGCTCGATCTCTGTTCCCGGAGTTTAGATTGTAGGAAGCTTTTAACTTTATTATAGTATTGATTTATAGATTTTAACGGTCTGCCATTTATCAAGAGCGGTTTAATTCCGGCTTGATTAAAACTTAATGTAGCTAAATTGTTTAATCCTATATCAATACTTGCGCAACGATTTTTTTCTAGCTCGTATTGTTTTTCGCATTTCTCATAAATGACCTCTATTACATAATGGTTAAGTCTAGGGACGAGACGAACTTGTTTGATTTGTGAAGTAGGTACTAATGTTTTTAGATAAATCCCTGTTTTGCTGGGATTAATAATTCCTTGTTTTAAGTGCCTCTTGCTGATAGCTTGTGTTGTATAAACTACAATATTTCTTCCCGTTATTTTATTTTTATATCTCGGAAGACGAGGACGAGCATTAAACTTCGATGGGTCTTGTTTATAGACTTCATTCGCTGCTAAAAAACTTTTCCAGTTTCTATCTAGTATCATCAATATTTGTTGAGAGACTTTAGCTGGCATTGCTTGATACTCTGATTGAGTAGAGAGTGTTTTTTGCAGGTCATAATAGTGACGATAATTATTTTCAAAGATGAAAGATTGACGAACTAAATAATTAGCATAGTTATAAAGATTTTTCGACAACAAACAAAGTCGGTCAATTTCATCATAAAACCGATGATTTGTCTGAATAATATGCCTCTCAACTAATTTCATAAACCAAGGAGTTAGAATTATATTAGGATTCGAGCAGTTTGAATTTTTTCTGATTATTTAGTCTGGATCTCTCAGCCAATTTCATTATACTATTAAACAGATGGTCGATATTTATTAAATTTTGTCAAATATTTAGTAGCTCTTTTGTACAAATCAACTAAGATATTTGACCAAAAAATAAGGTCTCAAGCCTCCCCTTTCAAGGGGATGAAAAAGCGGTCGAGGGATGGCTAGGAGCCCATGCCATATCCAATCGACCAAGAAAAAATCAACTTCAGTATTTTCTTGCCTCTGACTTTCCTGCGGAATGCTGCACAAACAGGCAGAGGTACTGATAACTGAAGTCCGCAGTTCTGACCTTATGAGGCTAACTGATAACTGAAATGACATAATTTGACTAGATCTGACTTTTACTATACATTACAGATCATCTCATCATAGGGATATCTAGACAAGGGAAGTTATAGGGCTACGAGTCAGAAGTCATCCCTGACGCTCATTTGGATTTCATATCAAGTAACATTAATTGAAATAGCAGTCAGCGGTCAGCGGTCAGCTATCAGCTTCTAGTTGCGTGTATAATGGGGGTTTTAATCCACCATAAAAGGTGCACCGCGCGCTTTTTCAAATATAGCGGGGGACTTAAACCCTCGAATTTTAGCGCTCCAGCTAAATGCTGAGAGCTGATAGCTAGTTAACCGCAATGTAGGGACGTTGCATGCAACGTCCCTACAAGATAGGGGAAAGATTGTTTACTACAGTTATCTAATGAGACATAATATTAGCCCTTATTTTAAAGATTAAATCACCTCTATTTTGTGGCACAAGATACTGACCATGAAAAAGGGGGCTTGCGCCCCCTGAATAATTTATAGTCTTAATCTCTAGACGTCATAATTCATAGTCCTAACCTCTAGACATATTTCTTAAATACTAGAGTTACATTATGCCCTCCAAATCCAAATGAGTTGGATAAGGCTGCTTCTACTTTTTGAGCACGACTTATATGGGGGACATAATCTAGGTCACATTCTGGATCGGGATTATCTAGATTGATAGTCGGTGGAACTTGGTCATGGGCGATCGCCATTACTGTTGCTATAGCTTCAATACCTCCAGACCCACCTAATAAATGACCAGTCATTGACTTAGTTGAACTAATTGCTACCTTATAGGCATTTTCGCCTAGTACCTTTTTGATCGCTTTTGTCTCTGTTGGGTCGTTTGCTCCTGTACTGGTCCCGTGGGCATTTATATAACTAATTTCTGCCGGAGTTAAGCCAGCATCTTTGATTGCTAACTGCATAGCTCTAGTTGCCCCTTCTCCACCAGGCACAGGGGAAGTCATGTGATAGGCATCACAGGTCATGCCATAGCCAACAATTTCTGCATATATTCTCGCCCCTCGACTGAGGGCACATTCTAATTCTTCTAGAATCAGAACACCTCCACCTTCACCCATAACAAACCCATCGCGATCGCGGTCAAAAGGACGACTTGCATGAGCTGGGTCATCATTACGAGTAGATAAAGCCTTGGCAGAAGCGAACCCTGCTAATCCTAAAGGAGTAACTGCGGATTCAGTCCCACCACAAATCATTGCTTGAGCAAATCCCCTTTGGATCAGACGAAAAGCATCTCCTATAGCATTAGACCCTGAAGCACAGGCAGTAACAGAACAAGAGTTTGGCCCTTTAGCTCCGGTATGAATTGCCGTTAGACCTGCAGCCATATTAGCAATCATCATCGGAATCATAAAGGGGCTACACCGAGATGGGCCACGCTCCAAATAGATTTCTTGTTGATCTTCTAATACTTTTAGGCCACCTACCCCAGTACCAATCATCACCCCCACCTGTTCTGCATTCAGGTCATTAATTACGAGCTGGGCATCAGCAACTGCCTGTTTACTAGCTACCACCGCAAATTGTGCAAAACGATCCATGTGTTTTGCCTGTTTGCGGTCTATATAGTCGTGAGGGTCAAAGTCTTTCACCTCTCCAGCAATACGACATTTGTGTTTAGAAGCATCGAATCTGGTTATTGGGCCTATACCATTTTTACCACTTAATAACCCGTTCCAATAGTCAGATAGGGTGTTGCCAATAGGTGTTAAAGCACCCATTCCTGTGACAACTACCCGTTTCAACTCAGAATTTGTCATAATTTTCGTTTCCAGAAATTCCACACCCAGAAGGCAGAAACTGTGAAGTTCTCTCCCGTTAAATGGCTCGATTATAACGGGAGCTTCTCAACAAACAAAGAAGTTTCTTGCGAGTGCTGACGCAATGCTGCGCGAACACAGGCTTAGGCGAAACTAAGCCTCCACAAGCAGACAAGATGATACCCACCTCGTTTAACGCTTTATTTAAAATGTTAATTGCTGTTAATTGCTGCATTCTCATCTCTATCTAAAACTGTTTGACATTTAGGACAATTCGGGAGTTCTAACTGATAAAGTTAATGGTACTTTCTGACCGCAATTACTGCAATGAGCGTGATGTATTGTGAGGATTAACTTTAATGACATGAACACCTTAAATAATTAATAATGAATAATTAATAATGAAATAAGTCAACTAATTATCCACTATTAATTGTTAATTATTAGACGTTTATTTAGTTAAATTAAATCCCGATAATTATTAATTGTTAATTATTAATTATTCATTATCAACGTGTTCCCCTCCAGTTATTAGACCCAATTTCTTTTCTAGATATTTTTTTTTGCTTTCAAGCTAAATTAGATTGGGATTTTCTATAGAATTTAGGAACTGAAACAGTTTCACCAGTATTGGTAGTTAAGAACTCTTTTAAACCGACATCTATACCTACAGCAGTTTTGATATTTTCTGTAGGAATTAAACTAGGAATCGACTTATCTTCTAAACTGAAACTTACATAATAACCGTCAGTTTTTTTGGTTATAGTTGCAGTCTCGATCGTAAACCCATCTGGTATTGGTCTATGAACTATTACTGGAATAGCACCAAACCTCGTAGTAATTATTTGTTTTTCATCAAATTTAATTATTGATGAGCGGATGATTAACTCTACTAAAACAACCAGGACCTTAATTTGCCAGACTTTTTAAATCTTGGTCGGACTCCACGCTTACCAGATCGATCGGGTATTAGCCAACGTTTCCACGCTTTATCTAGTCTTTGCAAGTTAATTTGTTGAACTTCCGAGTAGATTTATTTGTAGTCAGGAAATAACTGTTTTGTCTGTTTAAGTGCTGATTGCTGAAAATAATAATCTGGTCTACTAGAAATTTCACCAATAGGACATGAAATTAATGAACAACGGTCAACTTGACATCTAGTTCTATTCAACCAATCTAGTCTTTGACAAGCGTGCATAATTGTAATGTCTTCGCAACAGTTCTAGCCAATAATCAATTTTGACTGACTGTTCAGGAGTAGGCTTAATTTTGTAGCAATGAGTAATTATCATAATTTTATACTACTCTTTAGTGCTGCATTTGAACAGCAATCGACACCCTTTTAATTTACGGCTCGGCAATTGCCCTCCCGTCAAATCGCAGATTATAACGGGAGACCCCGAGACCGTATCTAGTTGGGAATGATCTTATGCTTTGGCTGTTGTTTGCTCTTTAATATAGTCCACAGCAGCTTGAACGGTAGAAATTTGTTCTGCTACTTCATCTGGAATCTCAATCTCAAATTCTTCTTCCAATGCCATAACTAACTCTACGGTATCTAGAGAATCAGCTCCTAAATCATTGGCAAAATTAGATTCTGGTTTGATTTCTTCTTTATCTTTTTCTAGCTGGCTGGCCACAACTGTCTGTACTTTGTCCAAAATTTCATCTTGGCTCATAAAATGTTCTCCTTTTTAGTTTGGATATCGCGTATATCATCTTATCTGAAAAGTGGGATCGCTCTATTACGGCACACAGGCAAATGAGCCTCTAAATGCCTTTTTTCATTTTGTGGTTAAATTTTGTATCAGAATACAAGCTTTCAATTATAAATAATTGACTACTCCCCTGGCTCTCTGCCGAGGGGATTCTAAGTAGATACTACGCAACACCGATAATCCTTGTTGCTTCGTCTTTTTTTAGCTGACCAAAGATATATTCTGATGTCGGACAATTTCCGTCTTGCCCCTACACAGTCGCCTTAAGTCTAAACTTAGCTTTCTGCTTACTTTTGTGATGATATTTGCAGCCCCATTACAGTCTGCATTAATCAACCAATTATTACAACTTTTATATAAACCACGTTTTATTCTTTTTCCTGACGGTTTCCAATCATTGGGTTTCTCACCATAAATAGGCAGATCATCACCATCTAAAAATGAAGCAATACTTGTATAACTTTCTTGGTGTTTCTACAAATATAATCCCATACTCTTCACATAATTGAGCAATTCTTTGTTTGAGTCTAGCAGTAGGAATTGGTACAAATTCTGAGTTGTTTTTCTTTCCTAATTCTATTTGATTTTTACTACCTTGATTCCAGCCAAAAACAATTGTACCAATCTGATTTTTGCGCGCAATGATTAATGACTATTCTAGCTGTTTTGTTAATACCAAAATCGCATTTGGCGGTTACGCTTTTCTGTAATTGCAGCTAGTTTATTTGACCCAAACCCTTGAGGTTTATTTTCTTTAATAGTTGATATCTGTTTGTTGTACCAACGATTCATTGATTTGAGCTGTTTACCATCTACTACCCGCGCTAGTATTTACATTAGATACACAGGTCAACCAATTACTTAAACCATGGTCTATTCCTAATACATTGTCTGGATTTAATTGAGGAATACTTACTTCTTTTTCATAGATAAATTCCCAATAAAAACATCTGTTTCTCGGTAATAGTCTCAGTTCTTTGATCGAAGCAAAGTTGAGATTGCTTGGTATGGGAATGAAAAAGCTATCTATTCCAAACCAGCGTTTACAGGTATTGCAAGCGTGGTATTCGGATTTGATTACCTTTTAATTTTAGTGATTGTTTGGGATAACTAACTGTAGCCATTCCTCCTTTTTTTCTATAGTTAGGTATTCTGGGTCGGTCTGAGATTTTACCTGCAAGATATGCTTTAATTAGACCATCCTGAAGAGCGAAACGATTCAGTTACAGTTGGTGAGTATTTGTTGTGCAGCTTGGGAATAAAAAACTTTATAGTGATTGTTGTGTTTGTAGACCTTTTCCAGGTCATACTTGCCAATAGCTTTATGAGATTTAAAAAATAATTGCCGAGCATAATATATGCCCATGTTAGTTAACTTGTGAGACTGTTCGCACAAGAATGTTAAAATGGGAATTAGATGAGAGTTTTTACTTACCTTAAGTTGCTGACAACCATACATTTTTTCACCTTAAAAGTTAAGTTAATTATACTATAGCAACGCCGAATCAGATGTGAGAATCTAATGGACAATCAATCAAGACATTTTCTGATTTCCACAACTATTGATGTATAGTTCTTTGGAATGAATCATTCCTGAGTGCTATATAAGAGAGGACGACTAAAGTCGTCTGGCCTCAACGGCTAGCTCGTTTTCATCCCCGCTCTGAAAGATACGGGGCCTTCAACGTCGCTTTTCGGTAACAAAGAAATTATATATAATAATAAGCTATGTCTATAATACTTACCTGATATAATTAGTTAATATCATGCCTGTTCAAACACTTAAATATGCTTACTTCCCTGGCTGTGTTGCTCAAGGAGCTTGCCGGGAGCTTTACCAATCTACCCAAGTTCTTACTCAGGCTCTGGGAATAGAGTTAATAGAATTGAAAAAAGCTGCTTGTTGTGGTTCTGGCACTTTTAAAGAGGATTCTCAGTTACTAGAAGATACTGTTAATGCCCGTAACATAGCTTTGGCCGAAGAGCTAAATTTAGCTTTACTAACGCACTGTAGTACTTGTCAAGGGGTAATTGGTCATGTCGATGAACGTCTCAAGGAATCTCAACAAACTAATCCTGACTATGTAGGTCAAATTAATGGCCTCTTACAAAAACAGACTTGTTCTCCCTATCAAGGCAGCACAGAGGTCAAACATTTACTTCATGCCCTAGTTGCAGATTATGGTCTAGAAGAAATTCAAAATCGTGTTACTCGTAAACTTTCTGGCCTTAAATGTGCTGCGTTCTATGGTTGCTATCTACTTAGAGGTCAAACTAATTTGCCATTAGATGACCCCTATCAACCAGAATCTATGGAAAATGTATTTCGGGCTATTGGGGCGACTCCAATTTATTACCGAGGCCGGACTCAATGTTGTGGTTGGCCTCTTTCTAGTTATGCCACCAATCAAGCTTTTCAAATGGCCGGAAATCATGTGAGCGAAGCTATTGACAAAGGTGCAGATTGTATGGTAACGCCTTGTCCTTTGTGTCACTTAAATTTAGATTCTCGTCAACCAGAGGTAGAAAAAGTGATTGGACGTAAATTAGGTTTACCAGTGTTGCACTTACCTCAACTGATAGCTTTAGCTTTGGGCATTTCTCCAACAGAATTGGGTTTGGATCGTCATGTAGTTTCAACTCGTCCAGTATTGGAAAAGTTAGGATTTTAGAAGTCAAAAGTCAAAAGTCAAAAGTCAAAAGTGGGAAGTGGGAAGGGGGGGTGGGTTTATCTAAATTTGAGGATTTTAGAAGTCAAAAGTCAAAAGTCAAAAGATCTGGGAAGGGGGGGTGGGTTTATCTAAATTTGAGGATTTTAGAAGTCAAAAGTCAAAAGTGGGAAGGGGGTGGGTTTATCTAAATTTAATGTTGAGCAATTAAAAAAGCGGTCAGCACCTCAGCAGTCAGCAGTAAACGTTTAGAAGGGGACTGTTACTCCTCCCCGCGCACCTTTCGGTTTATAGAGTTTACCCAGAGCTGTAAACAGCATTTAGCTATCAGCTAAAAATCCAAGGGTTTAAGTCCCCCGCTATATTTAAAAAATTAGTGGTGCGCCTTTTATGGTGGATTAAAACCCCCATTATACACCTTGAGATGCTGATAGCTGACCGCTGAGGTGCTGACTGCTATTTCAATGCGGAACCCGTCCCTACAATTGCAACATTTTAGGGGTGTTACGCCAAATTTGCTTAAACTTTGAGATATTTTAAGTTTTTCAACAATGTTTATCAATGGTGAGAAGCTGTAGGGTAAACTAAGTCGAAGCATTCACTTCTAAAACTTGCTGTCTCATCTGCCTTTATGCAGGTACGGCAAAATCAATTTGTTGGGAGAATTTAATTCATGTCTCATTCAGTAAAAATTTATGATACTTGCATCGGTTGCACCCAGTGTGTTCGTGCTTGTCCATTAGACGTTCTAGAAATGGTACCTTGGGATGGTTGTAAGGCAGGCCAAATTGCTTCATCTCCTCGTACTGAAGATTGCATTGGTTGTAAGCGTTGTGAGACTGCTTGCCCCACTGACTTCTTGAGTGTCCGGGTTTATCTGGGTGCTGAAACTACTCGTAGTATGGGTCTGGCCTACTAATACTCTTTCCCCTCTATTGGTTTTTGGTTTTAGATTTAATAGAGGGTGGGAAAATTTTAGATATAGCAGAAGAAAGAAGGAAGAAAGAAAAATCTTACGTTTTCTGAGTTTTAAGCTTTTGATCTGCCCTAACCTTTCCTGCAATTGTTATAAATAAAAATTTTGTAGAGGAAATTAATAATTTTTCCTCTATTTTTTATTTTGGGATTCACTCATGTTTTTTAGGTAGGAGATGAACCTACACTTTTTCTATTTCCTAAACACCAAAACATGAAATATTTTCAACATAAATAATGTAAGCATTTAGCTATCAGCTATCAGCTATCAGCTATTGCTTTTAGTTGACGATAAAAGCTTTATTAATTCTCTTACTAAAAAAGTTGGCTCCCTTGCCCTTAAAGTCTACATTAATTTAAACACTTTCCTAATATGAGAGAGTCTTGTTGCTAATAGCTGACGGCTAATAGCTGTTTGCGCAGCAGTCCGCAGGAAATGCTTACGAAATAATTGCCTAATATTAAATAAACTATTATAGCGTTTCTCATGCTTTGTGAGATACAGTTATATTTTTGTCTTTTTATTCCCTGTTCCCTATTCCCCGTTCCCTGTTCCCTCAAACCTAAAATTTTGTACCTCACGCTTTTTGGGAATTGCTATATATTTGAAATATTCAGGCAAAGAAAGTAGTGAAATGGATTTAAAAGAAGCTTTAGAAAGATATGAGGGTACTAAACTCAACCTCAATGAATTGAGCAAATATCAACAGTGGGCTTTTCGTTATTTCCATAATGAAGAATTTGTCTTGAACCCAAACCTTTCAGTGACTATACAGTTAGACTTAGTAAAGCCTCGTGAGGTTTATGAAAGGTCTTTTCAAAATGCCCAAGGAGCATCTTTTCAAGCTTATTTGATGTGGAACTTAGTCAAAGCTTTATCTCTAGAGTGGACTTTCTGTACGCGTAAAATTGACGAGGAGTGGTATCTCTTTAAAAATCTTCCAGTTTATTTCCCTATTGTTGTTGGTGGAGATAATAGGTTTAAAAATGTGATTATTAACGATGTTATCTTGATGGATTGGAAAAAGTTTTGTAGGGTATATTGAGACTCTATTGAAAACTCCAATGATGTTGGTTCTTTTTCTCAATTGACATGGGAGATTTCTCATTTTATTGGTAATTTACCCTACCTAAACTTTACATCATTTCAAATGCACCGTGGAGTTATGAAAACTGGTCGGCCTATATTTTATTTTGGGCAACGCCACAATTTGTACCAACGACAGACTGTGCCGTTAAGTATTACCTTCGACCATGCAAATACAGATCCTTATGTGTTGAACAAGCTTATGCAAACCTATCAAAATTTATTGATAACAGTTTAATTTGACGGCAGGAAACAACGTTTCAAAAGGCTTTCAACAATTAATAATTAATAATTAATAATTACCTCTTTTTTTCAAGGAAAGGTTAGAACAGTTAAAAGTTTAAAATTAAGACTACTTCAATAATTAATAATTAATAATTACCTCTCCTTGAAAGAGGATAGGATTGACTAATCTGGAAGAAGGAGTCAGGAGAGAAAATTGCTTGTTTAATGGATTCTAACCCCAAACAATTTTGAACACCGTGTAGACGGTAGGGTATTAAACCAATAAGGGAAATGATAAAAATTTTATTTATTATCCCCTTAAAAGGGGAGGCTTTAAACCACAATTTTTCGGTAAGATTTTCCTTCTTCTTTCATCTTCCTTGTTCCTTCTGCTATAACTTGAAAATTGTCCTCACAAAACCAGCAATTGCTATGGCAAAGAAAAATCTTGAGCTTCTCCTGCGGGATAACTAATTTTGAGAGAGTATATCTTAAATAGTGATTCAATTTATCGGGAGTAACAAATAAAATGTGTGGAATAGTTGGTTATATTGGCACCCAGTCAGCTACAGAAATTTTACTATCTGGACTAGAAAAACTAGAATATCGGGGTTATGATTCTGCCGGATTGGCCACTGTTTGGGAGGGGCAAATTAAATCTGTCCGCGCTAAGGGTAAACTACACAACCTGCGGGAAAAATTGGCCGGAATGGAAATACCAGCTAATATTGGTATTGGTCATACTCGTTGGGCGACTCATGGTAAACCAGAAGAGTATAATGCTCATCCTCATACTGACGATACTGGACGAGTGGCAGTAGTTCAAAATGGCATTATTGAAAATTACCGGGAGTTACGAAAAGAATTAGAAGAGCGGGGACATAAATTTATTTCTGATACTGATACCGAAGTTATCCCCAACTCGATCGCAGAATTTTTATCTAATTTTACTGAAGGCAACAGGGAAGCATTTTTAGAAGCTGTACGTCAGACTGTAAATAAACTGGATGGAGCATTTGCGATCGCTGTTATTTGTGCAGACTATCCCAATGAAGTTATTGTTGCTAGACAACAAGCACCTATATCTATTGGTTTAGGACAAGGAGAATTTTTCTGTGCTTCTGATACTCCTGCTCTTGTATCCCATACTCAAGTTGTTGTCACTTTAGAAAATGGTGAAATAGCTCGTTTAACACCTCTGGGGGTAGAAATTTATAATTTTGCAGGCGATCGCTTAAATAAAGTACCCCGCATTCTTAACTGGAGTCCGACTTTAGTTGAGAAAAATATTTTTAAACATTTTATGCTCAAGGAAATTTACGAGCAACCAAATGTTATCCGGGGTTGTCTAGAAACTTATATTAATAATGATTGGGATATTAATAACAATCGTGTTTCTCCGACTAATTTAGAGTTATCCCCTGCTCTATATCAAGATTTAGAACAAGTTGAAATATTTGCCTGTGGTACGAGTTGGCACGCTAGTTTAATTGGGAAATATTTATTGGAACAATTAGCGGGAATTTCAACGACAGTTAATTATGCTTCTGAAGCTCGTTATGCACCTTCTCCTCTGAGAAAAAATACTCTGACAATTGGTGTTACTCAATCTGGAGAAACAGCAGATACTTTGGCAGCTTTGGCAATGGAAAAACAACGGCGTTTAGATAAACCAGCCGAATTTTCATCAAGGTTGTTAGGAATTACTAATCGAAGTGAAAGTTCTATTGCTAGTTTAGTAAATCAAATTATTGATATTCGGGGAGGTATTGAAATTGGTGTTGCTGCAACTAAAACATTTGTGGCACAGGTAATGGCTTTTTATTTATTGGCTCTAGAATTAGGCTGGCAAAAACAATATTTATCTGGCGAAAAAATTGCAGAAATTGTTAATGGTTTGCGACAGATACCTGCACAAATGGAACAGATATTAGAAACTCAAGATATCCAAATAGAAGATTTTGCTCACCAGTTTAATGATACTCAAGATTTTATTTTTGTGGGTAGAGGAATTAATTATCCAATTGCTTTAGAAGGCGCTTTGAAACTTAAGGAAATTAGTTATATTCATGCGGAAGGATATCCCGCTGGTGAGATGAAACATGGTCCGATCGCTTTGTTGGATGATAAAGTACCTGTAGTTGCGATCGCTATGCCTGGTTTAGTTTATGAGAAGGTGCTTTCTAATGCTCAGGAAGCTAAAGCGAGGGATGCGCAGTTAATTGGGGTGACTCCTGAAAGTACGGAGGCGGATGTGTTTGATAATGTTTTGGCAGTGCCTGCTGTGGATGAGTTGTTGTCGCCGATGTTGACAGTTATTCCTTTGCAGTTGTTGGCGTATCATATTGCTGCTCATCGTGGTTTGGATGTGGATCAGCCACGGAATTTAGCTAAGTCGGTGACCGTGGAGTAGGGTTTTTTCAGTGAACAGTTATCAGTTATCAGTTACCAGTATCTTCTGTTGAAATACTTAGGCTTTACAGATTTTGTAGGGTGCATTAACGAAGTGTAATGCACCTTAATTTATGGCAAAAACTTTTCATCTTCTGTAAAATAAATTGAATATAGGTTTTTCCTTTGCCTATAATATCAAATCAGTTTAACTAGCTATTAGCTTTTCGGTCCGGAATGCTGCGCAAACAGCATTTAGCTATCAGCTAAAAATCCGAGGGTTTAAGTCCCCCACAAGAGCTTGAAAAAATTAGTGGTGCACCTTTTATGGGGGTTTGTAGACGCGGAGCGGCAACTCTAGAGTATCCCCCATTATACACTGTGAAAAGCTGATTGCTGACTGCTGACTGCTGACTGCTGCTTCAATTGGACAGAAAAAAATTATTCAGAAGAAGAGGATGATGATGATATTAAGTTAGCTCCTTATGTAAAAAAAAAAGTAATTTAGAGCGGTTATTAGCATCTTTCATTAATTTAAAAACATTTCTTTTTCTTGTATTTGTTCAACATTAATTAATTTAATTTGAGATTCAGCAACTTCTACTGTATCTTGAGCAATTAAACCTTCTACACTATAACCATCTTCTCCTTGAGACATGGGATAATGTTCAACAATTACCCCGATACTACCTTTTTTGAGATTAAACTCAGGAATATCTTGAGTTAGTTGGACTTGAGAAAATAGAGGAAAAGTCATTTTTTATCTCTCCTGTGCAGGAAATAAAGTAACAAATTTAGTTATTTGTTCAGTTACTATCCAAATAGTTTTAATGTTTAAAATAAAACCATTAGGACAATTTAATGAACCAATAATCTGATATTTTTGCCCATATTTTGTTTTCAGAGTAGGTTGTGCTTCTAAAGTTAAAATTTGTTCTCGTAAATCCTTCTCTAATTGTTCCCAATTATCTAAAGTATAACCTCCCTGAGCCAAATATTGAGATTTATCATCCTTGGATAAAGGAATTAATAGATATTGCGTAAGTTTATTGGGAGAAATTATGGCATTCGGATTCAAATACATTTAATTAAATTCTTAAAATAAACTAGAGAAACTCACCTCACTATCAAACCATAAAACTATCATTAAATATCATTATATATGATGGATTAAAAGAATCACAAGGAGACAACATTATTGAATCAAAACTACTTGTAGGAGAAGGAAAAGTCGGTACATACAGCGACTTGTTAAAATTGGGTCGTAGAGGAGATAACTTAACACCTCATCATGTACCATCAAATGCTTACATGAAAGCTAAAATCAAAGATTACACAACTAATCAAGGAATTGCGATTATGATGGAACATTTATCGCCTGGAAAAGGAGGTCGTCATCGTCAAACCTTATCTTATGGTAAAAGTCCAGACTTAACTCTTTCCCCTCGACAAACCTTAGCGAAAGAAGTTTGGGATATTCGCTCTATTTATCTTTTTCAAGGATTATATAATAGACATCTCCGGAAAAGAGGGAGTAGGGAGTAGGGAGTAGGGAGTAGGGGGAAAGAATTTATAATTTATTTGCGATAATTGATTTGATTTTTTATTATTGGAGATGTCTAATGCAGATATTAGAAAGAGTCTACAAGAACTCATTGAACTTAATAAAACAACTTGGTTAACCTTTTTTGATAAAGGAGTTATAAAATTATGAATTTAATCAAAATATTACAAGAAAATCGTTTAATGAAAACACCTCAAGAAATCAATATATTTGAAGAAACTTTAGAAAAAATTGCTCAAAATCCCAATGATAACAACTTAAAAGACTTACATCTTATCTTAGATGATAATTGTCAACATCCTGAAATTATGTTTAGTTTAGTTCATTTTTTAGAAGATTTTGATCTACAAAAACAAATACAAGCTTTGATTGAAGTTATTCCTCAATTAATGAACGCTGCACCAGAATGGGCAAAAATTATTCACTATCGAATTATTAATGATGAATCTGCTTGTAAAATTTATCAAAATAGTCTGGAATTAGCTAATCAAAAAACACCTCATTTCTTATATCAACTTTTACTAGAAAGCGTTAAAAATCATCTCAATTCACCCTCAGAGGTGATGTTAACCTAAATTATAGTACGATATCTAGAAGCTAAAATGATATTCTAGTATCTATCATCAATTTAAAAATGTTGCTTTTTTTTGTGTGTGTTTAACATTAATTAATTTAATATGTTTTAAATAATTAGGAGAAAACTGAGTTATGAGAAAAGTTACTGAATACTGGCAAATATTTTTTGTTTGTAGTTGGGCTTTAGCCCTGACAATACTTAGTATTAGGACTAGAGCAAAACTACCAGCCTAATTATAACTATTCAACCGAAGATGATATAACTGTTCGTTTCAGTGGATATAATGGCTCTTTTCCATTCAATTGCCAAATGCTAAATACTAATACGGCCGCCACAGTTAACCAGATACAAGAAGGAGCTAAAATCATTCCTGCTGTGGGATTAATTTGCCAGTAAAAGATAGTAACTATTAAAGCAGATAACCAAGGACCTAAAATTACGACAGGAACAGCAGCGCCTAACCTACTTTCTACAGTAAATATTGTATTCCAAGTATCTCCTAAAGCAAGATGCACTGCAAAAACTATTAAAGGAAGTACTAAAAATTGTTGGTTCATCTGCTGCCAAACTAATAACGAAGAGATAACTCGTAAGACTGCAATTGTCATCCATACGATGGGAAAAGCTAAAGGTGGAGGTGCCCATTTTGGTCTGACTATACTATCATAAGTCTGCCGAGAACGAGTATTATCTAATGGGGAAAAAATTCGCGATCGAATACTTAATAAGGTAAAAAATAGCCCCGCAAGTACGGTACTTAACCAATTAGGAAAAGAAGGATAATTATCTACTAAAGTTACCAACTTTTCCATTCCCCAGAAAGCTAGAAGAATGATTCCTATTTGTACAATAGTTCCTAATTTATAAATAAAAAGTGCTTTGATATCTAGCTCTTTTGTAGAAGCTATCTGTTGGGGAATGGGTTGGTTTTTCGACTCATTTTTTACCCCCATTACTGTATTGACAAGCTGTTCGACTGTTCCACCATCATTTGATTGAGTCATAATCAGAATATTCAAAAAACTATTATAAAATCCGATTATACAGTAATATCATGTCCGGTTGAATAATTTAATTTGGGTGGAAGGAAGGCAGCTATGCTGTTTGCGTAGCATTCTGTAGGAAAGATTTTTTTCTCATTGCTATCTGATTTTATACAAGCTCCAATACTACCAGACATGATATAATTGCCAAATTACTTCATTTTAATACAGATATTTTATGGAATACGAATTTAAAAATTCATGCTATTCAAATCCTTTATTTCTCCTGACTCCTGATGAATTGGAATTTGAATAATAAATTCAGTTCCTTGACCTAATTGAGAATTACAGAATATTTGACCTCCATGTTTTTGTACTACAATTTCATAACTAATAGAAAGCCCTAAACCAGTTCCTTTTCCCACATCTTTAGTAGTAAAAAATAAATCAAATATTTTGTCTTTTACCTCTTGAGTCATCCCCAAACCATTATCAGCAATTTTAATTAAAACTGCCCCTGGATTATCTGGATTAATTTCTGTAGTAATCGTAATAGTAGGAATAAAATTTTTATCTGTTTCCAGTTTCTCTTCCAATACATCTATAGCATTACTAAGCAGATTCATAAATACCTGATTGATTGGAGCTGCATAACACGAAACTAAAGGTAAATCCCCATAATTTTTAACAATTGTAATTCGAGGAAATTCTGGTTTAAGTTTCAATCGATGTTGCAAAATCAACAGAGTACTATCAATTCCTGCATGGAGGTCTACTTCTTTCTTTTTAGATTCATCAAGGCGAGAAAATGTTCTTAATGATAATACTAATTGACGAATTCTTTCAGCTCCCATCTTCATAGAATCTATCGTCTTAGGCAAATCTTTAATAATAAACTCCAAATCAATATCTTCTGAAAAATCTTGAATTTCTGGAACTGGTTCAAGATAATGTTGATGATATAACCTCATCAAATTAAGCAAGCTTTTTGCATACTCATCCACATGAGTCAGATTGCCAAAAATAAAATTTACAGGATTATTAATTTCATGGGCAATTCCTGCTACTAACTGCCCTAAACTAGCCATTTTTTCACCCTGAATCATCTGCACTTGAGTGTGTTTTAACTCCTGCAGAGTTTTTGTTAACTCTTCAGTTTGGGTACGGGTTTTTTCCAGTAATTCAGCTTGTTGTAAAGCAATACCTAACTGCACTCCCACCTGTGCTAGCAAATTAATTTCTTCATCTTGCCAATAACGAGGGCTAGAATTTTGATAAGCAACCAGTAACCCCCAAAGTTTTTCTCCCTGCAAAATTGGCACAAAAGTTTCATTTCTAGGAAGTTTACCAGCATTAGTCGGTTTGCCGATCGCAGGATTAATTGCTAAAGGAGTCTGAACCTTATTAGTCCATTCGTCAATAATAGAATCTGCTACAAACTCCCCACTCCAGTCTGAATAAAAACGATAAATAGCAACTCTCTCAACCTCTAGTAACTGTCGTACTTCTTGAGTAGTCGTCTGAAAAATTGTATTAATATCAAGAGATTGCCGAATTCTATCAATGGTAATTGATAGTGCCTTTTGTCGTTCCGTTGCTTTGGCTAACTCTGCTGCTTGAGCTTGAGCTTGTTTAACATACTCAGCCTGTTGCAGCGCTACTCCCAACTGAACGCCAATTTGAGCTAATAATTCTACCTCTACTGTTTCCCACTCACGGGGTGCAGAATTTTGAAAAGCTGCTAGCAAACCCCAAAGTTTTTTGCCCTGATAAATAGCAACGATGGCATAAGCTCTAGCTTGATAAGACTCTAATACCTCAATGTAACAATCACTAAAACCTGAATTATAGATATCGTTGCAGGTACGATAAATTAATCCTTTGGCAAAATCTCCGCCCTGAGTTTCCTGCAAATAAGTATCAGTTAGAGAATTTTGTAAATCTCTAACGGAACATCTACTAACATTTGCAGGAATTTTAGGATTTTCCTTTTGTTCCAGGATTAACTGAACCCAACTTTCAGTTACTGACTCAGCCACAAATTCCCCGCTCCAATCATCATTGAAGCGGAATATTGTCACTCTGTCTGCATTTAAAAGTTGTTGCACTTCTTGGGTAGTTGTTTGGAAAATTGTCTTAATATCCAGAGACCGACGTATTTTGTCAACAATTGCAGCCAGAGTTTTTTCACGTTCTGCCGCTCTTTCCTGCTCTGCTGCTTTTGCTAGTTGTATCGACTGTTCCTGAACTTTCTCAAAATAATCAGCTTGTTGGAGAGCAACTCCTAACTGAGCAGCTATTTGAACTAGCAAGTCTACTTCATCCTTTTGCCAATGACGAGGGGCAGAATTTTGATAAGCTGCCAGCAAACCCCAAAGTTTTTCACCTTTAAAAATTGGCACAAGTGCATAAGCTCTGGCTTGAAATTGTTCTAAAAGTTGAATATGACACTCATCATGACCGACCTGATAAATATCATCAACGGCAAAAGTTTCATTATTTGCATATCGTCCGCCCTGATTTTCTTCTAAAAAAGTATCTTTAATCATAGGCTGAACTCCGACTAGGGGAGTCCATCCTTCTGCAAAAGACTCGGCAACAAATTCCCCACTCCAGTCAGGCAAAAACTGATATATTGTCACTCGCTCTGCTTGGAGCAGTTGTCTTACTGCTTGGGTTGCAGTGGCAAAAATTGTCTCAATATCAAAAGATAAACGAATTTTGTCAAATAATTCACCTACAATTTTCTGGCGTTCGGCTAACTGTTCTTTTTGTCTACTTATAGCTAGTTGTGCTGCCTGTTGTTCAAGTTGTATCAGAGCATCTTCTTGTTGTAGGGCTACACAAAAATGATCGGCTATTTGTTGGACAAATTCTATTTCGTAGTCTTGCCAATGACGAGGCCCACTGCATTGATGAATGCACAGCAAACCCCAAAGTTCGGGTAATATTTCTGTACCTGCACCTTTGAGTAGAGGTACAACTAGATTAGCTCGTACTTGAAATTGACCCAAAATTTCTGCATGGCAATCACTTAGTCCTGCTTGATAAATGTCTGCCACTGCTTGTATTCTACCTTCTTGATAATGAACAGCGAATTGTTCCCCAAAACAGTGGTCGTATACTCTAACTGCTAATGCTGAATTCCACTCTGCTCCTACATCTTCGGAAACCAATTCTCCTTCCCAGTCTCTTTCAGGATAAAAACGAAAAACTCCCACGCGGTCAGCTTTGAGTAGTTGACGTACTTCTGTGGCAGTAATCTTAAAAATTTCTTCTAACTCTAGTGGGGTACTAATTCTCTTGATTACTTTAGCTAAAGCTTTTTGTTGTTGTACTTGGTAATGTGCTGCTTCTAGAAGTTCTGTATTTTTGATGACTACTCCTAGATTTTGAGCCATTGTCTGAGCAAGTTCAATCTCCGCATCTTGCCATTGCCGAGAGCTACTACATTGATGGATGCAAAGTAACCCCCACAGTTCGGGTTGAATTAATGTTGTAGCATCTTTGGTGTTATCTACTTTTTTGAGTATGGGAACTACTAAATGAGCTTGTACCTGAAGCTCTTGGCAAATTTTGGCCTCAGATTCACTTAATGTTAATGTTGCTTGCTCAATATCTGTTATGGTCTCAATGTATCCTTCTGTACTATATACAGCCAATTCTTCCCTAAAAGGCCAATTTTCTACCCTCACCCCTAAAATAGAATTCCCATCATCTGCTACATCTTCGCAAATAAATTCTCCTTGCCAATTTAACTGAGGATAGAAGCGAAGCAATGCTACTCGGTCTGCATTTATTAACTGTCGTACCTCTGTCACAGTAACTTTGAAAGTAGTTTCTTGGTCCAGAGATGCTGGAATAGGAGCGATCGCTGTTGCTAATTTTTTTTTATATTCTTGATTTTCTTCAGACATAATTGATTGATTTTTATTAAAAATTTTATAGATAATATTTCATAACAAGTATTGTTAATATTTGTACCTAATATACCACTGAATCTTTTGTCTCTCTACCTCCCGAGCAAATCTTTATGAATTATAGACACTATTTTCATGATTTACTGAAAAAAAATAAATTCCATAAATTCTAAAAAGTCAACCTTTTTTCCTCTTTTTTATGATGTTTTTCTTTCTGTCATCTCAAATCCGGTTAATTGCACATAGAATCCGGTTATATAATATCTGTTTATAATTTCTTAAATTATTTCAATATTAGACATATCCACCACGCTTATGGAGTAGGGGGAAATAATTGATAATTTATCTACGATAATTGATTTGATTTTTTATTATTGGAGATGTCTATTTAATCAGACCCACTCCCCCACTCCCCTACTCCCCCAATTCCCCTCCACGGTCGGGGCCCGCGGGTGGGTTCCCTACTCTCAACTATATAATAAGTATTCAACCGGATTTGAGATCGCAGGGTAAGCATTTCGGTCCGACTCCTGCGCAAACAGCTATTAGCCGTCAGCTGTCAGCAATAAGACCCTGTATTTAAGGACAGGGTTTAAATGAATATAGACTTTAGAGCTGACTTTTGTAGTAAGATTTTTCGCTTCTCAATTAATAAAGCTTTGATCGCTAACTAAAAGCAATAGCTGTTAACGCAGTTCCGACCATGAGGCTAGCTGATAGCTGACGGCTGTTAGCTCCGCATTCCGGAGGAAATGCTTACGTCACAGGACTGCGCGTTCCCTCTGTTGGTCAGCATTCCCATGACGAGGAAATCCTCTAAATGCAGAGTCGCTCCACTTTTTATTTTGCGTAGCAAAACGCCGGGTTCTGACCACTTGTTTCTGTCGCACCGCTGTTCCCTGTGTTGTTACTGTAGCAATATTTTCTGAAATTGGTATAAGATGTTGAGCATTTAAACTTATGTCTTTTAGGGAGGAATTAGTATTAGATTTGTTGTCAAATAAATGTTAATTTTGTGCAAAAACTTATTACGGAAAGTCATATTTTTTGGTGCATTTAAATGCATGAATAAAGCCAAAAAATATCGCTTTTAGGCAACAGGCAACAGGTAACAGGCAACAGGTGACAGGGAATATATAAGAAAATAGTCTTTTTGCAAATAAATATAAGATGCACCCATATTTTTTGAATATTAAATACACTGAAATTGCATTTTTTTTACTTATTTTTAGCAGAGGATAAATTTCAATAATTGATAATTGATAATTACCTCTCCCTAAAACGGATAGGATTGAATAGTAAGCATTTCGGTCCGACTGCTGCGCAAACAGCTATTAGCTGTCAGCTAGAGCGCAACAAGACTCTCTCCTTAAAGGACAGTATTTAAATTAATATAAGCTTTAAGGGCAAGGGAGACAAATTTTGTAGTAAGACAGTTAAATATTGCTTTGATCCTAAACTAAAAGCAATAGCTGTTAACGCAGTTCCTCCGGAGGAGGCTAGCTGATAGCTGACGGCTGAATGCTTACATTGAATAAAAGGAAAAAATTGATTTTTTTTCCCTTTCAAGGGTCGGCTTCAAGGCGTGAATTATTTAATTATTTAATTATTAATTCTTCGGTAAGCATTTCGGTCCGAATGCACTCGCATTCAGCTATTAGCAGTCAGCTATTCGGTCCGAATGCACTCGCATTCAGCTTTTAAACGTACATGACTTACTAAGGCGATCGGATAACCTTTTTCTTTCGGTGTGGAATGCGGAAGCAAACATATTTCACTCCTTGCAGACTAATTCCTCCTTCGGTGCGATCGTGAGCTAATAACTCATAGCTGATAGCTGACCGCTGTTTGCTGTTTGCTAAAATACTGTTATTTATTGTGATTTTTATGATTACTTAAATTATTTTCACTCTTAGCAGCTATAAAAGTCGTTAATATCTGAATCAAGGAAATTATTTTAGGGTTAGCTAACTGACAAATACTTGACATTTTCAGTAAAAGAATGTATCGTATTATTAATTTATACAACAACAGCCCTACTTGTTCTCACTTTAGGGCTGTTTTTTATGTCTTTATATTAAAATAAAAACACTCTAAGTTTTATTGTATTTATGCAACTAATATCTCGTAAATCATCAAGATGGTTTATTGTTGGCATGACGAGCATATTTATATTTTCAATTATGCTCAGATTCTGGCAATTAGGCCGTTTTAATACTCTTGTTTTTGACGAAGTTTATTATGCTAAATTTGCCAACAACTACTTAACTAAAACTGATTTTTTTAATGCTCATCCTCCACTCAGTCAATATATTATTGCTATTAGTATTTGGATAGGTTCTCATCTGCCGTTCGGACAAGAAATAGTTAATAATGAAACAGGTTCTACTTTAGCTTCTTGGACTTATCGATGGGTAAATGCTTTAACTGGTTCATTTATTCCTGTAGTAGTAGGAGCGATCGCTTATCAATTAACTCGCCGTCAAAGCTATGGTTTTATTGCAGCTTTACTTATTGCTTTGGATGGATTATTTTTAGTTGAATCTCGCTACGCACTGAATAATATTTATCTAGTAATTTTTGGATTATTAGGTCAGTTATGTTTAATTATTGCTTTGCAGGATTGGCAATTGAAGCAAAACTTTTGGTTGGCTTTAGCGGGAATAAATTTTGGTGCAAGTGCTGCAATAAAATGGAATGGTTTAGGATTTTTACTCAGTATTTATCTACTGTGGATATTTGCCTGGATTATTGAATTTTTAGCACCCCCCAAAAAGTCTGATTTTATATCTCCTTTGCGAAATTTAACTCAACTAAATCTGTTTCAATTTACTTTAAACTTATTTTTTATTCCCATCATAACCTACAGTTTACTCTGGATTCCCCACATTATTCTCAATCCAAAATATGGATTTTGGGAAATGCAAAAACAAATTTTCAGCTATCATCAAAGAATTGGTAGTGGACCCGATACTCATCCTTATTGTGCTCAATGGTTTACTTGGCCATTGATGCTCAGACCTGTGGTTTATTTCTATAAAAATACAGGGTTATTAGATAAACCTGAACCTTCTTTACCACCATTACCTTCAGATATTGGAAATCCAAAAGTTAATCCATTAATTTATGATGTTCATGCCATGGGAAATCCGCCTCTTTGGTGGTTATCAGCAATAGCAATTTTATCTTTAGTATTAATATTAATTAACCGCATCTTGGATTGGGAAAAAAAACGAAAAGCTAGACGTAATAAAATTGTAATCAAGGGAAAAGTGAAATTTATTCCTGCCTCAGAAATGTGGTTTTTACTATATTTATTATTAAATTGGTTAGCTAATTTTTTACCTTGGTCAAAAGTGACTCGTTGTACTTTTATCTATCATTATATGGGTGCTGCTGTGTTTGCTATTTTGGCGCTTGCTTGGTGGGTTGATAGGTGGTTAAATAATAGACAAGTTCATCTGAGAGTAATAGGAGTTACGGTTATTTTTATCATTTTATTTGCTTTTGTTTTTTGGATGCCTATTTATTTGGGATTACCTATATCTCCGCAAAATTGGCAGATGAGGATGTGGTTTCGTTCTTGGATATAATATTAGGTTTTAGGTAGTAGGTGGTAGGTTTTAGGTGAGATGTTTTAAGTGGTAGGTTTTAGGTTGTGAAGATCGGGAAATTAGTTTCTAAAATTTTATTAGTTATTTGTCATATTATTAGAGCGTGCTTGATATAAATTTTCAAAAAAATGATTAATAATGCGTTATTTTGAATACTTATAAATAGATTATGAATCAAGGAAAAGTAGAATAGGAAAATTTACAAGAATCATCTAGGAATTCGTAAGCATTCAGCCGTCAGTTATCAGCTAGCCTCCTCCGGAGGAACTGCGTTAACAGCTATTGCTTTTAGTTTAGGATCAAAACAATATTTAACTGTCTTACTACAAAAGTTGTCTCCCTTGCCCTTAAAGTTTATATTAATTTAAATACTGTCCTTTAAGGAGAGAGTCTTGTTGCGCTCTAGCTGACAGCTAATAGCTGTTTGCGCAGCAGTCCGCAGGAAATGCTTACAGGAATTCTATATTTGGATTTTTTTTCATCATCAAAAAACAGATATTTTATCCCTGATTCATTCCCATAGCTTGAGAATTTTAACCAGAATTATAGTCCGAGCCTAGGAGTTCTATATTTGGATTTTTTACTCATCACCAAAAACTAGATATTTTATCTCTCATTCATTCCTATAACTTGAGAGACTTTTCACCAGAATTATAGTCCGATAAATTGAAGGTTAATCCTCACACCTACTACCCTTTCTTGATAAATAAGTTATCAATCAACCGAAAGTAGAATAATAAAATTTCCACGAATTATCCTAGGAATTCTATATCTGATTTTTTTACTCATCACCAAAAACTAGATATTTTATCTCTCATTCATTCCCATAACTTGAGAGACTTTTCACCAGAATTATAGTCCGATAAATTGAAGGTTAATCCTCAAACTACACCTATCACCTAGCACCTACCAGCTTGGAGAGTGAGTACTTATCAATAAGTTATCAATCAACCGAAAGTAGAATAATAAAATTCCCACGAATTATTCTAGGAATTCTATATCTGATTTTTTTACTCATCACCAAAAACTAGATATTTTATCTCTCATTCATTCCCATAACTTGAGAGACTTTTCACCAGAATTATAGTCCGATAA
>JAXHSW010000122.1:24687-27234 GCA_034190295.1 Cyanobacteriota bacterium | reverse complement strand
TAGGGGTAGGTCCCCTACTCCCCTACTCCCGGTCCTCCCCCACTCCCGGTCCTCCCTGACCTATCCGTGTATCCGTGCCATAATCCGTGTGAGCCACTTTTTAATGATGGCTAAATACCGACGGTCCTCCCTGACCTATCCGTGTATCCGTGCCATAATCCGTGTGAGCCACTTTTTAATGATGGCTAAATACCGATAAATTACATCCTTTCTAAAACAGAAATTCCGAGCAAAGATAATCCCAACTTTAAAGTTCTAGCTGTCAAGTCACATAATAATAATCTAGAAGTACGTAAAGGTTCTTCTGAAGTTAAAACTGGGCAATTCTCAAAAAATTGATTAAACTTTCCACTCAATTCATATAAATATTCACAAAGACGATTAGGCAACAATTCAACAGCCACCATATTTAATACTTCATTCAACAACAATAAATGTTTTCCTAACACCAACTCTTGCTCATCTTTCAAGATGATTTTGCCATCCTCTCTCAACTTTTCAAACTCAATTTCTCCCTTCCGAGCAATTCCTTGAACCCGCACATAAGCATACAACAAATAAGGAGCAGTATTTCCATTCAAAGCCAACATTTTATCGAAACTAAAAACATAATTACTATTCCGATTTTGACTCAAATCTGCATACTTAACCGAACTCAAACCAACAACTTCAGATGCTTTTTGAATAAACTCATCACTCTCCGAACGATTCTCCTCTTTCAGCCTTTTTTCCAAATCATTCCGCGCCCGACTTATAGCCTCATCCAATAAATCTTTTAACCTAACAGTTTCCCCAGAACGAGTCTTTAACTTCTTCCCATCTTCTCCTAATACCAAACCAAAAGAAACATGAACAACTTCCACATTTTCTGGAATCCAACCAGCACGTTTTGCCACTTGCCAAACTTGAGAAAAATGATTAGCTTGACCAGCATCCGTAACGTAAATTAATCGCTTTGCACCCTCCTTTTCAATCCGATGACATAAAGCAGCTAAATCAGTAGTTGCATAATTATAACCACCATCAGATTTTTGTACAATTAACGGTAAACGCTCCCCTTCCTTATTAGTAAATCCCTCCAAAAATACACATTGAGCACCATCATTCTCTTCCAATAAACTTAACTTATTTAATTCTTCCACAACCCCAGACAACATAGAATTATAAAAAGATTCTCCCCGCTCATTTAACTCAATATCAAGTAAGTCATAAATAACTTGAAATTCTCGGCGAGATTGATTACATAAAAGTTGCCAAGCATAACGACTATCCTCCGCACCAGCTTGCAAATTTACTACTTCTTCTCTTGATTTTTCCTTAAAATATTCATCTTCATCAAACCTTTTTTTTGCCTGTCGATAAAAAGCAACTAAATCTCCTATATCTAAAACATCAGCAGTTTTTAAAGCTTCCGGAAAAGCTTCTCGTAAATAAGTAATTAACATTCCAAACTGAGTACCCCAGTCTCCCACATGATTTAATCTGAGTACATCATGTCCCTGAAATTCTAGAACCCTTGCCAAAGAATCTCCAATAATAGTTGAACGTAAATGTCCAACGTGCATTTCTTTCGCAATATTGGGACTAGAAAAATCAATCACAACTCGCTGCGGATTTTTTGTAAGGGAAATATTGAGTCGTTCATCTTTGATAATTTGTTGTAGATGAACTTCTATATATTCTGGTTTGAGGGTAATATTAATAAAGCCCGGTCCAGCAATTTCTGGAGGTTTACATATATCGGTAATATCCAGCTTTTCAATAATTTGAGTAGCGATCGCTCTTGGTTTATTCTTTAATTTCTTAGCTAAAGACATTGCTACGTTACATTGATAATCTCCAAATTTGGGATTACTAGCTGGAACAACCATTGGATCTATATTGGCTAAATCTTGACCAAAAGCAGCAATTATAGCTTTGTCAAATTTACTTTTGAGTTGTTCAAGAGTAGAATTAATCATGAAGTATGTTTATATTTAAGGTTTTAAACTTTTATACATAATAACTTTTTACTATGAAAAAAAGCACTGATATCCGATAGACTCGTTCTAAATATTTAAGTAGATAGGGAAAATTATTTATATATAGCGTTTCTCAAGTTACTGAAGTACTGTTGTTTTTTTCTTTTCTATTCCCTAAGATTTACCGAATAATTAAGGTAAAAATCCTCTCACTCGCCGTGGAGAAACAATGAATTAATTTTCATTATTATTCAATCAATTCCGTTTGAGGGAGAGGTAATTATCAATTATCAATTATCCATTATTTAAGAACGTTGCATATAACCTCCCTACTACTAGCAACAAAGGAATTTTTTACCGAATAATCGAGGTAATAATCCTCTCACTCGCCGTGGAGAAACAATGAATTAATTTTCATTATTATTCAATCAATTTTGTTTGAGGGAGAGGTAATTATCAATTATTAATTATCCATTATTTAAGAACGTTGCATATAACCTCCCTACTACTAGCAACAAAGGAATTTTTTACCGAATAATCGAGGTAATAATCCTCTCACTCGCCGTGGAGAAACAATGAATTAATT
>JAXHSW010000122.1:0-24587 GCA_034190295.1 Cyanobacteriota bacterium | reverse complement strand
CGAATAATCGAGGTAATAATCCTCTCACTCGCCGTGGAGAAACAATGAATTAATTTTCATTATTATTCAATCAATTTTGTTTGAGGGAGAGGTAATTATCAATTATTAATTATCCATTATTGAACTCATGCTTTTTGAGAATTGCTATATTTGGCATTAGTGATTTTGGCTATCATTGTATAAGTATTCAGCTATTAGCATTTAGCTTTTCGGTACGGAACGCGGAGCAAACAGCTTTTATATGTACAGGACTTGCTAAGGTTAGCTAAAGGTAACCAATTTATTTCGGTCCGAATGCTACGCAAACATAAATTTTAATTCTCCTTAGAGACTAATTCCTCCTGAGCGTGTGATAATCAGTTAATAATTCATAGCTGATAGCTGATAGCTGACGGCTGATAGCTTACATGATTGTGCTTTAATGGCAATTGCCCAACTATTAACTAGCTATCAGCTATTAGCTATCAGCTGAAAAATTTGTGCATATAATTAGGAACGTGTTTGTCAATCATTCCGGACTGAAACGCTTTTTAACTGAAAAGCATTTTATATTTGGCCAAATTTAGGTTTCATAGCTTGATTCACCAACTCCCTATGCTTATGCAAAATTTGTCAGAGTAGGATGATTTTCAAAAAATTTTAAATTTCGGTTAATTAGAGGATAATAACTAGATTTAGTATCAGATATATTTTCTGTTCCCATATTTAATATTTTATCTATATAATGTTAAATTAATTTTGCACAAATACTTATCTAATATAATTTATTTCTACTTTGTAGCTAGTTTTTTAACTGTAGTATTAATGTAGTTTTTTTAAGGTATTGGACTCTGAATGTGTAATCTCCAATTGTTAAACATTCAGCTTTTAAGCTGAATATACTAAAGTTAGTTTGTTACCGAAAAATCGTGGGTATGCGCCTCCCCTTTTAAGGGGATAAAAAAAAGAGAATTCCGTATTTCAAGCCTCTTGCTTGACCTTTGTCATGCTGCGCAAACAGCTAGAGGTACTGATAACTGATAACTGATAACTGAAATGACCTTTTTCTTTCCTGGTGAATGCTGCATAAACATCATTTTGAATTCTCCTTCTAAGATAATAAGTTAATAAGTTAATAGCTGATAGCTGATAGCTGATAGCTGATAGCTGACTGCTAAATGCTTACCTCCAATTTAACTTGAGATATTGATATTAGCAATAATTATCTTATAGTTTTGTGATTTTAATGATGATTGTAAAAAATTATCAGCAGACAAATTTAAGAAATGTTAAAATTATTGACAATAATACTTGAGGACATTAATTATGTTATCCAAGCCAACTTTTGACGATCATTCCCTAAGCGAATCTTTCTATCAAGCACTAATTAATCTCTTCTATGAATCTTTAAGTCTTTCCACTCAATCATTATTAGGTGAATGTAGTTTTGGCTTTGCACCCGACTCCCTTGGAGTAAAAACTTTTTTCATTATTGCTCCTTCTACATCAGATGCAGACCGACTAATTCAAGATATTGACAGTCTCAAAAATCGAGTAATGTCTTTAATGGGAGGAGTAGGAAAACTTGCTATTTGTGTAAGTCCATTGAAAGAAACAGAGGGAACTAATTCTCAGAATTATGAAGAGGAAAAATTTAGAGACTGTGTTGATGAAGCCAGAGAATTTTCACCACAGTATATGATGTGTAAAATTTTTCCTATAGATTTATCGAATCAAAATCTAGATTAATTTTTCCATCCAGTTAGATACTTTTGATATCTAAAACTTTTCAAATATCTTTTTTAGTTTAACCTCCGAAATAACTTTGCCGGAAGGATTTTTAATTTTAACTTTGTTGTTAAAATAGCCTCTATCTTCATTGTATTCAATTGGTAACAAGATATATCTTCCTTGATAGAGAGTTTGATCGGAGGTAATTGTAAATTTTAAATCCTGATTATAAGTATCCTTTGTATACTGTAAATGTAATCTGGTAATAAACGCTTGTTCGTGGTTCATACCCAACTCATTCAACTCTTGAGAATTTAACGGTATTGTATTACACGGGTCACAAAAACCTGTATCCCAAGCATATTCTATGACCGCAATTTCTTTGTTTGTAGCTTGAATAGTTGAAGTCAACAATTCCCGATAAAATTCGCCAAATTTTGACTCTATGTTTTGTGGCACATCAAAATTACTAGGAATCACCACATTTTCATAATTACTAACTTCAGCACGACCAGTTTCACTCAAAAAATAAACGATGATATTCTGAGTATCCTCTGAGTTAATTTTTCCCAATATGACTTAGTAGAATATATCAATCAAGAAATATTAATCTAGCTTCAAATACTTTTGAAATAAAGCAGTCATAGTTTCCATCTCAAATTTTTCCTCTCCTCAAAAATCAGAAAATTTTCCAACAATTTTTCACCTCTCTAAAGATAGAAACTAATAAAGTATCCAGTATCTCACAACTTAAATAATATTATTTATATAGCAACAGAAAGAAAGCTTTAGAGAGTGTTTATAAATAAAAGATTAAACATGGGAGGCGACCGGATTAATTTACATTCAAACTAATAGAAAAAATCTTCTATATTCGTTTTTTTTCTTCTTCCCTGTTCCCTTTTGCCTGTTCCCTACTCTTCGAGAATAACTATATTTTAGTCAACATTGTTAGACAATTTTGTTGTGGTTAATAGAAAAAACCAGAAATGAAGAAATGAAGAAAATCCTGACTAAACCCAAGAAATGCTAAATCGCAACTTAATATTAACTACGATGACACTAAAGTCTAGAACTCAAAACCTAGAACAAACCTAAAATGGTACAACTAACACCTAATCCCTCATTTAGTCTAACAATTCGCCTAGAAACTCCTAACCGCACCGGAATGTTGGCCAACGTTACCCAAGCCATCGCATCAGAAGGAGGCAATATAGGCCACATTAACTTACTAGAACAAAGTCGGCGAATTACACTCAGAGAAATTACAGTCGATGCTTATAGTACCGAACACGCCGAGAAAATTGTCCAAGCAGTTAAAGCATTAACAGAAATCAAAGTAGTTGATGTCTACGACCGCACCTTCAATTTACATCGTGGTGGTAAAATAACAGTCCAAGGTAAAATACCACTAAAGTCTCAATCTGACCTATCAATGGCCTATACCCCAGGAGTAGGCAGAATATCCAAAGCAATTGCAGAAGACCCAGAACAAATCTATAAACTCACCATTAAACAAAATACTGTTGCCATTGTTACAGATGGTAGTGCAGTTTTAGGACTAGGTAATCTAGGCCCAGGAGGAGCTTTACCAGTAATGGAAGGTAAGGCAATGCTATTTAAAGAATTTGCAGGAGTAGATGCTTTTCCGGTCTGTCTCGCTACTCAAGACACTGATGCTATTATCGAAACAGTTAAAAATATTGCTCCTGTATTTGGAGGAGTCAACTTAGAAGATATTGCTGCCCCTCGTTGTTTTGAAATAGAAGCCAAACTACGCCAAATATTAGACATTCCAGTATTTCACGACGACCAACACGGTACTGCAATAGTTAGTTTAGCTGCATTGATAAATGCTTTAAAATTGGTCAAAAAATCTATAGAAGATATTCGTATTGTAATTAATGGAGCTGGTGCTGCAGGAATAGCGATCGCTCGTTTGTTACGCAAAGCAGGGACAAAGACAATTTGCTTATGTGACTCTAAAGGTATAGTCTCAAAAGATCGTACAGGTTTAAACCCAGAAAAACAAGAATTTGCTGTCGAGTCTTCAGGTACTCTAGCAGATGCTTTAGTAGGTGCTGATGTATTTTTAGGTGTGAGTGTACCAGGGGTTGTGACTCCAGAAATGGTGCGTTCTATGGCCAAAGACCCTATAGTATTTGCGATGGCTAATCCTATTCCAGAAATACAACCAGAGTTAATTAAAGGAGATGTGGCAGTTATGGCCACAGGTCGCAGTGATTACCCAAATCAAATTAATAATGTTTTGGCATTTCCCGGCATATTTCGCGGTGCCTTAGATTGTCGGGCCACTACTCTCACATCTACAATGTATTTAGAAGCTGCTAGAGCGATCGCCTCATTAGTCAAAGCTTCAGACCTAGACAAAGAACATATTATTCCTTCGGTATTTGATACTAGGGTAGCTACTGCTGTTGCCGGTGCAGTGGCCCATGCTGCGCGCCAAGAAGGAGTAGGGGAGTAGGGAAGTAGGGGCGAATGGCATTCGCCCGTCGTACAGGAGTAGGGGAGTAGCTCACACGGATTATGGCACGGATACACGGATAGGTCAGGGAGTAGGGGAGTGGGGGAGAAGTAAAAATAATAATAATTCAATAGACATTTCCACCAAAAGAGGGAGTGGAGAGTAGTTAGAAAGAAAGGAGAATAGAATTTAATTAGGAGGTAGTCGGATATATTTGTTAGAGTAATTTTTCTGCAATTATTCTGCCTGTTCTGCTAACTTTTTGACCAAAAAATAAGGTCTCAAGCCTCCCCTTAGCTGCGCTGCGAGCTACCGCTCTACAAGGGGATGAAAAAAGCGGTCGAGGGATGGCGAGGTCTCCTCACCATATCCAATCGACCAAGAGAAATCAAGTTCAATATTTCAAGCCTCTGACTTTCCTGCGGAATGCGGAGCAAACAGGCAGAGGTAACTGATAACTGATAACTGATAACTGATAACTGAAATGACTGTTCCCTGTTCCCACCTCCGGTGTTCCCTATTCTCTATAAACCTACTTTCATACCTTAATTCAGCAATGCCGGAAAAACATTTCCCCTGAATTCGGATCGTCTTTACTCTATTTCTGCGTTCCACCTGCTATTATCGAATAATTAAGGTTTAAAGCCTCTCCTTTAAAGGAAAAACAAGAAAAAATTTTCATTATTAGTCAATCCTATCCGTTTTCAAGGAGAGGCAATTATTAATTATTAATTATTAATTGTTTAATATAGTCATTAGTCATTTCAAGTAAATCATCAATGGCAACCACAAAAAATATTCGTCGGAAAATTCGCAAAGTTCCAATATTTGAAAGAATAATGGCACTTTTAGCCCTAGTAAATTTTATTCTAGTGCTATTTAACATAAGCTATATTACCTTTCGTGATTTTTATTTTGACCAGCTTCCAATGCTCACCAAAATATACGACCCAATCAAAGGAATTGAACCTAATAGAGATACAGAAAAATACTTAACTAACTTTCAAGAATTGAAAACTAAAATACCTCAAGGTGCTGATTCTTTAATAGTACAAGAACAGTTAGCAGAATTACGAGAACTTAGTGTAGAAATGATCGATCAAAATCCTTTTGCAGTTGCCAACAAAAGTGGCTCTTTAGAAAAAATAAAAAATCGAATCAGAGATAGAATTCCTAATCCAGAAGATTCTGCAAAAGAATCATTTATAACCTTCTGGAGTCAAGAATACTTAACACAAAAAGGATTGATTGAAGAACTAAATTGGTTTGAAACAGAAATTCAACCATTAATTGCTAAAAATTATTATCGTAGCATCGGTGAAAGTGGAGGACTAGCTGATTATTTTGGCATAATTGACTTCCCATTTATCATTATATTTGGCATAGAATTTCTAGGCAGAACATTTTTAATTAGTCGTCGTCATCCTAGCGTAAATTGGCCAGAAGCAACCCTATGGCGTTGGTATGACATTTTTCTACTATTACCATTTCTACAGCTTTTACGGATAATTCCTGTGACAATTCGTCTGAGCGATGCGAAGATTATCGACCTCGAACCAATTAGGGCACAAGCTAGCCGAGGTTTTCTTGCTTCTATTGCTCAAGAACTAACAGAAGTAGTAATAATGCAAGTAATTAATCAGGTGCAAAAAGATGTCAAAACAGGAGAATTAGCAAAGCAAATATTTTCCTCTCAAGACAAAACTTATATCGATCTAAATAACATTAATGAAATCGAAGCGATCGCTACTAGATTAGTACAAATAACTGTCTGCAAAGTCATACCTCAATTACAACCAGATATAGAAGCTTTAGTCCGTTACAATGTAGAGAAAATAGTTGAAGAATCACCAGTTTTTCAGAGATTTCAGCAAATACCAGGAGCAGAAAATTTAGCAAACCAACTATCAGAAAGATTAATCAAAGAATTATCAAATATTGCTACTGAAGGACCCCAAAATGCTTATGAAACAGTTAAAGCAGCAATGGCAGATCCAGTAGGAACAAAATTATCTAACCAGCTAGTTCAAGACTTCGGTAAAGCACTAAGTACAGAATTACAACAAGAGAACACATTAGAAGAACTTCAATCCTTAGTATCAGCCTTTCTTGAAGAAGTAAAAATTAACTATGTGGTGCGGATGAGTGACGAAGATGTCGAAAAAATTTTAGAACAAACTAGACAACTACAGCTTAAAGCTAATAAATCCTAAAATAATATAGGCTAATACCGTTTCACAGAAGTCAAAAATTAAAAGTTAAAAGTTAGATTTAATAGACAGAAAACTTTAACCTTTCAATACTTTCAACGGATTATTTTAAATTATAACTTTGAAACTATTTGTGACCAAAAAATAAGGTTTCAAGCCTCCTCTTTCAAGGGTTATGAAAAAAAATAAAGTTCAATATTTCAATTCACTTTACTTGACCTTTGTCATGCTGCGCAAACAGGCAGAGGTACTGATAACTGATAACTGATAATTGATAATTGATAACTGAAATTACATCCTTAAAAGTGAAATGGTATAAAAAGTTAATTGCAATGGGAGAAAAAATAAACTTGCTTATCAATAAAAAATATGATATGTATAACTACTAACAGTAAAATATAGCTAACTAAGTAGGGAAAACCTATCCCGATTCTAAAACTTGTATAATAAAGGTTGTACATAAATATAGTCAGATATAGTTAAATATAGTCTTTTGTCCTCAAAAATATGGGCGACGACCTTCGATAATTTAACTTTTGCTTGCTAGAGCTGAAAAACATAGACTATCCAAGACTTATATCTACAAAATGTCCATGTTTTTACGCCATTAATTTGTGTTATTATCGCTTATGTCTGCTAAGACCAGAAGATTTTAGCAACGATTATCAAGTGTTTTGCACTCGACTTTTCATGTCTGATGAAAACCCTAGAAGGAATCCTAAACTCAATGCGCTTGAGCGGAACATCAGCCTTCGCGTGCCAGTAGACTTATGGACGGGTGAGCCGGAAAAATCGCTTTTAGTCACCGATGAAGAGCGTGTCTAGGTATTGTCTAGATTTTTAGAAGGTGTAACAGATTTAAGTTAATGTTAACAATTGTTAACTAGGAGTGGGTAAAGCCCACTTTTTTTGTTGCATTTGTCCTATGAGTCATCCATTAATACCACAAATCATCAATTTTGCTACCCCTATTGCCGAGTCTTTAGGATTGGAATTAGTAGGGGCAGTATTTCATACAAATCAGCATCCTCCTGTACTGCGTTTGGACATTCGGAACCTTCATCAAGACACAGGTTTAGATGATTGTGAACGGATGAGCCATGCTATAGAAGAATCACTAGATGCAGCAAATATTATTTCTGAAGCATATCTACTAGAAATATCCAGTCCTGGTATTTCTAAATTTTTGGATAATGACCGAGATTTTATTGCCTTTAAAGGGTTTAGCGTTACTGTTAATACCTCCGAACCCTATAAAGGTAAAAATCAGTGGACAGGACAACTGGTTAGTCGCGATGGAACAGCAGTTTACATTAACCAAAAAGGACGACAAGTGACTATTCCACGCTCTCTAATTATTACTGTTGAATTACAGGAAGGAAGGTAATTAAATAACACTAGAAAATATCAAAAGACAAATATTAATTACGGTCTTATAGCAGTCGAAGGAAAGGTTAGGACAGCTCAAAAACTTAACACTCAAACAACATAATATGTAAGCATTTCCTCCGGAATGCTCCCCAAACAGCTATTAGCGGTCAGCTTTTCCTAGGTCATGCTACGCAAACAGCTTTTTAATAAATGAAGCAAGGATTTGCTTAACTTCTACAACATTTTTAAACAAAGAGTTGAAGCAAAAAAACAGCAAGCTTAAATTGCCCACTCAAATTAATAAGGCTGATAGCTGATAGCTGACTGCAGAATGCTTACCATAATATTTTTCCTTCTTCCTTCTTCCTTCTTCCTTCTTCCTTCTTCCTTCTTTCTTCTTCCTTCTGCTATAAATTTATTGTTTTACTGCTAGTCAGGCTTAAATATAGAAATATGATTTAAGTTGTGATATATTGGAAAGTTTTAGGTAAAAAGGAATAGGGAAAAATAAACAGAAAAGAAGAAAAAAACGTATCATATGAATATGATAACTCCTATATTCTATACTTTTAAGGAATAGTCAAATTCTCACAACTGATTCGGTGATTCCTATATCAAAAACTCAAAGGAGTTTAAAATTCCTATAGTTTCATAACTGGATATCAAGCCTAAGAGAATACTCTATACTTGTTCTTCTTTTCTGGTTTTTTCAATTATGAAAATCTAAGCTCTCGAAAAGTAAGCAAACAGCGGTCAGTAATCAGCAATCAGCTATTAATTCACTGCCTTTATAACAGGAATTAGTATTGAGAGGTTTAAGGAGAATTCAAAGTATTGAAAAAACAACTAACCTTGGCCACAACAAGTGTATATTCATTATTTATGAAACAGCTAAAAGCTGAATGCGAGTTAGCTGTTAGCTCCGCATTCGGACCGAAATACTTACCTCGAAAAAACAAAAAATACTTCACTTGAATACCTAAATAATTAATATCCTAATCTCACAAGGATAAAAAAACTCGCCTCAAAGAACAAAAATTTAGAAAAATAGAGGATAAAAATTATGTCAATGGTCAATTTGCCTGGACTTAAAGATATGATCGAAGGTATTAGTAAAGAGCGCAATTTACCAAAACAAGCAGTTCAAGCTGCTTTACGCGAAGCTCTATTAAAAGGATATGAACGCTACCGACGTACTCAACGTCTAGATGGAATTCATTTCACAGATGATTACTTTGACAACTTTGAAGTCGAGTTGGATGTAGAGGAAGAAGGGTTTAGAGTATTGGCCACTAAAACCATCGTTGAAGAAGTAACCAATCAAGACCACCACATAGCTCTGCAAGAAGTTATAAAAGTAGCTCCAGAGGCCCAGTTGAATGATGCGGTATTCTTAGACGTCACACCAGAACAAAATGAATTTGGTCGTATGGCTGCTATCCAGACCAAACAAGTATTAGCTCAAAAACTACGAGATCAGCAGCGCAAGATGATTCAAGAAGAATTTCAAGATTTAGAAGGCGAAGTTCTTCAAGCCAAAGTCCTAAGATTTGAAAGACAATCAATTATCTTATCTGCAAGTAGTGGTTTTGGTAGACCAGAAGTAGAAGCTGAACTACCTAAGCGAGAACAATTACCCAACGATAACTACCGTGCTAATGCCACATTCAAAGTTTATCTCAAGCGAGTATGTGAAGGCTCAACTCGTGGACCTCAGTTACTTGTATCCAGAGCTGATGCTGGTTTAGTGGTTTATTTATTTGCAAATGAAGTCCCAGAAATAGAAGATGAGATAGTCAGAATTGTAGCAGTAGCCAGGGAAGCAAATCCGCCATCCAGACATGTTGGCCCTCGGACTAAAATTGCAGTTGATACTCTAGAAAGAGATGTAGACCCTGTCGGAGCGTGTATTGGTGCTAGGGGGTCGAGAATTCAGGTAGTTGTCAATGAACTGAGGGGAGAAAAAATAGATGTGATTCGTTGGTCTCCAGATCCTGCAACTTATATTTCCAATTCCCTTAGTCCAGCTAGAGTAGACGAAGTTCGTTTAATCGATCCAGAAGAAAGGAGAGCGCATATTTTGGTATCTGAGGATCAACTTAGTTTGGCTATAGGTAAGGAAGGACAAAATGTGCGTCTGGCCGCTCGCCTCACTGGCTGGAAAATTGATATTAAGGATACTGATAAATACGATCGTGATGAAGAAGATAGCAAAATTGCACTTGAAGTTTCTCATCGGCAAGCATTAGCTGAACAAGAAGAAGCTGAACAAGCATTAGCTGAACAAGAAGAAGCTGAACAAGCATTAGCTGAACAAGAAGAAGCTGAACAAGAAGAAAACGATACTGAAGAATTAGAGTTAGAGAATACAGATTTTGAAGACCCAGATAATTATTCTGAAGTTGATGAAACTGAATATCCCGTGGAATTAACTTAAATATTAAGGATTATAATTTCAGAGATAGAGTTAGTTATTTACAATCAAAATCATTTCGGTTTGTAAGTTCAAAAAGCAGGTATTTCTAGAGTTTTATGGTATGAAAACAATCTAGCAGTTGAAGCAAAGGCCGCTGAAATATCAAAAGCTTAAAACGAAAGACTTCGCCAGATTTTTTTTCTTCCTTCTTCCTTCCTCTGCTATAAAACTGTAATGCCAAATTCATTTCTAACTAGCATAGAATAATATCTCGATCGGGGTTCAAGAATGCGCGAATGCGCGAATTACCTCTTCTTTTCAAGGAGAGGATTGGGCTAAAAGGAATTTTTTTCTTTTTTCTCCATGAATGGAGAGGCTTTATACCTTAATTTTTCGGTAAATACAGAAAGGGAAAACTTGTCTAAAGTTTATCAAACTTACTCATAACTAGAGCTATCAAACTAAAGTAAGTAAGTTTGTTCAGTTTTCTATCCATTGAGTCACTATCAGCTACAATTAAGATATGAAGCTAGTTGAATGTCATACGATCGGCAGATCGCATTATTTGTGGTCAGCTTGTTACCAGAAGGCTTTTTTGTCAAAAAATCTGTTCAATTTAGCCAATTATCATCCACTGCCAATATTTCTTTGAAAACAAAAAGAAACTAAGCTTTAATCAACTGTATCACGAGGTATCTAAAAGTTACGATTATCAAGCTTTACTAACTTTAGTTAGTAAGCAAATAATCAGAAGATTACACTCTGCTTGGAATAGTTATTTTGCAGCTTTAAAAGCATGGCAAAAACAGCCAAATGAATTTTTAGGAAAACCAAAAATTCCCAAATATAAACATAAGACAATGCATGCCGAAATATTCTGCCCTATCCAGATGAATCAATTTATAAAAAAGCCTTAAAAAGCAGTCAGCACCTCAGCGGTCAGCGGTCAGCATAATTGATTTTTTTTTAATTGATTTTTCTGATGTTTAGGAGGGGATTTTAACCCAAGGTCAAAAAGCTGACAGCTTTTAGCTCCGCATTCCGGTACGGAAAATGCTGAAGCGCGCTATAGCTATTCAATAATTGATAATTGATAATTGATAATTGCCTCTCCCTAAAACGAAATGTAAGCATTTCCTGCGGACTGCTGCGCAAACAGCCGTCAGCCATCAGCTATCAGCTATTGCTTTTAACTTAGGATAAAAGCTTTATTTATTGTCTTACTACAAAAGTTGCTTCCCTTGACCTTAAAGTCTATATTAATTTGAACACTGTTCTTAAAAAGAAAGTCTTGTTGCTGAAAACTGACTGCTAATAGCTGTTTGCGCAGCATGACAAACGGAAATGCTTACAACGGAATTGATTGAATAAAAGGAAAAAATTTATTTTTTTCCCCTTGAAAGGGTCGGGTTCAAGGCGCGAATTATTTAATTATTTAATTATTTAATTATTAATTATTCGGTAAGGCTTTAAACCCAATTTTTCGGTAAGGTAATTAAAAAGTGTTTCGGTACGGAAAATGCCGATCGCTAGTAAATCAACGAAAAAATCAAAATGAAGCCAAATTACCGTCGGTGTGTTAGTTGTAAAAAACTTGCCCCTAAAGAAGAGTTTTGGCGAGTTATTCGTCTTAAAAAATCTTCTACCATTAGACTAGATGAAGGAGAAGGACGTTCAGCTTACATTTGTCCACAAACAGAATGTTTCCAAATTGCTCGTAAAAAGAATAAATTAGGCCGTTCACTTAAAACTTATGTATCACCAGAAATATATCAAGCATTATCGGAAAGATTGAAAAATTATTCATCCAAAAAGACAAAAGATGACCGCTGAAAATTCTTCAACAAATAGTTGTACAACAGAATAATATTTGTATTATCCACAAATCAACTCTAAATTACTAAAAATTACTAAATAAATCGAAGACCGCAATTCATTTTGTGTATCTTTTCTAGCAGTTAGATATTTCATGTCTAAATTAATATACACCTATAAGTTACTGAGCTGTCGTGAATTTTAATTTTAGATAGCTGAATTACCTTGTGAAACAGTATGCCCGTTTTCAAACTAAATAACAACTGAAGACAGCATTCAGGCAGCAAAAAAATTATAAATCCTGCTAAGATAGATATTCAGAGGACAAAAAATTTTTGAGGAAACTTAAATTTTCAAAGATTATATGTATAAAAAATAACAAACTTAATTTTTCAAATTGGAATACATAAAAAAATTGCTTAAAACTTTAACTTATATGTAAAACTTATATGTATAATTTTTAACTTATATCAAAAGTTCGAGTCTAGTTAATAAATGGAGCAAGTAGACTTTCAGGGAACTACTCTGAAATATTCATTTCTCCAATCTCACTAAATAATGATGGATTTTAACTAAAAATATAAACTTAATCAAGACAATAGGTAAACACCTTTGAAAAACCTAGACAACTCTGGACATTTCTAAGGTTGTCTCTCAAAGGTTGCAGATCGAGTCAGTACTGACTACGTTGGCAGGTCACGACTACTGTATGCGAACTCCAACATACTCATAGTCGCTCCTGATTAAGGAAATCGTTTAATAGCGATAATCGGAAGTGGGTTTTGTACCGATAGTGTCAGAAGCATGAACAAGCCTAGCCAACACGATCGAGGAACACTTTACTGAAAAGGACTAGACACCACAATGTCTAATACTAATTACGTTTTTGTCATAGATACAAACAAAAAACCATTACAACCTTGCAAACCAACTGTTGCTCGTAGGTTGTTAAATTCGGGCAAAGCTGCTGTCTGGCGACGCTTTCCGTTTACTTTGATTCTCACGCAAAACTGTTGAAATAGTTGTAGAAAAAACTTTAACTCTCAAGATGGACCAAGGCTCAAAAGTTACAGGGATGGCTCTATTAGAAGGAAACAAGGCGATCTGGATGCTAGAAATTCAACACCGAGGTTCATGAATTTCCGAAAAACTCTCCAAACGTTCTTACAAATGGAGAGCTAGAAGGACAAAAAACCTCAGATACCGTAAACCAGGATTACCTAACAAAAAGAAGCCCACAACTACAAAGCAGTAAAAATAAAAAAAAAGCTTTTAAGTAGCTAAACTGAACCTAAAGCTAGTATGATTGTACTGTAGTCGTTAAATCAACATTATGACAATGTAAAACTATAGATTTATAAATAGAGGGTAGAGTGGATGAACAACGGAAAAGTAAGAATTTACGAATTATCAAAGGAATTGAATTTGGATAACAAAGATATATTAGCAGTTTGTGAACAGCTCGACATATCTGTGAAGAGTCACAGTAGTACTATTACAGAACCAGAAGCAGAACTAATCCGCAAAACAGCAGAAAGCTTACCCCACTCTCCCAGTAGGTCTGCTGTTCCAGAAAAAACTAACTCTCACAATCAAGAGCCAACTTCCGATAATAACGAGGGTAAAAAACAGCAAATATTAGAAATACGCAAACCCAAACCCAGACCATTAGAAGAAAAATCTAAACTCAAAAATCAAACCCAAACCCAGAATAAGAACGTTCAATTAGTGGCAACTCCTCCAAAACCTCCAGCACCCGAAGCACTAGACAGGCAAGTTAAACCTATCAGTAAACCAAGGCCAAACTTCTCCTCAAAGCTAGAGGGAGAAAAAAGTAAATCTGTATCAGAAGTAGATGAAAACTCTACAGATATGGGCATATCATCAGAAAAAACAGTCACGGCAGTCCCCGAGTTAGTAGGACCACCTGTAAGACCAGCACCTCCTAGCGCAAATCGAAATCTACAAAGTTCCTCCACAACAAAGCCTAATCAAAAAAATAAGAAAACAAAGCAGGAAGGTAAAAAAAGAAAAGATAGAGAAGAAAAACCTTCTCAAAAGCCTGCAATTGTTAATAAAAAGGAAAACAAAGATACTTCTCAAATAGAAAGTGTCAAACCAGCTATTCGAGGCCCTGAAACTTCAAGTCAGTCAAAGCAAAAACATCGAGATAGACCTACGGTTAAAGCAAAGCAAGTTCAAGAATTACCAAAACCTCAGCTTGCACCAAAACCGAGACTAAAAACATCAGTTGATTCTCCAATAGATACAGATATTGATTTAGACATAACAGAAGAAAAAGAGCCAGAAGAGAAAGTAATAGAATTAGATTTTAATGAGGTAGAAAAACCAAGACGAAAAATAATATCTCCAACTAAACCTCCATCAGCGAAACTCAAGAAAGGTCCAACTTGGGAAGAAGAAGAAGATCCAAGCGAAATTGCTCAGAAAAATGCTAAAGCTAGTGCAAAAGCGAAACGTCTTCGTCCAAAACCACTCCTAGAAGAAGATGATGAAGATTTAGAAGAACTTTTAAATAAGCCAGAACCAGTAACAATGAGCTTATCTTTAGCTCGCCCACCAAAACCAAACAGTAGTCCTGGCAAAACTAAATCCAATTCTGGTAACAACGCTCCCAGCATCAAAAAGAAATCTAGTAAATCACAGCAACCTGCCAAGTCTGAAATTGCCGAACAAAATCAATCTGTTGAAGCTAAACCTGTAGAAAAGCTAGTAATTAGTTCGAGCATGACAGTTCAAGAATTAGCAACAGCTTTGGCAGTAGCAGAAACAGAGATTATTAAAAGACTGTTTATGAAAGGTATAGCAGTCAACATTACAGAAAGCTTAGATATTGCCACCATTTCTATGGTAGCAGAAGAAGAAGGAATTCCTGTAGAAGCCCTAGAAGAAGAATCTGCAGCGAAGAAAACCACTGAAATGCTAGAAGATGCCGATCTAGAAAAACTGGAACGTCGTCCTCCAGTAGTAACAATTATGGGGCACGTCGATCATGGAAAAACCAGTCTTCTAGATTCAATCCGTGCAACTAAAGTAGCAGCAGGGGAAGCGGGCGGTATTACTCAACATATTGGAGCCTATCATGTTGATGTTGAACATGAAGGTAAGATGCAACAAGTAGTATTCTTAGATACTCCTGGTCACGAAGCTTTCACTGCAATGCGAGCAAGAGGAACAAGAGTTACAGATGTGGCAGTGCTAGTTGTGGCAGCAGATGATGGTGTACAACCACAAACCATAGAAGCTATCAGCCATGCGAAAGCTGCGGGAGTACCACTGATAGTAGCAATTAACAAAGTCGATAAAGAAGAAGCCAACCAAGATCGTGTTAAGCAAGGATTGATGGAACATGGCTTAGTTCCTGAAGAATGGGGTGGTGACGCTATTATGGTTCCAGTTAGCGCCATCAAGAAACAGAATCTGGATAGCTTACTAGAAATGATTCTGTTAGTGTCGGAGGTAGAAGACTTACAAGCTAACCCAGAACGTTTGGCCAAAGGCACCATAATTGAAGCTCACTTAGATAAAGCTAGAGGACCAGTAGCTAGTTTGTTAGTACAAAATGGGACTTTGAGAGTAGGAGATATTGTAGTTGCTGGTTCTGTCTACGGAAAAGTGCGGGCAATGATTGACGACCGAGGCAACCGTGTGGAAGAAGCTAGTCCATCCTTTGCGGTAGAAGTTCTTGGTCTCAGAGATGTGCCTCAAGCTGGCGATGAGTTTGATGTGTTTGAAAATGAAAAAGATGCTTCATCAGTTGCTACAGACAGAGCAGATGCTAAAAGAGAATCTCGTATCATGCGTAGGACAACTCTTGGTGCTGTTTCAGCTCGTGCCCAAGCAGGAGACCTCAAAGAACTAAATTTGATACTAAAAGCAGATGTTCAAGGTTCTGTTGAGGCTATTGTTGCAGCTCTGCGACAACTACCTCAAAAAGAAGTGCAACTAAGGCTATTATTCTCTGGAGCTGGAGAAGTGACAGAAACAGATATTGACTTAGCAGCTGCTAGTGAAGCTGTGATTATTGGCTTTAATACAACGATGGCATCAGGAGCACGTCAAGCTGCGGATGCGGCAGGAGTAGATGTACGGGAATACAACGTTATATACAAACTCTTGGATGATATTCAAGGGGCAATGGAAGGTCTATTAGACCCTGAGCTAGTAGAGGAGCCGTTAGGTGAAGTAGAAGTACGTGCTGTGTTTACCATTAATCGTGGTGCTGTTGCAGGTTGCTATGTACTTTCTGGTAAGGTTATCCGTAACTGTAAGGTACGAGTACGCCGCAAAGGAGAAGTTATTCACCAAGGTGTACTGGACTCTCTAAGACGTATTAAGGATGATGTAAAAGAAGTTAACGCAGGTTATGAATGTGGCATTAGCTTAGACAACTTTAGTAGTTGGGCTGAAGGTGATATAGTTGAAGGCTACCAAATGGTAACTAAGCGTCGGAAACTATCTGTTTAAGCACTCAGCACTCAGCAGTAAATGTTTAGAAGGGGACTGTTACCCCTCCGCGCACCTTCCGGTTTATAGAAACCGGGGATGTTTTACCCAAGTAGGGGGTTGCTGGCCATTTCCCCTACAAGCTGAAGTGCGCAGTTTCTCTGCAAGAGGCTAGCTGTTTGCGGAGCATTCCGGTACCAAAATGCGCTCAAGCTAATAGCTAGTTAAAATATTCACTATTAGACATCTTCACCAAAAGAGGGATCGGGAATAAATAATTGACAATTTTATAGATAAGAATTGCTTTTATTTTTGATTTTTACCGAATAATTAAGGTAAAAAGCCTCTCACTCGCCGTGGAGAAACAAGCGGTCGCTCTTCGGAGCTTCCCGGAGGGTGGGATGGCGATCTTCGGAGCGGGTCTGCAAGAACGGGTCTCCTCGCTGTCGGACCATCGACCAAGAGAGAAAATATTTTCCTTTTATTCAATCCTATCCATTTTAGGGAGAGGTAATTATCAATTATCCATTATCCATTATCCATTATTGAACAGATGTCTCTTATAAATTAGGTAGGCATTAAATCTACCTATATTCTGTTTGAATAAATTAAAGATGATTTCTAAAAGTCAAGATTTGATAACATATATAGTCCTATATTAATACCTGGTTTGTGAATAGTGAGCTATCTTTAAAGAAGTAGAAGCTGTAAATCTCAGCAACTTTATCACTAACTCAGGTAAGTATTATGAATAAATTTAATGTTACCTCTTGGAATAATAATTCAGCCAAAGTAATTACAAAAAATGAATCAGAATCTAAAATGTGGGATGGTTTGAAGCAAGCGATCGCTGTAAGTTCAGGTTTTCAGAGATGGCAATTAGAGCGTAAGATTAATGAAGGTCAGCAGCCAAATATATCCTTAGACCGACAAGTTAGTATATATTTACGGGAAACTTTAGAAACACTAGCTTATTAACAACAGTAGTCTATATTACAAATTTTCTTGTTCGTTTTTTACGGTAGTTCTCAACTTGATGAGCTAGAAAGTTTCAATGCTCTTACCGACAGGAAACGTATAGCCAGATTCAACTGTATCTTATTTATCATCACAAAAAGTGTTCTCATTCTATAGCAGTCGAAGGAAAGGCTAGGACAAATTAAAAGCTTAAAATTAATTCAGACAAAGTAAGATTTTTCCTTCTTCCTTCTGCCATACCATAATTCTGAGAACAACTCAAATTACAAAACGCCTGGTCCTAATATATTTAGAACTAGGCGTTTTGCTTTTAAAAAAGGTTTTTTATATTTTGGGCCTTTATATAAGCTGACCCCACTTAAAAAATTTAAGGTCTTTATTTTTAACTGACCTCAATTTATAATCATTTACTATTTTTATGGCAACTTAACAGGGATCGAGGATTTCGTAATATTTTCTTTATTTTTTTGTACTTTTATGGCCAAATATATATCCTTATGACAAAATTTAAACTTTTGTTACTTAGGGTTTGCCGATCGATTCTCAAAGCACTGATATCATGTCCGGTAGCAAGGTAAGGAAGAAGGAAGAAGGAAGAGGGAAGAAGTAGGAAGAAGAAAGAGGGAAGAAGTAGGAAGGTTTAATAAATAGTAAGAAAAAAACTTAAATTTCCAGATATTCACTCTTGGGTTTACACAAACAATTGCCTTCGGACATGATATGACAGATAAAAGTAAGTGCCTACTTTTCAGCTTGAGTGACCAAAAAGTTAAGACAAAAGACAGACAAGCACTTATAAAATTAATAATTAATAATTAATAATTAATAATTATCTCTCCTTGAAAGCGGATAAGATTGACGCGGTAGGGAAAATTATACTTCCCACACTTCCCACACTTCCCACACTTCCCACCCTCTGCTTTTTTCAGCAAACCCTACTTACTGGCCTGTTGCTCCAAACGAAACAGGAAAATCATCAGGACTACAATTCCAACTTGTAAAGCAAAATTGGGCAAAGCAGAACCGATATTCTGACCTGCAATAATTTTTGCTAAAAAAATAAAAGCTCCGATGAAACCAGAAGCTCCGAAAACTATATATATAAATTGCCGTGGTCCTCGATAAGGTGCATCCAGTTCACCTTTGAGACGAGCATATTTTTCTGGGCTAAGTTTAGTTTGAGAGGAGTTATTATTTGATTTTGGAGTTGACATAGTGTTTTATACCAAATTTATCAGAAGTTGCATAAATCATATCTCGATCGCGATTGAGTGTAGATTGAGATAGACAAATTAATAAATTTCATAATTCTGTGCCACCTCACTTAACGCGCGTCAGAAGTCAGAAGTTAGTAGGGGCGTTAACGATAGTTATGCGAAGCAAACGGCCGTTCGCCCCTACAGAAGTGATTTTTGTAACGGGGATTAGAGCTATCCTCCAAAAACCCGATCGCCTTAAAAGCCGGGGTTGCGCGACCCAATTATTTTGATAAAATTGGTATTACCTTTGTAGCAACAACAATATTGTCTGAAATGAACCAACCACAACACCTAAAACACCACCCAAATTAACAATAGCTTGCAACTCATTTTTGACAATAACATTAACAGCAACTTCCAATTCTTCAGGAGAAGTACCCTTAACACGGTCAATAATTACTTGGTCAATATTTAAAATTGGAATTGCTTGAGCCACAATATTTTCTAAATCCCGTTCTAAATAGCGTTCTAAAACCAAAGCTAATTCTTGACTCACCAATTCTAGAGAACTATTCATTATTGATGAAGCTTGTAAGCGATTAATAATTAAATCGGCAATATGTTCCCAATCTATAGATAAACTTAAACCTTGAATTAAATCGGCACCACGCTCTTGCAAATATAGACGTACACTATCACGCATTGTATTTCTTAACTGGCGTACTGTAGAAACAGGTAAATTTTGCATGGAAAGATTTTGTAACCATTCCTGAATTCTTTCTCTAACACCTAATGCTCTGATTAATTCTTTTAAACGTTGATTAGTTAATTCTCTCTCATCTAGACAAAAAGTTCTTAATCTAGTTAAAGTATTACGCAGCCCGAACAAATTAGCTACTACCCAATAAGTACCACTAGCTTTTTCACGAAAACCTTCATCAATAATTGAAATATTTTGATCTGTGAGAAAATCAATTAAGGTCTGCCTTAATATATCTGGTGGTAGTACAACTTTGAGCAACCAATCTGATAGTTGAATTGCCTGCATTTCTGTTAGTTGAAACTCTAGCAATACTTGGTCAAAAATTTGGTTGAGTTGATCTTCCAAGAAGTCTTCTCTTTTTGCCCAAACTTTGAGAAGTCTAGGCAAAGATTGACCTAATAAATCTCGTAGAATATTTGCTAGAATTTTAGCAGTTTTCTTACTTGTATCGATTTTAAATTGTTCTAAGGACATTTGTAGCAGCCACAGAATAGCTGCCTCCATTCGCTCCGTTTGTAATAAGCGACGTGCTAAATTTTGCAACTCTGAAGGAGTTAACAAAGAACCCATTATAGTATCAGCAACTCGCTTGGCTAAACGTTCTTGATTAGCAGGAATTAAGCCAGGAGTAAAGGGTAGCTTTTGCCCAAAAGTATAGTAAGGACGATAAGGGCGAAATAGCATTTTAATAGCTATATCATTAGTGAAATAGCCAATAATTCCACCGGCAATTGGTGGTACAAAATAAAGCCAGATATTAGACAACTTTAATTATTTTAGACTATCTACTTTTGACAAAACTAATAACAATTATAAGACTATTATGGTACTTCAAATGGTTAAAAATATCAACAATGAAGCTTCGTTTTATTTGCTCTCAAAAATTCCTCCCGGTGCTGAATCACAGATGACAATGCGGGACTCCTTTTTGAAATTTAGTTGAAAAAATTATTTTCTAATTACTAATATTCCCATCATACCTCCGGCAATAGGGTAATGTTTGGCATTGACAAATCCGGCTTGATATGCTATATTAGCCTGTTCTAACCCTGTGGGAAATTTTGTCAGACTTGGACTAATATAAGCGTATTCCTGAGTTAGCTCCAAATTACGAGCCACAGGAACTACTATTGTATCTAGATACCACTGTTGAAAACTTCTGACTAAAGAAGCACTGGGACGGTGCATATCAAGAATAGCTGCCTGAGAATTGGGTTTGAGGACTCGATATAACTCTTGTAAACAACGAGGAATATCTAGGACATTACGCAAACCATATCCCATAGTAGCACAATCAAAATAATTATCGGCAAAGGGCAAATTCAAAGCATCTGCTTCTACCCAATTAATGGGACTAATCTGACCAAATAAAGGTGATTTGCGGTTACGGGCGATCGCCAATTGTTGTACTGAAAAATCTACTCCATACACTAGACCTTTACTTCCAACACACTTGGCCAGCATCCAAGCCAAATCTCCACTCCCACAACATAAATCCAAGCAAGTATCACCATTATTAGCTTCACTCCACATTACAGCCATTTGCTTCCAAATTTTATGTAGTCCCAGACTTAGTGCATCATTAAGTTGGTCATAAACTGGGGCAATTCTGTTAAATATGGCCTGAACTTCTGTGGAATTATTAATCATAAATAGCAGTTTTAATTTTTACCAAACAATTAGGGTTTAAAGCCTCTCCTTTAAAGGAGAAACAAGAATAAATTTTCATGATTAGTTAATCCTATCCGTTTTCACTCTCGAGGTAATTATTAATTATTAATTATTATTAATTATTAATTGCTAAAGGCTTTATAGTAAGTTTATAGAGACTTTTACTGTTAGAAGAAGTTATCAAACAGGATTGGGTCGTGCCACCCTGCCGGGAAATGGCGAATTTTTGTTGGGAGAGTTGCTCACTAATCCCCGTTATAAAAACAAATTCTAATTTTTGACTTTTGACTTCTTACTTTTGACTTCTTTCAAGTATGCCTGAAGCTATGCAAAACTATTCAAAGCCAATGGCAGTAGTTGAGTACAGATATTAATTGTATCAAGTTCTTCTGGACTTATTTTGCTTGGTTGTTGCCACTGCAAGGACATCAAGGCCACAAGTTTTTGACCATAGGAAATGGGGATGACAATATGAGCATTTATTCCTGAAACTTGATAATTTGCCACATTAGAAAATTCAGTATCTGCTGATATATCCATCACCGCTTGTAACTTTTGAGAGGCGATCGCTTCAATTGCCAGAGGATCGTTAGCTAACCAATTGTCAACCTGGCCAACTTTACTACTAACTCCTTGAATCGTAGTTAGACAATTATCTTCAATCAATTGCAAAATACATATATCAGAAGAAAAAGCTTCGCTGTAGACAGAGGCAATTTGCTCTAAAGCTTGCTCTATTGTCTCAGAATTTTGAGAGATATTAACCACACTGCTCAACAATTCCAATTGAGTTTGAGCTTTCAGCAATTCTTCAGTACGTTGATTCAAAAGTTCATAAGTATGTGCCGCCTTTTGTACAACTCCTTTTAGTTCATTAGGGTCCCAAGGCTTAGTAATATACTTATATACTTGTCCAGAATTAATTGCTTCCACCAAATCTTCAATATCAGTAAATCCTGTGAGAATAATTCTGATAGTATTAGGAAATTGGGGCAACGTCTTACTTAAGAACTCTGTACCCTTCATTTCTGGCATTCGTTGATCGGAGATAATGACAGCCACCTCTCCCTCTGATGCCAAAATTTCCAAAGCCTGAATCCCACTTTCAGCTTTAAGTACGCTAAAATCTCGTCTGAAGGTGCGGTAGAGCAAGTCCAAATTATCTGGTTCATCATCTACCACTAACATTTTAGGCTTCTTTCTTCTTCTTGAGCTCATCAGTTGGCTTTTTATGGTATCTAACTGTTGAGGAATTGCTTCCATTCAAACAAACCTCTGCAATTGTAACCCGAAAATAACATAATACTGATTCAATTTTCGACATCTTTGCCCACACTTTTAAAACTTATTAATGTCAAAGATAGCTTAAACGCAAAACTGATGTGATTGGATGCTTAAGAGTTTCCTCTTACTTTTATTTTCTCATCCAGTCTTAACTAGGCCATATATACAAAAAGCCCAACTCCCATCAGCCAACATCAATAAGCAATTTGTTTAATGTCCACCAAGTGCCATAATACTAACAGATTGTGGCGTTACTTTGTGACTAGGCATTTATATAAAATCTGGATTTTAGGTTTATAGCACTTTCTACTTCCATTCAATGGAGATCAATGTAAACATAAAATCCTGGAATATCCCCAGATAATTCCCACTCTCATCCTAACTTTCTCCTGACTCCTGAATTATACGATAACTAATTATTCGGATACTATAACTATTAGACATCTCCAGAAAAGGATCTGAAACCCTTATATTACTGTTCCAAAATTAGTATTTTTGGAGATGTCTATTCATCAAATACTACCTTCATTATCATCTAATAACCTTCTATCTTATAAAGTTGTCAGTATTCAACCGAAACTTGATTTTTGGTGTTGTATATCAGAAATAAATTAACTTATGGCCTTATATCCCTAGCTGATATATTTTTAGGTAGCATAGTCAAAGACTTATTCATTCATTTAAAACAAAAAAAGTGCACTCTCAATTATGATCGAAACACCAGAAAACTCCCCTAACTCTCAACAAAAATCAACAAACCCAGTAGATATAGAAAACTTAATTGGTTTGCTACGTCGTAAAGAAAGTAATTGGGTAGAGTGGGGACAAGCTTGTGCAAAACTACAAAAAGCTGGATATACTTCTCAGCAAATATTTGAAGCAACAGGATTTGAACCCGTACAGCAAAATCAGGTAATAGTGGGTTCTCAAGTATACACAAGTATTGTCAATGCCAAAACCGCAAAAAATCTGCAGTCGCAAAGTGGAACAGATTTTTTATCACGTTTCGAGAGGTCTGGCAGTGATATTCTGTATGAATTGAGAATTTTAACTCAAGAGCAAAGAGTTATAGCAACTGAGTTTATAGTTGAGCATAATCTTGATGTTGATGATGCTAAAGACTTAGCAAAGGCCATTAAGGATTTTGCTCGGATGAGAACTATTCCAGAAGGATTTTCCGATCGCCCTGGAGATATAGTAGCTTATCAATGTTGGAAACTAGCTAGGGAACAAAACGACTTACAACAACGGTCTCGTCTCATTGCTAAAGGTCTTAAATTGGCTGATTCTCAAACAGCCAGAAAACAACTTGAACAATTATTAACTGATTTTACTATTGTTTCCCAGAGACCAGCACCCCGTCTGCCAATTTATCGAATGGAGTCAGAAGAAGAGTTGCCCCGTGTTTTACCAGTAGTTGGAAAATTACCGCTTAACACGGAAGATTTAAAAGCTGTACCTATAGTTGAGGAGGTGGGGTCTCATGGAATAGTCAAGTTTTCTGGTGGAACAGGTGCTTGGGTAGGGATACCTGGATGGCGAGTTGTTATGCAAGCAGAAGATCCTGTGGCAGTAATTGAAAATAGCGATCGCTTGCCTACTCCAATACCGGGAGAAACTGAGGAAGTTTTGTTAATTATCGATCGCTCTCAACGTGAATGGTATGAGGATGGTTATTTTATCATAGACCAAGCTGGGAAGATAGAGATGCAGTGCTTTGATGAATTGCCTAATATACCTTTACTTGGACGGGTTTTGTTAGTATTAAGACCTAAAAAGATTCTCGATCGAGAATTTGTGAAAGACCTTATGCAGTTTGAGGAATAATAGTTCACTGATAGGGGGTGGGGAGGACCGGGAGTGGCTCACACGGATTATGGCACGGATACACGGATAGGTCAGGGAGTAGGTAGGGACCTTGCATCAGGGCGTCCGTACAGGGAGTAGGGGAGTGGCTCACACGGATTATGGCACGGATACACGGATAGGTCAGGGAGGACCGGGAGTGGCTCACACGGATTATGGCACGGATACACGGATAGGTCAGGGAGTAGGTAGGGAGGTTGCATCAGGGCGTCCGTACAGGGAGTGGGGGAGTGGCTCACACGGATTATGGCACGGATACACGGATAGGTCAGGGAGGACCGGGAGTGGCTCACACGGATTATGGCACGGATACACGGATAGGTCAGGGAGGACCGGGAGTGGCTCACAC
>JAXHSW010000121.1:11491-27962 GCA_034190295.1 Cyanobacteriota bacterium | reverse complement strand
GGCGAATGGCCATTCGCCCTTACAGGGTTTTGGTTGTGGCGATGTGGTTTATCAATCTGAAAAGCGCTGTATGATAATTAATAAGAAATAAGAAATTTGACATATAAGCTGAGTTTTTATGGAATCTGCTGTCAATATTCCCACTGAAGCTAAGAAAGCAGAAAAATTGCCAGTTGTGCAAACTACTAATTTAGGCAAATTTTACCGCACTGGTTTTTGGATGAATCAAAAAATAGAATCTCTTAAAAGCTGTACTTTGACAGTTTATCAAGGAGAAACTTTTGGACTTTTAGGACAAAATGGTGCAGGTAAAACTACTCTACTTAAAACTTTATTAGGAATTGTACGCCCTACATCTGGGTCGGGAATTTTATTAGGGCAATCAATAGGCGATCGAGTGGTTAAAGAAAAAATTGGTTATTTGCCAGAAAATCCTTACTTTTATGAATATTTAACTGGATGGGAATTTCTAGAATTTGTAGCAGGATTATTTCAAATACCAATATCAATACAAAAACAAAGAATTCCAGAATTACTTGACCTAGTGGGATTGTCTAAATCAACAGCTATCAGAAAGCAATTACGTCAATATTCTAAGGGAATGTTGCAAAGAGTTGGTATGGCGCAAGCTTTGATTAATGACCCTGAGTTAGTATTTTTGGATGAACCTATGTCAGGTTTAGATCCAATGGGTCGTTATCAAATCAGAGAAATTATTATCTCGCTTAAAAAACAAGGTAAGACTATTTTTTTTAATAGTCATGTTTTGTCTGATGTGGAGAAAATATGCGATCGCATTGCTATTCTTGCAGAGGGAGAGTTAATTTGTATTGGTACTTTGGATGAAGTATTAGGAACTAATGAAAGCTATTATGTCAAGGGTAAAAGTGGTAATCTTAAGATTCTTAAAAAATGGATACCAGATTTAGAATTAGAGCATAATTTTTGGCAAGGTCATTTGCGGGGAGACCCTAAAGAATTTTTAGTTAGTTTGGGATTAATGAAAGCGACACTGATGAAAATGAATATAGAAAGGCTTAGTCTAGAAGAGTATTTTATGCAGCAATTACGAGAACGGGGTATTTTTTCTAGTAGAGAGTAGGGTTATTTCAGTTATCAGTTATCAGTTATCAGTATCCCACCCTACGGTCCGCTACGAAGTACGACCAAGAGAGCGGTCGATGGTCGGACAGCTCCGAGACCCGTTCTTGCAGACCCGCTCCGAAGATCGCCATCCCACCCTACGGTCCGCTACGAAGAGAGAACTCCGTTCCGAGATCCGCGAACGACCGCTTTTTATCCCCTTAAAAGGCTATCCATTACCCACATCTTTCTTAACATAAGACTTGACAAAATAGTTCAAGAATGCGCGAATGCGCGAATTACCTCTCCTTGAAAGCTGATAGGATTGGGTTAAAAGGAATTTTTTTCGGTTGTGCAGAGCGTAAAGTGTGGGATTCGCCTGCGTAGGGCCCGCAGATCTAATCTAAAAGCACTGATCTATAAAGTTTTTAGGATTTTTGTCGGGAAAAAAGTGCAAATTTTTCACCCTTTAAGACCAAAAAGTTAGGACGAAAGACAGACACTTCCCAGAAAGATACAGGTACAATTATTCCTCCTACTTTCGAGCAGACCACACTTCCCACACTTCCCACACTTCCCACACTTCCCACACTTCCTTGACGCACTACCTTTTTTTCTTTTTTCTCCATGAATGGAGAGGCTTTAAACCCAATTTTTCGGTAATTGTTAATTATTCATTATTAATTATTCATTATTAATTATTAATTGTTGAAACCAATGCTACCGGATTTGATCTTAATAGGGAAGATGATTATTTTTAGGTGTATCATCAACAACTATTGATACTATGCCTTTTAGTATGAAGTTCAAATTTATATCATTTTACATAAAACTGTATGAATTACATACTTTTTTTCAATAAAAATATCACATACCTGTTATCTATAAAAAAAGTTTTGCAATATTCTTTTATATTGATTGCTATATAAATATCAAATTAATCAATCAAAACTTTTTTTCTTAAATTTGTATTGTCTTTTTTCAGTTTTCTAGCAATAGTAACTGCTAAAAAAAATTGCCAGGCTTTCAGAGAAAAAACTGCTGGTAATAATAAATTGATAGCTGTTAATACTTGTTTTTGTTTGAAAGCGACTATACCCCAATGTAAATTCATGTATTGCCGTATATCTTCAAGGGCTGGAATTAGATGAGAATACTTTTTATGAACTTTACTATAGATTTTTTCTTTCATTAAAATATTAGTATTACAACGTTTTTTCAAGGGAATTTTTCTGTCATACCCCCCTATCCAAATAGTACGATAAACTAAACATTGGTTGAAAAAAATAGCATCACCAAACTCAGTAATTCTAATCCAAGAATCAATATCATCGCAACTCCTTAAATTAGTATCCCATCCTCCAGATTCTAAAAAAGCATCCCGACGAAAAGCAACTTGAATCGGAGTGCCAAATGGCACTGATTCTAGTAACATCCCATAGTGAATATCTTCTTGGGGAATATAAAATGCCGTTCCAGGCCCTGTTTTACGAGTCCGACTAATTTCTACTTCATTAGTATCAACTTGTGCTGCTTGACAAGAAAGAATTACTGCTTGAGGATGAAGAGTAATTGCTTTAGTCATTTCTTCGATACAATTAGGTGTGAGATAGTCATCATCATCCACAGGTTTTATCCACTCTCCATGAGCATTTTGCACACCTAAATTCATTGTATATGCATGACCTTGGTTGGAAGAAGTACGACAGTAAATTAGGCGATCGCCTAAGCTATTCACATATTCATCTGTACCATCTATTGAGCAGTCGTCAACTACTATTATTTCACATTCAACGGTTTGTTCTAATGCCGAATTAATTGCCCGTTTTAATAAATCTAAGCGATTATAAGTTGTAATTACGATGCTAAATTTCATTGGTGGCCTTGTCTCTACAATTGCATTAATAATATCAGAAGATAAACTGCCATTTATATTAAAATAATAGTTGCAAGTTTGACAATTTTTATTGACATTATAGCAAAAAAAACTACTGCTACACCAATGAATTTATCTGTATAAAGAGCTGCTGTTTGTAATTTATCTGCGGTTAAGTCTAACTGAATTAGTAATATTGTTTCCTATGCTGAACATTCTTCAATATAACTACCTTCCTGTAGATAATTAGTAAGCATTTCGGTCCGAATGTTGCGCAAACAGCGGTCAGCTATCAGCTATTCCTAGGTCATGCTGCGCAAACAGCAATATTTACCTTTAGTGAACAATTTAAGCTTGTTGTTCTTGTGCTTCAATTCTTTGTTTAAAAATGTAGTAGAAGTTAAGCAAGTGCTTGCTTCATTCATTTTTATTGCTGTTTGCACAGCATCCGCACTGAAGAGCTGACTGCTAATAGCTGAATGCGAGCCCATTCCGCAGGAAATGCTTACAATAATTACAAGCATTGCCAGCTAATTTTAATGTTTTTTAATGATAATTTTAATGTATTTTTACCGTAATTATTCAGGTAGCTCCCATTCAGTTTTTAGCTGTTTCATAAATAATGAATATACACTTGTTGTGGTCAAGGTTAGTTGTTTTTTCAATACTTTGAATTCTCCTTAAGCCTCTCAATACTAATTCCTGCTATAAAGGCAGTGAATTCATAACTGAAGATGGATATTAAATTTTTAATGATACGTTCAACAATTAATAATTAATAATTAATAATTACCTCTCCTTGAAAGCTGATAGGATTGACTAATCATGAAAATTTTTATTTACCAAAAAATGAGGTCCAAAGCCTCTCCTTTTAAGGAGATGAAAAAATATTCAGTGAGCGTATTTTCGTAAGCTGCAGGCAATAGTTGTCGGTACTGATAACTTTTAGCGTAGCTCCGACCATAGGAGGCTAACTGATAACTGATAACTGAAGTGACTATCCCCTTAAAAGGGGAAGCTTTAAACCACAAGTTTTCGGTAATTAATAAAAAATATTCTTCAAATATTGAAAGCGTAGCCCCTCTGTTTGCGGAGCATTCTGTAGAAAAAGAGCCACTTGTTCGGCGTCAATATAGTGGTAAGGAACATAAAGTAATTCGCGGTATTGGAGTAGTGAATTGTATTGATTTTCATCCAGAAATAGAGCAATGCGCGAATTATAGATTATCGTATTTATGACCCAGGTAGTGATAAAAAAAAGTAAAATAGACCGCGTTGAAGAAATGATTTTTGATGTAGTCTTCAACAATAAATTGCCAGTAAAAACAGTATTAATGGATAGTTGGTATGGGAATCAAAGGCTAATGGTATTAATAGATAACGAGCGGAACAATCATAGATTTTTCTTTGAAATCTAATCGCCCGCGTAGATGATACAAGTCGCGCTCGAAAAATACAACAATATTCAAGCATTGACTTGGAATGAGACCGAAAAATTATCAGGAAAAATCATCAAGCCACATTCGGTGTTTCAATTTGTAACATTAAAAGTAGTATTGAAATCCGTAGCTTGGTAGGTATTTATACTATCAGGACTTACGCAAAACATGAAGTTATACACCATCTGTAGGGGCGAATGGCATTCGCCCACAGTAGATATGGCGGTTCTACGTAAGTCCTGTACTATGCAAATCATCTCAATTACTTTTTTCGTTCATCAAATTCTGAGTAATATAATGTCCGCTTGAATACTTATACTTTAGTGGAAGGAAGGCAGAGGGCAGCTATGCTGTTAGCTCCGCATTCGGACTGAAAGGCAGAAGGGTTTCTTACATCCTATCTATGAGTGTATATTTTTTTTGACCGTTAAATAATTAGACATCTCCAAAAATAAAAAATAAAATCAATTATCGTACAGAAATTATCAATTATTTCCCCCTCCATACCTATTCCCTATTTTCTGGAGATGTCTATTGTAAAAGATAGTTAAGAATTAAGTGTTTTGGCTAGTGCAAGCAAGTATGATGGAGTATAAAGCCAAACTAAAGTTAACAAAAATTAGTAAGCCCTTGGATGCAATGAAAACGCAGGAGTAAAGAATTGAATAAGTTAAACTCTAGGAGTTATACCAATTGGGAAAAAGAATGTTACGAAGAATAAGGGTAGTTATAAAGATAAGTTCAGGAGATGTCCCTTGGACTAAAAAGATAAATTATGACCTAATAAATGGTATCAAAGCTATTCATTCTGTACGTCGCCAATCCGACGGCTCTCCTACCTGAGGACTGACTCCTAAGAAATAACCTAGTTATTTGTAGCAAATATTTATCACCCTTGGTATTACAGCAGCAAGAAAAAAAAGTTATTGTCAAAAACATTATTGTCACAAGATTTATTTATTGATATTAATAACTTGTGACTTAATTTTAAAAATAATTTTATCTTTAAATTGAGGAGAAAAAATTAATGGCGATCGCTACAATTAATCCAGCAACAGGAGAAACACTAAAAACTTTTGAACCAATCACAGATGCAGAGATAGAAACAAAACTAGAGTTAGCAATAACAACCTTCCGTCAATATCGTCAAATTCCCATGACTCAACGTGGGGAATGGCTATTAGCAGCAGCCGATATATTAGAGAAAAATGCTGAAAAATTTGCCAAAATAATGACCCTGGAAATGGGTAAAACTCTGAGTGGAGCGATCGCCGAAGCTAAAAAATGTGCCCTAGTCTGTCGCTACTATGCAGAAAATGCAGCAAAATTTCTCGCTGACGTACCAGCACAAACTGACGCAAGTAAGTCCTTTGTCCGTTATCAACCATTAGGCCCAGTGCTAGCTGTTATGCCTTGGAATTTTCCCTTTTGGCAAGTTTTCAGATTTGCAGCACCAGCTTTAATGGCAGGAAATGTAGGTTTATTGAAACACGCCTCTAATGTTCCCCAATGTGCTTTGGCCATTGAAGAAATATTTAAAGAAGCAGGTTTCCCAGAAGGAGCATTTCAAACCTTATTGATAGGTTCCAATAAAGTAGCAGGCATAATGGCAGATGACCGAGTAAAAGCAGGAACTTTAACTGGAAGTGAACCTGCAGGAATGGCTTTAGCAGCAATAGCAGGTAAATCAATTAAAAAAACAGTTTTGGAATTGGGAGGTAGCGATCCATTTATAGTATTAGAAAGTGCTAATTTGGAACAAGCTGTGTCTACTGCTGTTACAGCTCGGATGTTGAATAATGGCCAATCTTGTATTGCAGCTAAACGCTTCATCTTGGCAGAAACCATTGCTGAAGAATTTCAACAGCGTCTAGTCGAAAAATTTGAGGCTTTGAAGGTAGGAGACCCTATGTTGTCAGATACTGATATTGGTCCTTTGGCAACTCCATCTATTCTTGAAGAGTTAAATTATCAAGTAGAAGCTTCTGTTGAGAAAGGAGCAAAACTTTTAACAGGAGGTCATCTTTTATCTGACAGTCCCGGAAATTTTTACCCTCCTACTATTTTGGCGGAGATTCCAGTAAATTCCCCTGCTTATGAAGAGGAGTTTTTTGGTCCTGTTGCCTTAATATTTCGGGTTGCTAATATTGATGAAGCAATAGAACTGGCCAATAATACTCCCTTCGGACTAGGTGCAAGTGCATGGACTACAGATACAGCACAGACAGATAGGTTAATATCAGAACTAGAAGCAGGTGCAGTTTTTATTAATGGTTTAGTCAAGTCTGACCCGCGTCTGCCTTTTGGTGGGATTAAACGTTCTGGCTATGGTCGAGAACTTAGTAAGGAAGGAATTCTAGAATTTGTCAATATTAAGACAGTTTGGATTAAATAATTAAGTATTTGGCGATAAGATAAATAAAGTTAATCTTGTCTGCCTACTTAATAGTTGTTAAGAGTTATAGCAATTACTTCAAATATTGTCATCGTAAAATTTCGGTAAGTGGGAAACTACCGTCTTTTAAGCTGTGGATGGAAACGACGCGACGGGCAATAAAGCGTAGTCACGTTGACAGGCTCTAGGAGTTTTCGCTATAAAATGTATTATAGGTGCGAAAATTAATTATGTATCTAACCCAAAAGAACAAAATTAGAAACCTGTCTAGCCAGGAGTTTAGAGCCTTAAAGCAATTGTGCAGATTGTCTAAGAATATGTACAACGTAGGGCAATATTGCTGTGCGACAGTTTTATTTTGCTGAGGGCGGATATCTCAGATACGAGTCAAATTACCATTACTGCAAGGATAACGAAAACTACCAACTACTTCAAACTGATATTGCACAGCAAACTTTAAAAGTTGTAGATAGGTCTTTTAAGTCATTTTTCAACTTAATTCAAAAAGCTAACAATGGTAATTATCGTTTTGAACAAATACGATTCTAGATACCTCAACAAAGGAGGGTATTTTCCTTTAATAATACCTCGAATTAAGGTGAGAAATGGATACTTTAATATTCCCATGTCTAGGAAATTCTAGGCTGAGTATGGTGCAGTTAAAATTCCCTTTCCTGAAAGATTAGTAGGTAAAAACTTGAAGGAAGTTCGGATAATTCCTAGGTATGATGCGAGGTTTTTTGAGGTAGAATTTATCACTGAAGAACAACCACAACCAACAATAAAATCTGACAATGCTTTAGCAATAGACCTGGGGTTAGACAATCTAGCAACTTGTGTATCAAATACTGGGTCATCGTTTATTTTGGACGGTAGAAAACTCAAATCAATCAACCAGTGGTACAACAAAGAAAATTCGCTTATTGCAGTCTATAAAAGATAAACAAGGCATCAAAGATTTAACTAAAAAGCAAGTTAGCATTAGGGTAAATCGAAATAATAAAGTTAGGGATTACTTAAATAAAGCAGCTAGATATTTAATTAACTGGTGTAGTGAAAACAAAATATCTACTATTGTTGTTGGCGTAAATCGCCGAATCAAACAAAGTATCAATTTAGGTAAAAAAACTAACCAAAACTTTGTACAAATACCACACCATAGTTTGAGGTTGAAGCTAAAAACTATATGTGATATATATGGATTAACCTATATAGAACAGGAAGAATCTTATACCTCCAAAGCTAGTTTCTTAGATGGAGATCGGATACCTGTTTACAATGCCGATAGCCCCACCACCTATAGCTTTAGTGGCAAACGAGTCAAACGTGGTTTGTATAGAACTAAGCAAAATAAATTGATAAATGCAGACAGTAATGGTGCTGCAAATATTGGAATAAAAAGCAACCTTATGGGGGTTTACCCCGGACAGATTAGAGGCATCTTTGGCTATGCCATTAAGGGTAAAATTTGACGTGAGGAAAGTCCGTCAAATTTATTCTGCTTAAGAATCCACGCGACTTTAGTCCGTGGAGTGTCAAACTTAGATTTGATATTTCTCAATCCTAGAAGTTGAATTGAGTGCTGAGTATGCAATAACTGTTATTCTTTTCAGGGTTATTTTTACATTCTAAGTTAGATAGTGTTACTTTTAAAAGTTGGTCTTAGATGTGATATAAAATCTGTTTGTACAGTTATAAAAAAACCCGATCCTATAACTGAAGTAGTAGGGGGTTTTACATGGGATATGCCTACATCTTCTCACTATGGAATCCTAACTTCTAATACCATTTATTATTAATTAGTGCTACCCTTGGAAGGTAGCAAAAATCAGCAAAAACTAGATACTATTTAGATGTATAAAATTCAAGTCTTGCAAAGTTTTTGAGTATTAGTATAACTTCTAACCCTTAACTCTTAATTCCTGACTTCTAAATCATCAAATAACTAATTATCGGAATTTTATCTCAGGTATTAGAGGATGTTTAGTCAAGTATAGTTTTTGTACTAAATAATTCTGAATCTACCTTTAAAAATTTCCATAAGTCAGGAGGCTTGACTAGAGATTAGACAACTTTTTTATTACCTACTAACAACTCTTAAAGCATTCTCTGAGATTCAATCTACGGTAGGTAAGAAAAATAATTTTTATCTACTACCCAGATATATTTTTTACTCCCTTTTGCCTGCTTTAAACATTAATTGATTTCTCGCAGGTACTTAAATTACTTGAAAAAAAATCAACTTCTATTTAACAGGACTTACGCAAAGATTCTACATACAGGGAGGGCGAATGCCATTCGCCCCTACAGATGGTGTGTGATTGTAAGCATTCAGCCGTCAGCTATCAGCTATCAGCTATGAGCTATGAGTTATTAGCTCATTATCAGCTCAAAAGAGGAGTTAGTCTCTAAGGAGAATTAAAATTTATAAAAAAAATGTCTTCAGCTAACCTTAGTAATTTCTTGAATATGTTCATGCATCTGATAGCTGTTTGCGGAGCATTCCGTAGGAAATGCTGATAGCTGAATGCTTACGTGTGATTTGATATTTTGCGTAAGTCCTGTTTAATTTATCTTGACTTCGGAAAAGAAAAAAAATATTTTTTATAAAACTTTGTTTTTTGAAGTTATAATTTATTTTTTAGTCTGTAATTAATGTCGAAATTACTTTTCCCTGTACCCGTAAATCTATTTCAATTTAAAATTTTAACTTTCGATTTAGTTTTCTACCACCTTTGCTCAAAGGAGAAAAATAGAAATGAACACTGCAGAATTATTGGTAAAATGCCTCGAAAATGAAGGAGTCAAATATGTATTTGGACTGCCTGGAGAAGAGAATCTGAATATCTTAGAAGCTCTCAAAGATTCCCCAATTCAATTTATAACTACCCGACATGAACAAGGTGCCGCTTTTATGGCAGATGTCTATGGTCGTTTAACAGGAAAAGCAGGAGTTTGTTTATCAACATTAGGTCCGGGGGCTACTAATTTAATGACAGGTGTTGCTGATGCTAATTTAGATGGCGCACCTTTAGTAGCAATTACAGGTCAAGTTGGTACAGATCGAATGCACATTGAATCTCATCAATATTTAGATTTAGTGGCAATGTTCGAGCCAGTAACTAAATGGAATGCTCAAATTGTTCGCCCTAGTAATACACCAGAAATTGTCCGCAAAGCATTTAAAGTAGCTCAACAAGAAAAACCAGGGGCAGTTCATATTGACTTACCAGAAAATATTGCAGCTATGTCTGTAGAAGGACAACCTTTGAATCGCGATAAGCAAGAAAAATCTTATTGTGCTTATCAAAGTATGACTGAAGCAGCAGTAGCTATTTCTAAGGCCAAAAATCCTGTAATTTTAGCCGGAAATGGAGCGATTCGGGCTAATGCAAGTGAAGCCTTAACAGAGTTTGCGACACAATTAAATATTCCTGTGGCTAATACTTTTATGGGTAAAGGTGTTACCCCCTACACTCATCCCTTATCTTTATGGACGACAGGATTACAACAACGAGACTATATTAGTTGTGCTTTTGACCAAACAGATTTAGTTATTGCAGTTGGTTATGACTTGATTGAATATTCACCGAAAAAATGGAATCCTCAAGGTGAAATTCCAATTATTCATATTGGGGCAAAATATGCGGAGATTGATAGTAGTTATATTCCGATAGCTGAAATAGTTGGAGATATTTCTGATTCTTTGAATGAAATTTTGCGACGCTCGGAGCGCATAAATGAATTAAGTCCGACTGTCTCAGATATTAGAAAAAATCTTCGCTCTGAATATGAGGTGTACAGTAAAGATAATGACTTTCCAATTAAGCCTCAAAAACTAATTTATGATTTACGTCAAGTAATGGGGCCAGAAGATATTGTCATCTCTGATGTTGGTGCTCATAAAATGTGGATTGCTAGACATTATCATTGTGAAGGTCCTAATACTTGTTTGATTTCTAATGGGTTTGCGGCAATGGGTATTGCTATTCCAGGAGCGATCGCTGCTAAATTGGTCCATCCCAACCGCAAGGTAGTAGCTGCAACAGGGGATGGTGGGTTTATGATGAATTGTCAAGAGTTGGAAACTGCTTTGCGAGTGGGTACTGCTTTTGTAACTTTGATTTTTAATGATGGTGGTTATGGTTTGATTGAATGGAAGCAGGAAGACCATTTTGGTAAGTCGTCTTTTATTAAGTTTGGCAATCCAGATTTTGTTAAGTTTGCTGAAAGTTTTGGTTTGAAAGGTTATCGAGTTGAGTCTGCTACTGATTTAATTCCTACTTTGAAAGAAGCTCTTGCTCAAGATGTTCCGGCTGTAATTGATTGTCCTGTTGATTATCGAGAGAATGCTCGTTTTAGTCAAAAATCAGGTGGTTTAAATTGCTCTATTTAGTTAGAAGTAGATTTTAGTAGGAGATTTTTCAGCAATTTATGATTGGTTATTAATTGGTTGCTGAAAAATAATCTGGAGTTGGAGAGTTTCTGTATTTTCAGAAGTTAAGTCGAGTGGAAAATATAAACTTTTCAGCTACCAATGAGGAAATAACTAGGGAAAACTTACGATAAAATTCCAAACTTTTTTCTACAATTTAGCTATAAGTTACATCCTAATTTTAACTCCTACTAAATTAGGATTAGCTCAAGCAACTCCTATTTGTAAGGATGCACAAATTAAAGATGAATATAACAGTAAATCTAAAAAGTATCACAGTTACAAAGTAGAGAATGAAGTTTGTTCTAGCAATAATTCTTTTTGTACTAAAGATTTTGTTTTTTCAACAATGTTGAGTCAAACTCAATTTATTGCACCTGTAGATAAAGCAGAGGAAAAATTACCAGTCACCAATTATCAAATAACTAATGTTAATATACCAGAATATTTTGGAAAAGATTTCATAAAAACTTCCATCAACTGGGATAAACACTCTATCACAAACTATACAAGTTTAGTGTAATGTAGCGAGATTAACAGAACTTTTACTTATGATAACTTAAAAATTTATACACCTCCAGAAACTTATAAGTTATTGATAAAAACTATAGTGCTAGAGTAAAAATGACTATTATTACGACTAGAGAAGCAGCTTTTTTATTGGGTATCTGTTGTCAACGAGTTAGAGTTCTCCTTTCTCAGGGAAGGGTAAAGGGAGCCTATAAACATAAAGGATTTTGGCGTATTCCTCTTTATGGCCAAATGCCTGTTGTTATACCAGGTACTAGAGGCCCGGAAGGCGTCTGGTGTAAGAGGCTGCGACAAGCTCCCACAAGAATTCATGTCAATCAAAAGAAAATTCAAGCTAATGGTAAGAGAATTAATACAGATCCTCAAATGACTCCCGATCAATTAATACCAGTGGTTTCCATGAAGCAGGGGAAACATAATTATTTAGGTTATCAGATGGAGATTCATGGTCCTTGTCGTATAGTATATAAACCTTATCACCCCTTAAGTTGTGGTGCTCATTTGTGGATTGAGACTTTTGAGTCAGTGCAGTTTGTGGATACTCAGTTTAAACCTGCGACGGCGAGGCGAACCTATAAAGATGTTGAAAACCACTATAGAAGAAAATTTTAGCTATTTTTAGTCGGTTTGTTAACTGAAGCAGATTGCTATTAATTTGTTCTATATATAACTACTTTCAACAATTAATAATTAATAATTAACAATTACCTCTGCTTGAAAAGAAGAGAATTGACGCGGTAGGGAAGATTTTTTCTTTTTTCTCCATGAATGGAGAGGCTTTAAACCTTAATTATTCGGTAAAACTCTGGTATTTGACTTTAACAGAGAAAAATTATGCTGATTGAATTAAGGTGTGAGTATAAAGGAAGTTTTTGCTCAAAAAATAGCTTATTTTCAGGTGAGTTTAATTTTTTTTGAGCATCATATTTGAGTAAATATTCACATGGATAAAGAATTTTTTTACCCTTGTGTGACTAACTTTAGTTGAAGTGAAAAAAGAAAAAATTTGTGCTTACCAAAAAAATCGCATTTCCAGGTTAGTTTGATTTTTTTGAGCATCATATTTGAGCAAATATTCGTGAGCGATCGCTTCCAAATTCTGAAGATTTTCTATTTCTACCTAGACAACTTCAGTTAAAAAAGTAGAAGGAAAAAATTTGCTTACCAAAAATATCCTCTTTCCAGATTAGTTTGATTTTTTTGAGCATCATATTTGAGTAAATACTCGTGAGCGATCGCCTCCAAACTACGGAGATTTTCTACTTCTGATTTACCAATTTCAGTATCAGTAGATAAAAGAATAACTTGATGACTAGCAGAAGGGAAATAACGTTCTACTAAATTGTGACGGTGAGATGAATCTAATCTACCCAAAGGTGTATCAATAGCGACGGGTAAATGTCTACCAGAAACCCTTGCCAAACCCCATAAAAATGAAATTGCCAAAAGCTGTTTTTCTCCAGCAGAAATGCGATGTTTAGGAACAACTTGCCCTCGATCGTCGTAGAGAGAAAGAGCAAAGTTATTAGTATCAATAGCCACGCGATGTACCAAATCTGATTTATGCAAAAGATAGCGGAAACATTCAGTAACTTCCATCTCTAACTTATTCAACTTTTTCAAAGTTAACTTCTCCTTAAATAGCTGCAAAGTTTTCTTCACTTTGCCAGAAGATTCAATGATATTTTGAATATTGTGACGTTCGATAGTTTCATCAGTATAACTAAACAATTCCTTCTTAGTTTTAGTAATAGCATCCTCCAATTTTCTACAATCGCGATCGCTATTTTCACAAGCTATCTGTATCCTAGCTAACTCAGTTTGTGCCTCCTGTAAAGCAGTTTCCAAAATTTCATAAGCTTCCGGAGATGCTGCACTTACCAACTGCTTTTCCAAAACATTAATTTCCACTTCAAAATCTTTGAGACAAATTAAACTTTCCCGAGCATTTTTCCGACAATTTTCAATCTCATAGCGCAACAAATTTTCTAGGAAAGTTAACGCCTCCTCATCTGCCAATAACCAAGATTCATCACTTTGATTAATATCCTCTTCGATCGTCAGATTTTCTTGATGGAGGAACGTTTGAATTTTACTAATTTTGCCAGCAGGAATAGACAACTCATTCAGATAATTAACTAAACGTCGGTCTCTTTCCTGAAAAGCATCCAAAGCTATTTCTGCTTCATGTCGTAAAATCTCTACATCACCCTGAGAACTTGCTTGTTCCAAAAGAGGAGAAATTAAAGCCAGAGGTAAAGCTCCCGCAGCAAGTTCAATCATTTCCTGACGAGCATTATCCATCTCTAATTCTACATCTTTAAACTCTTGTTCTAACTGACTTCTCTCAGCAGCAATTTTTCCCCCTTCCGAGACAAATTTTCTCATGGCTTTTTGCTGTTTTTGTTGAGCCTTTTTTAACTGCTTTTGCAAATCTGCTAATTTTTCTGTAGCAACTTCCAAATCTGTCTTTTGTTGATGGAGTTTTTGTTCAATTTCCTCTAAATTTTTTAATTCTGTAGTTTTAGCAATTTGTTTCTTTTTCCGAGTCACTAAAATATCTAAATCTGTTGCCAGACGTTCAGCTAATTCCAGTCCTAATAATGATTGAATTGCATCTACAACTAAAGGTGGAGGAATTTCTAGTTCAGCTAATTCTTTTACCTGTTCTCCATCAAAAAGAAATAGATTAGAAATTCCCAAAGGTAAGAGATTTTCTATATATTCATCCCAGGCATTTGCTAAGTAAGAATCAGGCCATTCACCATCAAGAATTCCCAAACTATCTTTGCCATCTTTAGGATTTTTTTCCCAGGTACGAACTACGCGATATTCTATAAGTTGGTCATCTTGAATATGTTCAAAAGCTAATTCAATGCGAGTTTTTTCTGTAGGTGGAGTATTGCGATTTACACATTGGGAAAGAAAGTCGCCATAAGTTAAATTTCCCCTGGTTGAACATTGGGCGCGATGACCGTAAAGTGCGAGGCGAATGGCATCTAAAAGAGTAGTTTTTCCTCCTCCATTCATACCTCCAAATAAGATGATGGGGCGAGGGCGATCGGTAAGGGTAGGGCGGAGGTCTATTGTTTGTTTACCGGAGTAGGGTCCGAAGTTTTGTAAGACGAGTTCTAGGAAAATCATTTCAGTTTTTTTAGGGAGTAGGGAATAGCGAGTAGGGGGAAAGGTAGTGGGATAATTAACTTGATTTTTTTATTCTTAGGATTTACCTTTTTTCAGTAGGAGATAAGTTTGAAAAATAGAATTTTCTTGTCAAGCAACGCCCGAATTTTATCTTTGACTTAGACTGAGAAAAACAGAGGTTTCCCACAGATGAGGTAAAGAGAGAAAATTTCATCACTTTCTAGTCATTGTTGAATTTTCCCAGTAGGAGCTAAGTCTGACAAATAGAGTTTTATTGTCAAGCAACAGATAATTTTTGCCTTTGACTTAGACTGAGAAAAACAGAGGTTTCCCAGAGGTGAGGTAAAGAGAGAAAATTTCATCACTTTCTAGTCATTGTTGAATTTTTACCAGTAGGAGGTAAGTCTGACAAATAGAGTTTTATTGTCAAGCAACAGATAATTTTTATCTTTGACCTAGACTCGGAAAAACAGAGGTTTCCCAGAGGTGAGGTAAAGAGAGAAAATTTCATCACTTTCTAGTCATTGTTGAATTTTTACCAGTAGGAGGTAAGTTTGACAAATAGAGTTTTATTGTCAAGCAACAGATAATTTTTATCTTTGACCTAGACTCGGAAAAACAGAGGTTTCCCAGAGGTGAGGTAAAGAGAGAAAATTTCATCACTTTCTAGTCATTGTTGAATTTTTCCCAGTAGGAGCTAAGTCTGACAAATAGAGTTTTATTGTCAAGCAACAGATAATTTTTGCCTTTGACTTAGACTGAGAAAAACAGAGGTTTCCCACAGATGAGGTAAAGAGAGAAAATTTCATCACTTTCTAGTCATTGTTGAATTTTTCCCAGTAGGAGGTAAGTTTGAAAAATCGAATTTTCTTGTCAAGCAACAGATAATTTTTATCTTTGACCTAGACTGAGAAAAATAGAGATTTTCCACAGATGAGGTTTCCAGATAAAATTTCATAACTTTCTAGTCTTTGTTGAATTTTGACCGTAGGAGGTAAGTCTGAAAAATTGAGTTTTCTTGTGATTTTTGCCTTTGACTTAGACTGAGAAAAATAGAGGTTTTCTACAGATATCGAATTTTCTTGTCAAGGAGCGCCCGAATTTTTGCCTTTGACTTAGACTGAGAAAAATAGAGATTTTCCACAGATGAGGTTTCCAGATAAATTTTCATAACTTTCTAGTCATTGTTGAATTTTGACCACAGGAGATAGGTCTGAAAAATCCAATTTTCCTGTCAAGCAACAGATAATTTTTGCCTTTGACTTAGACTGAGAAAAACAGAGGTTTTCCACAGATGAGGTAAAGAGAGAAAATTTCATAACTTTCTAGTCTTTGTTGAATTTTTACCAGTAGGAGATAAGTTTGAAAAATCGAATTTTCTTGTCAAGGAGCGCCCGAATTTTTGCCTTTGACCTAGACTTGCCAAAATAGAGATTTTCCACAGATGAGGTAAAGAGAGAAAATTTCATCACTTTCTAGTCATTGTTGAATTTTCCCAGTAGGAGCTAAGTCTGACAAATAGAGTTTTATTGTCAAGCAACAGATAATTTTTGCCTTTGACTTAGACT
>JAXHSW010000121.1:0-11391 GCA_034190295.1 Cyanobacteriota bacterium | reverse complement strand
AGGTAAAGAGAGAAAATTTCATCACTTTCTAGTCATTGTTGAATTTTCCCAGTAGGAGCTAAGTCTGACAAATAGAGTTTTATTGTCAAGCAACAGATAATTTTTGCCTTTGACTTAGACTCGCCAAAATAAAGGTTTTTCACAGATTAGTTTTCCCGATAAAATTTACATAAGTTTCTAATCATTGTTGAATTTTTACCGTAGTAGATAAGTCTGAGAAATAGAATTTTCCTGTTAACCAACGCCCGAATTTTTGCCTTTGACTTAGACTGAGAAAAATAGAGATTTTCCACAGATGAGTTTTCCCGATAAAATTTCATAACTTTCTAGTCATTTTTGCATTTTTACCGAATAATTAAGGTTTAAAGCCTCTCCTTTAAAGGAGAAATAAGAAAAAATTTTCATAATTAGTCAATCCTCTTCTTTTCAAGGAGAGGTAATTCTAAATTCTTAATTCTAAATTCTTAATTCTTGAAGGTAGGGGGTAGGTCTGGCAAATATTCCTAGTCATTGTTGAATTTTGACCGTAGGGGGTAAGTCTGAGAAATAGAATTTTCTTGTTAATCAATAGATAATTTTTGCCTTTAACCTAGACTGAGAAAAATAGAGATTTTCCACAGATGAGTTTTTCCGAGAAAATTTCATCAGTTGTTAGTCATTTTTGCATTTTTACGGTAGGAGAAAAGATAAATTATCCAGATAAAGTTTCATATTTTTATTTCTCCCCTACTCCCCTACTCCCCTACTCCCCTACTCCCCTACTCCCCTACTTCCCTACTTCCCTACTTCCCTACTCAATATCTGCCGAACTTTGACCAGAAAACTTCATATTTGCCCAACTTAATTGTTTAATTTTCTCTGAGACTTTTCCTCGGTCGACAGCTTCTTTAAGGTCTCTTTTATTATGAGCGTTTTGAATAGCTTCTTCCTTGGAACGAGAACTTGTTTCAAAACATTGTTCGAGACTTTCATAAATCTTATATCGGTGAGACTTAATATAATATTGCCTCTCTGTATCTAACAGTTTTGCCATAAGTTCAAGGTGCATTTCATCCCCATTACATATTTCTTCTAATACTGACCATTCATCACTACCTAAAAGACTTATTCCTGCACCAGGACGACAGTCTTCAAATTTCTCCCCTGTTACTTCTTCATATATACGGGGTAAACTATCATCAAATTCATGTTTTTCCTCTAACCAGATGCGTCTAATTTCACTCAGTTCTTCCAGAGAAATGAGAGTAATATCTCGCATATTTTCTGGTGCAGTTTCACGAATTTTTGTTTGAGCTTCTAACAGTTTTCTCAGTAAAGTATCTCGCCATTCTTTTTTGTACGGACCAGGTATTGGTTCTACAGAAACTTCACCATCTACATTCCGTTCAAATAGTTGAACTGTACCCCAAATTCGCCGAAAATCTCTTTTATCTCTGTCCGAAATATCTAGTTCTCGACGCAAATCTACAAGAGGTTGTAACCATTCTTTTTCCTCATCATTTTGAATCATTGCTGACATAGATTTATCACTATCTACTAAAGTACAAACCCAACATCCAAAACGAGAACTTCCACAACTAGGAGTAGAAGTATCAACTACTAACGGACATTCATTATCTTCCGTTGCACCTCGATACATTGCTAGTAAATCTTTATTACTATTTTCCCAAGGATTTTCCCACTGCATTAAATATAGCCAAACTTCATCAGTTCGCCAGTCCTCAATAGGGGAATAAATTAAAGAATTAAGTAAATTGGCATTAGGACTAAGGCGTTCCCGAACTCGTTTTTCTTCTAATCTTTTCATTGTTCTAGCGCGGTTAAGACTTTCAGCTTTACGAGTACCTAAAACTAGGATAACTTCTCCATTAGTTCGTACAGCATTACGAATAAAAAGATTAGATGGTTCAATTTTTAAACGTCCCGTACACCATCGAAATTTCAGGCGTGGTGCAGGATAACCTTTGCCAATTAAACCTACCCAATATGTGTATTGAAAATCTGGTTGTAGAAGGTGAGTTTCTATTGGCATTTTCTGTTTTTGGGCAACTCTCTCAATGTTTTTTAGAGATTGTTTGACCCAAGCAGAAACATAAGGATTTTCTACTCGTGTATCAGTGGTAATTACATAGATTTTTTTGGTTCTTTTTTCTACTGGTAAAGCAGCGATCGCATTCCATATAAGTTGCAAAACTGCGGTACTATCTTTTCCTCCTGAATATCCAATAATTAAGGGGATTTCATCAAGGCAATATAGTTCTTGAATTTCTATAGTTAGCTTTTCTATATCTTTGATTAGTTCAGCAGTTGTGCGTTCTGGAAAAAGAGATTTTTGTATTCCTACCATTTTTCAATACTCCTACAATTTTTTTTTATTTATATTTATACTGTATTTCTATGAGATAAATACATTTTGGCGATGCCATTTTAAAGCTTCTATTCTAGGGAAATATTCTATTTTATTTGGCAACCAAAGATGATTACCATTAAAAATTTTCATTGTTTTAGAATTTGGTTATTCTTCTAGGAAATTATTGGAAACGATGGTTTTATAATCATTAGCTATAGTAAATAAACCTTGTAAGCATTTCCTCCGCTGCGCAAACAGCGGTCAGCTAGCCTCATAAGGTCGGAACTGCGGACTTCAGCAATCAGCTATTGCTTTTAGTTTTAGATAAAAGCTTTAATAACTTCTGACTTCTGACTTCTGACGCGCGTTAAATGCGCTCCATCTACAATATTTTGGTTTATTGACATGGTTCTTTCATTCCACAAAAAGCACATTTATAGTTATAGGTATGTACAACTACTTTACGAAAGATACCATCTCTAACTATAGATTTTATGAGATATGATTTAGGTTGTTTTTGCTGTTGGTTTAATAAATTAATTGAATGTTCTTCCTCATCATCGTCTTTTTGGAATCTTTCATTAATTGCTAGAAGTTCTTTAATATCTTTTTGATTGGCTGAAAACCAAGTTGCAATTAGTACATCTATTAAACGAAGGAAGAAGGAAGACCGAAGTTGGAAGAAGGCTGGAATTGGGATGGGGATTTCAACCCCAACCCAATTCTTTCACCGTATGACGGTGGGGAATTCAACCCATATTTAGAAGTTAATTCTTTTCTATAATTTTGGTCTTGCAATAGTTCAAAAAGTTCTGGGTCTAAACTGGCATACTCAACTACCTCTTTCAATTTTTTAACGGAACTTGGAACCCGCTTTAAAGAATTATTTTTAGATTCAATATGCCAAAATCCTTCGCTCTGTAGATAGAAAAAAGGAAGGTGTAAATTATCTTTGCCTTGATAAGTACCAGAAGATAAAATATCCCAATGTTTATTAAAAGTATCAATTAATTGATTTGAAACACCTATCCGATTATTAGTTATTACACCTTGTGCAATCAAATCAATAACAGACAAAATTAAAATGGGTTTATATTCTGCATTCGGACCTAGTCTTTTACTTGTCTTAAGTTCGGTAAAGCGTTGACAGTAGTATGATAAATTTTTTCCCTGTTTAGTTCTTGATTTTTACTCATTTATAGCACTAGCCAAAATATCTATATTTTCACTATTTATTTCTGATAAACCAGTAGATTTACTAAATAGGTAGGCAAAATTAAATCTAAAATAACTACCAAAACTAAATTTACCATAACTATTCTGATTACTCCTTTTGAAAATTACCAAATTAACTTGATTAATTTTTCAGTAATACCTGACACTGTAACGTTGTACTTCTACAAAATAAATAAGTTTTTCATTGCTCTTTTTTACAGGAATAAATAAACTGTCTACTATAGCAGTCGCGGTCTTAAATAGCTGATATTCAAACCTATTTATACCAATTCACTTTAAAGATATCACAAGCAAATAGTTTCAAACTTTAAATGTTAAACAATTGCCTGAAATTACTGAGCAAGTCAAAGTTTTGAGTCTATAAAATCTTACTTTTAACTGTTGACTTCCGTAACACGGTATAAGTAGTAGGTTTTAGGGAAAATACTAATAAATTATTTATTGTTCTCTAAACACTATGCTCTCTGAAAACTGACTGTTAATAGCTGTTTGCGCAGCATTCGGACCGAAATGCTGATTATTTTGAGGGTAAAAAAAGAAATTAATATTCATCCCTCATGTTCCATCAGTTAGTATTGACATAATAAATAGTATATGATCATCAAAAATTACTAGACAATAAATAAATTATACTACCTCAAAAGTTTTTAAAAACATTTGTTGACAAAAATTTATATATGTAGTAATTTTCAAAAATTATTAAAAATATTTCCCAAAATCACCGATGAAAAAGACCAATAAACCCACCTCAGAAATAGCAAAAGAAATTTTAGAAAATGATAATCGAGAAAGAGAAGCGATCGCTATCCTTTTAGACAAACATATAGGTAAAGATGACAGACTTTTAGTACAAAAAACTATGATGGGAAAAACGGAAGCTTATATAGGTTCTGTCACTCTAGAATGGTTAGATAGTCGTGTACGTTTTGCCTCTCAACTACCATTATTTCGGCAAAAATTTGATGTAGAAACAGATAATGTAATTCGTGACGCAGAAACAATAGACGAAATTCAACAACGACCTTTAGATTGGTCTCGTCAAGCCCCATTAACCCTATATTTAGCAACAAGAAAAGCCCATAAATTTCCAGCAGTATTAGTAGTAATTAGCCCCAGTTGGGTAGATAATCCCAAAGCAGAAGAATGGAATAAAAATGGTGAAGCAAATAAATCTGCTACTGAATTTTTACCCCTAGATTCAGCCGGAAAAGTAGGATTATTAGACCTACGTTTAGAAGTAGCAGTATTTGCCCTAGACGGTCAACATCGACTGATGGGAATTCAAGGTTTAATGGAATTAATAAAAACAGGTAGGTTGCTTAGATATAACAAACAAAAAAAACCAGTAGGTGCAGCTATTAACATTGATGATTTAGCAGAAACCCATCATCTTGAATTGCCAGAATTACAAAAATTAGCTTACGAACAAATAGGCATAGAATTTATTCCAGCAGTAGTAAAAGGAGAAAGTAGAGCACAAGCACGACGGAGAGTTAGGTCAGTTTTTGCTCATGTAAATTTGACTGCTGTAAAATTAAGTAAAGGGCAGTTGGCATTACTAAATGAGGATGACGGGTTTGCCATTGTGGCTAGAAAAACAGCAATTTATCATCCTTTATTAAAAGAGAAAGATGATAGAAATCCACGGGTGAATTGGGATAGTGCCACTGTGGCAACTAAGTCTACTGTTTTAACAACTCTTCAGGCAATTCAAGAAATGTCTGAAAGATATTTAAAGCCTCGTTATCCTCATTGGAAACCTTCCGATAAAGGTTTAATTCCGATGCGTCCTGAAGAAGAAGAATTAGAAGAGGGGTTAGAGGAATTTATGTTGTTTTGGAATTATTTAGCTAATTTACCTAGTTATTCAAGATTAGAAAATGGTGGCGAAACTCCAGAGTTGAGAAGATTTAGTTTTGAAATAAAACCAGGAGAAGGTCATATTTTATTTCGCCCCGTCGGGCAAATTGCTTTTGCTGAAGCTCTAGGGATTTTAATATATAAAAAAGGCTTTTCTTTGGAGGAGGTTTTTCAGAAATTAAATAAGTATGATGTGGATGGTGGTTTGAGTGGAATAGAATTTTCTGACTCTATTTGGTATGGGGTTTTATATGATTTTAATCGGAAGCGAATGTCCGTAGCTGGGAGAGATTTAGCTATGAGATTGTTTATCTATATATTAGGTGGAATTTCTGACAAAATGGAACGAGCAGAAATTCGTCGGGAGTTAGCAGAAGCGAGGAGAGTAGGGGATAATCAAGCTGTAGATTTTCAAGGTAAGTTTGTGGAATTAAAAAAGGTAGGGTTGCCGAAAATTTTGTCCTAGAGTTTTAGAAAAAAAGGCAAGTTCAACAATTAACAATTAATAATGAATAATTAACAATTACCTCACCTTGAAAAGAAGAAGATTGACTAAGGTGAAACTTCAATTATTAAGTAATTAATACAAGCGTATGGGACATTGTTGATAATTAGCACACCAGTAGCGTATTAATAATTCTTATGTTTACTTCTCCCCTACTCCCCCACTCCCTGACCTATCCGTGTATCCGTGCCATAATCCGTGTGAGCCACTCCCCCCGCTCCCCTACTCGAAAATCAGTAAGATTAGGCTACAGAATATTATTTTCAACCATTTTTCAACCATTACTTAATAAATATTTTTCTAAATACTCCCAATGTTGATGTCCGTATTCTTCTCGTAGTAAATCTTTCACATCAGCATTAATAACTAATTCTCCATCTTGATTATCTTGGAATAGTAGTCCATGAGTAAATACCTCTTGTAGATTGGTAAGAATATCTATTAAATTGGCGATGGAATAATGTTCTTCTACCCATTCAACAGGACTAGGTATTTCAGAATTAACATTGATTGGATTATTAGTAGTAATTTCCATAATTTAATATCAGTAAAAACCCTGGATTTTAATCAATTGTTCAATCTTAATATATCATCTGATTATTCATGCCGTAATTTCAGTAAAGTAAAATTTTTTACTTAAATTAAAGTGGGATTTGAAGATTTATATAACTAGCCTATAATAACTGGATTTAGTATAAGTCTACCGATGGTCTGATTTGCACTATCTAAAGCAGTAATAAGTTAAACGATATAATTAAAACGGCTATAAACAAATTTTATGGATGATATTTTTATTCAAATAGTTGCCTATCGCGATTTAGAATTAGTCCCAACAGTAGAGGAAGCGATCGCTCATGCCACTCATCCTGAACGCCTCACTTTTGGTATTTGTTGGCAGTATGGTACGGATGAGGAAAAGGACTATATCAGTAAACTTAAAGGTATTAAAGATTGTCGTATTATTGCAGTGCCTGCTTCTGAAGCTCGTGGCGTAGGTTGGGCGAGGTCTTTGGTACAAAAGTTGTGGCAAAAGGAACGTTATACTCTACAAATTGATGCCCACATGAGATTTTTGCCTGGCTGGGACATAGAATTGATTAAAATGCTGGAAATGTGTCCCAGTGAAAAACCTCTTTTGAGTACCTATCCTCCTGCTTACAAACCCCCCAGGGAATTGGTTGGGGATACGCCAAGTCGGTTAGAGGCAAAGGAGTTTGGATATCCTGGTATTTTAAGTTTGAGAGCAATAGGCGATTTGAGTAAATGTAGTATTCCACAATTAGGAGCTTTTGTTGCTGCTGGGTTTATTTTTGCAGATGGGTTAATTATTGAGGAAGTACCCTACGATCCGGAGATTTATTTTACTGGGGAAGAGGTGTTATTTGCTGCGAAAGCTTGGACGAGGGGATGGGATATTTATCATCCTAATCTTAGTGTTTGTTGGCATTTTTATAATACTGGTAAAAAACGGGTTGTACATTGGGAAGATCATCAAGATTGGTGGGTACAAAATAAGATATCTGAATCTCGTTTTCGTCAGATTTTGGGGATGGAAACTGCTACGGAAGATTTTGGGATTTATGGGTTAGGAAATGTCAGAAGTTTGGCAGAGTATGAAGCATTAGCAGGTGTGAGTTTTCAGGAGCGTTGGTTTATTCGTTTTATGTAAGCATTCAGCTATCAGCTATTAGCTATCAGCTATTAATTTTGGAGAAGGTAAAAGTAACCTTTGAAATTGAGAAAGAAATAAAAAGTTACTAGCAAAGTCTCCTTTCTAAATCTGAGAAGTAATTATTCATTACTCATTGCTGATAGCTGACTGTTAATAGCTGAATACTTACCGTTTTATTTAGGGAAGGAAGAATTTAGAAGTCAAAAATTAAAAGTCAAAAGTCATCAGAAAGTTAGCCAAATACAAGCGCGGGAATTTTTCTCTTTCTTGAAAATTGGAAACTTGTCTGAATTTATGAATCAGGAAAAATTTAAAGTCCACACTCAAAAGTAATTAATTTTCAAGCTAATAAATCATCTACTGCCACGCTAAAACCTATTAAAACTTTTTGAGTAGTAACAACCTGACCAGAAGTAAACATTAAACCTTGATTTTCAGTAACTATTATTATCCATTTACTTTCAGGAAAAACTAACCAAACTTCTTCGCCACCAGATTCTAAATATTCCTGAGCTTTTAAAAAGACATTTTCAGCTAAATCTGTAGGGGAAATAATCTCTGCACTCAAAGGAAAACTCTGAGGCAAAGTAGGATAATTTCCATATTGTGAAACTAACTCAGGAGTTAGATAAGCAACATCAGGCGATCGCCCTTGTTTATTAGTACGACAAGGTACATCTGTGTAAACTTCTCCACCTTGTTTACTGGCATTTTTATAGTCATCCCAATAACGACCGAGCTTCAATTGAATTTTTCCATGTCTTAATGTTATGCCGTTTTTTTCTATTAATTTACTGTCTACCCATTCCATTTTTTCAGGAGGGTTTTTTGCGAATTCTTCTAAGGAGATATTTTGATTTATGAGAGTAGAATTTATCATAAGTTAAGTAAAGAAGGAGTAAGAGAGAAGGAAGAAGTAAAGTAAGGGTATAGCTAAGAAACTCTGTCAATTTTTTTAGGGAATGAAAAAGTAAGAAGCAAGAATATGAGATTGTATTGATAGTATAATTTAGTATTAATACCCAAATCAAAATTGTTGAATGAGCTTTGTTAGCAATACCTAGGCTCATCTTTTTTTGTCATGTTTTAGTCAATCCTTCTTTATGTTAAAATATTTACTATCAACTCTGCTACCCTCTGAACTGTCTTAAGTCCTGTTACACCTGAACTAGGCGTTTCTGAATTCACCATTTCTGGAGCTATTTTTATATTATTTATTATTTTGTCCTTAGCTCTTTGGGTTTGAGTTATTTTAAAAGGTAATATTAGAAGCTCTGCAATTTTTTTAGAAAAAGTACCTATATCTCGAATAATAATTAGAAATATAACTAATTTTGCTAAAAAAGCGAGAATGCCACCGTAAAAAGGAATCAATTCCAAGATTTGTGGAGCAGTAAAAAATAAAATCAAGAAGGTGACAAAGTTCATAATTCTAGAAATTTCATCTCTCTCTCCTTTATTTTCTTTTCGAGTAAGTTCAACGCTACTATCTTGATGTGAAACAAATAATATTGGCTCTTCATTTTCCTGAGTTTTTCTTCCAGACAAAAATCGAAATTTTGCTTTACTTTTAGGTAAAAATTCTCTGATTAAATACCTTTTTTTTACTTCACCTTGGTTAATATTCTCTATATTAATTTCGTCTATACCCATTGAATTATCATTCAAAGGTTGCTGGAAAAATTGTTCTAAAATTTCAACGTTTGTAGAATGAAAATCAAAGGTAATTTTTTGATTTTTAATGACTTTTCTACCAGTATTTTCAATATCACAAGAGATAAGATACAAATCTGCAAGCTTATAATCTTCATCATAAAGGATAGTAATATTTTTCTGACTTATATCTTTCTGACCTATATCTTTTTTTAAGTATAAAATACTGGATACATTTGTTGTATAGGAAAGCTCCATTGCTTGGTCTTGACGTTGCTTGTTTGAAAATAAATAATTAAATAGCGCTACTAAAAAACCAGATATAATAGCAATAGCAACCTTTTGCCAAAAATCACTATTTTCTAATAGTGTTTGAATTCCTGTCAGATATTTGTTTAAGTTATTCATCGAATAATATCCTTATTTTTTTTAATAACAATGATTAATTTGATATAGCAATCGTAAATGATTTGATTTGTGAAAAAAACTGTAGGTGTTTGGTTACCAAACCGAGCGTGAAAATGAATTTGGAGACCAAAACCCTACGATAAAATATTACAACATAAGCGCGGATTGCTATATCAATTTTTTAAAGATATGGAAGAGTTTAATCCCCCCAAACCCTCCTTTGAAAGGGGGGCTTAAGAATTCAAGTTTATATCATAATTTTATTAAAGTTGCCTGCTATTAGTATGCCTGACTTAGATAAAATTCGCTATAACTGTTAACCAATAACTGGTAACTAACAACTAATAACTAATAACTGTTAACTGATTATCCACTGCCGAGTACCGAAATATTGACAAGAATGAGCCGCAATATTAACAGCATTTGCCAAAGCTTCTGTAAATTCCCAATTAAAAATATAGTGACAAAATGCTCCATGAAAAATATCACCAGCACCTAAAGTATCAACAGCATTAATTTTCGGAACTTCCACATTACCAAACTTACCTTGACTCAAATATTTGATAGGTTTTTCTCCTTGGGTTATGGCAATATGTGGAATATTTTGATTCGCTAAATAGGCAAAAACTTCCTCTTTACTTTCACAGTTAGGAGGATAAAAATTAGCCGAACAAATAGCATAATCAACAAAAGGTAAAATTTCCTCAAATCCTGGTTTCCAACTACCACCATCTATAACAATAGGAATATTTTTTGACTTAGCAAGTTGAGCAACTTCTAAACTAGCTGCCATTTGATGACCGTCGATTAAAACAAGATCAATATTATGAATAATTTCTGGATCGATCAATTTTTTTGAAATTTGAGACTTAGTAGCATTGATAGAAATTACAGAGCGATCGCCTGTATTTTGAGTAGTAATAATTGATGAAACTGGTGGTGGTTCGTCACGATTTTTATCTAAGTCTTGTATTGTGACATTATGCTTTTCTAAATCTGCTCTAATTAGGTGAGTTATTGGATGATTTCCTAACCCACAGAGAAGAGTTGTTTGATTATCAAAGTAGCTAAATGTTACGGCTGCATTTGTTGCAGGTCCTCCTGCTGTAATAGTACGATCGGCAGCAACAATTTTTTGATTTTTTTCGGGATAAGTTGTTGTGAGATAAACTAAATCTAAGGTTATTAATCCGACAAATAGTCCGGTTTTACTCATTTTTTTTTATGGTTTACCAATTTCAAAAAATATATTTATATCCAAGAGTAAAGTAAGTATTATATTAGGAGCAATAAATCCAGGTATTTCTACATATCAATACTTAGGAGTAAAGTTTAATATTCACCTAAATATTTAAAAAGTTATCTAGTCCATAATCCCTAATATTGATTAAAAAAAAATTTGCTACAAATCAAGAGTCGGGAATTGGAAATATTTACTAATACTACTTCTTACTTATACAATAAGCTTATTTTTCATAAAAGTTCTCGAACAAAAAAGATGTTTATCCTCCACAGTCAATATTCAGATGAAAAAATATAAAGTTACTTACAGCTAAGATAAATTTTATCCTCTTTGAATATTCGGTTTATCTTAAATCTCCAGAAATTAATCCGACAAATATTCTGATGTTAGTCATTAATTTTTTCTGTTCATCCATTGACAAATACTGGTGAAAAATTTTTGTCTAGTATGACACCACAAAAAAT
>JAXHSW010000120.1:17024-28317 GCA_034190295.1 Cyanobacteriota bacterium | reverse complement strand
GGGAGATGGGGAGATGGGGGGATGGGGAGATGGGGAGATGGGGAGATGGGGAGATGGGGGATTTAATATTGAAGTGTGGATAGAATTATAAACATATACTGTATAACCGGATTCTATATTAGAAGGAAGAAAGTTTTTTGGTCGCGCGAGCGGAACAGAGTTCTATCGCCCTATTTCCGAACATGATATAATAGCAAATTACAACAAAGTTTCCGATGTTTCCTTGAGTAGTTCATTAATGGATAATGGATAATGGATAATTGATAATTACCTCTGGTTAAAACCGTTACGGAATTGAATATAAGGAATATTCTCTTTTTTTTCCCCTTAAAAGGGGAGGCTTTAAACCATAATTATTTAATTATTAATTATTAATTATTAATAATTCGGTAAGTAGGAGCGTTAACGATAGTTATGGGCAACCGATTAACTCTCAATTTCTTAACTTTTGAATAAAATTTAAAGTGTCTTGATAAGATTTAATTCTGCCGCCTTGTTGATAAAGTTCTGCTGCTTTTTCTAAATCTTTTATGGCTTTTTTAAGTTGTTCATTTGCTCTAGTTAAATCTGTCATTTTTTGATAAATAAGACTATTTTGATAAAAAACATGAGCACGATTATAATAGGCATCAGCATAGCCTGGATTCAGTTCAATTGCTTTAGTATAATCTTTAACTGGATTTGAATTTCGTGTTATTTCGTGAGGATTAACTAACAAACTCCGGGCGATACCTATATTAAAATATATTTCTGGAGTATTATTAGGTTGCTGTTGTAAAGCACGATTAAAATTAGCGATCGCCTCCCAAGCATCCCCTCGATCCAAATAACTTATACCTCTAAAATATAAAGCTTCAGCGCTCTGAGGATTAATTGTTGAAATAGGAGGACTAACTGCTGGAGTATCATCTAAAATTAGGTCTGAAGGATTAATACCAGCATCAGATAATTTTCTGATAAAACTATTAATAGGAACAGCAGAATTAAATCCTGTTTTAATTGGCGCTATATCTCCAGAATTAGTTTGAGCAAAACCGAATTCTCCTTGTCCATGAATACCAATAACGCGACCATCAGAATCAAATACTGGACCCCCACTCATCCCACTCCAAGTAACAGCGTTATAACGCAAAGTATAACCTTCAGGACGACTTTTAGGGCGACTGGTTACTAATCCAGGAGATAATTCTGCCGCTCTTTCGGTGCTAAATAAACCGCCAGTAGCAGGATAACCAAATACATATATTTGAGAACCAAGAACTGATTGTTCAGAATTACCTAAAGTTGCCACTGGATATGATTCTGTAGCTTCAAATTTAAGTATGGCTAGATCGGGTTCTTCATCAGTTGTCTGTAAACTGACTACTTCTGTTACTGAATAGTCTTTTTCTAGATTGGTTCTAATACTATATTTAATAGTAGGATCTTCTACTACATGATTAACAGTGAGGACGGTATAAATATTACCATTTTTAGCAATAATTACACCCGAACCATCACCTAATTTACTATTGATTTGCACTGTAATTGGTATAGCAATTTCTGCCACTTCTTGAGCCGTTTTAGCATTTGCTGCTGTCGAAATATTAATCACAATTGCTGCTACTGTAGCAGTACCTAATAAATAACTATTGAGAGAATTAAAACGAGACCAAATCATAATTTTTTTATTCTAGAATCTAGACAAGGTGAATATTAGATGACTATTTTCTTTCTACAGATGACGTAAATTAAATAAATTTGTTCTCTATCTTGAAGCATAGTATGTTCCCCCTCCAGGGGAGCTACGAATTGCGGACGGGTCATATCATGTCCGGCAGCATCGGTATTGTATAGTAAAGGTAGGCAACAGCTCATCTGCTCCGAAAGGCAACAGCTCCGAAAGGCACCGAAGGCTTGAAAGCTAGAAAAAAAAACTTAAATTTCCTGTAGATATCCACGCTAACTTTTACACAAACGATTGCCTTCGGACATGATATCAGTTATAAATAAAATTTAAGGACTGACAGTACCGACAGTACCAAAGAAATACTGAAATTATCTTTACTTTTCTCCAATATTTCCTATGCATTCCTCTTTTCTTCCCCTCCACGGTCGGGGCCCGCGGGTGGGTTGATTCCTGAGGAGGTCCTCCTCACAAAAGTTATGTATAAGTATTCAACCGCAATTCGTAGCTCCCCCGGAGGGGGAACATGATATTAGCCATACTAAAAAAAATATATATCATAAAAAAACACATTATCTCTCCGTAAATATGCATATAAAATGCACAAACTCAACTTGAAACCTTGAGAAAAACTCGATCTTTTCGATCTAAATCTTAATGAAAATTTCACCCAAAATGAAAATTTATTGTTTATTATAAAAATATGAATATTGATTAGGTATAGACAAATGTCGTATAATTAAAATTAGTTTCGGATTTGATAATATTTAAGCATTTCCTAAGGAATGCTTACGATAATATCGAGCCAAGAAACATTCTGATATCAAATTGCTGAACAAATAAAAAAATTATCTCAAGAAAAATGAAAATGGCTAATATGAACCACAAATTCAGCTCTACCAGCACAAATCTAAGTCTTGGTTGTGCCGTTATTAATGACAGCAATGAGACAGATACTATTAAATTAGATTTTGAGGTATCTCCTCATCGTGGACCTGCTGCCGGGAATAACTATTATGGTTCTTTCAGTTTTAATGGCTCAAAATTAACTGGCAGAGGCATAGACTTTATAAAACTTGATAACTTTGACTTTAATTTTTTAAATGTTGACTATAGTAACGCTGATTTATTATTTGCAGAAGCTGTATTTAGAGATGGCAACTTTCTAGGATTAATTGCAAGTAGCGAAGAGTTTTCTTTTGTCTCTGGATTTTTAGATTTATCTGAAGCATATTTTGCCTATGATATTAACTCTAATTTTGGAGCTGCAGATGTAACATTCTCTTTCAGACAAGTTACTGATGATTATTTTGAAACTGCATATACTTCTGAAGCTAGTGTTCTAATGAGAGCATTGACTTAAATCTTGGGTGTTGTTCAACAATTAATTATTAATTATTAATTATCAAAATCATAAGGTTCTAAAACCCCGCCTTTTAAGGCGCAATATTTTTAGAGCGGGGCTTAAATCCCCGTTATATAGAATCCGGTTGAATACTTATTATATGAGATGGGGAGATGGGGAGATGGGGGGATGGGGAGATGGGGAGATGGGGAGATGGGGGATTTAATATTGAAGTGTGGATAGAATTATAAACATATACTGTATAACCGGATTCTATATTACAAAAATAACTTCTGTACGGGTGGTTTCCTAAGGTCATGCTCCTAATGACGCGTTTACGTTTGCAAAGCATTCCGTAGGAAAGTATTCCGGAACGGAAACCACCCCTACTGACTTGCAGACTTGCTGACGCGCGTTAATACCTCTCCTTGAAAGCGGATAGGATTGACTAATCATAAAAATTTTTCTTTATTATCCCCTTAATAAGGGTCGGCTTTAAACCACAATTTTTCGGTAAAGGGCGTGTATGATATTAATCTTAATTACTTAGGAGTCTACCCACCCGCAGGCCCCGACCGTGGAGGCAGGGTCTATTTATTGTCACGCTTAGAAAAATTGATGTAGACCCACCCCTAACCCCTCCTGAGAGGGGAATTTGGGGAGATGGGGGGATGGGGAGATGGAGAGATTTGTATACTTGCACAATTAAATGTATTTCTGATGAATATTCTCTGACGACAAAGAATTAGCCCTGCGACCGTGGAGGGGAATTCAACCCACCCCTAGTCCCTCCCAGGAGGGGAAGGACCGAGTCAGGAGGAAAGAAAGAAGAAGAAACAGGAGTAGGAGGAGAAAGTTTTTTGCTCGCCCTCTTATTCATCACTCCTAATACTGCCGTCTGGCATAATTGTATTATCAAAAATCACCCCCTCTAAGTCAGCATTTTCTAAATTGGCATTAGTAAAATTAGTATTAGTCAAATCTGCCCCACTTAAGTCAGCATTCTCTAAATTAGCATTGGTAAAATTTGTATCGCTCAAGTCTGTATCGCTCAAATTTGCACCACTTAAATTGGCATTACTAAAATTAGCAGAATTTATTTCTTGTTCGGATAAGTCTACATTACTTAAATCTTTACCACTCAGGTTGCTGCCATCACCAATAAACATTAGTCCTGCTTCATTATGGTCAATATCTGATGGTATATCTCGTGGATCTAAGTACCAAGCATTCTGAAAATTAACATTAGTATAATTAGCTTTACTCCAACCAGATATAGCTTTAATTTGAGCATGACTAAAGTCAGCATTACTCAGATTTGAACCTTCAATATAAACATCATAAAAACTTGTGTGACTGAGATTCACATTGTTCAAGTTACACTCATCAAAAGTAACTTCGCTCAAATCTGCATGACTAATATTTGCACCACTCAAATTACAACGATAAAAAGTGGATTGAAATCCTCCCATTTGAGTTAAATTAGCATTAGTTAAATTAGAATTTTCTATAGTACTATGGTCATAACTTGTATCTGTTAAATCTGCATTGGTTAAATCTAGATTTTGCCAAGATATTCCTTCTAAGTTAACATGACTGAGATTAGCATTTCTGAAAGTAGTATTTTCTACTTCCGTACTAATTAATTGAGCATTACTTAAATTAGCATTATCTAAATTGACATTTTGCAATTTTGCTCTGCTTAGGTTGGCAGAACTGAGATTAATTTCCTCTAGAGAAATATTACTTAATTCCAGATATCTGAATTCAACACCAGAAAAATCTCTTTCTCCAGCTTGATAACGTTGGATTAATTCATCACTATTCATATTTTTTCTCTCCAGTAGTAGCTGGAAAAATAATATCATATAGCAGAAGGAAGAAGGAAGAAGGAAGAAGGAAGAAGGAAGAGGGAAGAAGCAGGAAGACTTAATACCATTTCTCAAAAACTTTTCTACATTTTATTGAGTAGGGGACCCACCCCTAACCCCTCCCAGGAGGGGAAATGGGGGAGTAGGGGAGTAGGGGAGAAGTAAAGACAAGAATAATTAACATTAACGCGGGCTAAAATTAGCAAAAAAGTTATTCAAATTATATTAATTATTTAATAACTGAAGTGTTACTCAAGTATAGCATTAATGCATGGGAATTGGTATAAGACCATGAAAAAACTTACAACAGTTTTGGAGTTGATTAGGTACAAAATTTTAGGAATTTAGGGAGTAGGGAGTAGGGAGTAGGGAATAGGGTTAAAATACATAAGATATCTTGGCTTAATGCCGATAATCGTTACAAAAATTACTGAAGCATTATTATTATTTAATAACTGAAGTCTTAATGAGATATAGCACAGGATTTACGCAAATTCTTAGACAATACGCTATCTGTATGGGGCGAATGCCATTTGCCCCTACTAGATATGGTGGTTCTGCGTAAGTCCTGATAGCATTATTTTTGGGAATTGGTATAATATGAAGTTGCACTGATTAACCATAATATAAGAAAAAGATGGCATACTCTTCAAGAGTCATCTTATAGATGACTTAAACTATTAGCCAAGGATTTCAATCCTTGGCAAGCTATGTTATCCCCTTCAAAGCATGAATTTCCATTAATTAATATGTAAGCATTCAGCCGTCAGCTATCAGCTATCAGCTATTGCTTTTAGTTTAGGATCAAAGCAATATTTAACTGTCTTACTACAAAAGTTGTCTCCCTTGCCCTTAAAGCTTATATTAATTTAAATACTGTCCTTTAAGGAGAGAGTCTTGTTGCGCTCTAGCTGACAGCTAATAGCTGTTTGCGCAGCAGTCGGACCGAAATGCTTACATTAATATGGTTTGAGAGCAGGAATATAAATATTATGATACGGATTAAACCGGATATACTATTGATGATTTTTTACTGCTTCAAAAATAAAACACTGTCCGTAACGTACCAGTAAAAATCGTGCCATTACTCTTTTGATTACTAGGGTCAAAAACAACTTGTAAAACAGGAGAAATCTGAATATTATCATTCACTGCATAATTATAAAAAACTTCCAAATTTGTCTGAGTTGAATTACCAATTTCATCCACAACAAATGGCTGCCCAACTGCTACCCCCAAGCGATCGCCTTCTTGTAAAACATCTAATCCAGAAATACCTGCCATCCAATAGTTTGGATTGATATCTCCAAAATCTGTATCGTCATAGTTACTATAACCGTAGCGACCAAAAACAGCAAACTTGGCAGAAAAACCCCACTCAAAATTCACTCCCACCGCATCAAAATTGCGAGAAAAAACTTTTCCTCCACTGTAAAGTAAACGTAGACTAAATCTAGAGGAAGGATTATATTCAAATTCCACCATTCCTTGATGAAAACCAAATAAACCCCTGGAACCCCTGCCATCAGGATAGAGTAATAATGTAAAGATAGAGACTGGCAAAGGACCTTGACCATTTTGGGAAGGGTTAGCTGAGTCTGGGGCAATATATAAAGCACGAAGGTTGAAAGCACTGCCACCAGGATTCCATTCTAATATTGCTGCTTCATAAAACCGATATAAAACGTCATATAGCTTGACATTTTAATGTTTACTTCCTGCTTCCACCGGAACTGTCGGCAGCACTCCGTCCACAGGCATCAACGGTCAAGCCGACCGCATTTCTTAAATTAATTGAAGCATTCAAGTCTCTCTCAATTGATAGACCGCATTCTGGGCAGTCATAAGTTCTGATGTTTAAAGGCATATCCTGTACATGACCACAACTAGAGCAAGTCTTAGAAGATGGAAAAAATCTATCTACTACTACTAATTCACAGCCGTACCATTGACACTTGTATTCTAGCTGTCTTCTAAACTCGTAAAATCCTTGGTCTGCTATAGATTTTGCTAGCTTATGATTGGCTAACATACCGCTGACATTCAAATCTTCAATCACAACAGTGCCGTGGTTTTTGGCGATTTTTGTTGTCAATTTATCAAGTGCGTCTTTACGGATATTAGCTACTCGTCTATGTTGTTTGGCTACCTTGACTACAGCTTTGCACCAATTCCTTGAATGCTTTACTTTCCTACTCAGTTGTCGTTGTAACTTAGCTAGTCTGCTTTGCGCTTTTTTGTAAGGCTTCACACTCTGGAATACTTCACCAGTACTTAGTGTTGCTAGTGTCTTAATTCCTAAATCTACACCTACTACTTCTGTAGTTTTTGAAGTTGCAGTGGGAGTAAATTCAAAAGCTAAACTAAGATACCAATCACCAGCTTGTCTACTAATAGTTATTTTCTTTGTTGTTGCTTCAATTGGTTCATAAGTTTTGACAATGCCAATAAAAGGTAATTTGTGACTCCATCCATTTAATTGTATTGGTTTTCCACAATTATCAATTGTAAATGAATCAGACCTACCTTTTTTCTTAAACCTTGGATATTTACCCAACCCTTGGAAGAACCTCTTAAATGCTTCACCCAAGTTAATAAAAGCATATTGATAAACTTTAGATGACAAGTTTTTCATCCAAGGATAAAGAGGTTTTGTGTGATTGGTAAAAACCTCTCTGAGCTTACGGGCGTTTGGCTTATAACCATCTCTGTAAGCAGCATTCCACAGGCTTAAACCCCAGTTATAACACCAGCGCGAATAGCCTGCATGTTGAGCCATCAGAGTTTTCTGTTTATTATTAAGTTTCAGCTTTGTTCTAATGGATTTCATTTATGAGTGAGTGCTGCCTGTCTAAAAGTATGCTTAAATACATATTATATCGTTATTCTCTGATTAAGTCAATGCTCCACCACCGATACCATTTACAGGAAATGCAACGTAGTTATAAACTAGGTTTTCTGTGGAAAAGTCGCGAAAGCTTAAATCGGCATAACTATTATTATCTATATAATCCAACGCTTCAATTAACGGTCCGATAGTTAGAGACAAATTTTCCACGACTTGAAAACTGTAGAATGCTCTCCCAATACCAACATCGTCATCTCGTGGGGGACGTTTGGAGAAATCTAGAATACTACCAAAGTTGGGTTCGAGTATAGCTGTAGCGTTATCAATAAAGCCATTACTACCTGTATCAACCCGCAGTTTTAATAAGTCTGTACCTCGGAAACTGGTATCAAAATCGAAAACTGCTCGATAGAGAAAGGTCGCTTGAGGGTTTTCGTCTGCAAGCTCTATTCCATTAGGATCAATGAGGCGATCGCCATCAAACCCACCAGCATTCACGGCAAAAATTGTCTGACCGTTTAATTTGGTGGTAGTGGAAAATTGTTGTGTTTCTAAAGCACCTACTCGGTTTTCTAACCCTTCGGTGCGTGCTTTAAGATTAGCTATTTCTACCTGAAAATCTTGTATAAGTCTTTCGATAATTATCAGGTCGTCTTGTTGAATTAATTCTGCTTGACTTTCTGCCAGGAAACTTTCAATGGTTTGCCAACAAGTATTGACAGCTGCTGCAAATTCATATCGAGTGATGGCGCGGTTGCCTCGGTAAGTATTGTCGGGATAACCGGAGAGACAGTCGTAGCGGTCGCGTAAACTTATTAATGCTTCATAGGCCCAGTCAGAGGGTAAAATATCATCTAGTTGGTAAACAGGTATTTGTTGGGTAATAGGGTCATTAGATTTAGAATTATTAAATTCTTCAGCATACTTTTGAATTTCTCCCATCAGCTCCTGTTTTTCTTCTTTGGCTAGAGTACGACGAGTGCTTAAGAATAATAAATTGATTAAAATCAAGCTAATAATGATACATATTTTACGATTATGATTTTTTTTATCAATACCATTATTTTTAAATATTTGCAAAATATTTCTCCCTCAAAGTAGTCTATTATGATGTTAAATCTTATCATTAAGACCGGGGGATTTAGTCTTGGGAAATGGAAGAAATGGGGAGTGTGGGGAGATGGGGAGATGGCAGTCATTTCAGTTATCAGTTATCAGTTATCAGTTACCTCTGCCTGTTTGCGCAGCATTCCGCAGGAAAGTCAGAGGCTTGAAATATTGAACTTGATTTTTCTTCATCCCCTTGAAAGGGGAGGCTTGAGACCTTATTTTTTGGTCAAATATAGCATTACTCAGGACTTACGCAAAAGGTAGAATTATACACAAATTGTAGGGGTTAACGGCCGTTAACCCCTACTAGATATAGCGGTTATGCGTAAGTCCTGATTACTATTAGACATCTCCGAAAAAGATATAGACTTTTTGCATATAGCAGGCAACAGGGAATAGATTTTTAGGAAAAAGGTACGAAAAATGATGCGCGGGAACTGACTTTTACAACTCTAGCTTATTTTAAATAAAGGGTAAGTTTGTTTTCTGGAGATGTCTATTCAGAAATGGTATTCTTCTAAATAGAGTCTATGGCTTGTAAGAAGGATCGCTTACTACTTGGCCGTCTGGCATAATAGTATTTAGCTTGTAAGGTTCACTGAGATCGCAATCCGTGACTATTGCCCCTCTTAGGTTAGCATAGTCTAAATTACTTTCAGTCAGCATAGCATTAGTAAGATTGGCTCCTTCTAAGATAGCTCGATCTAAACTCGTTTCAACTATAATACTATTTTCCAGATTAGCATTTCGGAGATTAACGTCTTCTGCGTTAAGAAGTTGCAACATAGCATGGCTCATGTTAACTCTTTCCAAGGAAGCACCCATTAAATTGCAGTCGCATAAACTAGCTTTAGATAAATTGGCTTCGTCCATAACAGCGTGACTCAAATCTGCTAACTCAAACGAACTTGAGTTTAAAATAGCTTGAGTGAGGTTAGCTCCTTGAAGTTTGACTTGTGTCAATGTTGCATGGCTGAGGTTAATACCCTTCAAATTAGCACCTTGAAGTTTGGTACCTGTTAGTTTAATCCCACTAAAATCCCTTTCTCCGTCAGCATAACGTTTGAGTAATTCTTCAGCATCCATAGATTTTTTCCCAATATAATCTTACATTATTAACTGTATTCAAAACTAATCACACAGGCTATCTACTGATATTCACATTTACCGAAAAATTGTGGGTATGCGCCTCCCCTTGGATAGGGGATAATAAATAAAAATTTTCATGATTAGTCAATCCTATCCGCTTTCAAGGAGAGGTAATTATTAATTATTAATTATTCATTATTCATTGTTGAACACATTTGATGATTTCAAAAAATAATTCTACCCACTTGCCTTCAGGCCAAAACCTAATCAGCTATCGTTGCAATTATTTCAAACGTATGTTTTAATTAAAATAAATCAAACGATTGTTTGAAATGTCCATTTTTAGTCGAACTTTAAAGAAGCTGTCAGCAGTTCAGCAGTCAGCGGTCAGCTTTGCGCGTTTGCGGAGCATCCTGGACCGAAAGGGGATTTTCACCCCAACTCAACCATCCAGCGCTTAGGGTTGCTGGGGATTTAACCCAGAGCTGCTAAAAGCTGAAACGGTGTTTGCAAAGTATTCCGGTACAGAAATACTAAAAGCTGATAGCTATTTAACTAGCCATCAGCTCTTCCTAACGGAATGCTGCGCAAACAGCATTTAGCTGTCAGCTAAGAATTCGAGGGTTTAAGTCCCCCACTATATTTGAAAAAATTAGTGGTGCGCCTTTTATGGGGGTTATAAGACGCGGAGCGGCAACTCTAGAGTATCCCCCATTATACACCTTGAGAAGCTGATAGCTGACCGCTGAGGTGCTGACTGCTATTTCAACAAAAATCCTATAATATCTACTTGAGTTAAAATTTAAAGCAATGACAGAGAAAAAATTGCTAGACTCTAAACCCCATGAAATTAATGGCAAAGTGGAAATCTTAACTGAAAAGATGGAAACTTTACCAATTCAGTCAGAAGTTACTAATTTCCAGCCTAAAGTCAAGAAGAGAAAATTTCTTCGGGTTGGCCTCGTGTTAGTGACTTTAGGAATAGCTTTTGGCGGTCTAAAATTTATTCAGGAGCGGAATATTTCTGCCAAACCAAACTCAGAAACCACTCTTCCCAATATCCTGTCCGTTCAAGCTATCCCAATTAAATTAGTAAACTCCTATTCCGTATCCCAAAATTATACCGGAATAGTAGAAGCCAAAAGAACCAGCGAATTAGGCTTTGAACAATCTGGTTTACTCACATCTATATATATAGAAGAAGGAGAAGAAGTAACCAAAGGAACAGTTATCGCTCAACTCGACACTAGCCAAACAAAAGCTCAAAAAGCAGTATTAATAGCACAGAAAGATAGAGCGATCGCCACTCTCAAAGAACTAGAAAATGGAGCAAGGCCAGAAGTAATTGCAGCGACCCGTGCATC
>JAXHSW010000120.1:13862-16924 GCA_034190295.1 Cyanobacteriota bacterium | reverse complement strand
CCTACTCCAAGAACAAGCAAAATTACAGGAATTGCAAACCGGACCGAGGCCAGAAGTAATTGCAGCGACCCGTGCATCCCTACTCCAAGAACAAGCAAAATTACAGGAATTGCAAACCGGACCGAGGCCAGAAGTAATTGCAGCGACCCGTGCATCCCTACTCCAAGAACAAGCAAAATTACAGGAATTGCAAACCGGAGCGCGTATTGAAGATATAAAAGTTGCTCGTTCGGGAGTTTTAGATTTAGAAGAGCAAGTAAATCTGGCTCGCCTTCAGGAGAAGCGACGTGAAGAACTGTATACAGAGGGGGCAATTTCTCAAGAACAGTTTGACGAAGCTTCAACCCAAGCAGATACTTTACAAGCAAGACTGGAGCAAGCAAAGAGCGAACTAGAGAAACTGGAAACAGGAACTCGCAGCGAACAAATTGAAGCTCAACAAGCGCGGGTGAGTCAGGCGCAAAGTCAGTTAGACGAACTTATTGCCGGAACTCGCAGCGAACAAATTGAAGCTCAACGAGCCAGGGTAGGTCAAGTGCAAAGTCAATTAGACGAACTTATTGCTGGAACTCGCAGCGAACAAATAGAAGCTCAAAGAGCTAGGGTGCGTCAGGTGCAAAGTCAGTTAGATGAACTTATTGCCGGAACTCGCAGCGAACAAATAGAAGCTCAACAAGCAGAAATTAGACGTTTCGAGGCACAAATTTCAGAAATTGATGTTGTTTTGAGAAAGAGTACTCTATTCGCACCTTTTTCTGGTACTGTTTCAGTCCGACATTTAGATGAAGGAGTTGTGGTTAATGCTGCTCAGGGTGTTGTGCGTTTGGTTGAGGGTGGTGAAAGGAAGGTTAGAGTTGGGGTGCCGCCTGCGAATACTTCTAGTCTGAGAGTTGGCAGTCAGCAGGAGGTTAGGGTGGGAGACAGAATTTATAGTGCAAGAGTGTTGTCGATATTACCAGAAGTAGATTCTATGACTCGGACGCAAACTGCGATTTTGGCACTACCTCAAATTATTGCTCCTGGTACTGTTGTTCGTCTGGGATTAGATCGGACTCATCAGATGGAAGGATATTGGTTGCCTACTTCTGCTTTAGTTTGGGGAGAGCGGGGGTTGTTGGCAAGTTATGCTCTTGTACCTCCTTCGCAGTCAGATTTTGATTTACCTGCGGGAACTTATCAGACTGAAAAACGAATGGTTGAGGTGTTGCATACGGAGGGAGACCGGAGTTTGGTGCGGGGAGTATTGCAACCGGGAGATTTGATTGTGACTAATGGAACTAATCAATTAACACCAGGGCAGTTTGTGAAGTCAGAAGTTAGAAGTCAGAAGTCAGAAGTTAGATGAAGTTTAGGCAACTTTGTAGCTATTTTGTAGGTTGGGTTGACATCTGGAAACCCAACAAAGATTTGTAATTGTTCAATAAGGAGTCATTTCAGTTATCAGTTATCAGTTATCAGTACCTCTGCAATAAGGAGGCTTGACATAAGGAATATTCTCTTTTTTTATCCCCTTAAAAGGGGAGGCTTGAGACCCTAATTTTCGGTCAGGAATCAGGAGAGTAGAGTCAGATGAAGTTTAGGTAAGCCTGTAGGTTGGGTTGACATCTGGAAACCCAACAAATATTTGTAATTGTTGGGTTGCGCTGTCGCTTAACCCAACCTACTGGATACTAATACTTACAAGGTAAGAGCGATCGCCAAACCACCCCCCAAAATCATCCCTGCATCCGTCGCACTATCCTTTAACTCTCATGCTAATAACTCTCATGCTAAAATCAATAAGTTAGTTAACAGGTATAATTATGAATATAAAAGTAGTATTAGAACCAAGTGAGGAAGGTGGATATACCGTTTATGTTCCATCACTTCCTGGTTGTATTAGTCAAGGAGAAACCATTGAAGAGGCAATGACTAATATTCAAGAAGCTATAGAACTTTACCTTGAACCTATTGAAGATGAATTTCATAAGTCGGCAGGAGCGATCGTCAAGGAATTAGTATTATGAGTAAAGTTCCCAATCTTCCCTACACGCAAATTATTGCTGCTTTAAAACGTGATGGCTGGGTAGTAGTGCGTCAACGAGGTAGTCACATTCGGTTGCACAAACAAATGCCAGATGGAATGTTAAAATTGACTGTTCCAGCTCATCGCTCTGTTAAGCGTTCGACTTTAGCCGTAATTTTAAAACAGGCAAGAATAGACCTTGAGAAATTCCTAGATTTGTTGTGAAGAAAGCTGATTGATTTGAGGTTAACTTTTTTGGTAGTGCATCAGCAAAGTGTGGGAATGATTATATAATCATTGTCCCTAAATACTTTCAATCATCATGGAATACTCTTCATTTAGTCAAACCTCAATTGCATATCTTCTCTAAAACCAGAAATATAATAAATGAAAATTTATAGTTGTGAGGCAAGGGTTAAGTTTATGGTTGATCCGATGCGATGCTTGTCTATTCTTAGTGTTAATAGTCTGATGTTATTTAATGTCGGTTTTTCTGTATTAATGTTGCCAAGTATTTTGAATAAGGGAGAAGTTGTTGCTGAAACTAACCCTGATGCTGAAGCAGAAAAAGTCTTTGATGAAGCAAAACAGCTTTATGAGGAAGGAACAGCAGCATCTCTCAGGGGAGCGATCGCTAAATTTGGAGAAGCACTATTACTATTTAGGAAAAGGGGGAACCTGAGTAAGGAAGCACTTACACTAAAATATAAGGTTGTAATTCTCTGACGACTACTTTGTAGGTTGGGTTGACGTAAGGAAACCCAACAAACAACAAAGATGTTTCAACAATTAATAATTAATAATTAATAATTAATAATTACCTCTCCTTGAAAGCGGATAGGATTGACTCAAAGGATAATTTTTCTTTATTATCCCCTTAAAAGGGGGAGGCTTTAAACCACAATTTTCGGTAATTGTTGGGTTGCGCTCCGACGCTTAACCCAACCTACTAGATACTTAGACTGAAAAATGACTACTTTATTTGATCGAAACTTTAGATTATTAATCCTGGCAATATTAGATAGAGAGTGTGGGGAGTGTGGGGAGGGTGGGAGGT
>JAXHSW010000120.1:0-13762 GCA_034190295.1 Cyanobacteriota bacterium | reverse complement strand
GTGGGAAGCACAGGACTACCAAAAAATATAAGGTTGTAATTCTCTGACGACTACTTTGTAGGTTGGGTTAACGTAAGGAAACCCAATAAACAACAAAGATGTGTAATTGTTGGGTTGCGCTGTCGCTTAACCCTACCTACTAGATACTTAGACTGAAAAATGACTACTTTATTTGATCGAAACTTTAGATTATTAATCCTGGCAATATTAGATAGAGAGTGTGGGGAGTGTGGGGAGGGTGGGAGGTGTGGGAAGCACAGGACTACCAAAAAATATAAGGTTGTAATTCTCTGACGACTACTTTGTAGGTTGGGTTAACGTAAGGAAACCCAATAAACAACAAAGATGTGTAATTGTTGGGTTGCGCTCCGACGCTTAACCCAACCTACTAGATACTTAGACTGAAAAATGACTACTTTATTTTATCGAAACTTTAGATTATTAATTCTGGCAATACTGGTAATTCTCACCTGGGGAATTTCAGCTTTTTTCACATTGCCACGACTTGAAGACCCTGAATTAGTTTCTCGTCAAGCGTTTGTGACAACTTTTTTGCCTGGAGCTGATGCTGAACGAGTGGAGGCGTTAGTTACGGAAAAAATAGAGGAAGAATTATCTGAAATTGAGGAAATTAAAACCTACGAATCAGACTCTAGAGCTGGTAGTTCGATTATTACTATTGAACTTTTAGACTCTGTTGAAGAGGTAGATGCTGATGCAATTTGGTTAAGAATTAGAGAGCGATTAAATAGAGCTGCTCCTCAATTACCTGTGGGTGCGAGTCCGCCACGACTAGAGGAAGTTGATGTTAAAGCTTATGCTTTGATTGCTGCTTTAATTTGGGAACAAGATAGCGAACCTAATTATGCAATTCTTAACCGTTTATCTGAATTGTTGAAAGATGAATTGTTGGGATTATCGGGAACGGAAAAGGTCGATATTTTTGGCAAGCAAGATGAAGAAATTGTAGTAGAAATTAACCAGGCTCAGTTAGCTAGTATTGGGCTAACACCTCAACAATTATCAACACAAATTCAACAGAGCGATGCTAAGGTTTCAGCAGGTTTACTACGCAGCCAAAATAATGATTTACTATTAGAAATAGAATCAGATTTAGATTCTTTAGAAAGAATTCGGAGTATTCCAATTAATTTTAGCGATCGCGGACAGTTTGCTCTACTTGGCGACATTGCTGAAGTGAGAAAAACTATTATTCAACCGCCCAGAGAATTAACATTAATTAATGGTCGTCCTGCTGCTGCGTTAGGGGTATTTGTCGAATCAGATTATCAAATAGACCTTTGGGCAAAAACAGCGGAAGCAGAAATTGATAAATTCCGCGAACAACTAGGCAAAGGTCTGAAACTAGAGATTATTTTTAATCAAAGTAATTATATTGAAAACCGTCTAGACAGTCTGATTTTCAATTTGTTTATTAGTGGATTTCTAGTATTTGTAATTACAGTCTTTTTAATGGGTTGGAAATCTGCAATTGTTGTTGGTTTAGCTCTACCTTTATCAACTTGTATGGTGCTAGGTGCGATGGGATTGTTAGATATACCTCTACATCAAATGTCAATAACTGGAATAATTGTAGCTTTAGGATTATTGATTGATACAGCAATTATTGTTGTTGATGAAGTTAGTCAAGGTGTGGCTTCAGGTTTAAAATCAGAAGTGGCAATTTCTAAAGCAATTAATCATTTATTTATGCCTTTAATGGCATCAACTTTAACTACAGCTCTGGCATTTTTACCAATTGCAATAATGCCTGGTCCGTCTGGAGAATTTGTTGGTAGTATTGGTATTAGTGTGATTTTAGCTGTGATTTCTTCACTGTTAATCTCAATTACCATCAGTTCGGCAATTACTGCAAAACTATACCACAATCCCAACCATAATTCGTGGCAAAAAACTAAACAGCAATGGTGGAAAACAGGATTTTCAAATTCTTATTTAACTCAAATTTATCAACTAAGTTTACGCAGTGTATATAGTTATCCTTTGTTGGGAATATTATTAGGTTTAATTTTACCAATAACTGGTATAGTTCAGCTCGGAAATCTCCCCCAACAATTCTTTCCGCAAGTAGATAGAGACCAAATTCAAATAGAATTAGAATTGCCTGCTCTCAGCTCAATTGAAAAAACAAGAAATACTGCTCTACAAGTCCGACAACTAATTTTACAGCACCCAGAAATTGATGAATTACAGTGGTTTTTAGCCCGTAGTTCCCCCAGGTTTTACTACAACTTAAAAGCAGGTAAAGAACGATATCTCAATTATGCTCAAGGATTTTTGCAGCTAAATACCATTGCTAAACCAGAATTAGTTAACAGAATTCAAGCAGAAGTCGATAGCGCATTTCCTGAAGCTCAAATTTTAGTGCGACTATTGGAACAGGGACCTCCTTTTGATGCACCAGTAGAACTACGAATTTATGGTCCCAACTTAGAGGAACTACAACAAATAGGAGAACAAGCAAGAGCGCTATTAGCTCAAACTCCCAAAGTCACTCATACCCGCAGCACCTTAAACGATGTTCGACCTCAACTAAAACTGCTAGTGGATGAAGAAGAGATTCGTTTAGCAGGACTCGATCGCGCCGCTGTTTCGCAACAGTTAGATACTTTACTAGAGGGAAATTTGGGAGGTTCTATCCTCGAAGGTGTTGAAGAATTACCAGTGCGGGTGCGAGTGTCAAATACTCAAAGAGGAGACTTTAGCCAAATTAAATCCCTAGATTTACAACCGACTGGTTCGAGTCTCAATCAAAATCGCCAGAATGCAACAGACACAATACCTCTATCAGCTTTAGCAGAAGTAGAATTAGAACCACAATTTTCAGTCATTAAAAGACGTAACGGTAGACGAGTAAACTCCGTTCAAGGTTTTATTGCTGCTGGTGTTTTACCTTCAGAAATTTTCACAAAATGGCAGCAAAAGTTAAATGATACAGATTTTGAAATACCATCTGGGTACTGGTCCGAAATTGCTGGAGAGGCAGAACAACAAGGCAATGCTCAAGGAAATCTTTTCTCAACTCTGCCAGTTATATTAGTATTATCAGCCTCAATTTTGGTGTTATCCTTAAATTCATTCCGAGCAGCTGCCATAATTGGTTTAGTTGCTATTTGTGCCGTAGGATTAGGATTCTTTAGTTTATGGCTATTTGGCTATCCCTTTGGGTTTATGAGTCTGATCGGCACATTTGGTTTAGTGGGAATTGCCATTAACGACTCCGTTGTAGTGATGGCTGCCATCCTAGAAGACCCGGAAGCATCTCAAGGCAACCGTCGAGCTACCCGAAAAGTTGTTCTACGTTCAACTCGTCATGTAATTGCTACAACCTTAACCACAATGATTGGGTTTGTACCCTTATTATTAGGAGGCGGTGGTTTTTGGCCTCCTCTAGCTGTAGCGATCGCAGGTGGTGTAGGTGGCTCAACTTTGGTAGCTCTTTATCTTGTTCCCTGTTCCTATTTACTTCTGGCTAATTTTGGGAAAGGAAAATATAGCGCTCTGCGCAAGTAAAAATTCAAAAGTCAAAATTCAAAAGTCAAAAGTAATCTCTGAGTGAGTTTGAGTCTTTATAAATGTCCTCATCTTTATTTCAACTATAATAGGACTTACGCAAAGGCTCTATTTGTAGCTCTATTTGTAGGGTGTGAAAGCGCGTAGCGTAACGCACCTTTACCCCCATAAGTGGTGTGTCTGCGTAACCCGGATTTCTCACAAATAGAGCGATCGCTAAAGACGGAAGCTTTGCCAGAATTGAGCTTTAGGAGTTGAAATGCCTAGTCCCGAAAACAACAGTATGTTAATCTGTCACAACTCAAAATCATCATTGATTAGAGCTTTGTCAAAATTATCAATCAATCAAATTTGGAGGGTAGAAAAATAATTATTTTTTCCACAAAAATTCCAGCTAATAAGAGCATCAAATCTGCTATAATTTGGTCATAATAAAGTCTAAAAAATCAGTAATTATATGAGTTCAGTTTTCCCCAAAAAATCCCCGCAAAAATTAAGTCTTAGTATAGTGAAAGGAAAAGAAATAATTGCTAACTTTAAGGGAGGAAAAATTACCTCAAATGCAGGAATTGTCTTCATAGCTGAGTTAGATAGACGACTAAAGATTACAGAGCAATTTGTCAAATGTTTCCGAGATTATCGTCATCCATCTTATGTAGAGTACTCAATTCATCAATTACTTGCACAAAGAGTTTATAGCATTATTTTAGGTTACGAAGATATCAACGACCATGATAACTTACGTTATGATTCTGCTTTAGCTATTGCCTTACAAAAACTAGATAAAACTGGGGATATAGAGAATGTTTTGGCCGAAAAAAGTACCCTAAATAGATTAGAATATATTCGCGACTACAATCACTGAAAAAAGCCAGAGTCGTTATCATAAAATAGAACCTTCCTCATCTGAGATTGAAAAAACTTTTGTAGATATATTTCTACAGTCTTATCAAACACCTCCATCACAGATAATTTTAGACTTAGATGTAACCGACGACCCAGTTCATGGAAATCAAGAAGGAGCATTTTTTAATAAATATTATAATGGAGTATGTTATGCACCATTGTATATTTTTTGTGGTCATCATTTATTAGCAGCAAAGCTCCGTTCTTCCAATGTAGACCCGGCAGAAGGTGCATTAAATGAATTACAAAGAATTATCAGATTAATTAGAGAAAAATGGCAGGAGACTAATATCATAGTTAGAGGTGATAGTGCTTATGCTCGTGAAGAAATTATGAATTTTTGTGAATATCAGCAAGGCGTTGATTATGTAATAGCTATGGCAACTAATCGTCAATTAAAGTTACGAGCTGCCCATGTAATAGCCAAAGCAATCAATGATTATGAACAAAGACTTGAACCTGTAATTGAATTAATGGATAGTCTTTTTGCTCTTGATGAAGACCTAGAAATAGTAGGAAAAATAGTCCCAAATTCAATTTGGTTTCGCTCTTTATATTATCAAACGGAGAAGTCATGGAGCCACCAAAGAAGAGTTGTCACGAAAGTTTGTTATGGCACTGAAGGGTTAAAAATGCGTCATGTTGTCACCTCTTTACCTGCTGCTAAAATCATTCCATCTTTACTTTATACAGCTCAATATTGTCCAAGAGGCGAGATGGAAAATCGGATTAAAGAACAACAAGAGCGATTTATTTGCCGACCGTACTTCAACACAGAGCTTTGAGAGTAATCAGTTAAGACTTTGGTTATCTTCCATGGCTGATGTTTTAATGCAAGCTTTTCGACAACATTGTTTAAAGAAAACATCTTTTTCCCAAGCTACAGTCGGAACAATTCGTTTGATTTTTCTGAAATTGGGAGCCAGAATTACTGTTAGTTGTAGAAGGATTTTAATAGCAATTTCCAGTTCTTGTCCCTATCAAGATATTTTAGGAATCGCTTACTCTCGAATTCAAGCGGTTCCTGATACTGGATAATTTTTAGAGTTTTAAATATCATTTAAAAAACAACTAAAACAACGTTCATAGTATGAAAAGTGACGGCTCAAACAAGTCAGTCTATTTTGAGATGAAAGATTTTATTTATTGACTAAATTTCATCTTGATAATCACTCAGAATTTGGCTAAATTATTCAAATTATTCCTCAGAAAACTAGGATTTTCTCTGATTTTAAAATCACTCCAATTTCAGTGGCACTCAGCAACAGATCAAATCAATTTGTGAGAAATGCGGGGTAAGTCCTGTATAATAGATATCTCCGAAAAAGATAGATTTTTGGCAAGAGTAGGCAACAATGAATAATGAATAATGAATAATGAATAATTAACAATTACCCGTCCTTGAAAACGGAATTGATTTACTAATCATGAAAATTTTTATTTATTATCTCCTTAAAAGGGGAGGCTTTAAACCACAATTTTTCGGTAAGATATTTTCACGAAAAAAGCACTAAAAATGATTTTTTAGGGTGCATTTTTATTTCCAAAACTTGCTCTAATTAAAAGGTTGATTTATTTTCTGGAGATGTCTAATATCATGTCCGGTTGAATAGTTATAAATAAATGATTATAGGCAACAGCCTTTAATAATGAATAATTAATAATGGCTTTGTTGCATGAAAGTAGCGTTCTTAACATCCATTCGGCAGTTATATCGCCCTGCGACTGCAATTATTACTATTGGACAATAGTTATTGCTCTGCTCTTGAGCGCCATTCGGCAGCTTTGCGGCAGCTATATCGCTCTGCGACTGCAATTATTACTATTGGACAATAGTTATTGCTCTGCTCTTGAGCGCCATTCGGCAGCTTTGCGGCAGCTATATCGCCCTGCGACTGCAATTATTACTATTGAACAATAGTTATTGCCCTGCTCTTGAGCGATCGCTCTGCGACTGCAATTATTACTATTGGACAATAGTTATTGCTCTGCTCTTGAGCGATCGCCCTGCGACTGCAATTATTACTATTGGACAATAGTTATTGCTCTGCTCTTGAGCGCCATTCGGCAGCTTTGCGGCAGCTATATCGCTCTGCGACTGCAATTATTACTATTGGACAATAGTTATTGCTCTGCTCTTGAGCGCCATTCGGCAGCTTTGCGGCAGCTATATCGCTCTGCGACTGCAATTATTACTATTTATCTATTGGACAATAGTTACAGCAGTTTCCGCGCGTTATTGTTGTACATATGCGGAGCAAGTGCGGCAGCTATATACTTTCATGCAACAAAGCCATTAATAATTAATAATTAACAATTACCTCGAGAGTGAAAACGGATAGGATTGACTAATCATGAAAATTTTTATTTATTATCCCCTTAAAAGGGGAAGCTTTAAACCACAATTTTTCGGTAAATTAATCTATAGCAACGAACAAGTTACTTAGGATATAGACTGATGATGAACCTCAGACAGGGAAATATTTTCCCCCTGTTGCCTGTTGCCTGTTGCCTGTTGCCTTTTATAAAACAGAAAGAGCCATATTAGCCATATCTTGTAATGCTTTTCGGTCAGGATTAACCTTAGAAATTACCCGTAAACCTTGTAAACAACAAGTAAGAAATCTGGCTACAGTAGTACAGTCATGTTTATGACTAATTTCACCTTTTTCTTGAGCTTTAGTTAAAGCTTTTTCCAGTGCATTTTCAATCCCTTGAATCTTGGCAGCAACTTGTTTAGCACTATCTGGGTTGTTGCCACCAAGTTCAACAGCAGTGTTTGTGACTAAGCAGCCTTTACGATCTTCATCTATTACGGCAGAATCAATCATACCATAAAAGATATCTACAATAGTTTGCTTGGAAGCATCATCAGCTTCCAGTTTTCTAATCATCGGTGCTACAAGTCTAGAGTCGTAATAGGCGATCGCTTCGTTAAACAGAGATTGCTTATCGCCAAAAGTATCATAAAGACTGCCTCGGTTGATACCCATTTTATCAACTAAGGTTTGTATGGAAGTCCCCTCATAGCCATAACACCAGAAAGTTTGCATTGCCTTCATTAACACTTCATCTCTGTTGAACTCTTTCTGCCTGCCCATCACCTTTGACTTGAACTACTGATATTTTTAAGATAGCAATTCTGGAATGATTAGTCAAGTATCGGAGTAAAATCTAGAATCTAAAAAAAAATGTTATAGCAAATTGATAAATGCTTGCTACAAATGACTAGATATATTTAAAAGTCAAGTAGGGTGCGTTAATGAAATGTAACGCACCATCTAAAATTTAATGAGAACTTATATCATGTCCGGTTGAATACTTACACTTTAGAGGAAGGGAGGCAGGAGGCAGGAGGCAGAAGGGAAGAAAAGGCGCTTACGAGAAAAAGTTTTTCCTGAACGCTATTATCCGGACATGATATTACGCACTGACAATATATATAGTCCAGTAGGGTGCGTTAATGAAATGTAACGCACCATCTAGATTTTAATTTTCGCTCAGTTACGCTACCGCGCTTCACACCCTACTAGACCGAAACAGCTAAAATGGTGCATTAGGGAGTAGGGGAGTAGGGGAGTAGGGGAGTGGGGGAGTAGGGGAGTAGGGGAGATCGAGACACCTAGAAACAAAAATAAGAGTGCACAGTTTTAGCTGTGTCAGTCTACTACCCTACTTACTCCCTGTAGGGACCCCCTTATGCAACGTCCGTACCCACTCCCTTGTTGTATCCGTGTATCCGTGCCATAATCCGTGTGAGCCACTCCCCCACTCCCTTGGGTATCCGTGTATCCGTGCCATAATCCGTGTGAGCCACTCCCCCACTCCCTTGTTGTATCCGTGTATCCGTGCCATAATCAGTGTGAGCCACTCCCCCACTCCCTGTAGGGACACCCTTATGCAACGTCCGTACCCACTCCCTTGTTGTATCCGTGTATCCGTGCCATAATCCGTGTGAGCCACTCCCCTACTCCCCTACTCCTAACTGGGCAAAGTCCGCAGCATCTAATGGAGGAATGCTAGTTAAAGCCAGATTTTCTGCTGTATGCTGAGGAGATTTCATTCCCACTAAGGCCGAAGATAAACCAGGCACGCTGCGAGTAAATTGGAGAGCGCGTACTGCATCTGTTTTGAGATTTTCGCCAAGGCCATGAATTATATTTTGGGGAAGTTGCACGAGGTTTTTAGCTTGGGCAATAGACGCACTAGCGATCGCATTAATACCCAATTGGTTTGCTGCAGTAATAGCAGGTAAAATTTTCCCATCTACAGCTTGAGTAGGAGTAATAACTGCTTCTGGCATTGTCAAATTTACTGGCAGTTGAATAAATTGGAAGCGATCGCCTTTTCCACCTGCTATTTGTTGGGCAATAGATTTTGCTTTAGCTAAGTCTATATGTTTTGCATCTTTTGGTGGCACTCGAAAACCTTGCCAAGTAGCTATTCCATAAGCAGTTATTTTGCCAGCATCAGCAGCTTTTTCTAACACTGCAAAAACAGCTTTCAGACGAGGATAAAATTCCTCTGGAGGAATAATTCCCAATTGAGTTTCTGGATTATGTAAATAATAAAGATCGATAGTTTCCACTCCCAAATTTTTTAAACTACGGTCTAGTTGGTCTTGAATATATTCTGGGTGCATACAGTGAATTCCTGCCACCATATCTGTCATTTGAATATTAAATTTGGAGTTATCTACATACTCTTGTTTAAACCATTTTTCTCTTTCTTGATTAGGAATAAAACCGCCCTTGGAACAAATAATTAATTCTGCTCGCGATACTATTTGTGATTCTATTAACTGAATAAGAGCTGCTTTCACACTCATTTCACCATGTTGAGACCGATAATTAATAGCAGTATCTATTAAATTTATCCCGCTTTTTACAGATTTAATAATTGCTTCTGTGACTAAATCATCTGTTGCTGCATCTGACGTTCCGAGATATGTGCCAATACCTATTGAACTCATTGTTAAGCTATTAATTTCTCGGAAGTGTTCTAGGGTAGACTTTGTTTGATGAAGTTGAGCATAAGACTTAGTTGCCGTTGTTGTTGCTTTTCCTGAAATCACTATTTTATTCCTTAATTTTTTTTCAGTTATTAATATCTTGAATACTGTTTTGCATTTATTAAAAAATCTATATTATCCATCAATTAAACGCCAAAATTTAAATCTCTTGGAAAATTGCAACTTGGTTAAACAATATGAACTACTCTTCAAAGTCAACCCATTGATAGTTAAATGCTGTAATCTCTTTAGCACATACGATTTCGATTCTAGTACGGGCCGAGTCATTTAATACAGTACTATAGTGACTTCGATTTTTTCTATAGTTTCCTTTAGATATTGGGAGACTAGGCTCCTCGGGTAAACCTAGTTTATCCGTAAGTATTTCTAAGTCATTGTTTAAATTTTCGTAGTTTCCAACAAAATCTACAACTATTTTATCGTTGATTGTATAGTTATTCCAGTTTGACAAAAGCTTAATCGGTGCTGAACTTAAATAGTCTTCAATTTTCGGTCTAGACTCGGGTGTCTTCGAGCCTGTACTCCAGTAATAACGACTAATAGCTTTATCAAAAGGGTTTCTCTCAAAGCAAAATTTGAAGTAGCTTTTCCATACTTCCTCACCAACAAGTTTTTTGACTGAAGAAGCCTCTATATGATTGACAAATTGCTTGCGTTTTCCTGTTTTTATAAGTTTCAACCAATCCATTCGATTGTAAAAACGAAGAGGTATCTTATAGTTTTGTGGACCCCTAAAGCCTAATTCTTGCCGCTTAATCTCATCCTCTTTAGTGATTTTTGTAATTATATCATTGCGATCGCAAAATTTGGAAAGTGCAATTTCAATACTCGTACCAGCCGTTTTTCGTGTTTTGAGAAAGATAAATTTGTATTTATGGTTAATAAGCATAAATCAAGCGGTCTACGAATTTATGGTATTTTTTTAATTATAATGAATTAGAGCTGATTTATCAACTTAACTAAACCCCTATATTTTACCTAACTCTCAGGGATTTAAGTACTATTAAGCTATAACTGCAAAAACCCTTACATTGCAAGGAATTCAGCCTCTTAATATTTACTTTGTCAATCAGCTCTTAGAGGTAGTTTTTTAAGTCCAATCATTACTTCTTCTCATAGACATCTCCAAATCATAAAAAATAAAATCAATTATCCCACTCTTATTCATCAATTCTTTCTCCCTACTCCCTACTCCCTTTTTCCTGGAGATATCTAATATTCATCAGCTCGTATTACCAATAATACTCTAGTAGTTTTATTGATATCTTCTGGTGCATCTGACAGCATAATCATACTTGTGTCTAGATAGTCAATTTTCCAAACATATTCTACACCATCCATTATAACTTTACCCCCATTATGTTCACCTCTAGGGTCATTTTCTGACGTAAAATTAGAAAAATCTTGAATTTCTTTAAACAGTTGTTTTTGCTTTTTTCTTGGCAATGCTAATACTTGCCTACTCATTTTATATTCTCCTAAACTTTTATCCCCATTTCTAAAGCGGTCGTTTAATTTAGCTATTGTTGTTTTTTTTACTTGTTCTTCTGTTGTTCTATTCCACAATTCTTGAGCCGAATATGCTAAAGAATTAAACTTCTCAAAGACACCTCTATCCCAAGATGAAACTGATTCAATTTTTGTTATTAAACTTGACCAATTTATTCTATTCTCAATTTTGATGGCTCTTTCTGGCTGAGATTTATCTTCTATTAACAGTAGAGTTAAATATGGCATTCTTTGCAGTTTTTGTAGAGGAGAAGGTAAAATATCTCCACCATAATGATTAATCCAGATGTGATAAATATAATCATTTCCGGACAACTTGAAAAGTACATATAGTGGTGCAACAAATATCGGACCTACTTTTGTAATAAAAACTCCTGCTTTAGCAGTCACCTTTACAGAACTTTCTAAACTCCAACTTTTCCCTGGAGACACTTTTAATAGAAATAATGGTTCATAATCTGTTGTTAATCCTGTTCCTGTAGACAAAGGTAAAAAAATTTCCTCTGTTCCAGAACTAGAACCAGTTAAAATCCAATTCCAAGTTGATGTACCTACTGGAGACTGACTAAATACCTTCAAAAAATCATCTGGTTCAGGTTGAGGAAATTGTTTACGTTGATTTAATAGTTGTTTATTTCTGCTCATTTTTTCTGCTATAGTTTGATTTTAAAGATTTTTTTAAGATTCCCTATTTTTATAGTTAACATTAATTGCGCCTTAATTTTGATACTTTGATTGGCACTCTTATCTAAACTATAAAATAGCAACTTACCTCTTAAATTTTATAATAGCTTAACTGTAGGAGAAAGAAGAAAGTAGAAAAATTAATTAAGATTTCAGTTGATTTTGGCTACTAGATTTTACTATGACCAGTTTTCTACCTGACTCTATGTTGAGTATTTTGGCCAGAATGTCCTGTTGATTAACTTAGTTTAAGTAGTGAATTTTTTTCTTCGTGTAGGTGTTAAGTATTACATAGTCGATGGTAGATGAAAAAGATGAAAATTTTGGAAAAATATGGGTTCAAATTTTTGTGGTTGATTTAGGTCAGTAACATAACTTAAAACTTGAGATTTTTCTGAATAACTAAAACTTATAACTACACCTTCATTCAATTATTTATCAATTATGGTTTTTATTAATTGATTTTATGATTATTTGTATATAACTAGGGAATGCTCTTAAAAATCTTTTAGTAGGGGTAGGAGATAGGAGACAACCCACCCGCAGGCCCCGACCGTGGAGGGCCCGCGGGTGGGTACACTTGCTGACTTGCAGACTTGCTGACTTGCAGACGCGCGTTAATATCCCCTTAAAAGGGGAGGCTTTAAACCACAATTTTCGGTAAGAATTATCCCAAGATTGTTCTCTAGACTATGAGCCTAAAATACTAAAGGTGCATGAGCGTTAATGACTGAAACAGGCGCACTGCAATCCGACCCCAAAAAGGCACTTGTCTTCATAAGTCAACGCTTTTAGATTAGATGGGTAGAGCAATAACTATTTTGTAAGCATTTCCTGCGGATGCTGCGCAAACAGCTAGCTCGCGGTCAGCTCTTCGGTCTGGAATGCGATCGCATTCAGCAATAAAAATGAATGAAGCAAGCACTTGCTTAACTTCTACTACATTTTTAAACAAAGAACTGATATCAAATCCGTTTAATTCGGCACGTAAAAAATGTTCCATCTTCAACCATTACTAAATATCTCCCCATCTCCCCATCTCCCCATCTCCCCATCTAATTACACCGATGCTACCGGATTTGATATTAGGGGTGGGTTGACTCCTAAATAATTAAAATTAATATCATACACGCCCTTCACCAACGCCATAATTCTTAACTAGCTATCAGCTCTCAGCATTTAGCTGGAGCGCTAAAAAATCGAGGGTTTAAGTCCCCCACTATATTTGAAAAAGCGCGTGGTGCGCCTTTTTTGGTGGATACTCAAGAGAAGCCGCTCCGCGTCTACAAACCCCCATTATACACGCAACTAAAAGCTGATTACCGTTAACGCAGTTCCTCCGGAGGAGGCTCGCTGAATGCTGACTGCTACTTCAATAAAAATCTATAAACAATTTTTTGTAGTCATTAATACCAAGTGATTAAAATCACATAATTAAAATGATATTATCACTGCTTAGTTAATTCATTTTTGTTTAATATTATATAAAGCAAATTTCAGGATCGTGAGGTACAGTTTAAAACCAATCTATAATTTTTATTCATTTGTTTGTTGTTTTCTATTCCCTGTTCCCTCTTCCCTCACAGGAGTCGGCATTCTCATAGCGAGGAGACCGCTCTTGCAGAGTCGCTCCGAATGGCGCCGGGTTCCGACCGCTTATGTCTGTCGCCGACGCGGAGTTGCACCGCTGTTCCCTAAAAGCATAAAACTTTGTACTCGATCAACTCGAAAACTGCTGTAATTACTACAAAAGTATTCGTTCAAACTACTAGATATATATATTGAGCAGCTATATAGAACCCCCGATCGTATCTTCATAAATATCAAGTTTTTTTAGCCTTGAGACAGGAGACAACCCACCCGCAGGCCCCGACCGTGGAGAACCCACCCGCGGGCCCCGACCAGGAGGGGAAGAACAGGAGATAACCCACCCGCGGGCCCCGGGAAAACCCACCCCTAGCCCCTCCCAGGAGGGGAAGAGGGAAGAGGGAAGAGGGAAGATGTGGGTTCTCGATCATACAAAAAATTCAACACTCCTTCAACTGAATTTTCCTCAAAATTGATGCGCGAAAAGACTTGACTACCATAATTATATAG
>JAXHSW010000012.1:36407-84729 GCA_034190295.1 Cyanobacteriota bacterium | reverse complement strand
CTCCCCATCTCCCCATCTCCCCATCTCCCCATCTCCCCATCCCCCCATCTCATATAATAAGTATTCAACCGGATTCTATATTAATTGTTGAAATACTCTTTTCACCCTGGATAATTCCATCCATTCTAACAAAACTTGGTCAGTGAGAACTCATTCTTGTCATATAGTGTGGGACTGTTTTAATGTAAGCGTTTAGCTATTAGCAGTCAGCTCTTCCTGCGGAATGCTACGCAAACAGCAATAAAAATGAATGAACCAATTATTTGCTTAACTTCTACTAAATTTTTGAAGAAAGAATTGAAGCACAAGAACAACGAGCCGAAATTGTCCACTAAAGTAGAACTTACGCACGGACACTCCAGTGAGGGCACCTGCGGAGTATGCGAAGCAAATGTCATTCGCCCCTACATATGGCGTTTTTAAGGTAAATTTGCGTAAGTCCTGTAAAGGCGATAAAGCTGATAACTGACCGCTGAACGCTGAATGCTTAGGTTTTAATAAGTTATACAGCAGTTTCCGAAGCTATGAGGTACACTTGTTTTTATTCTTTTCTGTTGCCTGTTGCCTGTTGCCTATTGCCTGTTGCCTCAAACCTAAAATTTTGTACTTCATAACAACGGGAAACGCTGTATCATGTTCGGTTAAATACTTATACTTTGGAGAAAGGAAGGCAGAAGGCGGAAGGCAGAAGGCAGAAGGCAGAAGGCGGAAGGCGGAAGGAAGAGAGGAAAGTTTGAAGTGAAGAAGTTTTTATAACTAATCATCCGAACATTATATTATCCTTAGTTTGTGAGCTTCTCGTTAATCGGGCGATTTAACGGGAAAGAACTTGATTATCTACCGCGAAGTCTTAATATTATGACAAAACAAAGAATAGAAAACTTAGTAGTGATAGGTTCAGGACCAGCAGGCTATACTGCGGCGATCTATGCAGGACGTGCTAACCTCAAACCAGTAGTCTTTGAAGGTTATCAAATGGGAGGTGTACCAGGCGGTCAATTAATGACAACGACTGAAGTAGAGAACTTTCCTGGTTTTCCCGAAGGTATTACCGGACCGCAATTAATGGAACGGATGAAAAATCAAGCAGTTCGCTGGGGAACAGACTTATACACTGAAGATGTTACTTTTGTAGACCTAGCTCAGTACCCATTTACTATTAAGTCAGAGGAACGAGAAATTAAAACTTATAGCATCATCATTGCTACTGGGGCGACTGCTAAAAAACTCAAACTACCTAGTGAAGAAAAATTTTGGAATAGTGGTATTTCTGCTTGTGCTGTCTGCGATGGAGCTAACCCTGCTTTTAAGGGAGTGGAATTAGCAGTTATTGGTGGTGGGGATACTGCAGCTGAGGAGTCTCTTTATTTAACTAAGTATGGTTCTCATATTCATTTATTGGTACGTCGAGACCGGATGCGAGCGAGTAAGACTATGCAGCAGAGAGTGTTAGAAAATCCGAAAATTACTGTTCATTGGCAAACTGAGGTTATAGATGTATATGGTAATGGTGTGTTGGAAGGTGTGAAACTCAGAAATAATCAGACTGGAACACAAAAGGATTTACCAGTTGGTGGTTTGTTTTATGCTATTGGTCATACCCCAAATACTCAAATTTTTCAAGGACAGTTGGAGTTGGATGAGAAGGGTTATGTGCTTACTCGAGATATGGTGAAAACTAGCGTTGAAGGTGTCTATGCTGTGGGTGATGTTCAAGATAGTGAGTTTCGTCAGGCAATAACTGCTGCTGGTAGTGGTTGTATGGGGGCAATGTTGGTAGAGAGATGGTTGTCGGAAAGAGGTTTGATACAGGAGTTTGCTCGGGAAAAAGTAACTGAGAAGTCGGATGAGGAGATAGTTGTTGATACTGTTGAGAGTTTTGACCAGAATGCTACTCACCATCTGGGGGGTTATGCTTTGCGGAAGCTCTATCACGAAAGCGATCGCCTAATTATAGTTAAGTATTCTGCTCCTAGTTGCGCTCCATGTCATACTTTGAAGCCTATTTTGGAGAAGGTTATACAAGAGTTTGAGGGAAAAATTCATTATGTAGAAATTGATATTGAGCAAGATCCAGAAATTGCTCAGAATGCAGGGGTAATGTCTACACCAACGATTCAGTTTTTTAAGGATAAGGGTTTGGTCGAACAGTTGAAAGGTGTGAAGCGTAAGAGTGAATATCGGCAGGTTATTCAAACCTACATTCCGCATGAGAAAACGTAGCATAAAAACATAAGTCAGTCCTCAACCCACCCCTAACCCCTCCTGGGAGGGGAAGAAAGAAGAAGGGAGAAGGGAGAAGGAAGAAGAAGAACAGGAAAAGAAGGAGAAAGTTTTTTTATCGCGCTCTTATCCGGACATGATATTACCATAAAAATCACAGATAATATTTTTCACTGTGATTTTTTCCATTAAAGACATTTTTTTATACTAAAAAATAATGCGCTCGTCAGCTTTATGATCTCACCTGAAGCCACTAAACACTATAAATAATTCTACTTAATTAAATAGATAGATAGATAGATAGATAGTATAGATATATTTTATGCAACCTTTTACCTTTTATAAGACAAGAAAGTTGAAATGCGGAATGTGGGATACTACATTCTGAAATAATGTAGAGTGTAGGTCTATCCTCAATTCTACCACTCTACATATAAAATGTTATCCATCCAAGGTAGTTTGACAACTCGTATGCTCCAAGGAATTTTATCTACTAAAATATCGTAACTTTCACGTTCAACCTGTAACAACCAATTACCATCACGAATTCTCAAAATACTATTTCTTTGTAAAAAAGCTTTTCTCAATCCTTCTACAGATGTATTTTTTAAAATTGACCAGTTTTGAATTACAGCAGATAATAAATTTTCACATTCTGCTCTTTCTGGTTCAGTTATTTCTAAATTTGTGTCTATAGGTTCTAATAAATCTATACCACAAAGTATTTTATTCAGAGGTAAAGTATGTTCGGGTATTTCTGTTGAGTTATCAATTAAATACTGGAGTAAAAGAGCTGCTCTTTGAGTAGATATAATGTTGATAAAAATATTGTTTTGTACTAATCCGATTTTGACAAAAAAGCGATTCAGAAATGGCCACAGTAAAATTAATCCGGCATTGTGAATATAGATTTCATCAGAGTCACTAAAAGTATCAACATAATTTGAAAATGTACTCTGAGTACTCTGATTGAAATTGAGTTCTTGTTGAATTTTGATTGTCAGGGTTTGAGCAATTTGCAAAATTTGATTAAGTCTGGTTATCAAGTTGAATTGATTCTCTACAGGAGCTAAATTATTGATTTGATTTAGTAATATTTTTATTTGATGATTAAGTTGATTGATTTGCTGTTGATCTTCGGGTGATATCTGTCTATTTATACTTAGCTTTTGTAATTCCCTTAATAATAGTTTTGCTTGTTCTTCAAATCTAACAAACTGTGTTACTTGATTGGGGATTTTGATATTGTCTATGATTTCTGGTGCTGTGCTTTGATAATAATTCAGTTCTTCTTGGGTTTGATTTGTAAGAGTTTGCAGAATTTGCACAATTTGATTAATTTGCTGTTGATCTTCGGGTGATATCTTTCTGTTTATACTTAGCTTTTGCCATTCTCTTGATAATAACTTTGCTTGTTCTTTTTCTCTAATAAAGTCTGTATCTTGATTGGAAGTTGTAATATTATCTAAAATTTCAGGTAGTGTGCTTTTAAATTTATTTCCTTCTAGAATTAAATGCTCTATTTTAGCAGCAAGATTCTTTAAAAAATCAGGATAATTAATTTCATTACGGCTGGCAATATGTAATAAATTTGCTTGGATTAATCTGAGCTTATCAACTTTTTTAGTATTGCCCTCAGAAGAAAGATTTAATAATATTGCTTGCCATCTATCCAATCTCAATTTAGCTTCAGGAATATTTCTCGTCTGTTCTAGTTGTTTAAAAATATCTTTGATGTCTGTATTATAGTTAGCAATAAACTTGACTAAATCTGCTTTAAATAATTCTGCTATTTTTAGCAGTATTGCATCAGAAAATTGGTAAATCAGACGTTGTAGTTGCTTGGCATTTTTTAAACTTTCCAGAATAATAGACTTGACTGCATCAGGTGAATTTGTGATGAGGCGATCGCTATATTCTTCTAGTTCTTTTTTGCTCAAATTTTCCGTCCACCAGGGCAATGTACCTGTCTGGAGGAAGTAGCTGAAAATTTCTAATTGTGATGCTCTATTGTTCTCAACATCAGATGTTTGTAAGTTCTTAAAGTCATTATATTTTTGACTAGAAAAATTGTTACTATTTCCAACATCTTTTTGACTAAATAGGGATATATCTGTTTGATTTACAGTCGTCGTCAAAAATTCTGTTTGAGAACTAAATTTATCTTCTAGTTGCCGTTGAATTTCTTCTGAAATTTTCTCAATGAATTCCTCTTCTAAACAATTTATATCAATATTCCCCAAATTAATTTCTAGGGAATTGACTCGATGTATTGTATCTGAATCGCTGAACTGACTCAACAAATCATCAATCAAAGGAAGAACTTTATGGCGATATATTTGACTAACCTCATTTTGCAGTTCAAAAGCACCTTGTTGTGAACTTAAATTGAGTTCTATAATCTGTTTCTTAATAATATGTCGTTGTTGTTTCTCTGACAAAAGCTTTAATTAACTTACTATAAAATCTGTATACTTTGGATCGTCTTCTGTACCGATAATCATATAACCAATGACATTAAATTCGGTTATTTCAATATTACCAAGAACTTCTAATTCTTTAATCAGATTATCTGTAGTCTCCTGAATAAGATTAGGGTCAGATTTTTCGTCTACAATTGTATTTAACCAGAGAGTGTAAGCTGTTTCAAACTCTTTCATTTTATCTCGATCGAACCAGTGGTAATAAGGGGTTATATGTGCTGGTATTTCTGCACTAACAACATTACGAATTAGCTGTTGATAGTTTTGATTTTGAAATCGATCTATCCAATTAGGAAAAACAAAACTAATTTGGAAAGAATAAGGATCTACAATTCGATTTACTTCTACCCATTGTCCTGTTTCTGATACTACAAATCCTGTTTCTATTTCTAGATCAAATGTGTCTTTTTCAACATTAGTAACCGAATAAGTTCCATTGTAATGATCTGTCTCAAATATTTGTATTAGCTTGTTTTCTAGAATTCCATGTTCCGGAGAAACACAAGTTACTATTTTTTCAGAACCTGTTTCTCGAAATTCCGAAATTGGATGACCAAAATTTAAAAAATTAGGGTTTTCATGGGTGGGGTCATTACTATGACGAGGACGAAGTAAAATATGTTCTACAATATGGAATCCTTCTTTTTCATCGGATTTATTAGAGAGAGCTAAAGTGCTTCGATGGTAAGGAATTCCTAATAAACTGCAAATTCTTTGTTTTAATCCCGATACATTATCTGTATCCCAAACTTCCCTAGAATTAATACAGTTAAAGGCTTGATTCCTGTTACTGCTAATTTGAGGATAATTTTGTAAAAAAGTTATTTTATTGTCAATAAAACTCTCTTCGAGAATTGAACTATATAAAAGTAAAGAATAATCAGTAAATATTTCAGCAAACTGTGCCATTAAATGGTTGAGAAAACGATTTTTTCTCTCTAAATTAATCTTCACCCCTCCTAGGAGGGTTTGAGCTGGGTCATCCTCATATCCTGTGAGGGGTAGGGATGGGTTAATAATTTGACCTGCACCTGGAACTCCATCAAGTTCTTGGGAAAAGTAGGTAATTTTTTCGTTAGTTTGGTAATTAAATAAATGTTTCGTGTGTTCTAATTGAGCAAAATAATTGGCTAAAACTTGGTCGAAAAACATTAAATAAGCTTGCAGTTGCTTTGCTTGAGCTTTGCGTTGAGGAGATGCGGAAAGTGGTAAACCAATTTCCCCAATACCGTAAGTCGCAGGAAAGTCATTTTGGATTGATTCATAATCAGATAATTCCCGGTATTCCCCGACTGGAATAGGGATATCTTTGATTTGTGTCGTTGAGAGTGATTTTGTATTTTTCTGTTGTAAAGATTCTAGAAAACTTTGAACTTTATCTAATTCAGGAGCGCAAGAAATTTGTCTTTTATCAAAAGTAATATTAGCTATTAAACTGTCTATATCTTGGAGTTGAGGAGTGAAATTTGAACCTAATTTTAATACCCATTCTTCCCATTCTTCTGGTTTGGTTGACTCCTTATTGGAAATAGCTATACTTCTAACTATTTTTATCCCTTCAATATCTAAAATAATCTGAATTAAGTCAGAGGTATAGAGTTGATTTTTCTTAGTGAAACTTTCAAGTTGCTCATCATCAAGAAAACCATGTTCCAGAGGCGGACCATCAAAAATAACTTCAGGACTATTACCTTGTTCTAGTAGTTCTTTTAAACTAAAAAAATCTAGGTTAGGAGAAATAAAATTATCTAACTCAAAATATATCTTTGCCATTAATTCATTGACATCAAAACCTTCTTCTACTTCTATCTCTGCCTGAATACTTATTTCTTCAATAGGTAAGATTTCAACAGAGGCAAAATCTTCACCTAGATTCCGATACTCATTAAGTTTAGATTCTACCTTTTCTATAAGATTTGCTTCATCGTCATTGTCTATATCTTTGTCTTTTTCTATGAGTATCCGGTAAAGTCCGTTTAAGTTAACGGGTTGAGTAAATTCTTGTTCTTCAAACGTTAAAGTATGACGATTCGGATCGTAATAAATTGGCGGTTGTGAATTTTTGATGGGTTCCAACCAAGCATTTTTTACACCCTCAATATCTATTAAAAGTTTACGATAATCATTAATAGTTAAAGGATTAACAGTAAGAATTTCCCTCGCTGTATAAAACTGCTTTCTACTTTCTCCAGGGGGTGGCGCTAGTAAATCTTTCATCTCGAAGTCAAGTCGATAGCTTAAATCCGTGATAGCATAGCAGAGTTGTTCTAAAATCGTTATACCAGGGTCATGGGTATTGTAATCTGTCCATATTTTTGCTCCTAGACGTTCGATGTGCTTAATACCTTCTTCTCGTAACAAGGCAAAATTCATGCCTGGATGTTCTGGGGGAGTATTGGAAATGGTAAGATGTTCAGTCATGTTTAGTTATTGACAAGTTAATGTTAATTTATTGTTGTAGGTGGTTGACTCCAGTTAATTTCTTATTAAATTTTCCGACAATGCCAAAGCAAAAATCTCCTGTGCAGATAAATTGAACTGGGGAAAAGTCGGGGAAATAATTAAAGTATTTTCTGTAAATGGATTCATCTGATATTCTCCATCAACAAAATTACAAACAAAAAAAGTGGGTTGCTTGGGGTTGCCAATAAACTTTCTGGCCCCCAATGCTGCATAATCAACAATCCAATATTCCTGAATGCCCATTTCTTCATAATCTCTAAGTTTATTGTAGTAATCATCCCGCCAATTACTGGAAACAACTTCAACAATTAATTTAACTGACTCAGGATTTTGGATAATTGATTCGCTTTCCCATCGAGGTTCCTCCCCAAGAACTTCTTGATTCAAAACGATGATATCCGGTTCATAACCCGATCGCTCCCTTTTGGGTTTGACAATTGATTCCCTGGGAATGGTCCAAATGCCACCTTTTCCCATCTGCCTGATAATTATCAATAATTGCTCAATTAGGGAACCTGTTAAATTTGAATGTTTTCCCTTTGGTTTGGGGATTTCAATAATTACTCCATCATAGAGTTCGTACCGGACTGGGGAGTTTTCGGGATACCATCTGATAAATTCATCAAAGGTTAACAGTTTTGGTTCAGCTTGAGCTTGAGTCATTGGTAACAATTTCTGGTTCTATTGTTGATGTTTCAGAGGATTCTGTGTTGTCATTATTTACTTTGGCAAGTTCTTCTTCTATGACCTGAATTGCTCCTTGAATACGCAGCAAAGTTTGACGGACATTTGCTTCTTTTTGTTCTAAGTCTGCCAGATAATTTTGTCCTGATTCAAATTCAGATTTGAGTTCAGTTAGACGTTGTTCTAGTTGTTCTTTCATGTTATTTTCTTACCGAAAAATTGTGGTTTAAAGCCGACTCTTTTAAGAGGATAAAAAGAAAAATTTTCATAATTAGTCAATCCTATCCGTTTTAAAGGAGAGGTAATTCGCGCATTCGCGCATTCTTGAACGATTTTAATAGAATAATCTTGATAACTTTGACCAAATTCCCCTCTGACAAATTCTCCTCCTGGGAGGAATTAGGGGTGGGTTAAGTCTGGGGTGGGTAAAATCCAGGGATGGCTCAATCATCTGAATAATATTTTGCAATTGACCAATGAGCTGAGGTAATCATGTTTGTATTGAGGGAGCGTATCAAATGGATTTGATTTTTACTAAATCTACGAAAACTTTTTGTCTGGATGCTGATTTGGTTTGAAGTTTATCTAGGCGTTGTTCCAATTATTCTTTTATATTCCTCTATACTTAGAGAGCGTTAACAGCTTCAACAATATCTTTCCTGATCGCCATTAGCCATATTGTCCAACTTTCACCGCCATTATGGGTACGAAAATCACTTCTGATATACCACTTGTTGTTGTTTGGGTTAGGATAAGCATAAACTCTAATAATAACCCCAGAGTGATCCTCGTATATATCACCTGAGCCACTATAAAAACCAATAATACCGCAAATCCAGTCATTTGTAGAATAGCCAGTGTTGTAGTTAGCATTATCACCAATGTTGCTATACTTTTTCACTTGGATTGGTTTAGTATTTGTAACTTGTAGACGCTTTGCTTTTATTGTGCCATTAACCTCTAACTTGGTACTCGGACTTGCCGTCCCTATTCCTACATTGCCATTCTCCTTGATAACCATTTGTACTGTTCCGCCACCAGGATTCAGTGTATTGTCATGATGACTACCACCTTTATACCAAGCAAAGTTCTTTAAACTCCGAAAATATTGAGTTTCACTTTGTATCCCGATACCGTAACTTTCTTGGTGTAAGTTAATCTTTTGTCGTGAACCTGTAGCAAAATAAAGATTTCCTAAGACAGATAATCCACTTGTGGTCGTAGTCCCGTCTACCTCTAGGTTATTATCTCCTGGGTTTGAAGTACCACCAACGTGTAAGCCTCCATTGATAGAAAGCTTCGCTCCTGGACTTGTTGTCCCTATCCCCACATTGCCCATGAAAGAAAAGTTATCAGTCATTCCATCGTTGGCAATTCTATACCAATCTTCCCAGGTCGTTGCATCCGGCTGTCCTTGTCGCCAAAATATACCTCCTTCATTAAAGTTCAATTGGTGGTGTGCATCTCCTGAATCATTGTCCCAAGGTGCAATAGTTAGCATTCCTGAATATTTACCACCACCAGGTACTCCAACTGTTGTTCTCCTCTTAAAATCAAAGGAAACTACTTTATCAAAAGCGTTTGGTGCTTCGTTGTCATCTCTTGTATCCTTAATGTTGAGGTCGCCGATAAATTTACCTTCGACTTTGAGATCGCCATTAACCTCTAACTTTGCCCCTGGAGTTGGCGTCCCTATTCCCACATTGCCATCTTTAATAACCATTTGTACTGTTCCGCCACCAGGATTCAGTTCACTGTTATGATGACTACCATCTTTATACCAAGCAAAGTTCTTTAAAGTCCGAAAATATTGAGTGTAACTTTGTATCCCAATGCCATAAAGTTCTGCGTGTAAGTTAATCTTCTGTAGTGTATCATTAGAAAAACTAAGACTTCCTGAGACAGATAATCCACTTGTGGTCGTAGTCCCGTCTACCTCTAGGTTATTATCTCCTGGGTTTGAAGTACCACCAACGTGTAAGCCTCCATTGATAGAAAGCTTCGCTCCTGGAGATTCCGTCCCTATCCCCACATTACCATTCGTGTGAACGAAAAATTTGGCGTTTTCTTTGTAGTCGGTTTCTGCCCCTGTTGCGCTGTATCCGATACTAAATTCTCTAGAAAAGTACCCCGTTCCTATAAACCATTTCTCATTGCTTCCCGTGTCAGAAAAATACAACCCTTTTCCTCTGTTTTCGTATCCAATAAGATTTATGCAGGTTGTTCTTCCTGGATTCGCAGCAGCGTTTGTTGCTCTAATTGTCAATGTTGTTGTACCGAATTCTCCCCCTATATCAACCGAGCTATGATTGACATTTAAGCTGCCATTGACTTTTAAAGCGCCACGGACATCTAGTTTTCCCTCTGGACTTGCCGTCCCTATCCCCACATTGCCATTCTCCTTGATAACCATTTGTACTGTTCCGCCACCAGGATTCAGTTCACTGTTATGATGACTACCATCTTTATACCAAGCAAAGTTCTTTAAACTCCGAAAATATTGAGTTTCAGTTTGTATCCCGATACCGTAACTTTCTTGGTGTAAGTTAATCTTTTGTCGTGAACCTGTAGCAAAATAAAGATTTCCTAAGACAGATAATCCACTTGTGGTCGTAGTCCCATCTACCTCTAGGTTATTATCTCCTGGGTCTGAAGTTCCACCAACGTGTAAGCCTCCATTGACAGAGAGTTTTGCCTCTGGAGTTGTTGTCCCTATCCCTACATCGCCACTACTACTATCAATAAAAAGCTTACTCTCTCCAGAAGAATTAGATATATTTAAACCTTCCTCATCCCCAGATTTTTGACTAATACTCCAAGTTTTTGTCTCGCTCTTATAAAAATCCAATAATTTCTCATCATCACCCTGCGCCATAATCTTCAGGGGAACACCTGCTCCAGAAGGCTTTTCTATACCATCATCCTTTCTATTGAGAGTAGACTCAATAAAGTCAGTAAAATCCTGTTGAGAAGGCTTTGCTCCGGTCTTGAATAATTCTTGTAATTCAGTTCTTGTCTTTTGAACCATAATTTTTTAGTCCTGATTAAATAACAATAAAATTAGTTATAAACATATTTTCAAACCTAACCCTAACCCACCCCTGGTTTAACCCATCTGGGGCTTTTACCCACCCCTCCCTGGAGGGGAATTTGACGGAGGGGAGATTTGTTGAATTTCGGTTGATTATAGTAATTTTGGCTCTAATCTTAGCCATTTTGCCGATCGCTAATTTCTAGCTGGAAAAATTTGTTGAGCGGTTTTTTGAGTCATAAATTTTTGGACATCAACTGGGTTGATTTATCTTCAAAATTGAGCGATCGCGATACTCAACAGAATCTTAAAGTTTGTAGGGTGTGTCATTTCAGTTATCAGTTATCACTTATCAGGATTTTTCCTCAAAACTCCCCTCCAGGGAGTGGCTTAAGTCCGGGGGTTTATCCTAATCCAATCCTCAAAACTCCCCTCCAGCAAACTCCCCTCCAGGGAGGGACAGGAGTAGGTTAAGGCCAGGAGTAGGTGAAACCCAGGGGTGAGTTAAACCACCTCAATAATATGTTCCGAAGCAGAAACCAAAATCGAATCCGGATACTGCACCTGAGCGACATTAGACTCATTACCATTTTCCAACCTATCTTGAACATCTACATTAAGAACAACCTGCTCATATAACTTAAGATTTGCCACATAATCCACATAAGGTCTTTTCTCAATAAAATAGACCACTGAGGAATTGTGGATAGAACTGCCAAAGGGTATGTCCGCTTGTTCCTCATAGGCCCAAGGAGACAAAAAATGTTTAATATCCTCATTCAGTTGATTGAGATAATACCCCTGTTCGTATCCATGGCGAAACCTGATACCCACTCTGTATTTTATCCGCTCATACCGAGGATTCTTTACCACAATTTGTACAAAAGGTGAAGTATATTTTTGTAAATATGCCTGAATTTCCTGAAGTAAATACACAGGTGCTTTAGGTTCCAGGGGAAAGAAAGGCGCAGTATTAGAAATATCAGGAACTACAACCAATGTCACCTTAGCAGCACTAGGAGTATCTGAACTAACAGCAGAAGGGATACATTTAGCCTTATAAATTTCAGGGAACTGTTCTAATACCAGTCTTTCATAATCCCAAGCAGTTATTGCTCTCTGTTTATGGCGCAGTCTTTCACTTACCCGCATAGTAAAAGTACGGTTATCTTCTTGTGGTTTACCCCCAAAAGATGTATAGGGTTGTTCCACTGCCTTAATAATAGGGTTGCGAGTCACAAATCCTTGAATGGAATTAGCCGCTAGAGGTTTACTCAAATGATTTGCTGAATTTTCCTGATTGACAAATGTAGCTCTAACTGCTTGAGTCCTAATATCAATAGTATCGGGAAGAGCAGCAGTATTTTCTTTGACAGTTGCTCGTATCCAATGTAAATTACTAGGTAATAAGTTATGCTGGGTTGTTGCTGTCTCTGGCATACTCAAGCGGATAATTCCCGTATCAAGTAACCCGTTAGTAGTATCGGAAAGTATCTCAGTGTCTAGAAATTTTTGCCAAGTATTACCACTCAAGTAACTCCAATCAATTTTTGGTGGAGTAAGTTCTCCATCACCACTTCCCGACACCATTTGCAAGAGGATAGAAATATTTTCCGGTGGTTGAACATTTCGGATACCGATGTATAAACCACCTTGTTCTAGATATTGAGGCAAAAGATAATATGGGTTATCTGTATTGAGACTTCGGATATCTCCATAACCAAAGGGATGAATTTGGAAGATTTTACTAGATTCATTTTCCCCAGGGGGAATTTGAAAATCAATCTCCTCTGAGGCAGTATAGTTTAAAGAGATAGATTTAACTTCTGGAGTATAAGGGGGATAAACTGTTAAAGATTTGATTTCCTCATCGGTTGCCAAAGCTACTTTATTTAAAACAATAGGATATAAATCATGTGCAAAATCTGGTCTTTCTAATTCCAGTTTAAAATAACGACTTTGGTCAAACGGATCGTCTGTATCTGTTTCTATGGTAGAAGTATTCAGAGAATAACCAGGAACATTAAATTCTTGATAATTGAGATTAATTGAAGTAGTTAAATTGTTATCGCCATCTTCAGCAAAAATTGCCTGATAATTGCCAAGATTTACCCAGACTCTCTTGTTAAAAAGTTTCAGATTAGCTTGAAAACTATCATTAGCGATCGCTTCGGAAATTACCCCAGTACTAGAATATGCTTGATAATGGGTCGCAAAATTATTAGGCAGTCCCATCCACTCCAAATTTATAGTCAGACTATCTAATTTTTTATGGCTAATTTCTGGATTAGCGAAGTAAAAACTAGCCCCTGGTTTAGGATTATTTCCAAAGGGTTGAAAAGGATTTTTCGGATTGAGAATTGAGTTATCATTCCGCAGTTGTAAATCTTGAATATTTTCAACCCTTACTTCTATCTTTACTTTTTCTACACAGAGAGATTTTAACTGCTCATAATAAATAACTTGTTCCCGATCGTTTGATGCTGTGGGGATTTGTTTGAGCATAATTTTTACCAACGGATAGGGAGTTTCCATGAAAAAATTAGACTCATCCGGTGAGGGTGGCAAAATCTCAGGTTGACTCGCATCAAAGGTTAACTGAAGTTGTAAACTATCCAGGTAAATCGCCGAAGGCCAATATAAATTAATCCGATCGTTATCCTCATCATCTACAGAAAAGTTGCCTTGACCAATTGGTTTAATATTAGCCTCTTGAGCATTGACTAATCCTGTAATTTCAAAAATATTACCATCATCCCAGACGATAACTTGCCCGATATTATTTAAGGTAAAAGTATTGCTGGTACTTGTCAAAGAGACACTTGTGAAGTTACCATCTTCAGGATTTTCTGGATTTAGGGATATATTTGAAATGCCATAAGATTTTACTGGTTCTTCTACAATAAAGCCACTAATTTCATACTTAAAAAATTGAGGTTCGACCCATTCTTTGGCACTACTAAAGTAAACCTCAAAAGGATTAACCCCACTATCCAGTATCTCTTGGAAAATATCTCGATCCAAAGTCTTTCCTGGAGTAGCAAAAGTCAGAGTAATAGTTCGGGAACCTTCCAGCAATAAAAATAGGGGAGAAGCAACAGCAAAACCAACAGATTCTTCAGCAAATTGAGTCGGATTTCCTAAAGTATTAAAACGTTCCAATTTAATAGCTTCTCCTGCTTTAGCATCTGCGATAGAACCAGCACAAATCTTTTTAATTTCCGTTTTCCCAATAGGAGGATAAGTAAAATTTCTTTTCTTAGTTTCTGCTTTTTCTACAAGGCGATAAACTTCTGACCAATTCGGCTCTTCTAGAGTATGTTTGATTTCCATAATTTCAGATAAATCAGCCACGCTCATATAAAGTTCTTCATTAATATATGTAATAACTGCTGATTCAGTAATATGATTAAATATCTCATCTAGGGTGGTATAATCATTAGGCATTTCTGCCAAAGAATCCCCAGAATTAGGATGACCAAGAGCATATTCAATCATCTTATCGAACCCAGACTCTTCTCGTTTTTCTTGTAAAGTCTTACGCCTGTAAAAATTGATTTTTTTCTTGTAAGCGTTTTCGACTTGTTGATAAACCCCTTGCCATTCTAATTCAGTAGGTTTTTCTACATTTTCATTCTCTTGATTTATTTCGCGGTCATGTATGCCAAAACAGTATTTAAAATTGTCTATAGTAACAAAAAACAGTTGATTTAAAATATAATCTTTTTTCTCCTCAGAGATTTGTGCATTCTGTTGATTTTTAATCTCTTCATAAAAATCTTCTTTGAGAACTTGAATATTAACACCTGCACCATCAAATTCAGGAAAATTATCTCCTTGATTAGGACTGCCAACTGCCCATCGCAACATCTTTTCAAAACTTGTATCACTCCGATTATCTTCCTGATGAATTTCTTTCAAACTAATGTAATTTATTGGTAATAAAATAGTTTTAACACTAGCCACTTGAGCCTGATTAATAATAATATCTTCATCAGTTGCATAATTAAGATTAATCCCTTCACTATCTTGACCCGCATCAAGCAAAGTCCCCTGTTTAATTAAATATTTTTCTTCTCCTGTTGCCAACTCGAAAACAACATTAACTTTGTCTGGAACTTCTGGTTTTGTCGTTAACTTCAGTACATCTTGATAATGAAAATTTAGATATCTTTTTGTCAGCTCTCTAAACTGTTGTTGAGGATAAATTAATAATTGTAAAAATGTAAATAATAAAACTAAATGAGGTTGAGATAATTGTCTTTGTGTAGATTCATCATCAACAAAACTTTCCGGGTTATTAATATAAGTAACCATTTGGTTTACATCACCCGCAAAGAAATTTGACCAATCTCCATTTATAGTATTAGACTCATCATAATAATTGAGTTTTGTCGCATAATATTTTACAAAATTGAGTAAATCAGAGAAATTCCGCTCATCCACAGCAACATAATCAGGTTCTAGTTCTTTAAGGAAGCGATCGCCCTGACTAATCCCATCTCGAAAAATTTGATTTTTCATTTGTTTGTTTCTATTCATTAAGTGAAATTCTAAATTATTCCCCTCCTGGGAGAGGGTTAGGGGTGGGTTTGTAGTTTTGCTCTAGCCCTAAAAATATTTATCCTATTGCTCAAGTCCAACTACGAACCCAATTATAAATGTTTGGCAGAGCATAATATTATTAGATATCTCCGATCGATTATTCCCCTCCACGGTCGGGGTTAGGGGAGGGTATCCTACTCCCTACTCCTTCTTTTCTGGAGATTTCTATTTGATAAATTTATTGGCAAAGTTATTAAATTTGAACTGATATAGCAGTCGAAGCAAAGGGCGCGGACAGATACTCAGACAACGCCAGATTTTTCCTTCTTCCCTCTTCCTTCTTCCTTCTTTCTTCGATAACTGTATTAAGTTCCTTGCCATTTTGTATTCGTTGTCTGAAAAGTCCCCGTTCCTGAATATAGAGGTGTAGCATCAGGTGTTGAAACTGGTGGAGTTTGCTTCGCTGGATTTTTGGGGTCAACTTCAAATGTAGCTGTAAAAGTGCTTCCTTTGAGTAGCATCACCTTTCCAGCACTATTAGTTTTTTTTGCTTTTTGATCTGCTCCTAAAGCAGCTATTTTTAATGTCCCCATTCCCGGAACAGAGTAAACAGGAGTCGTATACATACACTCAGGGACAGATACACTTTTTTCATCCCCATCAATACAGACTTTTTTACCTTGTAATGAAGATTCACCACTAGCTTTTAAATCACCGGGTTGAACCACAACGGTTGCCAAACCAAAAGTAGGATTAAAATTAGCTTTATCGCCATCTATAAGAATAAAATCAGACATAGAATTTTAATTGACTAATTTATTAGTAAACTAGAATTTTGTAGGGTGTGTTAGGTAGTTTAATTGAGAAAAATAAAATCATTAAATCATACTTTAAGTTGTAACGCACCATTTTGTTTGCTTCTAGATGTTTAAGCATTAACTTAAATCGTTGATAAAAGTTTATTTTTTCTCTGTTTCCTTGATTTGATTCAGACGTGATAACTTCCATTCAGTATATTAATCTTGCTCTCATCTGGAATCCCACGTCTTTGTAAATCTGCTGTAAGATAAGTCTCTAAAGCATCTAAAAGTCTGGTTTCAGGAGTTGGTTCTCCAGACTGATTAATATAATCGTCTATTTCGTTTGTTGGCTGAAAAGCCTGGTGCAATTCACCTGCTTCCTTGAAGTTTATGTTTTTTCCACCCGTTAGAGTGTTTCTTAACCAGTGGTTAGTCTGGTTCCGAAGATTAGTTTTGTGAGCATTTGCAGGGGGTAGCAGAGGAAAAGGTGTAATGTTAACACTGAAAGTATTTTGATTCGCTGGATTACTGTTTAGTGGTAGATTGTATATGTTGTTGACGGCATCCCAGAGATAGCATTGAGCAGAGATATGGTTAGGATAAAAGTGTTGATTCGCTTGCACTGTTCCTGGTATTGCTAGAGGGTCAGGTAGATGATATTGCACATCAACTGTCACATGGACGCTTGTCTGGTTTCCTACATGATGTTGGCAAGTTCTCTCGAATTTCCTCCAATCAGGATCGTGGTTTGTTGTTTGGCTAGTCGGAACTAGATTATTTTGATTCCCCAAGCCTCCGATTTGCTGGTTGATTAGATGAAATCTCACCCAAGCCCCTGTCGCCCCTACACCTTGAATATAAGGCCAACCATTGATAACTACCCCCGGCACAGTTCCCATCAGATTATTAGGATTTCCATGGATGGTTGTGATGTGGCTTTCGTTTGGAACACCATGTGCGTTAGAACTATGCCCACGAATACCTGCTACTGGAGGGTTAGGCGGAGGGGCCGTAAATAGCTGGGTCACTTTCCCTGTAGTGATTAAGGCTGCGCTATTCTCAATAGAGGATATGCCTGATAAGTTTTCTGGGAATTTTTCTAGGTTTTTTCCAGCAGTTCCTTGAGGCGATGAAATCTCCGACATTGCTCCGAAGGTTGGTTTTACCTGTAATGCTTCTGTGCCCATTAAATCTGCTTCATGCTCCAACCCCCGATCGTCATTCACTCCAAAACCCTTCATTTGCATTGTCGGTTTAACCCTTCCCTGCATTTGCTGAACAACGTGCCATGCTTCATGGGGTAAATGTTTCTCTTGCCCTGGTGCGACATGAATATCTGTCCCTTGAGTATAAGCTAACGCCTGTAATTGGGGAGGTTTAGGGGAATTATAATGAACTCTAACATTATCCAGGGAATATCCCGATAAGTTTTCTACCCCTGCTTTCAAATTATCCGGTAATCCCGTTTGATTAGGGATTGAGTCTTCTTGCTTTTGTATAGGTTTTGTGGTAGGTTCTGAGGGATTACTTTGGCGTGGGGGTGCTTTGAGCTGATGGACTGGGGAAAAATTAATTTCCCTTTGCTGACGCTTCGGTGCAGTTAACTGATTATCTGTTACATAATTCGGTGGCGATGAAGACCTTGAAGTTGAGGAACTTTGCATTACATTAGCAATCATTTCCCCTGGTTGGGGTTTGCGGTATTCTGACAAATCCTTTGTTACTGAGGTTGCTGTAGCATTTTGAGTAGACTCAGGAAATTTCCTTTGGGAAAAAATGCTCTTTTTCTGACCTAAGTTGGGGACTTGCTTAGATGAAACTTTTTGTTTACCAAAATTTGCCATAATTACTATACCTCTTTATCTATAGTTAGCGATCGCACTAGCCAATTAACAATTAGTCTAAACTCCAGTTATGTCCATTCATCTACAAACAATACAGCGTTTTTACATTCTTGGTAATTGTTTTTCTACTATAGGAAGGATATCTTTAAAGCTAATTCGCCCTGTTTTTATCTTGGTTCCATTTCCGGGTAAATAATGGAATGTCACGCAAATTAGCTGTGGGGTGCTTGACTGTTCAGAGCCAAAAATGTTTTTGAGCTTATCGTTTGTGTCTTTTGATTTTAAAAGGCCCTTTAAGTCTACTGCTGGCCCGACTAAACTTGTTATCGTCTCAACTATATGCCCTAATGGCTGACTATTTAACAAACTTCCAATTTCACTCTCTGTACCTTGAGGAGCAAATTTTTCGCCAATAGCCTCAGCCCCAACTCCTGTAACAAGATTCTCAGTTATATTCTGGAAACTTTCTTCGACAGGAAATAATGCTCGGTACTGCTGGCCAGCTTGATAGTAAGAAATATTCATATATATCTCCGGCAATTCAGCGATTTCGTTTTTTATCCCCTTCTCAGAATTATCTCTCAAAAAATCTTTAATTGCTTTCTTTGCACCGATCAGAACCAGTGGTTTAGTTCCAGCACCACTTTTGGAAAACAAATAGTCCCCAGAACTACTTGCTCGAATAGCCTTTTGTAGCTTTCCTCGGTCTTCAATTACTGCACCATATTTTCCTGGACGAACTTCTGAATTTGGTATTCGCCACATTGTTGCAGGTGGAACTTCTCCCAACTCATATGACGGCGGAAGTTTCCAAAATTTTCGGTTTTCAGGATTTTTTTTGCGGGCGTTAGGGTGTTTTTCTGTGGATAGGGCTGTGTTTTTCTGTCGCTGTAGGGTTAAGCTCCCATTTGCAGGTTCAGTTGCCGAGACAGAAGTTCTACTAAAGGTTGAGTTATTGGTATGAACTTTTGAATTGTCCAACCGATCGAAGTTAGTAGCATTCTTTTTAGTTGAGCCTAACAAACTCGCTTTTTTGCCTTTCACATCTGCTTCATGCTCCAATGATGAGTCATCATTCACTCCCAACCCCTTCATTTGCATTGTCGGTTTAACCCTTCCCTGCATTTGCTGAACAACGTGCCATGCTTCATGGGGTAAATGTTTCTCTTGCCCTGGTGCGACATGAATATCTTTCCCTTGAGTATAAGCTAACGCCTGTAATTGGGGAGGTTTAGGGGAATTATAATGAACTCTAACATTATCCAGGGAATATCCCGATAAGTTTTCTACCCCTGCTTTCAAATTATCCGGTAATCCCGTTTGATTAGGGATTGAGTCTTCTTGCTTTTGTATAGGTTTTGTGGTAGGTTCTGAGGGATTACTTTGGCGTGGGGGTGCTTTGAGCTGATGGACTGGGGAAAAATTAATTTCCCTTTGCTGACGCTTCGGTGCAGTTAACTGATTATCTGTTACATAATTCGGTGGCAATGAAGACCTTGAAGTTGAGGAACTTTGCATTACATTAGCAATCATTTCCCCTGGTTGGGGTTTGCGGTATTCTGACAAATCCGTTGTTGCTGAGGTTGCTGTAGCATTTTCAGTAGACTCAGGAAATTTACTTTGGGAAAAAATGCTCTTTTTTTGACCTAAGTTGGGGACTTGCTTGGATGAAACTTTTTGTTTACCAAAATTTGCCATAATTACTATACCTTTTTTATTAATTTGCTTTCAAAATCAGTAATGAATAAATGGTAGGTTGGATAGAACCATAGTGTTAGCCGAGCTTATCCGTAGGATCAACCCAACATCCTATAACGTTATCCTTTCCAAATATGCCAATTATGGTCATAGAGGACAGTAATTTTTCGCTTTTTCAGGCAGCCATTTCATATCTAATAATTGTTCGATAGTATCAGAATTGTTTTCTGGAAAAATTATCTCATATGCTGTCTTTTGCTTGACATATTTTAATAATTTCTCATAAACTTTTGCTTGGTTTTCTTGTAGGTAATTTCGTAAAATTTTGGTTAAATATTTATTGATTTGAGTTCTAAAGTTCATAATTTCAGCAAGCCTTTGATTGGCATTATCCTCATATTCAGCAATCCAATATTGTAGAAGCAGTAAATGTCTAATTATCTGTTCAAGAAACCTTTCAACGATTTTTTTCTCTCGCCGACTCAACTCTTCTAACTCTTCAATTAAATGCTGTTTATCTAATTCATTGAATCGGTTTGTTTTTAAGAAATTAATCCTTTGCACTAACCATTGTTTATATTCATTCTCATAAAGGGATATTAAATTACTTTTGACTGTCATTTTTACCTCAATTTAATTGGATAATAATGGTTTGTTTATTTGCTTGATTTCATCCACTAATTTGTGCTTCATTAATATAAAAAGGATAAACTAAATTATATCTAGAATTAGTTGCCCGCACTGTATAGGTAATACTTATTAACAATAAACCTTCTTGTTCACTTTCTTCTATCTTAATTTCTTCTACATTTATACGGGGTTCATGGTACACAAGAGCATCAGAAACTATACCTCTAATTCCTGTTATTAAACCTTGACTAATTTCCTCAAACAGAAATTGACTTAATTCGCAACCAAAATCAGGCTGCACGATCCTTTCTGCTGGACGAGTTGAGAGAATAATCTCCAGACTTTGGATAATATCTGACTCATCCGATACCATCTCTACAGTTCCCGTGTCTTGGTTAAATGTAGGAGGAAAACTCCATCCTGTTCCTAAAAAAGAGTTATTAGTATCCATCTTTTATGATTATTTATTTTTTTACTTATTTGACAAGGAGAGTGAGAAAATTTTGATAATTTGTAAGCATTTCCTGCGGAATGCTGGGCAAACAGATATTACCTATTGTTTTCCCAATATTTAAGTTCATAAATTTAGCAATCAATCAGATTTGTCCGTAAATTTAGTGACAAAAATTTGATGTTCTGAAGAATTTAATCCCTGTTGTAAAATTGCAAAAACTTTGGCTAAATTCCCTGTAATTAAAGCTGCTGGAGCCAACCATAATCCAGGAAAATATTCACTACAAATAATACTTTTTTCATTTGGTTGAAGTTTAATATATTTACCTTCCCTTAAGCGAAAGCAATCAAATTCTCCTCCGGGTGGGTCTCCATTTTTGAACGATAAATTAAGTTTTCTATTTGCTCAGAATATTGAAATTGAGTCAAAGTTTCTGGGGGTTGTACCTCCAGCGATAAATTCAATAAATTCATCATAGATTTTGGTTGTTTGTGTGGTTGTATTTATGATGATAAATTGTTCACCTTAATTCTATCTTGTCCCCCTCCGGTGGAGGGGTTAGGGGTGGGTTCCCCTCTTATCTAGGCGTGGATATCTCAATTAACATCAACTTTTGAACCTTTAATAGTTATATTTTTACCCTCAATCACAATATCTTTACTTGACTTAATCTGAACCCCTTTATCATCCATAATCATCGTATTCCCATTTTCATCTTCTAAATAAATAGCTCCATCTTTATCTGATAATCTAAAAATATTGGAATTAGGGGTACTAATTTCAATTAACTTATTCTCATCATCCAAGATAATTTGTAGACTTTCTTTCGTGATAATTCCCTTTTTATAATTTTCCTGAGTTACTTCCAAACCTATTGGCAAAGAATTTTTTTCACTATACACTGCACCAAGAATTATTGCTTGTCTAGGGTCATCATTAATAAAACCAAGAATTACTTCATCACCGGGTTCTGGTCTAAAGAAAATTCCTCTTTTATTACCAGCTTCAACAGAAGCTAATCTTGCCCAAACAACACCATCAGTTTCTATTGTAGGTATCCTTACTTTCACTCTAAACTGTCGATCGGGGTCTTCTTCAAAATTATCAACAATCCCAATTTGTAAACCATGAATTGCTGGAATTAATCCTGCTGCTGGAGTATCAATAATATTATTATTTTGTCGATCAAAAAAGTATGGTGACAAGCCAAATTGTACATCTGTTTGCCAACCTTGAGCATTAACTTGATGTCGAATTGCTGTTATTAATGTTTTGCCATTGAAGCGTTTACTAATACCATCAACTTCCATTATATCTCCTGGTTTAATATCAGCGAATCCAGGGATTTTGAAGCGACCTTTCAACATTGAAAGACGGCTTTTGAACATTTTTGCATCTGCCCAAGCTTGTAATTCTTGGTCATCTAATTGACCGGAACTAATTAGTTGATAGTTTTCCGCCCCAATAGTTTTTGCTAATTCATCTCCTTTTAAATTACCCTGACTCAGAGAGACATTTTTTGCTTTTTTAGGTGGTAAATTTTTTTGTGTTTGGATATCCCAAGCTGTACTTTCTATAGTTCCATATTGATGACGAATATCAGCTTCCATTTCAAATTCATATATGTCACTAATGCCATATTCAAAGGTATGTTTTACCGACCCTGTTAAATTAGGCTCGACCACAGTTATTTTCCCATCATCAACTAAAACCCACTGACTATTAACATCAGCACGAGATACAATAAAATCCCAGTCCGTACAGTAATATTGCACCATTTCTTTATGGGTTGGTTTAGTTGCAGTAATAGATGTTACTTTTAACCCTGTCTTTTTAATTATTTCGTCGATAATTTGTTTGTCTGTCATCTCTCGAAAAACTACACTTTTTCTTTGAGTAGTCAGTTGAATTGCTGCATCTTTTAAGTCAACAGTTAGTAAAGAACTATATCGATCTGCTTGAACAGAATGTTTAACTATAATTCCCTGAAAAACTGTTGCTTCCTTTTCTACTTCCCCTTCATAACGAAGCTTGATTTCGACTTTATTTCCCGGCTTAAAAAAGTCTGTATTACTAATCGGAAATTCCTGTTTTGCTGCGTCACCATCTAATAAAATTATTTGAGCCATTGGAATTTTATTTACCTCTTTAATTATGTCAATTGACATAACATTATATTCCGGGTTCATTCTTGAGCCATTACTCAAAATTGTTGTTGTGACGACACCACTCATTATTTTTATACCAATATAAAAAAATATAGTTACAATGTGAAAATAGGGAATAGAAAATAATTCTTTTCTTCTATTCCACAAGTAAAGTTTTCTCTAATATCATCTCCACTTAACTTAATTGAAAATAATAAAATTTTCTCCTGTTTATTCTGCAAAATCTACCGAATTTGCTTTTGTTCTCTGTTGCCTACTACTGGACTGACACAGCTTAATTAGTGCATTATATTATTGGGGGGCGGGTCCATCTAATTTCTGGTTAAGCCTCAATATTAACGCGGAACCCACCCCTACTATTGCCACATTTTAGTTGTGTTACATCACTACTTATATAGAATTCGGTTACATAATATATTTTCATAATTCTATCTCCCCATATTCCCCTTCCAGGCTATCCATTACCCACATCTTTCTTAACATAAAACTTGACAAAATAGACGAGTTATAAGTAAGTCTGGGAGTAGCTTTTTCAGGAGAAAAAGTGCATTGAAAAATTAAGTAGTTTTACCAACAATACTATACTCTTTCTCCCTTCTCCCCTGCTCCCTGCTCCCCTGCTCCCCACAAGGGTTTCAAGACTTATGGGTAAAGCATAGCTCCCTGGAGGGGTTAGGGGTGGGTCATCTTCATTTATTGAAACTGATTTTATACTTATTCAATTGGAGGTAACTTTATATTTATCCCAGTTTTTAACTTTCTAAAATTATTGAGATTATTAGCACGAGCAAGCTGGAGATAATAGCTAGGATCGCCATATATTTCTTGAGCCATTAAAGGCAATTTATCTCCACTTTTTACAGTTCTATAATGGGATAAATCAGGTGAATTTTTATTCTCTTGTTTAACACGCTTAGAATCTTGTATATCCCCAATAAAAACAGTATCTAATTCAGCCCTGATTGGTTGTCCGCTACGGTTAAAAAGCGTATAATTAACCTTAACAGATTGGAGACGACAATCAAAAATTAAGTCTCCCCATTCAATTTTCAGAAATTTAGGCTCATGGATTTTACCATCCATGTAACAAGTTAACTGGAGAAATTTTTGCACTTGTTTGTAGATATCTTTAGTTCCTGAAACATTACCTACTAATGAAGCTCCTGCAAATCCTGAACTTCCATAATCTGCTACTCCTGTATCATCTAAAATTAATTTCAGAGATAAATTTTGAGGTTTGCTAAGAGAATATTTTGCCCCGCGTCCACTGGTATTAATTCCCTGATAAGGTTGATAAATATTCTCATATTTTAAGGAATAAGATTCGGGATTAAACATTGCTGTAAAAGTTTCTTGTGCTGAACCCCGTTTTTCATCTTGATAAACATTAATTTTTAGCTTTTCTAATTTGAAAGGATTTTTTACCATTTTATTTTTTACCTTTCTTGTTTACGCTCCAATATTTTGAGGACTTGTGCTACACAAGCAGCAATAATTTCTTGTTTTTGTTCGGTATTTTCTGCCTGGGATTCTGAATTTGTCTCATTACTATTGACAATATTGGCACGAATAATTAATTCTTTAATTTCTATAGGCATAATTAAATCCTTATACTTTGAAATCTGGCATAAGCTAATTCCATCGTATCTATAACTACTTCATTAGCATTGGCATCTAAATCTGATACGGTCCATTTGACTGGATAAGCTCTCTGAAATAACCAACTAGAAAGAGGAATACTATTTTCATTTAGCAACATAACTAATACATTACTAGGTGCAAACTTCATGGAACTCATCGCCACATTAAACTCTACATTTAGAGGGGAACCAATCACCATTCCTCTTTCTAAAACCAAGTTATTATAAGTTACTTGATTAGGCAAACGATGTCTGAATATATTCTCCCCTCCTTCACGAATGTCTGTTGTCTCTATTTCCGCAGAAATTCCCGATACTTTTTGAAAGCGAATATCTAATGGATTAGGGATAATTCCGGCAATGAAAAAGACAACCATAAAATGAAATCCTACAGGAGGATTTTCAGTCAAAGTTAGTTCTGGAATCGGAAATTTATCTGCCATAAAATGAGCCTTTTTGTAGGGTGGGTTAGGCGACAATAACTCCACCAAATAATATAATTATATTCCTGTGCGCTGTAACCCACCAAAATTATCTGGGAATTATCAATTGCATCATGTCGGGATAATTGTATTTGTAGTTGCGCTTTGGCATCAAATATATCTGGGAGTTCTCAAGTACAACTAAGAGCTAATTATTAAGTATTAAACCGGAGATGATATTAATAGATAGCAAAAGTTCCAACGATTTTTTTTTAGTAACTTTTGCCTGTTGTCTCTTGCCTATTTTTTAAAGAAGTCTATTAGATATCTCCAATAATAATAAAATCAATTATTCTCCTCTTGGGAGGGGTTAGGGGTGGGTCTCCTACTCCCTCTTTTCTGGATATCTGGATATGTCTAATAATTATCCAGGATACTCAACCTTAAGATTGCTCGCCATTAATTCTAAACTTTCAATAGCGACTTCGTTGCTAGTAGCATTAAATGATGGTGCATTTAATTTCTTAGGGAAAGCATCTATTGCCGTCCAGGAAACAACCGCTTCACCAGTCTCATCTAATAAGTCAATCCGAATATCGCGCTTTTGCACCGTATTTAATTTAACTGTACTTATCCAGTTCAACAAATAGCTGTCTTTTCTGACTATCCCTTTTTGTAGAGTTAGATTAATGGGAGAGTTTAATCCTGGCATATGTTTTGCACCATCTTTATAACTCATACCATCTCTATAGGTAATAGTTTCATATTCAATGCTTAAACCCGATACTTCTGAGAAAGCGTGGGAGTCATCTCCATCTATAGTGACTCGATAATAAAATACTGGAATGGGATAACTATTTTTTATTTCTTCTGCTGTAGTTGCCATAATTTATTTATTTTTCCTTGATTTTTTCCTTGAAATTTTAATGAATACTTACAGTAAATTGCAGGGGTATTAGGTACTAAAAATTAGGTACAAAGATGAAAAATTAAACTTTTGTAAGTATACCAGTTCATTAATGGATATATGGATAATGAATAATGATTTATTTAGTTAATAATTAATTTATTATCAATCATCCATTATCCATTGGTAAAGAGAAGCTTTCAAGCTTTGGGGATTAATTATCAATTATCAATTATCCAATTATCAATTATCCATTATTAATCCTATGATTCCTGTAATTTGTGGGAGAATTTGAGGATAATAAACTCAGCGGGACGAACTGCAGCAATTCCAATTTCCACAATCATTCGTCCTTCTAAAATATCCTGTTGTGTCATACTTTTACCAAGTCCAATATTCACGAAGAAAGCTTCTTCTGATGTAGTACCCCCTAGCGCCCCCTGTCGCCATAACCCCTCTAAATAACTGTCAATCATGGATTTCACTTTCAACCAAGTAATGGCATTGTTGGACTCAAAAACAACAAATGCGGTAGATTTTTGAATTGATTCTTCAATCAGATTAAATAGTCGGCGCACAGGAATATAACGCCATTCATTGTCATTACCTGCTAAGGTTCTTGCCCCCCAAACTAAGGTTCCTTTTCCGGTAAAACTACGAATAGCATTGATGGATTTTCCAGCGGTAGGATCGACATTAAGCTCCTCTTGGTCTTCGTTGCTAATTTTGACTGTTGGACCAAGTACCGATGCTAAACTAACATTAGCAGGTGCTTTCCAAACTCCTCTGTCGCGATCGACTTTGGCATATATTCCTGCTAAAGCAGCACTTGGGGATAATACAATTCTCTTTTTACCTATTTCAGTCTTGATTTTGTTGTAGAGATCGGTATTAGTGCTTTGGATGTCACTCAGCGTTCCCCCTGAGTAAGCAGCAGGAGTTGCACTTTCATCAGTAATAGTTACAAAATCATCGCTGTAATAATAATTTAGTGATGTTTGGAGGTAGGGATAATAAGCTGCCCCATATTTTAAATATTCTGTACCAATTCCCTCTCGGAAATTAGTAATACTATCCGTAGTCTCTGACAAAACATCAAAAATCGCAAACCGATCTTTTAGTTTATTGCATTGCACCAAAGCTTGTGTACAAAGATCGTAATAATCAGTTTCTGCTAAATTAACCGCATCAGTAAGTAGGATTAAGGTAGGTTCATCTTCTTTTTCTAAGGCAGACAAACCTGCTACAAAATCAGCTTTTGCCTTAGGATTTGTGCTGTAGTTGCCGATAGAAACAATGTAACAAGCGCCTCCCCCATTATCAAAATAGAAGCGCAAAGCATAATACATTAAATATTTAATGTCGGGATTACTAATAGTCTCAATTTCACCATTTTCTGTTGTTACATCAAAGCTCGATTCCTCAGCTTTACCAAACAAAGTTTCATAGTCAAGAATCGAACTAATTCTAGTTGGTACATTCGTTAAATCTGCACCATCTTGTTCTGCTTTTTCTGTGTAACCAATAAAAGCCGGAATTCCTGTAGAAACTTCTGCTACTGAGGGAGGAATTGTCGAAATTTCTTCAACATAAACATTGGGAGTTTTATATGTTACCATTATAAGTCCTTTATTTGTTTTGATTTACAAATTTTACAGATATTTGAGGGCATTAATAACTTTAATTCCGTTATAATTGGGCGGATTAGGTAAATGGTCTATCCAGACATTTTCACTTTGCCCATTTCCATTTTTATGATGTACAAGTTGAATATTTTTTATTCCTCCTTCCTGACAGGGAATTTCTAAGTCAGATTTAAAGAGATACTGTTGAGATTGAGGAAATTGTTGACTCAATGCCGAAAATATTGGATCGGTTTTTTCAGCTTCGGCCTTCGCAAATCGAGTAAATTTAATTTCTGCTTCTCTCGTTGTATCTTTATCTAAAATCAAGAATTCATTGCCATTAGTTATATTATCAGTTATGAGGTAATAGCACCACTGTTGTTTTTTGGCAGAAAAAGTGATTTTATATTCACTGCTTTGGCTCAAATTTTTAGGCAATGAGGAATTATTATAAATATCTACAATGCCAAAAATATTTTGTCCCTTGGGCAATTTTCGGATAGATAATTGAGTTTGAGTTATTTCTAAGTCTGACTCTCCTATCTGAGTAGTATTTTGATTACTACATTGATAGATAGAATTATCAACTGGTTCCCAGTCAATTTCTGTAAAATCTAGAAAATTTTTATTTTTGAATTTTAACTTAAAAGTTAATTGCAAATTTTCAGCAAGTTCAAACTCTGGTTTATTTTCTGAATCTACAGGTGCAACAACCACTATTCCATTGACTTTATTTTTAACAATGAGATGATGACCCCTCAGAATTTTACGACATTTAATTGTTGGCTCAACAACAAAGTCAGGACATATATTGTCGCGATAATATTCGTGAAAAATACTCAATTCAAATAGTTTTTTATAATTCATCATCTAGATTCAATTTATGTTACTTTTTAACAGCAAAACTAGATATTTTCACTAATCACTTGTACCTCAGTTATATCGGCATCAATTCCCAGACTATCTGTATCTGTAAAGACAACCATTCTAACTTTATAAATAACAGAAGGTATGTAAGACATACCTAAACCAGCCCATACTTCTCTTTGTTCAGTAAAAGGCAAATTAACCAATTCAACTGTCAATTTTTCAATCTCATCATTGAGATTTGGAGAGTTATGATGGTCGAATAACCGATGACTTTGAAAATATTTGATAATTAGGGATAAGAACTTTAAAGATTGACTGTAATCTGTAAAATTTGCTGCAAAAAGAACATATAAATTGAGGTAAAGATTAGGATTATTTGATGCCTTTACACTCCCATGAGGCATCCTTTCATAAGCAACACCAGAACGAAAAGTATAGTCTTCTTCTAAGTTGACTAATAAGGTAGTAATGGCATTATCTTGGAAAGAAACCTCTTTCTGATTTCGTTCCTGAGGAGATACGACCTCAAAACCCTGGGAGCCAGTTTTTACTCGAATGTAGTTGTTAAGTTTATTCTTGAGAAATGAGATAACATACTCGATCATAGACAATCAACTTTGGCAATTTTATCTTTTCAGATTATTGACATTGAACTAACTGAAAGGGACAAGCGTAGGTCTTCAAAAGAGGAGACATGATATCACTCCTCACTCCTTATGAGAATTACTATAAGAAAAAATATCCCTGGTCAAAAAAAAGAATAACAATAATAGAGTGCTTTCAGAGAAAAATGAAATATTTCTTTACTTTTTTTCCCAACCAAACGTAAGCATTAAGCCATAAGCAGTCAGCTCTCAGCTTTTTAATTAATCAAGCAACCATCGGCTTAACTTCATAATACATTTTCAACTAATTATTGGAAATCTCTCAATTACTTTTTCCTCCTTTAAAGGTAATAAAAAAAAAGCTGAATGCTGAATGCTTACGAACAATTACTTTTTCCTCCTTTAAAGGTAATAAAAAAAAGCTGAATGCTGAATGCTTACGGACAATTACTTTTTCCTCCTTTAGAGGTAATAAAAAAAAAAGCTGAATGCTGAATGCTGAATGCTGAATGCTGAATGCTGAATGCTGAATGCTGAATGCTGAATGCTGAATGCTGAATGCTGAATGCTGAATGCTGAATGCTGAATGCTGAATGCTGAATGCTTACAACCAAACTAATACCATCCTCTCGTTTCTTCATCAGTCAACAACCTTTTCAATTTGAGATACTCCCGTTGTGCAGCTTGTAGAATATGTTTCATCATTACAGGTTCATTTTCATCAGCAGCGATAAAAGCTGCATTTAAAGCAATATTGCGGATATTACCCCCAGCCACCTTAAGTTGTCCGAGTAACTGATAGTCTAAAGCTTGAGTTGGTGTTTGAGATGGGAAAATGCGTTGCCAAATTTTCGTCCGTGAAGGTGCTTCTGGAAACGGAAAAGCTACCATAAACCCAATACGGCGCAGAAAAGCAGAATCTAAAGAATTTTTTAAATTTGTGGTGAGAATGGCTAAACCTTGATATGCTTCCATACGTTGAAGCAAGTAAGATACTTCAACATTGGCGTGGCGATCGTGGCTATCTTGTACTTCAGTTCGTTTGCCAAATAGAGCATCAGCTTCATCAAATAGTAAGATGACTCCTCCGGTTTCGGCAGCAGCAAAAATACGCCCTAAATTCTTTTCTGTTTCCCCAATATATTTACTCACTACTGCACTCAGGTCTATGCGGTAAAGATCGAGGTAAAATTCATTAGCTAGTACCTCTGCTGCCATCGTTTTTCCAGTTCCGCTGTCACCATAAAACAGGGCAGCTATACCCAAACCACGACTCCCTTTACTGGCAAAACCCCATTCTTGGTAAACTTTTGCTTTTTGTCGCAGGTGAGTCGCTATGTCTATCAACACTTGACGTTGTTGTTCTGGTAAAACCAAGTCGTCCCAAGTTGCAGATGTCTCAATGCGTTGGGCTAAACCTTCTAGTTGAGGACGAGCTTGAGTTCGACAAAAATCCCAAAGTTTTTTGAGATGTTGAGTGTGGGGTTTTGGATGTGTAGAATCTTCAATTTTAAGTTTTGAGTTTTGAGTTTTCAATTGTTGACAGGCAGCTTGAATAGTTTTGTTGCTCAGGTTAAACTGAGATACCAATTTGCTAATCTCAAACTTAAGTCCATCCGCTTCTGTGCCCAGATAGGTTGCCCAAATCTCTATTTGTTCTTGGTAACTTAGTTGGGGTATATCAAAGGTAATAAGATGATTCTGTTTAGTTTGTAGTCGTTCTCCAGTCAAAGCGATCGCAGGAGTTTGCAGATTTTCCAGAAACTGAGAAACTAGGAAAGTAACTAATGGTTCATTTAGTACAATATCATCACAGTCAAGTAGTAGCACACTATTATTTAACAAGGCTTGCCTTTCCCAACGTTGTTTGATTTGGTAGATGTCATTGGGGGTTTGGGAAAGCACAGTCGCCGACATAACCTGCAAGTTAAAACCAAGATGAACAGATATAGCTTTGGCGATCGCATATTTAGCCGTTAATTCTCCACCACACAGTTGCAAAGTGGGAGATGAAGAGGAGATATTAGACCAAATGGTAACTAATTGTTCTGCGATCGCTTCCTGAGAGGGAGCTAATGGAATTTCCTCTAGGTAAGAGGGAAGGGGATAGAGAAAACCCAATAATTGTGTGTCAAAAGTGACTTCTCCGAGAAGATAACTGAGAATATTTGGCTCTATGCGGAGGGGAGCTTGGGTAAGAGTTAATCCAGTACCAATTTCAATTAATCGCCAACATTGTAATGGATTTTGGGAAGAAAGCACAGACCAACTAGCTTGAGGAAAAGTAGCTAAAGCTAAGGCAAAAGTAGGATAATTAAATTGGGGGTTTCCCTGGAGTTTAGCACATAACTCAGCAAGGTTGGGGTCAATCTCCAGGGCGGTGCAGAGCAGGAGGATATCCCGCTCAAATTCTGTGAGGTTAAATATGTCACACAATCTCCCTAAAGCGGAAGTTGGTAATATTACGTCGGGGGGTAGGGACTGTATTGCTTTATCTTCCAGCTTATTTTCTAGATATTGGCGGATATAGTTAGTAGCATTAATTAACGTGGCAAAGTTGTCTTGATGCCAGTGGGAGATAGGAGAGGTTTTCATGTTATATAGATACAAAGATGATAAACAGGACTATCGCGACAGCGGAACGGACTTCTATCCCCATTACTGTAAAAAAGGGATTCCGAAAACGTACTTTGCAATTGTGTGGTGTGGTTGATTCAATTCCAGAAGCTAAATCTTATCTAGAGCAACAAGTCCAACAGTCGCCTGAAAAAGTCCCTACGATCTAATAATAATTTCTCATCTTTCATCCACTTTTCCTTAGATAAGCTGTAGATTTACTGTTAATTTGTATTTATTGTTCTAGCTTATCCTTAAAATTATTGAGTGGTAAGTTATATCAATAATACTAATTTTAATTGAACCTATTCAATTTGCTGCCGATTCAGCTAAATTATCCACTACCACCACAAATTGTTAGCCGCGATATTAAGGCAAAAAATGTTTCAGGAGCCATCATTTTACCGACTCCATAACAAGCACGTCGTCGCCATATAATTACAGGTAAGTGACCTTCTGGAGCTTGTAGGTTAAAGCTAAGTTCATCATAATATTTCCAACTTTCTCCATCTCGCCATCCGACGCGATCGCAAAAATCTCCATATTGTCCACTTACACTTTCCCATATACGTTGTTGTACGTTTAAGCCAAATAACCCGTTACTGTAATACTCCCAAAGCCAGTCTATAGTAAGAAGGTCTGTGCAGGGAAAATTTTCAATATCTACTAACTGTAGCCAACCTTCATCTTCCCGGAGGGTGATTCGCAGTAGTAGCTCCCAGGTCAGTTCGTCTGCTTTTCGCCATTTTCCTGCAGCTAAAAGATTAATCAGTGGGTTATAGTCCATCCCTACTTCTGACATTGGTGCTTCTGGAGTTGACATGGTATTCAGATGTTCTTCAATACGATATAGGGTATCTGTCAATATTTCTGGGTTAAGTTGTTCGAGGCGATAAAGTACCCACTCTAGCTGAGAATGAAGCTGAAAGCGTTCCATTGCTGCCCGATCTAACTGAGCTTGTAGTTTATCTAGTTGTCTTTTGAGGTCCCCATTGAAATTTTGATTGTGATTTACCTCATCTACCTGTGCAAAAGGTAAACTTATGGTGTTATTCTCACTATTTTGATTTTTCTGGTCTTGTACAATTTTCCACATTTGTCTTGCCCAGTTCAATTTTGCTTCTTCTTTTCGCTGGTATATTTCTGATGTAGCAAAGAGGGTAGTGTCTGATGTTAAATCCCAACTACAGACAGAACAAAATTCTGGGAATGTGTCAATGTATTCTGTACCACAAACAGGACATAGTACCATTTCTTGAAAACTTTTCTAAATTTTATTGAGTAGGGAAGTATTCAACAATTAATAATTAATAATTAATAATTAACAATTACCTCTCCTTGAAAACGGATAGGATTAACGCTTAAGAAAAAAAAAATCTTTTTTCTCTTTCAAAGGAGAGGCTTTACACCTTAATTATTCGGTAAATATCAGAATAATTAATCTATCTATCGCAATGATAAAATTTTAGCTAAAAACCCTAAATATCCCTAAGTATTTTGAGAGTTAAAAACGAAAAATTAATCTTTTTTAAACACATTTTACTTCAACAAATAAGCCTGTTATAGTTTATGAAAATATTGCTAAATTGGTTATCCTAGGTGGTAGGTTGGAAAGAGAACAAGTGCAAATTTTCCAATTCCTTTCGGCACCCGTATTTTACTGTAACAATCTTTATTGAATTTGATCTTAAAAATAGTGGAATAGCTTCATACTAACTAGCTAATAATTATCAAAAAGGTGATTTTGTCTGTGTTAGAGACTGTTTGTAAAAGGAATATTATAGCGGTTTTAATTAACATAGAATACAACTATTTCTGTAACTTATTAAACTTTAGGTATATCTATAATTTTTACTGTAGTCAACATGAGTGAAAACCGCTATAAATCTAGGTGCAGTGGAGTGGTACACCTAAAACTATGCAATAGATTTTTGTTTCTAAGTGTCTTTATCAAAATAACATGGGTCTAAAACCCCGCCTTTTAAGGCGCAATATTTTTGGAGAGTTGCTCAAATCCCCTACTTCCCATCCTGGGAGGGGTTAGGGGTGGGTACACTTCTGTGCGGGCGAGGCCGTTCGCCCCTACTGACTTGCTGACTTGCAGACTTCGTTAACCCCCCATCTCCCCAAATTCTCCTCCTGGGAGGGGTTAGGGGTGGGTCCCATCCACCCATCTCCTTCAAACAAATACTTCAAACTACATTTGAGATTCTTGTTCTGAAGATATCTCAGGGGGTTGATACCGAGCCAAGTTATTATTGTAAGTTCCTATAAGTTTAGGCATGAGCCGCTCAACTTCTGTCGGTGTTTCTCCAAATGAGGGCCAAACCATATATAACTTTCTAAAAGCTTCTTCAATTCTCCCTTGTTCAATGTCCTCCAGAGCATCTTTTTCTCGAATCAATTCTATAGCTACACGGTCTTGATAAGTAGGGCCAAAATTCTTAGCTCCTACCATAGGAGCGTAGAGGTCCCAAGATGTACTCAGAAACTGATATCTACCTGCTGCATCAGAACAAAGTTTTTCGTTATTCCGATCGATGCCACATTTCATCTCTCTAGGGTGGTCTTCAAAGCCTGAGAAATGAGTACCTGTATATTGACGATAATAACCTTGAGGACCTGTGGTGCCTTCTGTTACAGCGATCGTATCAAGAAAAGCTCTTATTCTGGGTACATTTATTGGATAGGCCCAATTTTGAGTTGGTTCAATCTCAGGCATAATAGCTACTGTTTCTGGCCATTTTTCATCGGCAGCATTTGCGCTCTCGCCTACTCCTCGAAATAGTTTTAAGATTGCCATAAGTAACACGAAAATAATTAATAAGGTAGAAGCTAGTTGAATGTTTAACAGTTTAGACAAGTTTAAGGGCTTTTTTTGTATTTTCCTAGTAGTGGGATAATTTTCTGTTTTGTATTGAGAGGGGGCTGATTTGTTGAAGTTTTTAATAGTAGGAGACAATATCTTTTTTTGAGTGTTAGGGAGTATGCCAGTTTGCTGACCAAATTTTAGCAGAGAATTAATTGTTTCTAATCTTTTATTTTGAGAATATTCTCGATTATTAGAGCTAATATCCTGAATATTTGCAAAGGCTACAACATCTGATTGAGTTACTTGTTTTAGTGGTTTTTTGACAAATTTCAGGAACATTTGAGCTATATAGAAATGGGATGATTGATTTCTAGGAGGAATTTGTTGTAGCCAGATATTTATTAACTCAAGGTCTGAAATTGTTTGAGGTTTATTTTTTGCTTTTACTTGTTGTTTGTACATGGCGCACCACCTGAATATTGTATAATTAAGGCATCAAATTAATGTAAGCATTTCCTGTGGAATGCTTACCTTACTCCTTATTATAATTCCTAGTGCATGATGGTGGAAATAACTGACCAGTTAAAAATCCTAAAACAATTACAAATTAATACTTTTGACTTTTAAATGCATGACTTTTAACTTCCGCGTAGCGGCACTAGATACTAGGTAGTTAAGTTGAAATAAAATAATGGATATTGAGAAGGAATAGGGAACAAGGAGTAGGAATTAAATAATTTCTCTCACTTAATACCCGAATACTTATCTAGTAGTTTGATGTTTGGTTATACCGAATCAATTTAACTATAAAAATATATTATTTGAGATTTAATTTAATTTACAGCTTGTTTCATATAAGTGAGTGTAAGAATTCAGCTATCAGCAGTCAGCTATTCCTAGGTCATGGGCTCGCATTCAGCAATTAGTAATGAATAATTACTTCTCAGGTTTGGTCCTGAGACTTTGGCAGTAATTTTTTATTATTTTTCAATTTCAAAGGTTGCTTTTACCTTCCCTAAAATTAATAGCTGATAGCTAATAGCTGACTGCTGTTTGCGCAGCATTCCGTAGGAAATGCTTACAAGTGAGTTACATCTGTGGCAGGCAAGATGCCTACAAAGACTTTATTTAAAGCTCATCCGATCGGGCTAGGTTTTCTTGAATATTTGTACCTCATAAGGAGGCTTGACATCAGGAATAGTCTCTTTTTTTATTCCTTTAAAAAGGGAGGCGCATACCCACAAATTTTCGGTAAAAAAATCTGTGAATTTAGGGAACAGGGAATAGGGTTCAACAATTAATAATTAATCATTAATAATTAATCATTCATAATTACCTCTCCTGGAAAAGAAGAGGATTGATTCAAAGGAAAAATTTTTCTTTTTTCTCCTTCAAAGGAGAGGCTTTAAACCTTAATTATTCGGTAAAATTTTCAGACTTTTCATATATCCTTTATCCTTAGATTTTTTACAAATGATTTATGATTGCTATATCGGCGTTGCATAGTGACGAATGATTTTAGATTTTTGATTGAATTGTATTTGGAATTAATCAATTGCTATAATTTTTAATTAATGGTCTTTTTAAGTCAAAGTCTAAACTAATTTTTGACAATATTATTCCATAATTTACAACCCCGTTTAATTAGCTATAAAAACATTCTCCATCTTCAATATTGCCAAATCTTTACAAATGTTTTCCCTCCTGAATTCTGAGTTATGACCAAAAAATAAGGTCTCAAGCCTCCCCTTGGCTGCGCCGCGAGCTACCGCTCTACAAGGGGATGAAAAAGCGGTCGAGGGATGGATGGATTTCCTAAGCATATCCAATCGACCAAGAAAAAATAAAGTTCAATATTTCAAGCCTCTGACTTTCCGTTTTTCATGCTGCGCAAACAGGCAGAGGTACTGTTAACGCAGTTCCTCCGGAGGAGGCTAACTGATAACTGAAATGACTCCTACTTTAAAAAGATTTTATACTGATGGTAAGTACCTATGCAAAATTAATTACCGAAAAATTGTGGTTTAAAGACTCCCCTTTTAAGGGGATAATAAATAAAAATTTTCATGATTAGTCAATCCTATCCGTTTTCAAGGAGAGTTCAAGAATTGATAATTGATAATGGATAATTGATAATTACCTCTCCCTAAAAGAAAGAGGATTGAATAAAAGAAAATTTTTTTCTTGTTTCTCCTTGCTTATGAGAGGCTTTAAACCTTAATTATTCGGTAATTGTTAATTATTAATTATTAATTATTCATTATTAATTGTTGAAACATCCTACTGACTCCCTATTGCCTGTTGCCTTTCGGAGATGTTGCCTCTCTCAAATAGGAAATTTATTTTGCACGACTACTTACCAGATTTGATATTATGCTTAAGATAACTTCACCCAGCCTATTCCTTGATAACCAAAATTAAATAATTCAGGATGTAAAATTTCCGCTAAAATTTCTAAAGAATCGACTAATCTCGGCCCTGGACGATTAAAATAAGAATTACCATCTGTAATGTAAACTTTGCCCGATTTAACTACAGGTAAATCTTGCCATTCTGGACGATTAATTAACTCCATAGTATCTTGGCGAGTACGTTCTAAATCAAAACCACAAGGCATGAAAATTATAATATCTGGATTAGCAATTAATAACTCTTCCCATTTTAACCATGGAGAATGTTTTCCTACTACTCCAAATAATGAATTTCCTCCAGCCAACTTAACTAATTCTGGTATCCAATTTCCTGCTGCCATTAGCGGATCGCTCCACTCAATACAAGCTACTTTCGGAATATCATTAACTGATAAATTTTGAGTTTTTTCAGCACAATTTTTAACCCTATATTTTAACTGAGAAATTACTTCATTTCCATCCACTCCTAAACTCATTGCCACTTGTTCAATATCTGCCCAAACTTCTGCCAATAAATTAGGCTGTAAAGAAATAATTTGAGGATTACTTTTAGTTAAATTTGCCACTGCAGCTTCTACTTCTGCCAAACTAGCAGCACAAACATCACATTGAGCTTGAGTAATAATATGAGTGGGTTCTAATTTTTCTAGGGTTTCTGTTTCTACACGATAAACACTCAAAGCTGATTGTAATAACTCCGTAGCTCGATTATGAATTTCACGACTACTTCCCTCAGGATTAAATTTAGGCTGAGTACAAACAGGTAAGTTTTGAATTTCTGGAGGATAGTCACATTCGTGACTTCTACCCACGATAAAATCAGTTAATCCCAATGTGGCAACAATTTCTGTAGCACTAGGAATTAGAGAAACAATTTTTAGTTGGCGATTAATCATTTTTCCTCTTCAGTATATAGCGATCGCTTTTCTTGACTTAGGGAATGCTCTTATTTTAGTAGGAGACAACCCATCCGCGGGCCCCTCCCAGGAGGGGAAGACAGGAGGAACGGGGAATGAGCTAGGAGGTAGTCCGAAAAATGGTCTGTTAATTTTTCTGTCCTAGTGAGCCTTTTCTGCTAACTTTTTGAACCTTTTTGACCTCACTTCTGGCATTTTTTCCAGCCCTAAAAATGCTAAAAGTTTTATCTATCAATGATTTTAAATTAGATCGGTAAGCCCTACTTAATAAAAAATTAAGCTTTATTATAATTGATTAGTATTTTGAGATAATAGTATTAAGAACAAACCTAAACCATTTAGCGTAGATTCCCATTCAGAGATGCCAAGCAAATACGAGAATATTATACTAATGGTAATATAAATTTTATTGCTATAGAGCCACCGGAAGTTAACCTTAGTGGTATTAATCTCAGTGGTGCTGATTTTAGTAATTCTGATTTGAGCGATCCTGACTAGACGAATGCTAATCTCAGTGGAGTCAATTGATCCAGACATGATATTATGCCTAAGTGGCCAAAAAATAGAAAAATAGATGACAGCAGCAAATACCCAAAAATTAGACGTATTTGGCGTCGGTAACGCCTTAGTAGACATCCTCGCATTTGTAGAAGAAGACACGATCGCTAAACATTCCCTCCAAAAAAGCGGAATGACTTTGATGGATGCTCCAGCACAAGCAGGAATATTGCAGGACCTGGAAAACATCCCTTTAAAAATGCGTTCTGGAGGGTCAGCAGCAAATACGATGATAGCGATCGCTCAGAGCGGAGGAACGGGTATTTTTGTGGCAAAAGTCGCCAACGACCCTAATGGTGAGTTGTACCGCAAAGATATGCTCGACTCCAAAATTGAATTTAATGTAGTTCCTACATCTACAGAAAATGGACCTACTGGTACTTGTGTTGTGCTGACAACTCCTGATGCCGAACGTACCATGTGTACTAATCTGGGAGTATCTGTGAGTCTCAGTGCTAGTGATATTGATGCAGAACAAATTAAGCGTTGTAAATACAGTTATATAGAAGGTTATTTGTGGACTGGACCGGATACAAAGCAAGCTTGTATTCAAGCAATGGAAGATTCTAAGGGTCAAGAAGTTAAAGTGTGTTTTACTTTCTCTGACCAGTTTTTAGTAGATATGTTTGCTGATGACTTCCGCGAAGTAGCGTCAAATTATTGTGATGTATTATTTTGCAATGCTGATGAAGCTCGTAGTTTCTGCGGAATTGAGTCTTTAGAAGAATGTGCTGTCAAAATTGGGGAGTTGGTAGAAACAGCTTTTATTACTAACGGTAAGGAAGGTTGTTTAGTTGTCAAAGAGCAAAAAATTACTCCTGTAGCAGGGTTTCCTGTCAAAGCGATCGATACTGTTGGTGCAGGAGATGCTTTTGCGGGAGGTGTGTTATTTGGTCTTACCCATGGTTACACACCTATTCAAGCTGCACGTTGGGGAAATTATCTAGCTTCTGCTGTTGTACAAATTCAAGGTCCGCGTTTAGAAGGTTCTTGGGAAGATAAATTTCAGGAAGTAATATCATCTTCATAATTAAAGCATTTTGTAGGTTTTAGATTAATGGTTCAATTTTAATTGAGATATTAACCTAAACAAGTTTGTAGACACTGCATATAGCTGTGGGTTTGAACACCCAACCGCTCCCAATAGTGCTGAAAAATTTGTTTCCTTATACTTAAAACCTAACACTCAAGACATAACGGCAGCGTAGCGAAGATAATACATTAGATAACAGCTACAGAAGGCAACAGTGGGAACAACATCTCCCTTCTCCCTGTCTAACAGCGATCGTTAGAAATAACTTCAGAATATTTAAACTAAAGATGTATTTTTCACACCATGAGTACTGAAATACATCTTTGTTTTTTTTCATATCTCCCTGTTCTATATTTACCTAACCTAATTTATAGGCTTTGTTGGATTTTGTTGCATAATTATTAAAGATTTAAGCTCGGTCTTAAAGTCAGATTAAACAATTTTATTGTTGTTTAATAAACAAAATCAAAAAATGTAATAAAATGTAAATCAAATGCTTCAAAAAAACAGCAATATGTAACAATATAAATAAATTCAAAGTTTAACTAAACTTAAACAAACGGGCAGTAAATATTAAGTAAATATCGGCTACTATCAAAAGCAAATACCAAGAGCAGTAAGTTGAGGAGTATTATAGAAATGGAAACTGCCATGAAAGAGACTAAAAGCAAAGATTCTCAACAACAAAAAAAGGGTCATCCTAGTGGCGATAAACGCTTTAAACAGTTAGATATTACAATGAAGCGGAATCAATATCGTCAAGATTCTTTAATTGAAGTATTGCATAAAGCACAATCAGTATTTGGTTATTTAGAACCTGATGTTTTGACCTATATAGCACGAGGTTTAAAGTTACCATTGAGTAGAGTGTATGGAGTAGCAACTTTTTATCATATTTTTTCACTTAAGCCTAATGGCGCTCATACTTGTGTGGTATGTATGGGTACTGCTTGTTATGTAAAAGGTGGTGGAGAAGTAATTAAAGCACTAGAAAAAGAATTAGATATAAAAGTAGGAGAAACAACAGAAGATAATCAAATTTCTCTCATGGCAGCTCGTTGTTTGGGTGCTTGTGGGATTGCGCCAGCAGTAGTATTTGATGGTAGTGTGACAGGTAAACAAACTCCAGAAGAAGTTATGGAAAAAATTCAAATTTGGCAGGAGTAAATTTAGCCAAAAATTAGTAGTTAAAAGTCAAAAATTTAACATCTAAAAGTTTTTGTTTGTAGTTGGGCTTTAGCCCTAAGCCAGATATTTCACGGTCTAAGCTCAAACTACGAACATAATATTAGATAAAGTTTGTTCTGGTTTCAAGTTACTTACTATTTTTTGATTATATAAATGCTGAAAACCAGAAAAAAATATAGTTGTGAAACTAGAAGATTTAGTCAATGGGAAGAAAGAAATTTTGTGAGATGAAGACTAAGAAAAACTATTTCACCTAACTACTAAACTTTCTATTTTTACTGATTGAAAATCAAAATAAAACTCAAGGAAAAAAAAGCTATAGCACTACGCAAATAGGGCGCGGACATTTATAAATGCTCAAAGTTAGTCAGGGATGACTTTGAACTTTGAACTTTTGAATTACTTCTAACTTGCGCGTAGCGCTGTTAGTCAGGGATGACTTTGAACTTTGAACTTTTGACTTCTGATTGACTTGCACATAGCGCTATAACTGCCGATCGCTCAGTGCTAATAGCTAGAATAGGACTTACGCAGAGACTCTAGATATAGCGAGGGCGAATGCCATTCGCCCCTACAGATGGTGCTTTAAAAGTTAATTTGCATAAGTCCTGTAGAAATAAGAAAGGAGAATAATAGATGGACTATCAAGATTTGCTCGACATTGCCGAAGCAGAAAAAACCAGACAAAAAAGCATTCGCGTTCACTGCTGCACATCTACAGGTTGTCAAGCTGCTAATTCTGTAGATGTAATGAAAAATATGAAGAATGCAGTTAAAAAAGCAGGGTTAGAAGAACGTGTCGAAGTGGTAGGAGTAGGTTGTATGGGATTTTGCGGACGCGGTCCCCTGGTACAAATAGACCCCGACGACACCCTATATGAAGAAGTAGAACCCGAAAACGCGGCCAGCATTATCAACGCACTCAATGGCGGTACCACCGAAGTCATTAAAGGCGACCCTCAACATCCATTCTTTTCTCATCAACTCCGCATCGTTAGGGAACATACAGGAAAAATTAATCCCGAACGCATCGAAGAATATGTCGCCGTCGGTGGATATCAATCTTTGTACCACGCTTTACATGAAATGACTCCCAGTGAAGTCGTGGACGAAATTACTCGCAGTGGTTTGCGGGGTAGGGGTGGTGGCGGTTATCCCACTGGTTTAAAATGGGCAACCGTCGCCAAAATGCCGGAAGGTCAGAAATATATTATCTGCAACGGTGACGAAGGAGACCCAGGTGCATTTATGGACCGGAGCGTATTAGAAAGCGACCCCCATTTAATTTTAGAAGGAATGGCGATCGCTGGTTATGCTGTGGGAGCAAATCACGGTTTCATTTACGTTCGTGCTGAATATCCCCTCGCCATCCAGCGGTTACAAAAAGCCATTCAACAAGCAAAAAAATACGGACTCTTAGGTAGTCAAATATTCGACTGTCCTTTTGACTTCAAAATTGACATCCGTATCGGTGCTGGTGCATTTGTTTGTGGGGAAGAAACCGCCCTCATTCAATCAGTGGAAGGTAAACGTGGCAACCCCGTACCCCGTCCGCCATATCCTGCTCAGTCTGGACTTTGGGGATGTCCGACCCTCATTAATAACGTGGAAACCTTTGCCAATATTGCTCCTATTCTGAAAAAAGGTGCAGAGTGGTACGCGAGTATTGGTACTGAAAATAGCAAAGGTACAAAAATATTCGCTCTCACAGGTAAAGTTAGAAATAACGGTTTAATTGAAGTACCGATGGGAATTACTCTGCGGGAAATTGTTGAGGAAATGGGAGGTGGTGTTCCTGGTGGGGAAGTGAAAGCGGTACAAACAGGGGGACCTTCTGGTGGGTGTATTCCTGTTTCAATGCTCGACACTCCTGTAGACTACGACTCTCTCAGCAAAGTTGGTTCGATGATGGGTTCGGGTGGGATGGTAATTATGGATAAGGAAACTAGCATGGTTGAGGTGGCGCAGTTTTACATGGAATTTTGTCGTGGTGAAACTTGTGGCAAATGTATTCCTTGTCGCACTGGTACGGTGCAGTTATATGCTTTGCTGACGAAAATTTTGAATAAACAGGCGACTTCTATCGATCTAGAAAGGTTGGAAGAGTTGTCTTATATGGTGAAGGATACTAGCTTATGTGGTTTGGGAATGACTGCACCTAATCCTGTTTTGAGTACCTTGCGCTATTTTAAGCAAGAATATCTAGATTTATTGCAGGAGTCGGAGTTTTCCAGCAATGGTAAGGTATTAACTTAGGAGTCAGGAGTCAGAACTCAGGAGTCAGGAGAGAAGAAGGAGGTGCGCTATTAACTGGATATGATATTAGGAGTCAGGAGAATGTAGGAGATGGCGATCGCCTTGCTAGAAAATTCAACTAACAGGTAATTTGGATGAGAGAGTAACCAAAAGACTAACTCCCTAAATATTTAAGTGGTTTATAACAGTTGAAAAGCTCTGCAATTTTACTTTTAGAAGATTTAGTAATATGAAATACAAAAAATTGTGCAAATATACGAATCTCCCCATCTCCCCATCTCCCCATCTCCCCATCTCCCCATCTCCCCATCTCCCCATCAATGCTTTGGTAGCAAACATTAATATATTTCATATAATTTTAGGAGAAAAAAAATATGTCAGTAAAAACGTTAACTATTGATGGCAATCAAATTGCAGTGGAGGAGGGAACTACTATTCTTGAAGCTGCTAAAGAAGCGGGAGTTCACATTCCTACTCTCTGTCATTTGGAGGGAATTACAGATATTGGTGCTTGTCGGTTGTGTCTGGTGGAAATTTCTGGCACAAAAAAATTATTACCTGCTTGCGTAACTCAGGTTGCGGAGGGAATGGAAATTCAGACTCAAACTCAGAAGTTGCAAGAATATCGACGGATGTTGGTGGAGTTGTTATTTTCTGAGGGCAATCATGTTTGTGCAGTTTGTGTTGCGAATGGGAATTGCGAATTGCAAAATATGGCAGTAGAGGTGGGGATGGATCATACTCGGTTTCCCTATCGTTTTCCAGACCGAGGAATGGATCTATCTCACAAACAGTTTGGTATAGACCATAATCGTTGTATTTTGTGTACTCGCTGTGTGCGGGTTTGTGATGAAATAGAGGGAGCGCACGTTTGGGATGTGGGAAGTCGTGGTGCTGCTTGTTATATTGTTTCTGGTTTGAATCAACCTTGGGGAGCGGTTGATGCTTGTACTTCTTGTGGTAAATGTGTGGACGCTTGTCCCACTGGCGCAATTTTCCGTAAGGGAGCAACAGTCGCTGAAATGGAGCGCGATCGCTCTAAGTTGGAATTTTTGGTTAATGCTAGGGAGAATAAACAATGGACGAGATGAATGAAGTCAGAAGTTAGAAGTCAGAAGTCAGAAGTTAAAAGTTAGACCTTATCAGCTCAAAACTTGATGCTACAGTAATTTATCTAAATTATTTAACATTTAAAGGAGTGAAATTATTTGTGACATCTTTCAAGGAGAAATAATTATTAATTATTAATTATTAATTATTAATTGCTGCACTGTTTCCTAATTAAAGGTATTAATTATGTCAAATAAAATAAAATTTGCCACAGTTTGGTTAGCTGGATGTTCTGGCTGCCATATGTCGTTTCTCGACTTAGATGAATGGTTGTTTGAACTGGCGAATCATGTCGAGGTTGTTTATAGTCCGGTGGGCAGCGATATTAAAGAATATCCAGAAAATGTAGATGTTTGTTTGGTAGAAGGAGGTATTGCTAATCAGGATAATTTAGAAATAATTCTTGAGGTGAGGAAAAAGACTAAAACGTTAATTTCTTTTGGAGATTGTGCTGTTACTGCAAATGTGCCAGCTATGCGAAATATGCTTGGTGGTACGAAACCTGTTTTAGAAAGAAGTTATTTAGAGTTGGCAGACGAAAATCAGCAATTACCAAATGCGCCGGGAATAGTGCCAGAATTACTTGATAAAGTTCGACCAGTGCATGAAGTTGTTCCTGTGGATATTTTTATGCCTGGATGTCCGCCTTCTGCCGATAGAATTAAGGCGACTTTAGAACCTTTATTAAAGGGTGAAATGCCAAAAATGGCAGGTCGAGAAATGATTAAGTTTGGGTAAAAGAAGGAAGAAAGAAGAAGGAAGAAGGAAGAAGGGAAATTATAGCGAATTTCATCTCACTCAGGTACAGTACTAGCGGGCAAGATGCCCGCACTACAGATATTTCAACGTTAATATTTGTACATCACATACTTAGAAATTGCTGTATTGTACCCCAGTGCGAGCGTCTCGCTCGCCTCCTATAATAACTTACTTAGCTGTAATATGAAATAGAGTAATCAACATCTTAAATAAATAAGATATCAAGAGATGTTGAAACGAAAAATTCCTTTCCTTTTACCTTCTAATAATGACAATTTTTAATGCTAATATCATGTTCGGATAATCAGTTATAAAAAACCTTATATCTTTGAACCAATATTCCCTTCTGCCTTCTGCCTTCTGCCTCCTGCCTTCCTTTCTCCTGAATCAATCCTCTTCTTTTCAAGGAGAAGTAATATAATTATTAATTATTAATTATTAATTATTAATTGTTGAAACATCTTTTTTGTTGGGTTCCGCTCTGGCTTAACCCAACCTACTCAAAAAAAGCTAATGAAAAAACACAAAATAACTCTAACATTAGCATTCATTTCCTGCGGGATTTTAATACTTTTATCTCTATTAAATACTCCCCAGTCTTTAGCTACTCAACAGGCAAGAATTTCTCAGATTATTGATGGAGATACTTTAGAAGTTACCATGTCACAATGTCGCATTCCTTGGTCAGGAAATTCACAATTATGTCGTCTACAACTTGCCTGTATTGATGGACCAGATTATGGAGATAGTCCTTTTTTTGAGGCTGCCAAAAGTAGACTTGAAACATTAATTCCTAGAGGTACAATAGTATTATATCATGTTCGGATAATTACTTATAATAAAATTTTTGTTTGTAGTTGGGCTTTAGCCCTTACAATACTTACTATTGGAGCTAAAGCCTAACTACGAGCCTAATTATAACTGTTCTACCGAACATGATATTAGTTAGTGATACAGGAAAAAGTAGTCGTCAACGGATAGTTTCAGAAGTATTTAAAGATAATACTTCCATTAATTTACAACTGGTTAGCGAAGGAAAAGCTTCCCTTTTCTGTAAACACCTAAACGATACTTGCCCCAGTTCAAAAACTACTTATATTAATGCTCAAAATTCTGCTAAACAAGCAGGTTTAGGTATCTGGAATTCTCGACAACCTTGGCAAAAAGCCCGCGTTTGTAATTAGAAGAAGGAGTCAGGAAACAGGAGTCAGGAGACAGAATTAAGCTAGGGTAGGTTGGGTTAAGCGGTAGCGCAACCCAACAGATACATATTTTTGTTAGGTTTATCCTCCGGATAAGCTCCGAAGATCGTTCCTCGTAGAGGCAGGTTTGACAAATAAATTTTATAAAATTCTCAAAACCTAGATTTTAATTTTAGTAACTTAGGTTTTGTTTCCTCAAGCAAAGCTACTAAAATTACTTTCCTGTTTCCTTTTTATAAAAGGCAAATTTTAACTCTAAGCTACACATCTTTTTTGTTGGGTTGCGCTCTCGCTTAACCCAACCTACTAAAATTACTTTCCTGTTTCCTTTTCATCACATTAGTTACTTACTCACAAAAATAGCTTTGAAAAATTTCTCAAAATCTAGAGATTATTTATTTAGTAAAGGAGAACATAAATTATGTCTAAAACAATAGTCATCGACCCCGTAACTAGAATCGAAGGTCATGCCAAAATATCAGTAATATTAGATGATGCTGGAGAAGTATCCGACTGTAGATTTCATGTCGTAGAATATCGAGGCTTTGAAAAATTTTGTGAAGGGCGACCTTTTACAGAAATGGCAGGAATAACAGCTAGAATTTGTGGTATTTGCCCAGTAAGTCATTTATTAGCTTCTGCTAAAACAGGGGATAAAATTCTCGCAGTTCAAGTTCCTCCCGCAGGAGAAAAATTACGCCGAATGATGAATTTAGGACAGATAACTCAATCCCATGCTTTGAGTTTTTTCCATCTTAGTAGTCCTGATTTTCTATTAGGTTGGGATAGCGACCCAGCTAAACGAAATGTCTTTGGTTTAATGGAGGCAAATCCAGATTTAGCTAGGGCAGGAATTCGACTTCGGCAGTTCGGTCAAACAGTCATAGAATTGTTAGGAGCTAAAAAAATTCATGCTGCTTGGGCAGTACCTGGTGGTGTACGTTCTCCTCTATCTGAAGAGGGACGAGTATGGATAAAAAATCGTCTCCCTGAATCTTTTGAAACTACTAATACTGCTATTAGTTTGTTTAAGGGTTTATTAGACGAACAACTGAAAACTGAAGCTGAAGTTTTTGGTAAGTTCCCATCATTATTTATGGGATTAGTTGGCGCAAATGGTGATTGGGAACATTACGGGGGAAAACTCAGATTTACTGATAGTGAAGGTAATATTATTGCCGATAATTTAAGCGAAGATAATTATCAGGAATTTTTAGGGGAAGCGGTGGAAAGTTGGTCTTATTTGAAATTTCCCTATTACAAACCAATGGGTTATCCTGATGGAATTTATCGTGTCGGACCTCTTGCTCGTTTAAATGTTTGTTCTCAGATAGGTACAGAAAAAGCAGACCGAGAATTAAAGGAAATGCAAGAGCGGGTAGGTGGCGTTCCTACTTCTTCTTTCTTCTATCATTATGCTCGTTTGATAGAAATTATTGCTTGTTTAGAAAGAATTGAACAATTGATAGATGACCCGGATATTGTTTCTCCTCGCACTCGCGCTACTGCTGGTATTAACTGTCTGGAAGGAGTGGGAGTTAGTGAAGCGCCAAGGGGTACTTTATTTCATCATTACAAAGTAGATGAAAATGGGATTATTCAAAAGGTAAATATGATTATTGCCACTGGTCAAAATAATCTGGCAATGAATCAAACTGTGACTCAAATAGCCAAACATTATATTCACAATAATCAAATTCCAGAAGGAATGTTAAACAGAGTTGAAGCAGGTATTCGAGCTTACGATCCTTGTCTCAGTTGTTCGACTCATGCAGCAGGTAAAATGCCATTACATATTCAACTAATTGCGGAAAATGGCAATATTTTAGATGAAGTTTATCGGAATTAAAAGAAGGAAGGAGGAAGAAGGAAGAGGGAAGAAGGAGGAAGGAAGAAAGAAGAAAGAAGAAGGAAGAAGGAAGAAGGAAGAAGGAAAAAAATTATCAATATAAAATTAGCATCTTAGAAGTATCAGTAGGGGTAAAAATTTCCAACGCCCTATCGCCAAAAATATCTTCCTTTTTGTTTTTTCTTGAGAGTAAAGGGCGAACGGCCGTTTGCTTCGCATAACTATCGTTAACGCCCCTACTCCCTACTCCCTTGCGTATCCGTGTATCCGTGCCATAATCCGTGTGAGCCACTCCCCTACTCAAGAATGAACTATGAAAAAAAAAATTTATATCTTTCTACTCCCTTGCGTATCCGTGTATCCGTGCCATAATCCGTGTGAGCCACTCCCCTACTCAAGAATGAACTATGAAAAAAGAAAATTTATATCTTTCTACTCCCTTGCGTATCCGTGTATCCGTGCCATAATCCGTGTGAGCCACTCCCCTACTCAGGAATGAACTATGAAAAAAGAAAATTT
>JAXHSW010000012.1:9045-36307 GCA_034190295.1 Cyanobacteriota bacterium | reverse complement strand
TATGAAAAAAGAAAATTTATATCTTTCTACTCCCTTGCGTATCCGTGTATCCGTGCCATAATCCGTGTGAGCCACTCCCCTACTCAGGAATGAACTATGAAAAAAGAAAATTTATATCTTTCTACTCCCTTGCGTATCCGTGTATCCGTGCCATAATCCGTGTGAGCCACTCCCCTACTCAGGAATGAACTATGAAAAAAGAAAATTTATATCTTTGTATGGGTTCAGCTTGTCATCAACTAGGAGTTTATGAAGTATTACCAAAACTTCAAAGTATGATTAGCGAATATCACTTAGAAGACAAAATAGAATTAAAAGGTTCATTTTGTTTAGAATCTTGTAGTGATGGAATTGTAATGAAATACAAAAACCAAGTATTCATCAAAATTAACCCCGAAAATATCGAACAAAAATTCCAAGCAGAAATCTTACCTACTATTAACAAATCAAAGGAGTAAATTATCTTGACTAACGAAAAAAATCTCTGGCAAATTCTCTGGGAATATGACCCCAATGGCTTAATTGTTGTTGACACCCAGATGAATATTACTCTAGTTAATCCGGCATTTTGTAAAATGTTTAATGTCAATCAAACAGAGATTATTGGTCAACCCGCATCTATAGTTTTAGAAGATTTAGCAGACTTTCAAAAAGTCTGGGAAAAAGATGAAGTAATTCGAGGAAAAGAAAAAAAATATCAACCTGAAAATCAAGCAAATTCTGAAGCAGATATTGTATATGTGAAAGAAGTAATTTTTCCCATTCGCGACCAAAATTTAATTGCTTGTATCATGGTTGATATTACCCATGAATGGCAGCGCAAACAAGAAATGATTAATCTGAAAAATGAAACAGTTAGTAAAGTTAATGAAGTGGTCGATCATCAGATGAAAGTAGTGCAAGAAATTGCTGGTTTATTAGGAGAAACAACTGCAGAAACAAAAGTCAGTTTATTAAAAATTATCAAAATGGTAAATCAAGAAACTCTCTAATAACATCTCCACTTTAATATTAATTATATCTATGAAAGTGGTTCAACAATTAATAATTAATAATTACCTCTCCTTAAAAAGAATATTCCGTATTTCAAGCCTCTTTATTGCACAGGTACTGATAACTGATAACTGAAATAACACACAGTATCAAATTAGGAGTCAGACATCTAATAACAAAAATTCTGTAGCAATATTTTATCAAATTGATATATAGCAATCCTAAATCATTTGTGATAATTTTATCAAAATAATTGGGTCGCGCAACCCCGCCTTGATTGGCGAAATATTTTTGGAGAGTTGCTCAAATCCCCTACTTCCCCTCCTGGGAGGGGCTAGGGGTGGGTTAACTTCTGACTTGCAGACTTGCAGACTTGCTGACTTCGTTATTGCTTCGGTGTTTCTCATTCCCTGTTCTCTGTTCCCTAAAATCGTAAGCATTCAGCTATTAGCTGTTTCATAGATAATGTATATACACTGCTAAGGTTAAGGTCAGTTTTTTTCCAATACTTTATAATTCTCCTTGAATTTTTTAATACTCATTCCTGCTCTCAAGGCAATGAATTAATAGCTGATAGCTGATAGCTGATAGCTGACTGCTTACCTAAAATCTACAATATCTCACAACTCAAATAAGATTGATACAAATGGAAAATTTTTTAGATATTTACAATTTTAGCCTCAATAAAAAAGGCGAAGAATTATGTGGCGACCAAGTTAAATTCCGCAAAGCCGAAAATAAAACTATTATCGTTTTGTCTGATGGTTTAGGCAGTGGAGTAAAAGCTAATATTCTAGCGACTTTAACTACAGAAATTTTGATTAATATGTTAAATAACGATGACATTTCTTTAGAAGATGTAATTGAAACAGTCATCGGTACTTTACCTATTTGTCAAGTTAGAAAAATTGCCTATGCTACCTTTACCGTAATTCAAATTAACCCCAAAAATAATAGCTTTTTAGTAATTAACTTTGATAACCCTCCCGTTTTATATTTAAAAAAAGGTAAATTAGTTCAGTTAGAAAACAAAACCGAAAAAATATTAGATAAAAAAATTACTTTCTCTGAAGGCAAACTAGAAAAAGGCGATTTTCTAGGAGCTATTAGTGATGGAGTTTTGTACGCAGGTTTAGGAGTTAGTTTAAATTTTGGTTGGGGTTGGGATAATATTGCTAAACATATCGAATCTTTATTTATCAATCATACTCATACTGCTAGAAATATTGTTCAAAATGTAATTAAAAAAACTCATAATCTCTATGGAGGCAAAATTGGTGATGATGCCTCTTTCGTGGGAATTTATGTGCGAAAGAAAAATCCAGTAATGATATTTACAGGTCCGCCTCTAGATGAAAATAGAGATTTTGAATATGTCGAAAAATTATTAAGTTTTCGCGGTCGAAGAGTTGTTTGTGGCGGAACAACTGGAAATATTGTGGCAAATTTTCTGGGAGAAACTATTGAAATGGATATTGCTACAATGACTAAAGAAATGCCACCCATAGGTAAATTGAGTGGAATAGATTTAGTGACCGAAGGAATTTTAACTATTTCCAAATGTGCGGAGATTTTGAAAAAGTCTAATTGCGATATTGGCAGATTGCCTTCTGGAAAAAATGGCGCGGTAATGTTGGCAGAAGAGATATTAGAAGCAGATTCAATTTTATTTTTAGTAGGGCAAAAAATTAATGAATTTTATCAAAACCCTTTATTACCGAAAAATATTTCGATTCGTCGTAATTTAATAGAAGACTTAGTTCAATATCTACGGGAAAAACAGAAAGAAGTAACTATAGAATATTGTTGAAAATAAGAAGTAATATCAAGTCCGGTAGCATCAGTCTTTTCAGGTAAAGGCAAGGAAAAAGGAAGAGGGAAGAAGGCTTAAAAGTCTGAAAAAAAACTTACATTTCCTCTAGATATTCACGCTTAGGTTTACACAAAAAATAAGTGCTTAAGCAAAATTAATTACGGCTTACCGATCTAATCTAAAAGCATTGATAGATAAAGATTTTAGCTGTTTTAGGTAAAAAAATGCCTAGTTTTCAGCTCTTCATACTCAAAAAGTTAGTATTTTAGGCGCATAGTTGGGCAGAAAAATCATTCTTAAAATTCTTACTTCTACCTCCTCTTAACTCCCATTTATCCTGTCTTCCCCTCCTGGGAGGGGCTAGGGGTGGGTTGTCTCCAGTATAGCTGTCTCCTCCTCCTACTCAAAGACTTTTTAAGCAAACCCTAATTACCTAATTTTATTCTCTGTAAATTTTACCGAATAATTAATAATTAATAATTAAATAATTCGCGCCTTAAAGCCTCCCTTTACCAATGGATAATTGGCAATTGATAATTGATAATTAAAGAGGAGCGAAAGTTAGAAAGTTAGAGAGGAGCGAGAATTCTTTCATTATCCATTATCCACTATCCATTATCCATTAATACCCTAGCCCTTATATTCAATTCCGTAACGGTTTTAACCTTCTTGTAATTATCAATTATCAATTAATGAAAGCATCAGCTTTTTAGCTATATGTAATTAATTTTGTATGATATAGAATCCGGTTATATAATATATGTTGATAATTCTATAATTACTTCAAGCCTTTAATCGGACCCACTCCCCCACTCCCCTACTCCCAACTATACAATAACTATTCAACCGGATTCTATATGATTACTTGCCGAAAAATTGTGGTTTAAAGCTCCCTCTTTTAAGAGGATAAAAAGAAAAATTTTCATGATTAGTCAATCCTATCCGTTTTAAAGGAGAGGTAATTCGCGCATTCTTAATTCGCGCATTCTTAATTCTTGGACAGCAGACATGATATAATATCAATTATCAGCTATAGTTAAAACTTTTACCGACAAATTGTGGTTTAAAGCCTCCTTATTGTAGAGGTACTGATAACTGATAACTGATAACTGAAATGACTTGTAATGTTTTGAAGTTTCTTAACTGTCCTAATTTTAATGCGTATAAAAATCATTTAGATTTTATCAAAATCATAAGGGTCTAAAACCCCGCCTTTTAAGGCGAAATATTTTTGGAGCGAAGCTCAAATCCCCTACTTCCCCTCCTTGGAGGGGCTAGGGGTGGGTTAACTTCTGACTTGCAGACTTGCTGACTTCTGACTTCGTTAAATTCCCTTTTGCCTATTGCCTTTGAAAAAAATTAGATATATGGCTTAAATGGTGAACACCTTATTTCAAAATTTAACAATTAAGATTCATAATTGAAAAAGCTTTAATTAGTAAAATCAATAATTAAGAGGAGTTAGAAATATGGCAGCAAAAAAAATTCTGATGTTAGTAGGTGACTATGTAGAAGACTATGAAGTAATGGTACCTTTTCAAGCATTACAAATGGTCGGTCATACCGTACACGCTGTTTGCCCTGACAAAACTTCCAGTCAAACTATCAAAACCGCTATTCACGACTTTGAAGGCGACCAGACCTATAGCGAAAAACCAGGTCACAACTTTACTTTAAATGCTACCTTCGATGACATAGACCCTAGTGAATATGATGCTCTAGTCATTCCTGGTGGTCGTGCTCCAGAATATATTCGCCTCAATGACAAAGTTTTGAAAATATGTAACCACTTTGCCGAAAAGAACAAAGCGATCGCTTCTATTTGTCATGGTCTACAAGTGCTAGCTGCTGCTGGTGTTTTAGAAGGGAAACGTTGCACTGCTTATCCAGCTTGTAGTCCTGATGTTTTGAGAGCAGGTGGTAAATATGTAGAAGTAGCTGCAGATCAAGTAGTAGTTGACGATCGCCTAGTTACAGCTCCTGCATGGCCTGCTCATCCCCAATGGTTAGCAGCATTTCTGCAAGTTTTGGGAACTAATATCGAACATTAGAAAATAGGACTTACGCAGTAGAACATTTCCGTCATTGCAACCGATAGGGTTTGCGCAGCATTCCGGAACACAAAGCAATCTCAAATGCTACTTTTTCCTGCCTGGTGCGTAAGTCCTGATTAATTATTGCCAGAGGTCTAGCGGATATATTCCTTGAGAATACTATTACGATTTGGATGTCGTAACTTCCTGAGAGCTTTTGCTTCAATTTGTCGAATTCGCTCGCGAGTCACATTAAATATTTGACCAATTTCTTCCAAAGTTTTCATCCGACCATCATCCAAACCATATCGTAAGCGTAATACATCCCTTTCCCGTGGACTTAAACTATTTAAAACACTTTCCAAATCTTCTCGTAGTAAATTTTTAGATACTTGGTCTTCAGGAGTTTCTCCATCTGACTCAATAAAATCTCCAAGTCGAGAATCTTCCTCTTTACCGATAGGAGTTTCCAGAGATATTGGCAGTTGAGCTGACTTAGCAATAAAACGCAACTTCTCTATAGTCATCTCCATGTGAGTTGCTATTTCCTCCTCTGTGGGTTTGCGACCCATGTCTTGAGAAAGAAGTTTGGTAGTTTTCTTAATCCGAGATATAGTTTCATACAGATGAACTGGTAGACGAATAGTACGAGACTGGTCTGCGATCGCTCTAGTAATAGCTTGACGAATCCACCAAGTTGCATAGGTACTAAATTTATACCCCTTTTCATGGTCAAATTTTTCTGCAGCTCGAATCAATCCCAAACTACCTTCTTGAATCAAATCTTGGAATGACAAACCTCGGTTCATGTACTTTTTGGCGATCGAAACCACTAGACGCAAGTTAGACTGTACCATCTTTTCTTTAGCTCTACGCCCAAGTATTAAGCGACGCTTAAACTTCAGCAACTCCATGTCTACAGCATTTGCCCACTCACTAACTTGTGGTTCCCGGTCTAAATGGTACATTAGTTCTTCTCGAATGCGCTCCAATTCCAGCAAATCTGCAATTTTACGCGCCAGTTCGATTTCTTCATCAGCTCTTAATAGCCTAATTCGTCCTATTTCTTGTAGATAAAGGCGAATAGAATCTTCAGTGTAATGCTTTTTTTTGCCCGCAGCCGCAGTCTTACTACGAGACTTAGCAACTTTACCAGACTTCAGGACGTCCTCATCCGACTGAGCATCTGTATATCTTTCTCTCTCTGTGATTAACATATTTAATTCATTATTTGGTTGTCTGGCTGGGGTTTGTGGAAACAATTCGCTAGGTTCTAGCTCAGGCTGAATGGTGGTTTCGATTACGTTGTTAGTCTGGATCATGTCGCGTTCCTCATGCTCCTTAAATTGAAGAATAAATTACTTTACAGAAGTTTTCTGTCTATCTTAAGACAGTATAGCTAGTGACCAAACCTGTATGGTTTATGTTTTTTCTTGGAAATTGGGCAGTTCTCTGAGTAAGCTCTGAATAAGTCAATATTTATTTACCTATTCGGGGCTTACTTTAGTTGGTATTTAACCTTTTTTCCCATTATGTATTTAGAGTGTCAGATTATGGCCGATAGTTGTGCCAACATCATTTTCATTATCCTCACTAAACTACTTTGTAGTTACTCTTGCGTCTCATCGGCCAATGCTCTTTTAGGGACATTCTCAACAGAATGTTCGTCACTCAAGACGACTTGAGTCTTACTTAGCCTTTCTGGTTCTGACAAACCTTTATCTCCTCAGTGGGAAGAACCCGCATAGTCACCTTTTTTTCCCATAACTTACTTTTGCGTAAGTATGTATATGGTAAAATTTTTACTAACAGACAAGTATGAACTGTTCTGGAACTTTTACCGGAAAATAGGGTGAAAAACCTCCTCCTTCCAGGGGGACGCGTGTGTTATAGTTAGAAAAGCGCAAAGGTATTCAACCGCTCTCAAAACCTAGCTACTTAATCAGTAGGCAGTAGGTGCATCTTGAAAACTGCGGTCAGACCCCGGCGTTTTACTTTCCTGGGGAATGCTACGCAAACGCAACAGATAGTGACTCTGTCAAGAGCTGGTTTCCTTTCCTTCCGGGACGCTACGCGCCTTTCGTAGTTGTCAGAAGCGCAAACGCCATGGGAATGCCAACTAAGAGAGGGAATGCTGACCAAGAGAAGAGCGATCGGGTTTTGTACAGTCTTGTACTTAGGAATTGCTCTAGGCAACAAGTATAAGAGAAGCAAAGTTTTTTTTAGGTTTGAACTTTACCATGGAATAAGTCCACAGGCTTTTTAAATAGAGCAAACTCTTGGGTAGAGAACCATCTCTGACTTAGATATCGCTTGCGTATCTGATTTAAGTGGACTCATTTTCGGCGTAACCTTGCGGAGCGCAAACTAAAAATCCTGGTTTTAGGAGAATCTCCGTACGTTTACGCCAGAGAGTATGTCAACTGTCTGACTATGTATTTGCGTTTAGTCTGTTCCTCATATTTTACTGATAGCTTGAGCTACAATAAAAGTCTTTCTTTGTCGGATTAGAGCCATAACTCTACTTTATTAGTTGCCTGTCTCAATGTTAGTTGGGTAGGAATCAACCAGACTCAAAGTCCTAGCATCACCTAGCATGGTGTTTGTTATGACCTATAAATTTTTAAGCTTTAGGTTATCTCAGATGTTAGTAAAATAACTTAAGCTTTCAGCCTATTAACAATTAAAGGAAACTGACACAGTCAATCTCAAATTAATTCATCAGCTACCCATTATCAAAAATGACAACTATTTAAACATGAAGGGTGTACCTCATAGTTGTCCCCCTTTCTCTCCCCACTTTAGAGATCGGAACTTAGATGAGGGAATTCATTTCTAATCTATCTAATCTATATCTAATAGATAGATAAAAAATAACACGCTAACCATAAACTTTTTACTCAATCCCAGTCAAGGGACTAACTATAGTCATTCTTTTTTTCTATGACACCTCCTTTTTTTTGTAAGCATTTACTCTTGCTATTACATCTCCTATACATCTTAGGGTTTGTTAGTAAGATTTTTAGGTGACAATTTTTATTAGTTTAATGCTAGCCATAATCTATACATTAATTACCTCCATTATTTATCATGTTGAATTTAGAGAAATATTGCTAGTTTTTTCAAACATAGAACTTAATTTTAACTATAGATAAAAATTTTGCCAAGCTGTCGATCGCTCATTCATACTTTCAATACTTTTTTTTCAGTATTATTACTGATTCCTATATTATTATAATTAATTTTACTCTATCTGCCATAGTTGAAATATAATTAGGGAAAAACTGAGTTATTTCAAGTCTAGCAACTTAATTCCATCGAAAGTCTCTCTTAATTATCCTCATACTTATAATTTTTTTGTAGTTACGGTCATTACAGTTCGAGCTTTGTTGTTTATTCTTTTGTAATTTAACACAGGTTAATTAATTATTTTAATTTTCATGTTAATTCTCACACTTTAGTGTCTATCTTTAAATAATACCAAATTTCTATATTTATTTATAATTTTTTAATTGTCTTATTGTAACTTTAGAGCTAACCTGTGAGTAAAAAAACAGTCAAGGTAGACTTGATAATCTGAAAAATACCCGATCGAGAGAGTTTACTACTGCGAATAATAGTTCATAAAAATATAGTCAAATACGACATATCCTTATTTATTTTATTTTGCAGGTGTTACCCTGACTGGGTGTTAGCTTTTGCGTAGCATTCCGTAGGAAAGCTCCTCCAAAGGAGGAACTACAACACCACACCAGTTGCCTGACCGTCGGGAAACCCGCAAGGACGCACTTTATCCTCTATCCCACGATCAAAGACAAAAAGGAGCTGCTTTTTCTTTTCCTCTTTTTTGATTATCTCCCCGATTCAATTTCTGCTCGATCATAATACAGAGGTTTGGACGTAGGTTCTTATATGTTTAGAGGTAGCGTGTCAGTCGGTGAAATTTCACCCTATTGAACTCAGAACGCTGACTCGACTCAGCTATTTTTTTTTTCGTTTTATCGCCGACTCAAGTTAGATTATCTCAATCCGATCCCAAATTTCTGGAGACAAAAGATTATATATGACTATATTTCTGTTGAATGTTTATGATACTTATCTTTTACATCAATAGTATGTACATTCCTCCCATACTTGGTATTGTAACATATACTCCCTATATGTAAGTTATCTCAAACTTTAGCAATTGGGGTTAAATATTACGTTAAGAGAAGTTAAATTTTTGATGTTAAGCTGTTACAATTGAGATTTATGAGCAAACTTTTGTAAATACAAAGTTTATTTTTTTTAAATAGAAAATGTGAAATCAATTCATTGCCAGTGCTGAATATGAAAATAGTTAATCTTAACTATTTATTAATATATTTTTCACTGCTAAACATAGATAAAATAACAAACTACAATTTTTGCCAGAAGTCGATCTTTATTAAAATTTATTAATTTAAGTGTAGCTTTCTCATATTTGCATATTTATTTTAAATAAGAACCTTTTCTCAAAAATTTGATGTAATTTTCAACAAAAGGGCGAGTAATCTTTCTGTTAGTAATTCTTTGCCCACTATGATAGTGAATCTGAGCATGAACATGATAACCAGAAGTTCTTCCTGTAAGTCCTTGAATACCAATTGGTTGTCCTTTATTAATTCTTGTTCCTGCTCTTGGTGGAGAACCTTGAACTAAATGACCCATCAACCAATAATAGTTAGTCCCATCACACATAAGTTCAACTATCTGACCTGCACCTTGGGCTGTTGCAAAACTTCCATTTTTGCCTTGAAATCTAGTTCTACGAATAGTTCCTTGACAGGGTGCTGGAATGGGAATTTTTAATTGACCATTTCGCTCTAGAGTAAAATCGTAAGCTCCAGGAGGAGTATCATCAATAAAATAGGGTGTATGAACTACATAAGGGAGAAACCGATCGGATTTACCATAGTATGGGGGAAACAATGGACTAATTTTCTGGAAGTGCTGTTGTACCCATTCTTGAACAATGTCAATTTTTTTTATAGTTTGCTCGAAAATTTTGACTCCTGTTTTTACGAAAGGAGCTAGTACTGTTATATAGATTAAAGATATAAAGATCAAAAAAACTAAAAAATTTTTAATACTGCCAGTATGACGATTATCTTTTGCGTGAAAAGCAAGTTGTTTAGTTATCAGAAAAAATGGTAATTTAGGGTAGATTATTGGATTTTTAGATATTTTCCTATGTTTTAATTTTAGGGGAGATTTTTTTGATAAAAATTGCATAATTTAATTTTTATTATTACAATCAATTGGGAATTAAAAGATAGTACAGTTAGACAAAACTCAAGATGGTTGTCAAAAAAGTATGTTGATGTATCAAAAATTTATAGATTCTCCTATCCTTTCTTAAAGGCAACTAGAAGTAAACTATGTAGCAATGGATAGTTTTGAACCATACTCTAACCGTAGAACTTAAAGAAGAAAATTAACAGATTTTGGAGTTTTTTTAGTTTGATATCAAATTCTTCATTCTGTATCTGCTAAATTCCAGATATTGAGAGTAAAAAATATAAAATTTTATATTTTTTATATATATATTAGCAATCCTAAATCATAAGTAAAACATTCAAAATGTGCTTAATAAGTTTGATTTTTTTTCTCCTATAATTACTTCTATGATCTGCTGCCGTTGTTTTCTGGATAAAAAATTGTCAGTTATATAGTAATTTCATTTGAGTTGCGTAAAAAAACTGGGCGCTTTTAGGCAAAAGGCAATCAGACTAGAGGCAATAGGTCATTTCAGTTATCAGTTATCAGTTATCAGTTATCAGTACCTCTCTCTGCCTGTTTGCGCAGCATGACAAAGGTCAAGTCAGAGGCTTGAAATATTGAACTTGATTTTTTTTTCATCCCCTTGTAGAGCGGTAGCTCGCGACGCAGCCAAGGGGAGGTTTTAAACCTTATTTTTTGGTAAGAAGGTTTGCTGAATTTTTTACTGTTAGTAGATAACCAACTCTTGTTTGACATCTGATTTGAAAACGCTGTAGTAGTTTTTATTTAGTTAGATAGAATACAGATACTATGGTTTAAAGGTAGCTATACTAACATTGATTTAGTTTAGTGAAAAAAGTCAGTCAACCTTCTTATTACTTTTTTCCTCATCCTCCGAGTTAAATAATCAGCACTTACTTCTAGTTTCTAGTTTTTGATAGTATTTTATAATCAAAAACTGTATTCATTAATTGATGATTGATAATGGATAATTGATAATTACCTCGGGTTTTAACCGTTACGGAATTGAATATAAGGGCTAGGGTATTAATGGATAATGGATAGTGGATAATGGATAATGAAAGAATTATCGCTCCTCTCTAACTCCCTAACTTTCGCTCCTTTCGCTCCTCTTTAATTATCAATTATCAATTGTCAATTATCCATTGGTAAAGGGAGGCTTCAAGGCGCGAATTATTTAATTATTAATTATTAATTATTAATTATTCGGTAATGCTACTACTAATAACTAAGGAAATAGCAAAAAATCAATTATCTAATTCTTAGACACCCTCTACTCCCTACAAAAAAGAGATATATTTTTATTTGAAGTCCCTAATAGGAATTATAGCGGTTTTCAAATAGATAGATTACAGTGGCCATTTTTTTTCAACTCTCTACTGCCTACTCCCTAAGCAAAAAGAATTTTGTAGTCTACTTAAATGAAAACCGCTGTAATTTTAATTATCTTTAATTACCCACTTCCACAAAATATTAGTAGGTCCTTGAGCGCTAATCTGACATACTTGTTCTTCTAAACGCTTTTTTTCTTCAGGAGATAAACCCCAAATAATATGTTTACTTTGCCAAACTAAAACAGCAGTTGTCATACCAATACATAAACCTAAACCAAGTGTCGGTAATCTATGATAAACCAAAGCATAACGTACAGCAATCCAAGTAAAATGCTCTGTCCACAAAGAAATTTCTCTGCGAAAACTCCAGATACTTAGAGAACCAATACTCATCCAGAGCAACCCAACTATCAACCATCTAACATAGATGATTAGTCTGTAAAGTCTTTCAACTCGGACTTTTAAAATTGGATCATCTTTGTTCATTTTAAGGAATAAATAAGGAAGAGGAAAGATTTTTATCAAAATAATATGGGTCTAAAACCTCGCCTTTTAAGGCGCAATATTTTTGGAGCGAAGCTCAAATCCCCTACTTCCCCTCCTGGGAGGGGCTAGGGGTGGGTTAACTTCTGAATTCTGACTTGCAGACTTGCTGACTTCGTTAAGATATGCCAATTTAATCAAAGACTACGACAACACTTTATTTATAGGGAATAATTATCGATCTACCGATCTAATATCAAAGCATTGACTGATATTGGTTGTAGTATTTTTTTGTCTAAAAAAGTGTCAGCTTTTCAGTGGATACGAGCTGCATAAAGCTAGTATTTTGGGACGATTATGGCAGAAAAATCACGATCGACAATTTTTCCCACTACCTTCTCTATAATTCCCATTTCTCCTGACTCGGTCCTCCTGACTCGGTCCTCCTACCCCTACCACTCATACTTTCCATACGCAAACCCTAATTAAGTATGATAATTTTAAAATTATCATATTCCATTTCCATAGTTATTTCTAAACAGTATTTTCTTGGTCTTCTGCTAATTGAAAATTTTCTACTACTGGGTTAGGGATAGATTGACCAATACGCTCGCGCCACCAAGCTAAAAGTGTACTAGCAATAAAAATACTAGAATAAGAACCTGCAATAAAACCAATAATTAAAGCTAAGGCAAAATACTTTAAAGTTTCACCACCAAATAGAAGAATACCCACTAAAGGTAATAGAGTAGTCACAGTAGTATTAATCGATCTGGTCAAAGTTTGATTGACGGCATCATCAACAATACGATCTATTGACTCTCCTGGATAGCGCTTAATTACTTCCCTAACTCGGTCATAAATTACAACTGTATCGTTAACCGAAAATCCAATAATAGTTAGTAGAGCAACCAAGAATAAACTATCTACCTCAACACCAACTACTAAACTAATAATTGAAAAAATGCCCACCGTCACCAATATGTCATGGAATAGAGCGACAAAAGCAAATACTGCATAGTCCAACTGGAATCTAAAAGTTAAATAGACAGTAATGCCAAAGAAAGCAACCAGGAGAGCTGATATCCCAGAAGTAAAAATTTGTCGTCCCAAAGTAGGGCCAACAGTATCAATTTGTGTGGAATTTGGATCGAATTCACCAAACTCTGAACTTAAAGCAGCGATTAATTGAGTTCTATTTTCAACATCTAGAGTTTTGGTGCGTATGTCAAGAGCTTGTCTTTCTTCTCCTACAACTTGAATCTTGCTATTACCTAAATCTCGATCGCTCATTATTTCTCTAACAACAGCAACGTTAATAGCTTCATTACAACTGTTAGGCATATTGCAATCTAGTTCGAGTTGCAGGCTAGTACCACCAACAAAATCTAAACTTGGACGTAAAGGAGCTGCAATATCTGGCCTAGTCCAAGAAATGACCATGGCAATTAAACCACTAATAATGATGGCTCCTGAAATTGTCCACCATAGCGATCGCTGTTCAATAACACTTATTTTCATTTTTTACTGATTTTATAGCGCTACGCACTAGGGAATAGGGAACAGGGAACAGGGAACAGGGAACAGGGAATAGCAAAACTGTAAAAGAGTTTGAGGATTGAAAAATGTCCTAACCAATTCTTGTAGTGCTATATAACTGATTTTATCTTCGGTTGTTTTGATGGATGGGAATCCCGCGCTGTCTCCTAGAGCAGCGTCGGGAGGATGTCAAAGAATAGGCGATCGATAAATAACTCAGGTAAAGGTACAAAATGTTAATTAAACTATATGTTTAATCTGTAACGGGCAAAATGTCCGAACTGTGTAAATGTCGGCGACGGCCGTTTGCTGGCCTATACTCCGTAACACCTCTACCCCTAACCTGACTTCTAACTCCTAATTCAATTTAACTCTGGACAAAATAATTTTGGTTTGCGGAATTGAGAAAAACCGATCGCCCAAAACATTAGAGTACGACTACAAGTAACAGCAGTAAACATACTAATAGCTACACCAATTCCCAAGGTTAAAGCAAAACCTTTGACCAAACCAGTTCCTAACCAGAATAGTGCTATACAGGCAATCAAGGTTGTGACATTACCATCTAAAATGCTGGAAAAAGCCCGATAAAAGCCAGATTCTACAGAACGATATAAAGTTTTACCAGTTCGTAGCTCTTCCCTTGTCCGTTCAAAAATCAAAACATTAGCATCAACTGCCATACCAATACTCAGAATAAAACCAGCAATTCCTGGCAATGTTAAAGTAACTCCCAAGATAGCAAAACTAGCAATGGTAAATAGAGAATAAATAACTAAAGCTACATCAGCAATTATCCCAGGAAGTCGATAATAAACCACCATAAATATTAATACTAGAATTAGGCCACCAGCTCCTGCATAAACACTACGTTGAATACTATCTCGGCCTAAAGTCGCCCCAACAGTTCTATTTTCCACAATTTCTACTGACACAGGTAGTGCCCCACCCCGCAATTGTACTGCCAAATCATTTGCTTGTTCGGCTGTAAATCTACCTTGAATTACCGCACTACCACCAGTAATTCCTGTTTCTGCAAATTCAACACCGACAGTAGGAGCGCTCAAAAGTTGGTCATCTAAGAAAATACCGATACTACGTCCAGTTCCTGCTAAATTTTTGGTAAGTTCTGCAAACTTCTGTCCTCCTTCAGAGGTAAAGCGCAAGGCCACATTCCAGTTATTAGACCCAGGAGCTTCTGGTTCTGCTAAAGCATCTCTCAAGTCTTGGCCTTTAATTGTGGGTTCTTTGAATAGTTCGGCGATCGCTTGATTTGTTTTTTCTAGAGATTCTAAATTTTTAGCTATAGCTTCTGGATCTTCACTATTTCTCAAGAGTTCTTGCTCTACTAAACGTTGTCTTTGTAGTTGGTATTCAATTGCTAACTGTTGCTCGGTACCTTGTAATTGTTCGCGGAAGTCTAGTTGAGCGGTACCTCCTAAAACTCGTTCTGCTTGAGCTGGGTCATTTACTCCTGGTAGTTGGACAAGAATTTGGTCTTGTCCCAGAGATTGAACTACTGATTCTGATACACCTAGAGCATTGACTCGATTTTCTACAATTTTTAGGACTCCTTCCATGACCCGTTCGTCGATAGTGGGAACTTCTTCTGAAGTTTGTAGTTGAATAGTAAGTTGTGACCCACCTCGAAGGTCTAGTCCCAGTCGAATCGGAATTTGACTCAATACTGTTACTGATGCTATTACTAGGACTAGAATTAAGGCTATATATGAACTTTGTCTGCGCATAATTTCACTAGCTGAAATAAGTATTTAGATAATTTAGGACTTAGGCAAAAACACTACTTATGGTGAACAAAAACTATAACGTTATAGATATGTAGTGTATATATCTCAAAAATGTATAATTCTTGTATCTTGAGCTTTTTAGCTAAATCGTCGAGAAGCCTTGCGCCATAATCTCTGATTTGGCGGATGAATCGGCGGTAAATTAATAGGACGTTGAGTCCCATTAATTTACAAATATTGCTTTTTGCTCAAGAGGAGAAAGTTGATGTTATCATAACAACAATCGAACTAACGTTTATAGTAATGCGGACGGCTTACCAGTACAAGCTTATGCCTAATAAAGAACAAGTGTCTACCATAGAACTATGGCTGGACTTGTTACGTCGGCAGTACAATTATCGGTTGGGTGAGCGATTTTTGTGGTGGTCAGAAAATCGCTGTCCCGTTAATGCTTGCCCTTTAATAATGCCAATTCCTCAACTAAGAAATAACCCGGATTATTACTCTCAAAAAAAAGATTTGGTCAATACTAAAGACAAGTTTCCGGAATACAAGCTAATTCATTCTCAAGTATTACAAGATTGTATAAAACGGGTCATTTCAGTTATCAGTTATCAATTATCAGTTATCAGTACCGACCACTAAAGCCGGAGGCTTGAAATATTGAACTGAATATTTTTTCATCCCCTTAAAAGGGGAGGCGCATACCCTCATTTTTTGGTGAAACTAGCAATTGAGCGATGGTTGAAAGCAGATAAAAATGGGCTTCAATAATTAATAATTAATAATTAATAATTAATAATTAATAATTAATAATTATTGAAAACGGATAGGATTGACTCAAAGGAATTTTTTTATTTATTATTCCCGATCGAGGGGAGGTTTTCAACCACAATTTTTCGATTAGGCAAACCAAGGTTTAAAGGACAAGGTCGTTATCGTAGTTTTACTTATCCTCAAATCAAGCTTGAATGTCTTGAGGGAAATAAGATTAATTTACCGAAAATTGGTAAAGTCAAGTTGATTCAACATCGACCATTGCCGTCAGGTTTTCAAATTAAAACCGTCACTATTAGCCGTAAAGCAGATGGCTATTATGTCACCCTATCCTTAGAAGATAAATCGATTCCTAAATTTAATTCTGATGTCGAACCAACAACAGAAAATACTCTAGGAATAGATATGGGGCTGAAAAACTTCTTGGTAACAAGTGAAGGAGAATCAGTTCCAATACCTCAATATTATCGCTCATCTGTGAAGCGATTAAAAACTCTACAAAAACGTTTATCCCGTAAAAATAAAGGTAGCAAAAGATGGTTAAAAGCTGTAAAAGCTGTTGCTAAACAACATAAAAAGATAGCCGACAAGCGTAAAGATTTTCACTTCAAAACAGCCAATGAATTGTTATTAAAAGCTGAAGTTATCGCCCATGAAAAGTTAAACATTAAAGGGTTAACAAAAACCAGATTGAGTAAATCAATTAACGATGCGATTTGGAGGCCAAATTCTGACTATTTTGACTGTCAAAGCCGGAAATGCTGGAGGTGAAAACTATAGCAGTGAATCCCAAAAATACTAGCCAAGATTGCTCGAATTGCGGTGAAAAAGTCCCCAAAGAATTAAACATACGAACTCATTCTTGCCCACACTGCGGTATCGTCATAGACCGCGACTTGTTTGCGTAGCATGACAAACGGAAATGCAGCAATAAATATAAAAAATAGGGCGGCAGGGCCCAGACGTCCTTAAAGCACGCGCTTGTCCCATGCAGTAGCAGGACTGCGAAACGAGAAGTCCACACTATAGCGTCAGCGAGCGTGTGGGAGTATGTCACAAAGCTTTTATCGACTAAATATCAATATCCGGTGGTTCTGAACAAATATTTATCAAGTCAATTCAATTTCAATATACATCAATTATTTTTTACCTATAATATTGATACTGAGAAATCAATTTTTCCAGAAATTTATCTTAGCTTGAAATAGATATTAATTATAAAATTTTTCATTTTCATTAATTATTAATTACAGAACATAGAATTAAGCAATCTTGAAACAGGGCAATATAAAGGTAAGCATTCACCTATCAGCTATTAACTTATTATCCTAGAAGGAGAATTCAAAATTACGTTTGCTTCCGCATTCAGCACCGAAAGAAAAAGGAAACAAGCTAACTTTAGTAAGTTATTATCTTCATAAATCTGTTTGCGTAGCATGACAAACAGAAATGCTAATAGCTGTTTGCGCAGCAGTCCGCAGGAAATGCTTATATCATGTTCGGATAATCAGTTATAAAAAAACTTTCTCCTTCTCTTCTTCTTTGTTCTCTCCTGAATTCTGAATTCTGAATTCTGACTCCTGAGTAGTTTATTTATAAGTATTCAACCGAACATGATATTAGATAATAAAGAAAAATAAAAAACTGACTCCTGAGTGCTTTTCCTGCTAATTGCTATCTTTAAATAGAGAAGATAATTAGATACAGACACTCCTAGAGGAACGTCTATATCTACAATAAACAATTGATAACTAATTAAAGGTAGAATTAGAACTGAAATTAACAGTAATTTCACCTCAAAAAAATAGTTGGTTTAACTCAAAAAAGTTAATCAACTATCTTGCTTATTCCTTCAATTTACACTTGCATTGCTACCATTTTTTGTACTGCTTCAACAATCTGCTCTGGTTGTACAATTGTCAATCTTTCCAGCGTACCATTATAAGGTGTCGGAATATCTTGTGAAGATAAACGTAGAACTGGTGCATCTAATTCATCAAATAACCTCTCATTAATTGAGGCAATTAACTCAGCACCAATACCACCTGTTTTCATGCACTCTTCCACAACAATTACCCGGTGAGTTTTCCGAATAGAAGCACCAATAGTTTCAAAATCTAGAGGTTTGAGAGATATTAAGTCTATTACCTCTGGGTCATAACCCTGTTTTTCCAGACTTTTTACTGCTTGGGTGACGTGGTGACGCATCCGAGAGTAGGTCAAAATAGTTACATCTTTTCCTGTCCGTACCACTTCCGCTTTATCTATAGGTAACAAATATTCCTCTTCTGGCAGGTCTTCCTTCAGATTGTAAAGTAGGACGTGTTCAAAAAATAGGACCGGATTATCATCACGGATAGCTGCTTTTAGTAAACCTTTAGCATTATAAGGGGTTGAGCAAGCAACTATTTTCAGACCAGGAACAGCTTGAAAGTATGCTTCTAATCTTTGGGAATGCTCCGCACCTAACTGGCGACCTACACCACCAGGGCCACGAATAACTAATGGTATTTTGAAATTACCACCAGAGGTATAGCGCAACATTCCAGCATTATTGGAAATTTGGTTGAAGGCTAATAGTAAAAAGCCCATATTCATGCCTTCAATAATGGGTCTTAATCCAGTCAAAGCTGAACCTATGGCCATTCCTGTGAAGCTGTTTTCTGCAATGGGAGTATCAAGGACACGCAGTTCCCCATATTTTGCATAAAGGTCTTTGGTAACTTTGTACGAGCCTCCATATTGACCCACATCTTCACCAAGAACATATACAGCCTGGTCACGAGCCATTTCTTCATCAATGGCTGCACGGAGAGCATTAAATAATAAAGTTTGTGCCATCTAAGGGTTTGATTATATGAATTTTAGTTGACTACTCCCCGGAGGTCAGTCGCGGGGATTCTAAGTTGATACTACGCAACAGCGATTTATCCGTGTTGCTCCATTTATTCGAGCGCTGACCAAAGATATATTCTCATGTCGGACAAGTCAAGGTGCCCCTACACAGTTGGCTTAAGTTTAACCTTAGCTTTCTGCTTACTTTTGTGATTATATTTGCAGCCCCATTACAGTCTGCAGTCTTCACACCAATTATTACCTGTTCTATACAAACCACGCTGTCTTGATGCAGTCGCTCATGGGAAACCCCCAAGACCGCGCAAATCACGCTTTATTCTTTTTCCTGAGGGTTTCCAATTCCTGGGGTTTCTCACCATAATTAGGCAGATCGTCACCATCTAAAAAAGATGCAATACTTGTATAACTTTCTTGGTGTTTCTATAAATATTATTCCATATTCAGAGCATAACGCCCGCTATTCTTTTTTTAAGTCTAGCTGTAGGAATTTGTACAAATTCTGAATTACTTTTTTTTCCTAATTCTGTTTGATTTTTCTGACCTTTATTCCAACCAAAAACAATAATAGAATTGTGGCTATTTGTTCTTTGTTGGGCCTTAATTTATCTTGGTAGGCAGTGCCCATGGTGGAAAATTTCCGGGATGATTGCAAGATAATAATACAAGTTTTTCAATCAGGGCGAAAGCTTCTGCTGGGATGTTGGCCAATTGAATGGGCATCGAACAAATCAAACCTATTTGCCAACAAATAGTTATATTGATAACGCAACATATCTAACCACTTAGTCATGTGTTATTTTTGTTCATTCGTTGGTAACAGTTTGTATTGATAGGCCAGTAACATTTATATTGTTTTTTATATAAAAATAAAAGTATAAATATAGCATAACTATAAAGATAACGTGCAACTATGCAGCAAATAAATTTTAGGTTGGCAGAAAGAGAGCGGGAACATTTAGAAAAATACTGTGAAATAACGCAATGGAGCATTGGTGATGTTTTAAGACAATGTATTAAGAATTTGCACATCAAAGGGACATTGAACCCCCTTGATGCACCCGTCATTCTTCCCGACGCTGACCTTAACTTTTACTACGGAATGCTTTGCAAACAGCGTGGGGTTGCTGACTATTGAAGCTCAAACCTTATTCAAATATTTAATTGACTTTCATTTGTATTAATATAAAAAGAGGTTAGTAGTGGAAATTTCTCTTGATGATTTGTGGAACCAAGTTTTAGAAAGATTGCAATTACAATTAAGCCGACTTACTTTTGAAACATGGATTAAAACAGCTAATGCCCAACAACTAGAAAATAACTGTTTGGTAATTTGTACGCCTAACCCTTTTGCTCGAAATTGGTTACAGAAATACTATTTCAAGAATTTAGAATGCGCGAATTTAGAATGCGCGAATTACCTCTTCTTTTCAAGAAGAGGATTGGGTTAAAAGGAATTTTTTTCTTTTTTCTCCATGAATGGAGAGGCTTTATACCTTAAATTTTCGGTAAAAACTATTGCTGATGTTGTACATGATATTCTCGGTCATCCTGTAGAATTTTACCTAACTACGACGGTGGGAGAGCGGTAAGTTTTTTTCACCACCTATAAGATCAAATCCGTTTAATTCGGTATAAAAAATGTTTCATTTTTACCTAATAAATCTTTCTAAATTATCTTCCTTTATGACTCCTACTTAACTATCTAATTATACGAATGCTAGGGGATTTGATATAATCTACAATCTACAACCTACAACCTAAGACCTGCTTCAAATATTTAATTTATGTTCATTTGTATTAATATAAAAAGAGGTTAGCAGTGGAAATTTCTCTTGATAATTTGTGGAACCAAGTTTTAGAAAGATTGCAATTACAATTAAGCCGACCTACTTTTGAAACATGGATTAAAACAGCCAATGCTCAACAACTAGAAAATAACTGTTTGGTAATTTGTACGCCTAACCCTTTTGCTCGAAATTGGTTACAGAAATACTATGTAAAAATTATCGCTGATGTTGTACATGATATTCTCGGTCATCCTGTAGAAATTTACCTAACTACGACGGTGGGAGAAAATGCGGGTAAAGATAATTCAGAACTTATATGGTCGGAAAATAAGGTTGTCGATCTTTCAGAAAGTTTATCTAATCAAAAGCCTAAACCAGCAAATCTAAATCTGAAATATATGTTTTCTAGGTTTGTGGTTGGTCCGAATAATCGTATGGCTCATGCGGCTTCTTTAGCAGTAGCTGAGTCTCCTGGGCGAGAGTTTAATCCTTTATTTTTATGTGGTGGAGTGGGTTTAGGAAAAACTCATTTGATGCAAGCTATTGGTCATTATCGTTTGGAGATTTTGCCTGAATCTCAAATTTTTTATGTTTCTACGGAAAAGTTTACTAATGATTTAATTGTCGCTATTCGTAAAGATAGTCTCCAAAGTTTTAGAGAACATTATCGGACTGCCGATGTTTTGTTGGTAGATGATATTCAATTTATTGAGGGTAAAGAATATACTCAAGAAGAATTTTTTCATACTTTTAATACTTTGCATGAAGCTGGCAAACAAGTAGTATTAGCTTCCGATCGACCTCCTAATCAAATTCCTAGTTTGCAAGAACGTCTTTGCTCTCGGTTTTCTATGGGATTAATTGCTGATATTCAAGCTCCCGATCTGGAAACTAGGATGGCAATTTTACTGAAAAAGTCTGAGTATGAAAATATGGTTTTACCTCGGGATGTAATTGAGTATATTGCCTCTAGATATCCTTCAAATATTCGGGAGTTGGAAGGTGCTTTGACTAGGGTTGTTACTTATATTTCTATTTCAGGTTTGCCGATGACTGTAGAGAATGTTGCACCTATTTTAAATCCACAAACTGAGAAATTAGAGGCATCTCCAGAGGCAGTTATTAAGGCTGTTTCAGAAAATTTTAATGTATCTATAGAGGATTTAAAAGGAAGTTCTAGAAAACGAGAAATTACTTTAGCAAGACAAGTTGGAATGTATTTGATGCGACAACATACCGATCTAAGTCTGCCAAAAATTGGGGAGGTTTTTGGTGGAAAAGACCATACAACTGTTATATATAGTTGTGATAAGATTGCCCAGCTACAAAATAATGACTTAAACTTAGGCCAAACTCTCAGACAGTTGAGCGATCGTATTAATTTTTCTAGTCGTCGTTAGTCAAAAGTCAAAAGTTAAAAGTTAAAAGTAATATCTGACTAAGTTTGAGCATTTTTAAATGTCCTAACCTATTTGCGTAGTGCTATAACCCACATTCCGCACTTCAATTTGTAACATGAAAATTAGTATAAAATCCGTAGCTTGTTTAAGTATTTATACTATATAAATTATCCTCATTTACCGAAAAATTGGGTTTAAAGCCTCCCCCTTTTAGGGGGATGAAAAAATTTCAATTCAGTATTTTCGTTTTCTCCGGCTTTAGCGGTCGGTACTGATAACTGATAACTGATAACTGATAACTGAAATGACCGTCGATCGGGAGTGAAATCTTAAGCATAAATATTTACTGAATTATTGACTCTTATTGACCACTATAATTTTCTTCTTACTTTTGACTTCTTACTTTTGACTGTGATGAAGTGCGTCTTACCCAGCTGTTAGCGGAGCTTTGCGTCAGCAAGGAAACCTCGCCAATTAGCACTCGATGCATGACTTATATTTTTATGCTACGTTTTGTCGTGCGCAATGTAGGCTATAACTATGAAATTTGAACTTTCGACTTGTGGAAAACTTGTGGAAAACTTGTGGAAAAATATATAATCTGAACTATAATTGGATCAAAATAACTATAGCGCTACGCAAATATTTTAGGACATTCCTCTATTCCATGTTCCCAGATACGGTGTTCCCTTACAACTAAAATTTATTGTTCTAACCAGTAGTGCTTATAAACTGAAATCGAAAGAGATAGCATCACCCCAAAAATACAAGCTAATCCAAAATTTTCTTTCAAACCAACATTGATTTTTTCCACAGGTTTTCCACAAGCTATTTATTTCTGAAAGCATTGATATGGTTAAGAGTTTTTTAGAGTTTTCCACATTTTCCACAGATATTAATTTGATATTTTATTACTTATATTTTTTATCCAATGTTAGATATCTAGTGCAGGATGGCGGAAATAACTAACCAGTTAAAAAATCCTCAAACAATTACAAATCAATACTTTTGACTTTTGACTTTTGACTTTTGACTTCCGCGTAGCGGCACTAGATTCCTTAAGTTAAGAATGTTAGGATTTCAGTCTGAGGTAAGTTTTATCAAAAAAACCTCTGGTTCCTTAATATAACTAGCTAAACTCCTATGAAATTAACTTGTACTCAAAGTGACTTAAATAGTAATCTTTCTCTGGTCAGTCGTGCAGTTCCTTCTCGACCTACTCACCCAGTATTGGCAAATGTTTTATTAATAGCAGATGCAGAAAATCAGTGCTTAGAATTAACAGGGTTTGACTTAAGTTTAGGTATTCGTTCAAACTTTCCAGCAGTTGTAGAAACAGGTGGGAGTTTTACTTTACCTGCCAAATTATTTAATGATATTGTCTCCAGATTACCAGACGGTAATATTACTATTGATGATGATGAAGGGGAAGCGATCGCTACTCTTACTTCTACATCTGGACGTTATGAGGTCCGAGGTATGGGAGGGGAGGAATATCCAGAATTACCAAAGGTGGAAGAGGGGGAAGTTATACATCTACCACCGGAAGCTTTAATTAATGGTTTAAAGGGAACTCTGTTTGCCACAAGTCCTGATGAAACAAAACAAGTTTTAACAGGGGTACATTTAAAAGTACAAAAAGATGGTTTAGAATTTGCAGCAACTGATGGTCATAGATTAGCAATTGTTAAGACTGAAAGTGTGGCACCAGAGGGTGAGTCAGAAGTAGAAGAAATTGAAGAAATTGAGGAGTTTGAAGTAACAATTCCTGCAAAAGCTTTACGAGAAATTGAACGAATGATTGGAATGGGTCAATCATCTGAAGCTGTTGCTTTGAGATTTGATGAAGGTCAGGTAATTTTTGAATTAGGAGAACAATGTTTAACGAGTCGAAAATTGGAGGGTCAATATCCAGCTTACGGACAATTATTACCCGATCAATTTACTAATCAAATTAATGTTAATAGGAAAGAATTTTTAGGAGCGGTGGAAAGAATTGCTGTTTTGGCTGACCAAAAGAATAATATTCTTAAGTGTACAATTGACAATATTAATCAAGAAATTTCTTTGTCTGTAGATGCTCAAGATGTGGGTAGTGGTAGAGAGTCTATGGCAGCACAAATTTCTTCTGATGAACCGGAAGAAATTGCTTTTAATGTTAAGTATTTGATTGAAGGTTTGAAGGCTATTCCTTCAGCTTCGGAAATTTCTATTCAGTTAAATAGTGCTACAAGTCCGGTGGTTTTAAATCCTTTGGGTGGTGTGAAAATGACTTATTTAATTATGCCTGTTCAGTTAAGAAATTAGTTGTTTAAAGTGATTTTAAAATCGTAAGTTGTAAGCATTCAGCAGTCAGCTATTAGCTATCAGTTATTGATTTTGGGTAAGGTAAAAATAATTGAGAAATTGAGACAGAATAAAAATTACTGTTAAAGTTTTTTTCCTAAATCTTAGAAGTAATTATTCATTACTAATTGCTGTTTGCGTAGCATTCCAAAGGAATAGCTGACTGCTAATAGCTTTTGAACTTATGCAAGCAATAACTGAGGTTAGGTTATACCCAAATTTAATTAATGAATTTTAATTCTATTTGGTGGATAATTCCCTTCTAGTATGATAATCAGTTAATAACAAATAGCTGATATATGATAGCTGATAGCTGATAGCTGACTGCTGTTTGCGCAGCATTCCGGAGGAAATGCTTACGTTTATAGCCCTAATTATTTCCCATCAGGAAATTTTCTGGACAAACCCAGTTTATGGGTAATTTCTAACATTTCTAAACATCATTAAAAGGTAATTATGTCTGTAGAATTAAAACGGCGACAATTTACTGTTAAAGAATACGATCTAATGGTTGAAGCAGGTATTCTTAAAAACGATGACAAAGTAGAATTAATAGCAGGAGAAATTATTCAAATGACACCTATGGGTCTTCCTAATGCTTCTTGTTTAAGACGTTTAAATAGGATTTTTAATAAACTACTGTACAGTAAAGTCATAGTTGACACTCAAATCCCCATCCAGTTAAGTGATGAAAGTGAACCTGAACCAGATTTAATTCTATTAGAATTGCGTGATGATTTTTATGAAGAAAAACATCCTCAACCAGAGGATATATTTTTATTGGTAGAAGTGGCAGATTCGACTATTAAATATGACCGAGAAATTAAGATACCTTTGTATGCTGAAAGTGGAATTTCTGAGGTGTGGCTGATAGATATCAATCAACAATTAGTAGAAGTTTATCGGCAAGCAAAAGGGAATAGTTATCGGGATGTGCAGCAATTTTTTCGAGGAGATATTTTAACTATTGAAGCTTTTGATGATATTAATTTAACTGTCGAGCAAATTTTGGGATAATGGCTAATCAAAAAATAGATATAGAAGAACTTATAACAAATCTCTACAATTCCTTCGATCCATTTCAACCATTACCAGCAGGAGACCCTCTTTATGTTGACTGTAAAAAAGTTAGAGGAAATGGAGATGTTTTAGTAGATTTAGGCAGAAAAATTAAGCGTTCAAATAGGATGACTTGTCAACTTTATGCTGGTCATCGAGGGGCAGGAAAATCGACGGAATTACTCAGACTTAAACAACATCTAGAATCACAGAAAATATTTGTGGTTTATTTTGCTGCGGATGAACAAGATATTGATGCGGAGGATGCGGAATATACAGATATTTTACTGGCTTGTACTCGTCATTTATTGCAAGATTTAAAAGACATTGCTGAACCTAATTCTGCAGTTAATTGGTTAAAAGATCGTTGGCAAGAATTGAAGGATTTGGCTCTGACATAAATTGACTTTGATAAGGCAACTATTGATGTAAAAATATCGTAAGCATTCAGCCATAAGCAGTCAGCTCTCAGCTTTTTAATTAATAAAACAACCATCGGCTTAACTTCATAATACATTTTCAACTAATTATTGGAAATCTCTCAATTACTTTTTCCTCCTTTAAAGGTAATAAAAAAAGCTGATAGCTGATAGCTGATAGCTGTTTGCGCAGCATTCCGGAGGAAATGCTTACAAAATATCTGCTTTTGCTAAACTAACAGCAAATTTAAGAGCAGTACCAACTCTCCGTCAGCAAATTAGGCAGAAAATTTATCCCCACGCTGTAACTCTGATTAAAGTTTTAAATGAATTTATTAATGATGCTAAGAAAAATTTAATGGTTGTAAAGAATTAGCAGTAATAGTTGATAACCTAGACCGAATAGTGCCTGTTATTCAAGAGGATAAACGGACTAATCACGACCATATTTTTATAGACCGTTCCGAACAATTAAAAGCATTAAACTGTCACATTATTTATACAGTTCCTATCTCTATGGTTTACTCCCATAGAACAGCAGATTTGAGAGAATTTTATTCAGCTCCCCAGGTTTTACCGATGATTATGGTGCAGAAACCTGATGGTAGTAAATACGAACCAGGATTTAATAAAATTAAAGAGTTAATTATCAAGCGAGTGGCAAGATTTGCTCCTAATATTTCCCTAGAAGCTGACATATTTGATAGTGAAGAAACTTTGAATCAACTCTGTATAATGAGTGGCGGTCATGTGCGGAATTTATTATTATTAATTCAGTCAGCTTTTGACTATACAGATGATTTACCTATTCCGAGAAATGCTATCCGCAGGTCAATAACGGATGCTAGAGATATTTATCGAAAAACTGTGGATGATAATCAATGGATAAGGTTAGCTGAAGTGGCATTTTCTAAACAGATACCTAACGATGATGATTACCGCAGTTTAATGTTTAATCGCTGTATTTTGGAATATTGTTATGATGATGGAGAAAGGGGACCTTGGTATGATGTTCATCCTTTGATTAAGGGTATTCCTGAGTTTAAGAAAGCTGTTGAAAGTTTTAATCAGAGCTAGACAGGGATTTGGCCACGGATGTACGGATGGATGCACAGCTAATAATTAATAATTAAATAATTCAGGTTTAGCGATCGCTCACAATAAAACTAACAAATCAATCCGTATATCCGTGCCATAATCCCTGTGAGCCGTGCCATAATCCCTGTGAACCGTTGTTGAAGATAAGGTTTACTAATAATTAATAATTAAATAATTCAGGTTTAGCGATCGCCCACAATAAAACTAACAAATCAATCCGTATATCCGTGCCATAATCCCTGTGAGCCGTGCCATAATCCCTGTGAACCGTTGTTGAAGATAAGGTTTACTAATAATTAATAATTAAATAATTCA
>JAXHSW010000012.1:7754-8945 GCA_034190295.1 Cyanobacteriota bacterium | reverse complement strand
GGTTTAGCGATCGCCCACAATAAGACTAACAAATCAATCCGTATATCCGTGCCATAATCCGTGTGAGCTATCCGTGTGAGCTGAACTAAATTGTATCTCAAAAGCTATGAACCAAGATTTAATAGACTGGGATGAGAATTTATTAAAAGACCCAGAAACAGAATATAAAGCTATAGTTAGGTCTCTCAAAAGAACGATTGGTTTTAGATTATTGTTTGTAGAATGTTCTCCCGCAGAAGGAAGCAAATTAATTGAGAAAATTAAGGAAGATATTCCTCAGAAAAAAATCAAAGTTTTGCGGTTAAATGAACCAATAAATAATTTATATAATCTTGTTGCTGCTTTGCCAAATAAACAGGATATTAATATTTTGTTTGTGACTGGTATGGAAAATTCTCTGTATGAATATGAGTTGAATAAACTGAAAAATGGTTGGAGTAATAATGAGAGATATAGTTACAGTGAAAAGGGTGTACCTCCAATTTTAAGTCACCTGAATCAACATCGAGAAAAATTCAGGGATGACTTTAATATTTGCTTTGTTTTTATCCTGCCTGTGTATGCTTTTAAATATTTTATTCATCGCTGCCCGGACTTTTTTGATTGGCGTTCTAATACATTTGAATTTAAGTCTGACCCAGAGTTAGTAGCTCAAGAATCATCTCGAATTATTCAGGAATCAGATTATGAAAAATATCTGAGTTTAACTTCTGAAGAAAGAAGGCAAAAGTTTTTGGATATTCAAGATTTAATCGAAGATGAAAATAATCCTGATGAAGAGAAAGGAAAACTATTAGTTGAACAGGGATTAATACTAGCATCAGAAAGTAAATATGAAGAGGCGATTTCTGCTTATGATAAGGCTCTAGAATTTAAACCAGACAAAGACGCAGCTTGGAACAATCAAGGCATTGCTCTGTTAATTTTAGGCAGATATGAACAGGCGATTTCTGCTTATGATAAAGCTCTAGAATTTAAACCTGGTGATTACCAAGCTTGGAACAATAAAGGCATTGCTCTGTTAATTTTAGGCAGATATGAACAGGCGATTTCTGCTTATGATAAAGCTTTAGAATTTAAACCTGGTGATTACCAAGCTTGGAACAATAAAGGCATTGCTCTGTTAATTTTAGGCAGATATGAACAGGCGATTTCTGCTTATGATAAAGCTCTAGAATTTAAACCTGGTGA
>JAXHSW010000012.1:7017-7654 GCA_034190295.1 Cyanobacteriota bacterium | reverse complement strand
TTACCAAGCTTGGAACAATAAAGGCATTGCTCTGTTAATTTTAGGCAGATATGAACAGGCGATTTCTGCTTATGATAAAGCTCTAGAATTTAAACCTGGTGATTACCAAGCTTGGAACAATCAAGGCATTGCTCTGTTAATTTTAGGCAGATATGAACAGGCGATTTCTGCTTATGATAAAGCTCTAGAATTTAAACCAGACAAAGACGAAGCTTGGAACAATAAAGGCAATGCTCTGAAAAATTTAGGCAGATATGAACAGGCGATTTCTGCTTATGATAAAGCTCTAGAATTTAAACCAGATTATGACGCAGCTTGGTTTGGTAAAGGTAGTGCTTTCTTACAGTTAAAACTTTATCAACAAGCAATAGTTGCATATCAAAAGTCTCTAGAAATTAAACCAGGCGATGAATTTTCCATTAGTAATCTTGGCTTAGTTAAATATGAAATAGGAAAAATAGATGAAGCAATAGAAGATTGGCAAGCAGCACTTGAAATTAATAATCAATTTGTAGAATCTAAATTAGCATTAGGAGTTACCCTCTACAACAAAGGCAAAATTCCAGAAAGTTTAACAATAGCTGAAGTAGCATTAAAATTAGACAAAAGTTGGGGAAACTTGCAACGTCTCAAAAAA
>JAXHSW010000012.1:0-6917 GCA_034190295.1 Cyanobacteriota bacterium | reverse complement strand
GAACTTTGGGGCGACAAACTATTAGCAGACGCAGCAAAATTATTAGAAAATCCTCAGATAAAAGCCTTACTATCAGAGAACAAGGAATAGAGAGTAAAGAAAGATTATTTTTCCTTTTTTTTAAAATTTACTCCTTCTTCCTTCTTCCCTCTTCCTTCTTTCTTCAGAAAAAAGAACTTTGGGGCGACAAACTATTAGCAGACGCAGCAAAATTATTAGAAAATCCTCAGATAAAAGCCTTACTATCAGAGAACAAGGAATAGAGAGTAAAGAAAGATTATTTTTCCTTTTTTTCAAAATTTACTCCTTCTTCCTTCTTCCCTCTTCCTTCTTTCTTCAGAAAAAAGAACTTTGGGGCGACAAACTATTAGCAGATGCAGCAAAATTATTAGAAAATCCTCAGATAAAAGCCTTACTATCAGAGAACAAGGAATAGAGAGTAAAGAAAGATTATTTTTCCCTTTTTTTTTAATTTACCGAAAAATTGTGGGTATGCACCTCCCCTTTTAAAGCGAGAAAAAAAGATAATTTTCCTGATGTCAAGCCTCCTTATTCCAGAAATACTGATAACTGATAACTGAAATTACCCCTATATATCTTCCAGAATTTCTTTGCAGGAAAGGTCATTATTAACTTGTCAAAAAATATCAACAAAAATCTTTATATTTAATCTTAGTTATCACTCGTTTTCCAGCACGATTAAACAATTCTTGCTGAGGTCTCATAATTAAACCTTCTGCTATAAATTGTTTATTTTCTGTTATGCGAGAAGTGAAACCTTGTTTGGCAAATTCTACTGCTCGATCGAGGGGACCAATACCAACTATTGGTACAATTTTAACACCAAGCATTTCTGCTATTTCTGCAATACTTTCTCTTGTCAACCACCATTGTCCAATCTTAATATCAAAAAGTATAAAATTAACACTATCTGGTAAATAATTTCCTCCTTTATTAATCCCTTTACCGTAACCTTCACCATATAAACAAACTTCTGTTTGTTCTTTAAATACTGCATTCATATTATCTACGGTAAATTTATTTTGCAGCACCTCTAATAATGATGCACGAATTTGAGCATTGTCACTTCTACCTCCAAATTTAACTGACTCGCCATCCCACATAATTCGGATGTTAGTGCCGTCTATTTTTTCTGTCCAAACCCAGTCTATGTTTTTCAGCAAGTCAAATTCTGGTTTAGCAAATTTACCTAGCAGTAAATTTTTATAATTACTGTCAGGGTTTCTCAAAAAAACTGTTTGAATTTTATGGTATTCATTCATTCTGTTATCTTTTATCCTACACGATGTAATCTTATTGTAATACAAAAAAATACAAACAGAGTTATCTATGTTAATTAGGTATAATTACTTTTAAAAATTTTTTTTGCCTATTTGACTGGTTAAAATGTATTTTTTGGGAAGAGTTGAGAAATGCCTGGAATAATTGAGGAATGCTTTCTTCTCTTTTATTATTGGATTTTTTACAGCCAAATTAAGATTAGTGTATATAAAATAGTTATTAATTAATAAACAATTAGATATGGTGAATGAATTAAGAGAAGGTGACAATCTAGTTCCCGTTAACTATGACAGTTTGTTAGAACAGATTTTAAAGAAATTATCAGAACAAAATCTGTTTAAAATATCGAGCGATCGCCGACGTTTACTGATAAATATTGATGAGATAGCTGCATCTATTGCTACTACAAATATTCAAAATCCTTTAAGTACTACGAGAGGTGTTCGTGTTGCTAGTGTAAATTTTGTAAACCGAGAAAAATTCTTGACTCAAATACGAGAAATAAAAGACTATTTGATAACTAATTTAGAGTCTACAGAAGGAATAGGATATATTGATAGTTTTGTCGATAGTTTAATTGTTAATTTAACAGATTTTCAGGGTCGTGCTAATAAGCTAGGTTTATCTTATCCTTTTGACGAAAAGTATACAGAATTGCAAAAACAAGAGTTAATTTTAGATTCTCAACTTCCCGGTAGTAGTTCTTTGTTAAAATTCCATAAACTGACAATTACAGTAGGAAATATTGGGGAATTTCAGTCTCAGCTAAAGGAAGGAATTAAACGAAATATTCAAAACAATTTTGATTCGGACGATCCGGAAGATATAGAAGATGTTTCTAATTTTTTAGAAAGACAAATTGAGGATAGAAACTCAGATTTTAATCAACTGCAAAGATTGGTAGATGAGGAAACATTAGGGAAACTGAAAAAGGAAGCAAAAATTATATATCTAGAACATTTATTAGCCAATATTGAGACTAATGATAAGTTAGGAGTTATTTATCTGAGAGATTTAATTCGGCGCTTGAAGTTAATTGAGGAGTATATTAATGATGAGTCTAAAGCTGATGGAGATTATGATGTTTGTTATGCTGGAGATAAATTTAATTACCGGGATATTTTTGCGCGTTCTGAAGTTTTTGACGCACTACCAATTATTCCAATTATTGATGGTAATTTGGGAGAAACTACAAATAGAGAAACAGGAGAAACTCAATTTGTTTTGGGTTTAAAAATGAAGTTAGATGGCAAAGTACAAGCTAGGGGCGGAAAAGAAGTATTTGAGTATAATTTGGAGATAATTACTCATAAGAACAAGGAAGAAAATGAAGAATTAGATGCTAATCCAGACAAAAAGAAAACTTCGGCAAGAAAAATATTGACGCGAGCATTTTTATACTATTTTGTATTTTCTTGCCCAGACCCAGAAGGAGAAAATTATCATCGTGATGATGAGTTAACTTATAATCCTATACCTAAATTTGAGGAGCAAGTTTTGCCGAAATTGAAAGGAGATAATGATGCTGAAAAGGATAGTATTTTTCGGGGGTTAGTAGGAGGATTTGAGAAATATGGAGTGAAGCAAAAAATCAAGAAGTTAAGAGATGTAGTTAGAAACTTTTTAGAGAGAGGGAAAAAATTACCTAACTGCATAGAAAATCGTCAAATTTGTATTAACAAACGAATTATCAAAACTGATACTGATAGTCTGTTTCAAGGCAACTTTTTTCACGATGATTTAAGACAAAATTATAAGAAATGTCTGAGGTATATTTTTCTGGTTAAAGGAGGAGTAAATAATCTAGCTGTATGTCAGCTATCTGCCAATATCAAAATAGAAGATGTCCGTTATTTTCAGGGAAGCGATCGCCAAAATTTTCAGTGGGAATATGATGTAGAAGGAATTAAAGTATTACCTGTAATGTGGATACCTGATACAAGTCCCTGTTGGAAAATTTATCAGGAAAATTTGCAGAAAAACTATAAATTTATTCTGTTTAGCTACAAAAATCTACGTTTAAAATCAGAGGAATATAAATTAAATACAACTCAAGCATTTATCTATCGTTTTACTTGGATATTGTTATCTTATCTTTGTCTACATATTTTATTAGAGCAATATTCAGGAACAGAAAAAGAATTATTTATTCCGATGGTGCGACTCCACGAAGGAACCCACGAAAATCCTTTTCCTGCTGAAAAATTTCTGGCTAATCTTGCCAAAACATTAGCTTTTATTTTTAGTAAAAAATATAGGTGTAATTCTCAAGGTTTTCGGGTAAGTAACAGTTACGTTAGAAATGGTTTAAACTCCCTATATTCTGTATTGCCGAAAAAGTTTAGTTTCAATCATAATTCTGACTCTACCTTATTAGATAAACTGGCAATTATTATTGTCTCCAGCAAACTGAGCGACTCCAGAACAGGTAGTCAAAACCGTAAGGATAGAATAGCTAATTTATTTGGGGAAGTAATAAGTATTCAACGGTTAGAAAGTGGCAGTGTAAAAATTAAACCTTTGACAACATTTTTTGATAACTATCGACTCCAAAATATGTATCAGGAACCACCAATTTTAATGGATACAGTCAGCGAACTTTGGTTACAAGGATATCGACATTTTTTATATGTGGCACAAGCACCTTATACCAGTACATTACATATTACTCAACAAGAAGAGGAAGAGAGACTATATTTCATGTCACCTACTATTATTAAGACGATGAAGCAAAACCGAGATGACATTAAAATATATCCTGTACTTTTTGACAAATATTATTTACACAAATTAAAGCTAAAAAAACAGGAAGTGAAATCTTTGTATATCCAAGACACTAGACAATTAATGAGTATTGCCGAAGATAGTAGTCAAAAATCAGTGGTATTTTTCAATTTGTTTAATGGCATTTCTGTGGGTGGGAAAAATACTGATAATGAACGATTTTATAATGGCGTTATTTCCTATTCCACTCTGTTAGGAAAATATTATTCTGGAGTGATGGATGATGAAGATATTCGGCAAGGTTTGGTTTATGATAGTAAGTTAAAAAATGACATTCTTCAATATTTGACATTTTTCCATTTTTCCCGGTATGAGAAACAGGAGAAAAATAGTAGTAACCTCAGTTTAAAGTTAGACCCTTATGAAAATATTATTGGCGATGAAGCATTGGGAAGTTTAGCAATTTTTCGTCAGATGACAGAAAATATTGAGTTTAATGCTTTGGCTTTTTTGACAGAAGTTAATGATGCTGTTGATGGAGTTGTTTTTTAGCAGGAGGTTGAAAAAATAAATCTTAGATAAACAGTAGGAATATATGAACTTATATCAATTTTTAGTAGGAGTTTGGTCTCCAAACCCTTTTCTCCAAACCCCTTGAAAACCCTCAACTTTAGGATAAAAAATTACTGCGAAGCGACTTATTTTTGGAATTTGATATTAATTACAGGGTTGGTAGAGGTAAATTAGCAGGTTTTGTGACTATTAATATCTGAAAAAATCTTAGTTAATGAGCGATCGCTTGAAATTTAGCAGGTTTCTCAGAGGAAAAATATCAGAATTTTGGGCAAAACTCAGAAAGTGGAAAATTGTGAGACTATCTATATTTAAGAATCAGGAAAAATCTGCCTTGAGCGAGAAATATCTCTCAAAACTAGACTCTGACATTCTCAGGAAAATCTCCGAATTTTCGGCAAAACTCAGAAAGTGGAAAATTTTGAGACTATCTATATTTAAGAATCAGAAAAAATCTGCCTTGAGCGAGAAATGTCTCTCAAAACTAGACTCTGACATTCTGAGGAAAATCTCTGAATTTTGGGCAAAACTCAGAAAGTGGAAAATTTTGAGACTATCTATATTAAAGAATCAGAAAAAATCTGCCTTGAGCGAGAAATGTCTCTCAAAACTAGACTCTGACATTCTGAGGAAAATCTCTGAATTTTCGGCAAAATTCCGAAAGTGGAAAATTCTGAGCATATCTATATTAAAGAATCAGAAAAAATCTGCCTTGAGCGAGAAATATCTCCCAACCAGACTCCTAAGTTCGAGGGAAATTCCCCAATTTTCGGCAAAACTCAGAAAGTGGAAAATTTTCAGGATATCTATATTTAAGAATCAGAAAAAATTTACCCTTAGCTGAAATGTCTCTCCAAACCATACTCCTAAGTTCGAGGGAAATTCCCCAATTTTCGGCAAAATTCAGAAAGTGGAAAATTTTCAGGATATCTATATTTAAGAATCAGGAAAAATCTGCCTTGAGCGAGAAATGTCTCTCAAAACTAGACTCTAACATTCTCACGAAAATCTCCGAATTTTCGGCAAAATTCAGAAAGTGGAAAATTTTGAGACTATCTATATTAAAGAATCAGAAAAAATCTGCCTTTACCTGAGATATCTCTCAAAACTAGACTCTAACATTCTCAGGAAAATCTCCGAATTTTCGGCAAAATTCAGAAAGTGGAAAATTTTGAGACTATCTATATTAAAGAATCAGAAAAAATTTACCCTTAGCTGAAATGTCTCTCCAAACCATACTCCTAAGTTCGAGGAAAAATCTCCGAATTTTCGGCAAAATTCAGAAAGTGGAAAATTTTGAGACTATCTATATTAAAGAATCAGAAAAAATCTGCCTTTACCTGAGATATCTCTCAAAACTAGACTCTAACATTCTCAGGAAAATCTCCGAATTTTCGGCAAAATTCAGAAAGTGGAAAATTTTGAGACTATCTATATTAAAGAATCAGAAAAAATTTACCCTTAGCTGAAATGTCTCTCCAAACCATACTCCTAAGTTCGAGGAAAAATCTCCGAATTTTCGGCAAAATTCCGAAAGTGGAAAATTTTCAGGATATCTATATTTAAGAATCAGGAAAAATCTGCCTTTACCTGAGATATCTCTCAACACTAGACTCTAACATTCTCAGGAAATTCCCCAATTTTCGGCAAAATTCCGAAAGTGGAAAATTCTGAGCATATCTATATTAAAGAATCAGAAAAAATTTACCCTTAGCTGAAATGTCTCTCCAAACCATACTCCTAAGTTCGAGGGAAATTCCCCAATTTTCGGCAAAATTCCGAAAGTGGAAAATTTTCAGGATATCTATATTTAAGAATCAGGAAAAATCTGCCTTTACCTGAGATATCTCTCAACACTAGACTCTAACATTCTCAGGAAATTCCCCAATTTTCGGCAAAATTCCGAAAGTGAAAAATTTTCAGGATATCTATATTTAAGAATCAGGAAAAATCTGCCTTTACCTGAGATATCTCTCAACACTAGACTCTAACATTCTCAGGAAAATCTCCGAATTTTCGGCAAAATTCCGAAAGTGGAAAATTTTGAGACTATCTATAATTTAAGAGTCAGGAAAAATCTGCCTTTACCTGAGATATCTCTCAACACTAGACTCTAACATTCTCAGGAAAATCTCCGAATTTTCGGCAAAATTCCGAAAGTGGAAAATTTTGAGCATATCTATATTAAAGAATCAGAAAAAATTTACCCTTAGCTGAAATGTCTCTCCAAACCATACTCCTAAGTTCGAGGAAAAATCTCCGAATTTTCGGCAAAATTCCGAAAGTGGAAAATTTTGAGACTATCTATATTTAAGAAT
>JAXHSW010000119.1:10925-28685 GCA_034190295.1 Cyanobacteriota bacterium | reverse complement strand
TAATAATTACCTCTCCTTGAAAAGAAGAGGATTGACTCAAAGGAAAAATTTTTTCTTTTTTCCCCCAAAAAGGGGGAGGCTTTAAACCCAATTTTCTGGTAAAGTAAAAAGTTTTTGGGATAATCTTTTTAATAATTGATAATTGATAATTGATAATGAAAGAGTTTTTTAAATCTCTAGTTTATATCCCCCCTCCTCCCCTTTCAAAGCTATCCCTTATAAGGAGCTCCTGAAAACCTTGTGGTCAGCAGGGGAGCAAGGGAGTAAGGAGAAAAGAATTATAGTAGATAGGAAAAACTACTTAAGTTATCAAAAAAATGTACTTTTTCATAAACTTTTTCTCTGACAAAAACCTTTGAAAGACTTATACATAATTTGTCTACCAGTGTCAATTTTTATCTTAAGAAAGATGTTTATAAAGCATAGCTTTCAAAGGGGGATTGTCAATGTACTTCATAGCTTTGGGAAATGCTATAATACCCTAATTATCCATTATCCATTATCAACTTATGAGTTCTCCTAACACAAATAATCAGAATCAGATATCGCAACATTTTCGAGAAAGAATACAGACCGCTAAAGAAAACAAACTTCAGGAGTTAGACTTAAGTAGTAATTTTTCTAGCAGAGATGATGAAAAATTAACTGAAATTCCTACTGAGGTTTGGGAATTAGAGCAGCTAGAATTATTAGATTTAAGTGATAATCAATTAACAACTATTCCGGAATCTATCTCTAAACTTACCAATTTAACTGAGCTTTATTTAAGTAATAATCAATTAAAAACTATCGCTAAATCTATCTCTAAACTTACCAACTTAACTGAGCTTTATTTAAGTGGTAATCAATTAAAAACTATCCCGAAATCTATCTCTAAACTTACCAATTTAACTGAGCTTTCTTTAGGCGAGAATCAATTAACAACCATTCCGGAATCTATCAGTAAACTCACTAATTTAACTCAGCTTTATTTAAGTGAGAATCAATTAACAACCATTCCGGAATCTATCAGTAAACTCACTAATTTAACTCAGCTTTATTTAAGTGAGAATCAATTAACAACCATCCCGGAATCTATCAGTAAACTCACCAATTTAGCTGAACTTGATTTAAGTGGTAACCAATTGACAATTATCCCCGAATCTATCACTAAACTTACCAACTTAACTGAGCTTAATTTAATTAATAACCAATTAACAACCATCCCGGAATCTATAACTAAAATCACCAATTTAACTTGGCTTTATTTAAGTAACAATCAATTAAAAACCATTCCGGAATCTATCAGTAAACTCGCCAATTTAGCTGAACTTGATTTAAGTGGTAATCAATTGACAACCATCCCGGAATCTATCGCTAAACTCACCAACTTAATCCAGCTTGATGTAAGTGATAATCCCCTGGAAACTCCATCAATAGAAGTTGCTGAAAAAGGAATAGAATCAATTAGAGAGTATTTCCAAAAAATAAAATGAGAAGGAAAAGATTATATCTATGAAGCAAAATTACTAATTAATAGATAGTGAAATTTTTCTCTTCTATTGCACATAGTTTTAAGGAGCCTAAAAACGGCTTTCCTGAAACCTTTGTATTTCAAGAAAAGATACGATCGGGGGTTCTATAAACTCATATACTTTCCTTCTTTCTTCTTCCTTCTCTGCTAGATAACTAAAGCCTTCTTCCTTAAATCAAACTACTTAACTTTAGATTCCTTTCTCGTAAAACTTCAGCATAAAGCATTTCCAATTGAGCAATATTTCGACTCAAAGTATAACGCTCCAAAACTCTCCGGCGAGCTTTTTGCCCCAAAAGAGTAGTTAATTCAGGATGATCCTTAAACAAAGGCAATAAAGTTTGCAACTGAGTAGTAACATTATGAGTATTCAAAATTATACCCGCCCCATTTTCCAACACCTCACCATCAGCACCCGCATCCGTCGCCACACAAGCCAAACCACAAGACATTGCTTCCAATAAAGCCAAAGACAAACCCTCAACCAAAGAAGGTAAAATAAAAACATCCGCACCACGCAAAATTTCTATCCGTCGTTGTTCATCACTCACATATCCAAACCAACTAACTCCCTTCACATCGCTATAAAACATTTGCAAAGAATCAGCTAATGGTCCATCACCAACAATAATCAAATGGCTACCATTTCCCATATCAGAATGTTTCCAAGCCTTAAGTAGAGATTCAACATTCTTAGCCGTAGAAATACGACCTAAATATAGGAATATACGTTGAGCATTTAACTCAGTCTTGAGACTAGACATACCAGGACAATATTTATCTACATCAACCCCATTGGGAATTACTGCCACTTTATGGCTAGGAACTCCTAATTTCACCAAGAAATCTCGCTGTATTTCAGAAAAAATAATAACTCGGTCATAATGTGCCAAAAAAGGAGCATATAACTGATAAGCCAAAAATTGAGTCCCAGATTTAATATTGCGCGGTTTACTATCAAACTGGGCATGAAAAGTAGCGACTAAAGGGATATTTAGTTCTTCGCAAATTTCCGGCAGTAAAAAATCAAGAGGAGAAAGAGTTAAAGAAGCATGAACAATATCAGGCTTGAGTTTCTGTAAAGCCTCGCTCAAAATTTTGCTAGATTTAAGACTAGGTATGGTGTAACCCTGAGATTTGTAGATACAAGGTAGAGACACTTCATGAAATCTTGGCCATTTATCAGGTTCATTATCTTCAGTAGCAAAGTGAAGAAAGCTAACCTGATAGCCCCTATCCAATAGAGCATTGGTTATTTCTCTAGAGTAGGTAACGTTGCCACAAAAAGGATATTTTTTTCCAAGCCAAGCAATATGCATTCAGATGAATAGGCAGATATTATTTTTGAGCGATTTTATCATTGATAGACAAGAACGCCTCAGTTTGTAAATAATACCATTTGCTATATAAAAAGTTAGACAACTCTAGCTATTTGTCAGGAGTCACAAATAAGAAGTCAGGAGTCAGGAAGTATAGAATCTCATAATTTTTTTCTGTATTTAATTTAATCCTCATTCATTATTTTAGCGATCGCTCAACTAAAAAGTTTTAATTATCTATCTCAACTTCTAATTTTAAAATTTTCAACTTTGTCATCAATCTCTGACAAAAAAGGCAAAAATTTCCTGAAATAGCCAACAGAATTTCAATAGTTTCAGCTTTTCCATGATAAGATAAGCGAAGAAAAATCAAAGGGAGTTTATTACCTAAAGAGATTTTAAAGCCTCAAACACTTATTCTTTCGTTGTTTAAACAGGCGACACCTCATTTTTATTCAACCATGATGAACTAATTTTTCTCAGTCACCTATATACTGATTTGACGTATTTGTAACTTTATGATAGACCTTATAAAAATCATAAGGGTCTAAAACCCCGCCTTTTAAGGCTAAATATTTTTGGAGAGTTACTCAAATCCCCTATTTCCCCTCCTGGGAGGGGTTAGGGGTGGGTACACTTGCTGACTTGCAGACTTGCGGACTTCTGACTTCGTTAAGTATTGAGTCATTTCAGATAATAAATCCTCTAAACTAATTGCTGAATGCGAGTGCATGACAAACGGAAAAATCTTGTTTGCGAGCCGTTACAGGTATATATATAATTAAAACGAGAATGATTATCATTCTTTTAATTATTTTTCTTCAATTCCATGTCCTTACCAATACAAACCAACATTGCCATCGTAGGTGCGGGACCCCACGCCCTAACATTGGTAACTCATCTGTTGCAAAAACGGAAAAAGTATCGCCATAAAATAATAGTATTTGACCCCAGTGCCACTTGGATGAGTCAGTGGCGACAGCAGTTTGCAGCCCAAGAAATACCCCACTTGCGCTCGCCCGTCGTTCACCACCCAGACCCAGACCCCTATTCCCTGCGTCGGTTTGCGGAAAATCGTCCAAACGAACTATTCCCCCCCTACGACCTACCTGGAACAAAACTATTTCAAGAATTTTCCCAAGACGTAGTTAGTCGCTGGCAGTTAGAAGACAAAGTATACAAAGCATCAGTGACAAACATTGCTCCCATAACCTACCGAGGGAACCCTCAGTTTCGAGTCGAACTAGACGATGGTAACTCAACCATAGCTCGTCAAGTAGTCATGGCCAATGGTGGGGGAAAACCTCAACTTCCAGAATGGGCGAAAAAAATTCCCACCCCCTATCCAAACCAACGCCTTTGTCACTCCCACCAAGTAGACTTGCAAGGTTTGCGACTCAGAGGGGAAAAAGTGCTAATTATCGGCGGGGGATTAACTAGCGGTCACTTAGCAGTAGGAGCCTTAAAACGAGGGGCAAACGTAACCTTGATGGTCAGACGTCAGCTCAAAGAGAAATTATTTGATGCGGAACCCGGTTGGTTAGGCCCAAAATATTTAAAAGCTTTTAGCGCCGAAACTGACTGGCAGAAAAGATGGCAATTAATTCAACAAGCACGAGATGGCGGTTCCATGACACCAGCAGTAATGACTCAGTTGCGTCGTTACCAACACCAAGATGAGTTATCCATTTTTGAGGAATGTCAGGTAGTAAGTGCTGAGTTTGTCGGCGATCGCTGGCAACTAAAATGTGATGATGGAATGACGTGGGAGGGCGATCGTATCTGGTTAGCAACAGGTACAAAACTTGATGTGACACAACAACCTATATTAAAAGAAGTCTTGAATACCCATCCACTGGAAATAGTCAATGGGTTGCCAGTATTAGACGAATATTTGCGTTGGTCTGGTTGCCAACTATTTATTATGGGTGGGTTAGGAGCTTTGCAAGTCGGACCCGTGGCGAGAAACTTGTCTGGAGCGAGGATGGCGAGTTCCCGTATCGTATCAGCACTGAAAAATTAACTTATGAAAACTCAATCATGTCAAAACCTACGATCGCTGTAGTAGCTGGTCCACCGGGAGTCGGCAAAACAAGTTTTATTCGGAAACAAATTCCCAAAGCTAACTCTGCTGTCTATTTCAGTCCCGGTACTGGTAATGTTCCCATTGACCAAACTTGCCTTGCTACGGACTTTCCCAATCTAAAAATTATTACTGATGCTCAAGAGTCACAACTGATAGAATATCTTGCTAATGGTGCAGTTGCTTTTATCGAATTAGGATTTTATCTAGAACTAGATGCAATGTCATCACTGCTCGATACTATTCCTAGCAGTCGTATTGCCATTATCCCACCAGGAACAAAAAATAGCGAATGGCATCAGTGGGCAAACGAAATTGTAGAAGGATGTGCTATTGAGAGTAATATTAATAACTGTCAACTCTGGCGATCGCCCACCCAGGGTCAACTTATCGATCCGGCAAGTTTAGATGTTTTTTGGTATGAAGAATTAACCGCAGGTGCTTATGGTGAAATTATTCGTGCCAAAGCAATTTTTGATGTTGCTGACGGACGTGCTTTTTACTTTGATTTTGTATTAGGAAAAGAGACTGAATATCAAGAATTAAATTTACCAAGATGGCTAGAAGGTAGACCAGAACGCTTTAGTGGAATTGAAGTTTTTGGTCATAACTTAAATCAAAAAGCTTTAGCAGAAAATTTAGAAGATTGTTGTTTGCCCGATGCAGCAATTTTATCTTATCAACAACAAGTAAAAGAAACATTAGGAATCACCGAATAATTAATAATTAATAATTAAATGATTCTGGTTTAAAGCCGACCCTTTTAAAGGGAAAAAAAGAAATAATATTTCCTTATATTCAATCAATATAGCAGTTTTCTAATATAGCAGTTTTCAGTAAGCGTGAGGTACATCGAACGATCCCCCTAAATCCCCCTTATAAAGGGGGACTTCCAGTTCCCCCCTTCTCAAGGGGGGTTAGGGGGGATCTCCAGAACTGTACCTCACTAGATTGGGAAATGCTATAACGGTTTTAACCAGAGGTAATTATCCATTATCAATTATCCATTATCAATTAATGAAAGAGGAAAAATTAGTATGAAAATCGCAGTTATGTCTTGTATTCATGGCAACTATGAAGCTTTAAATGCTGTATTAATAGATATAGAAAAACAGAAAGCAGAGAAAATTTTCTGTGTGGGAGATTTGGTTGGTTATGGTCCTCATCCTAACGCGGTTGTCGAGCAAATTCGCAGTTTAGATATTCCCACAGTTTTAGGTTGTTGGGATGAAGATATTGTGGAGGGATTAAATTCTTGTGAATGTAGTTATCCTTCTTTATTAGCAGAGAAACGTGGCGAGTTAGCCCACGAATGGACTAATCGAGAAATTCATTCAGAAACGCGAGAATATTTAGAGTCTTTACCTCATAGTTTGAAAGAGGAAAATATGTGTTTTGTTCATGGTAGTCCTCATAGTAACCATGAATATTTATTGCCAGATTTAGATGGATTTTTAGCAGTTGAAAGAGTGTTAAGTAGTGGTGCAGATGTATTGTTTTGTGGTCATACTCATGTGCCTTATGTTCGTACTCTTGATGCTAATCAACTATTAGTAAAAGTTAGTAGTTTTGGGAGCGAAAATTTAGAGTCAAAGAGTTGTATTACTCCTCTGAAAAAAATCGTTAATGTTGGTTCTGTAGGAGAACCTCGTCATGGCAGACCGAATGCTACTTATGTTATTTATGACAATGAAACAGGAGAAGTAAATATTCGAGAGATTCCATACAATTATCAACTTACTTGTGAAGCTATAGTTAATAAAGGGTTGCCAGAAATTTTTGCTTGGCGTTTGGCAAGGGGTTTAGAATATGCTGAAAAAGCTGATGACCCTACTCATATTTGTGAGAGATAAATAATAATTGATAATTGATAATGGATAATGGATAATTAATAATTAATCAGGACTTACGCAGAACCACCTTATGTAGCATTCGCCCTCTAGAGATAGGGTATTTTCTGATAATTTACATAAGCACTAATTAATAATTATTCAAGACTTACCTAGAACCACCTTATGTAGTAGGGGCGAATGGCATTTTCCCTCTAGAGATAGGGTATTTTCTGATAATTTACATAAGCACTAATTAATAATTATTCAAGACTTACCTAGAACCACCTTATGTAGTAGGGGCGAATGGCATTTTTCCTCTAGAGATAGGGTATTTTCTGATAATTTACATAAGCACTAATTAATAATTATTCAAGACTTACCTAGAACCACCTTATGTAGTAGGGGCGAATGGCATTTTCCCTCTAGAGATAGGGTATTTTCTGATAATTTACATAAGCACTAATTAATAATTAAATGATTCTGGTTTAAAGCCTCCCTTTTTAAGGCAAAAAAAGCGGAAGTTTGCAGAGCATTTCGTTAGGATGGGATGGCGAAGTCTCCTTGCCATATCCAATCGACCAAGAAAAGAAATAATACAGCGGATTCCACTTTGGTGAGGTACACCCAAGCGAGCAAGATGCTCGCACTGAAAAGATTTAATTATTAAATCTGTACTTCATATACTTGGAATCTGCTATATTTCCTTATATTCAATCAATAACGGTTTTAACCAGAGGTCATTTCAGTTATCAGTTATCAGTTATCAGTTATCAGTACCGACCACTAAAGCTGGAGGCTTGAAATACTGAAGTTAAATTTTTTCATCCCCTTAAAAGGGGAGGGTTTAGACCTCATTTTTTGGTAATTAGGGTTTGCTGAAAAAGTCTTTTTTAAGGAGTAGGGGAGCAGGAAAGTAATTTTTTTGCCCAACTCTTGCCTAAAATGATAACTTGTTGAGTATTAAGAGCTGAAAACCAGGTACTTTTTAAAGACCATTAAAGGCTAAAACATTTATTTGTAAACACTTTGATACTCAATCCGCAAACCCTAATTATAAATTATCAATTATCCATTATCAATTATTACTTTATCTAACCTAAAAAAAAGCAAAAAATTATATGAATTATTGGGCAATTTTAACTGGAATTGAAGGAAATATCGCAGCTTATGAGGCTGTAATAGCTGACATTAAAAAACAGAAATATTCTGTGGAAACTTTATATATTTTAGGAGATATAGTTGGGCAAAATATAGATTGCAAAAAATTAGTAGAGCGAGTACGTTATCCCAAAAAAAACGAACTTAAACCACAAATTTGTATGGGATGGTGGGAAGAACAATGTTTGATTTTACATGGGTTAGCTACCACTGCCGAACCGACAGAATTAATAGCAGAATATGGCATGGATACTGTCAAAATATTATGGGATAATGTGGATAGAGAAACAGTAGAATGGTTGAGAAATTTGCCTTTTGGTTTTTCTGAACTTGACTGTTTATTAATTCACGGCAGTACTCTGGGGGTAAGCGATAAATTGACTCCCGATACTCCACCAATACAAATGTTAGATAGATTAATGCGTTTTGGCGTTAATAATTTATTTTGTGGTCGCTCTGGTTTAGCTTTTAAATATCAGTTGGAAGATGGTTCGGTTAGTAGTGGGGTGACAAAATTAGGAGCTGAAGTAGGTGCTATTGAGACAACATCATCTACTCAAACTTTGACGACACCCCGTCAGATTATAGGAGTAGGTAATGTGGGAAGTTTGCCCGGAAATGCTACCTATACTCTTTATAATCCTAATACTAATGAAGTTTCTTTTAGAACTTTGACGTACTCCCCACACTAAAGCGATGGCGATTCTAAATATTGCTATTTAGACTTCCTGCTCTAAGTTTCAATTAATCTCGCCATCAGAAGTTTTTATAGCAGCGATAACTTTTGTGTTTATCAATTCTGATAGTAAAAAAATAATCATTTTGGTTCATTTTTGTGATTTTTTAATTAAGCTTTAACGGAAATAATTTTCTACTTCTAAAACACTTTTACCAAAACAACTATTGACAATTGTTGTTACGCGATCGCTGTTTAAGTTAGGCAGAAAATTGCTTATTTTTAATTCTAAATATCCTGAATCACGATAAACAAAGAATCTAACTTTATTGTTTTCCCATAGCCAAACTTCAGGAATCTTTAGGTATTGATATTTAGTTAAATCGTCGATACTCCCTGATGTTAGATTTATTTCTACTGCCAAATCTGGCTTGTCTTTGTCTATTTCAAAACAGTAAGCTACATCAGGTTCTTTCCCTTCTTTTCCTTCTTCCTTAAGAGTAGTTTGATTAAAGGTGAAAATAGGAATATTAAGATTACGACAATACGCCAAAATAATCAACCTGATATAATCACCAATCAATTCATGGTTACGTCCTGGGGACACGATAGTAATAACTCCATTGCGAAATGAAACTCGTTTACTGGGCAAATCTAAACTAATATATTCAGCCCAAGTTGTATTAGTAATTGTGCTAATTCGATCGCTTTTTTGTGTTCCAATAGTTAACATTTTTACTTAGGGGATATAGTTATTTTGCTCACGGGGTGACAAGCAAGATAGAAAGCTTTTGGGATCGGGTTTTCAACCTACCTACCTCCAGAAAAAATTAGGGGTTTAATATGGGTTATTAATGTACTAACTTAAGAGTATTTGCTCTTCTGTCGATAAATCACGTGCTAGTGCATATATTTCTTTAATTGTCGATGGCATAATATATAATGTCTCAAATTAGAGTTTATCGCGACCTTACTATAGTTAGGATGTTATGCGACTTTCTTAACAAAATCTCCATAATCGACATAATGCTTCAAATCTCGAATGGCTGTTTTGAATGGTCTGAGTCGGTTGATTAATCCAGCAATGGGATTGAAAGTGCAAAAATTAAGCTCAACAAAAATAGACTCACATATATTAAGGGAAATATTCTTTTATTAAGGGAAATATTCTTTAAAAGAATAATCAATTTTTTCTTCAATTGTGACTTTTTGTAACTATCTAATCTCCATTGACTAGATGTCAACTTTTGATTATGATTAATGACTATCAAAATTATTAGATAAATAATATACCCATGACAGAAGCAAATTTTTCCACAGAATCTCCCGTCGTACGTCCCCGTCGTCTCCGTCGCACTCCTGCTTTGCGACGTATGGTTCAGGAAACCCACTTGACAGTCAATGATTTAATTTATCCATTGTTTGTGATGGAAGGAGAAGGGCAAAAAGTCGAAGTTTCTTCAATGCCAGGAAGTTATCGCTATACTCTAGATTTACTACTCAAAGAAATAGAAGATGCTTATAATTTAGGAATTAATGCGATCGCTTTATTCCCCCTAGTTGCGGAAGATAAAAAAGACAATGTTGGCACCGAAAGTTACAACCCAGAAGGATTAATACAAAGAACTGTAAGGGCAATTAAACAAACAATACCAGATATTGTCGTTATTACTGATGTAGCCCTCGACCCCTATTCCAGCGAAGGTCACGATGGTATTGTAGGGGAAAATGGAGTCATTCTCAACGACCCCACCGTAGAAGTTTTGGTCAAACAAGCACTATCCCAGGCCGAAGCAGGTGCTGATATTGTCGCTCCCTCAGATATGATGGATGGGCGTATTGGAGCGATTCGCAAAGCTCTGGATGCTGCTGAATACTTCGATGTAGGAATACTTGCCTACTCTGCTAAATATGCCTCAGCTTATTATGGCCCGTTTCGCGATGCTTTGGATTCTGCGCCAAAATTTGGGGACAAAAAGACTTATCAAATGGACCATGCTAATGCTAGGGAGGCTATCAAAGAGGTGGCTTTGGATATTGCCGAAGGTGCGGATATGGTGATGGTCAAGCCAGCGCTTGCTTATTTAGATATTATTTGTCAGGTAAAAAAGACAACAAATCTACCTGTAGCTGCTTATAACGTTAGTGGGGAATATGCCATGATTAAGGCTGCTGGTGAGAAGGGTTGGATAGATGAAAAAAAGGTGATGTTGGAAACTTTAACGAGTATGAAACGAGCTGGTGCGGATTTAATTTTGACTTATTTTGCTAAGGAAGTTGCGTTGATTTTGCAATAGGAACTGTATGTGGAAAGTATCTTGTCAACAAGCTTCAAGAATTTATAATTGATAATTTAGAATTACCGAAAAATTGTGGTTTAAAGCCTCCCCTTTTAAGGGGATAAAAAAAAGAGTATTCCTTATGTCAAGCCTCCTCCGAAGCAGAGGTACTGATAACTGATAACTGATAACTGAAATGACCTCTCCTTGAAAAGAAGAGGATTGGGTTAAAAGGAATTTTTTTCTTTTTTATCCATGAAAGGAGAAGCAAGAAAAAATTTTTATTATTAGTCAATTCTATCCGTTTTCACTCTTGAGGTAATTATTAATTACTAACTATTAATTGTTGAAGTTCGTGCCTTGTAACTCAGAAAATTCACAAATATTCCCCATCCACAATCAGATATACTTTTAGCTAATTTATTATTACCGAAGAATTAATAATTAAATAATTTAGGTTTAAAGCCTCCCCTTTCAAGGGAAAAAAAGCGGTCGTTGCGTAGCGCACCCGTTGGGTGGGATGGATGGATTGCCTAAGCATATCCAATCGACCAAGAGAATAAATTTTTTCCTTTTATTCAATCCTATCCGTTTTTAGGGAGAGGTAATTATCAATTATCCATTATCAATTATCAATTATTGAATGACTCTTTCCTATGCTTTAGATACTATTTTTCTCACTTTATTTCTAGGGTTACTTCCTTGTTATTTCCTAGATAATTTTTGTTTTTTCCCTTGAGATGCTTATGGTGTTTAGCAATATATTTAGGGTTGTGATATTTACTTAATTTTCTGTATTTGATTTAATCCTCATTCCTGATTTCAGCGATCGCTTCAGAGTCAAAAGTTTTAATTATCAATTTATACTTTTAATTTTAAAATTTTCAACTTTGTCAGAGATTGATGACAAAAACTCAGATAAATCGCCTGAGATAGCCAACATAATTTCAATAGTTTCAGCTTTTCCGTGATAATATAAACGAAGAATAATCCAAGGGAGTTCATTACCTCAAGAGATTTTAAAGCCTCAAATACTGATTATTTCGTTACTTAGACAGGCGATCGCCTCATTTTTATTCAACCATGATGAACTAATTTTTCTAAGTTACCTATATACTGGTTTGACGCATTTACAATTATATGGTATGAACAAAATTTCCCAAGCTAGACCAAAATAATAGCCTTCTCCATCTAGACATTTTTCATTGAAGGTACAGAAAATAAACTAAAGAAAACACCTGCTAATATTGCCACCCCTGCCAACCCAAGAAGAACTGTCGATAAACCCAAAAAAGTTTCTGCAACTCCCGCTAAAGCCAAAGGCAAACTCAAAGCAATATTAACCGCATTATTCTGGAGACCAAATACCTTACCCCGCATTTCTTCAGGAGTTTCAGCTTGAACAGTAGTTTGCATCGGCACTCCCACTATTGCACCAAACATTCCCAAAATACCAATCAAACCCATACTCACCCACAACTGTTGATTAAATATCGACAAACCAACCAAAGAACTTGCCATTCCTATAGATCCAATGAGACTGAGTTGAAAATGGGATAACCAATGCCCAAGTTGACCAACTATTCCAGCGCCAATAGCCATCCCTATCCCAGCAGCAGCTAATAAAAATCCAAATTCTTCAGCCTCCATACCAGGAATAATTTCTGCCAGACGTACAGCTAAAACTGCCAAAGCTGCAAAAATAGAAAATAAAATGATTTGCTGAATAATCGCGTTACGAACTTGAAGATTATTTTTCAGGTAATTTAGGCCATCCCCCAAGTCTTCCAAAATATGAGGTTGTTCCTTTTCACTCAAGTCCTTCTGTTCCCCAGTTTTGATGAAAATTAGTAATAAACCAGCGATCGCGTAACTCCCTCCCACAACCAACTCTTTACCTATAGCTTCCCCTATACCAATTTTGCTTACTAAACTATCGGCCAACTCTAATAATGGGTCTCCCACTGCAAAACCAATAATTACAGAAGCCATCATCGTCGTTGTATACAAAGAATTAGCCGAAAGTAGATGTCGCTTTTCCACAATTAAAGGAATAACCGCTTGTTCGGCAGGGGCAAAAAATTGAGTTAGGGTAGAAACTAGAAAAGTTAAAAGCAACATTAAGCAAAATCCCAAAGGTAAATTGCCCAGATTAAAATCGTTAGACAGCCACAATATCAGTGGCAGAATCAAAACTAATCCTCCTCTTAGTAAATTTGTGGCCACCAATACTATCTTTTTCGGCCACCTATCCACATAAACACCAGCTCCAGCTCCAAATAGCACCGCCGGAATAGTAAAAGCAATCATAATTGCCGATACCCATCTACTGATAGTCTGGTCTGCTGCTTGGAATTGATTAGCAATAATAGCGATCGTCAGTACCAGGTAGACTTTATCTGCAAGTTGGGAAAAAACTTGACCACTCCAGAGGATTAAAAATTTACCATTTTTCAGTACTGGCAAAAGTCCACGTTCGGGTTCCATGTCTGCTAAGGATGCAGCCGAAATAGGTTCTACTATTGGTTGTGTTTGTTGTTTTTCTTCTGTATTTAACTCTGAGTCAGACAATTGCATTTTTTATTAAAGGAGATATAGATTGTAAATAAGTATCGATAAGAGCCGCAGAACGGATAGAGTAACCCAAATGATATTGGGTATATTTTCTTAAAAGTTTTTCAACGATGACCCAATCTTGATGAGAAGTGAGTTCCACCTGAGCATTGAGCTGAGGTTGAGCTAACTGTTGAAATAGTGAAAGTTGATTGGCACTGAGCATAGTATTTATCCTAACTTGCTGCTGTGAAGATGAAATTACAGAAGTATCGGTAAGTTTAATAGTTCCACCTGAATCTATACTAAATCCCACTTGCCAATTAGGATGATTAAAGTTTGGCTGTAATGGACGTCCAGTAATACAACAGATTTGCACTTGGGGGGCAATTCCTTCTATAGCTAATAGATGATAAATGCCATGAGCTAAATATGATATGAGTTGGGTATGCCAGAGACGGTCAGTTTTGTTTTGTAGTTTTTCGATACGTCCCAAATGTTCGCTGAGAAGATAGAAAAGTTCTGTTTGAGGATGTTCGCTCAAGGCTTGATGGAGAACTAATTCTGCTAGATATTGACCTGCTGCTAGTTTTCCTAAGTTTTGACTAAGACCCGCGTAGGATAATATAGTTTCTGCTTGGTTTATTCGATCGAGCGATCGCCCCTGGGAAATTAATAATTGATTTACTACAAATAGTTCGCTTCTACCCCCCAATTTAGATTTTGGCTTCCTCACTCCTGGTGCCACTACTCGAATCAAACCATATTCTGGTGTCAAAATCGTTAATAAACGGTCTGATTCGCCTATGGGTATAGCTTTAAGATTTATTCCAGTTGCTTTGTAGGTTCGGGCCATTTTTGTAAGTCAAAATTCAAAAGTCAAAAGTTAATTTAGAAGTCAAAAGTCAAAAGTCAAAAGTCAAAAGTGAAGAAGAAGTCAATTCAGAAGTCAAAAGTCAATTTAGAAGTCAAAAGTTAATTTAGAAGTCAAAAGTGAAGAAGAAGTTAGAAGTCAAAAGTCAGAAATCAGAAATCAGAAGTCAGGATATCAATATTTAATTACATAAATAATTTAAGGAATATCCGAAACATTCGATCGCTCCAGTGTTCCCTGTTAAATTTACCGAAAAATTGTGGTTTAAAGCCTCCTCTTTTAAGGGGATAAAGAGAAAAATTTTCATAATTAGTCAATTCTATCCGTTTTAAAGGAGAGGTAATTATTAATTATTAATTGTTAATTATTAATTATTGAAACCTATCATCTAAAGCCTTGAGCAATTCTATACCACGAGATGTACCTAACCGAGTAGCACCCACAGAAATTAGATCCACCGCTTGCTCATAAGTTTTAATTCCTCCAGCAGCTTTAATTCCCACATTAGTCTTGGTCAATTCTTTGAGCATTTGTACATCCGCCACTGTTGCTCCACCATACCATCCCGTATTAGTAACGATAAAAGCCACACCAGAATCCATTAAGACTTCTGTTGCTAATCGCTTTTCTGCTTGTGTAAGTAATGCCATCTCTAAAATGGCCTTAACTACTTTACCAGTTTCCTCAGAAATTTCGGCAATTTCCCGATGTAATTTATTAGTTTGGCCTGTTTTGATGTGAGTCAAATTAATCATTACATCTAATTCTGAAGCGCCATTTTCTACAGCTTCTGAAGCTTCATATAATTTAGCTCGACCAGTAGTTTGACCATGAGGAAAACCAATTACAGTACAAACTTTTGGATGTTTGCCATAGAGAAATTCGGCCACTTGTTTGACGTAGTCAGGATATACACAAACTGATGGAAACTTAAATTTTTCAGCATCCATACAGAATTTTGAAACTTGTTCTGGGGTCGGGGTAATTGTTAATAGGGAGTGGTCAATAAAAGGGGAAATATCTATAAGTTCCGGCTGCTCTACAGCCATTTTTTTCTCTCCCAAAATATAGTTTCATTAATGGATAATTGATAATTACCTCGGGTTTTAACCGTTACGGAATTGAATATAAAGAATATTCTCTTTCTTTTGCCCTTAAAAGGGAAGGCTTTCAACCAGAATTATTTAATTATTAATTATTAATTATTCGGTCAAATTCAATTCTTGCAATTGCTATTAATTTAGCAGAAAACTGTTACTTATAAAGTAAGCATTTCTGTCCGAATGCGGAGCTAATAGCTATTAGCTGTCAGCTAGAGCGCAACAATACTTTCTCTTTCAGGATAGTGTTTAAATTAAAATAGACTTTAAGGACAAGGGAGGCAACTTTTGTAGTAAGACAATTAATAAAGCTTTGATCGTAAACTAAAAGCAATAGCTGTTTGCGTAGCATCCCGCAGGGAAGTGCTGATAGCTGACCGCTGTTTGCTTACCTTATAAATATGATTTTTGAGATATAGGATTTTTCACTACTAGGTGAGGTACAGTTCTTTTTTTCTTTGCTGTAGCTTTTTGCCTAAAACTTAGAATTTTGTACCTCACCAAATATTAGGAATTGCTGATGTTTAGTTCTTTTTTTGTTAGTAGTGTCAGGGAGACGCGCTCAGGCGTCTCAACAACAGTTATCTTAACAGCTTCTTAATGACTTATAGACTTAGAAAGACACTAATTGACAACAAATTAAAATTACAATAAAGCAATAAAGATTAATAACGGGAACGTCTTTTCCTTTGTTTTTGTAGAGCCATTGCTTTACGCTTCCGTTTTTCAATGGGTGTCTCAAAGTGGCGATGTTTTTTCATATCTGGGAATATTCCAGCTTGAGAAACTTGTCGTTTAAACCGACGTAATGCAGATTCAATTCCTTCATTTTCTCCTAGTATCACCTGGGTCATCTATGTATTATCCTCCTAATAGATATTTTGACTTTATTTTTGTTTTGTGGAGCAAAAGTAGTTATTCTTTGCTAGTTCTGATTATCAAAAGCAAGGTTAGCCAATTTTGGCTACTACTTTAGATAGCTCCAACAGATTCAAGTTTTTGTATATTAGCACAAATTATCTAATCTTTAAATAAGGAAGAAGGAAATGGTCTAATTCTGGTATAATCGAAGTTAATACTTATGATTCAAGATTATTTCTGAAACTGATTGAATAACCAAGTGTAAATTGGGATTTGATTTTTTTGGCGAGCGCGTTGCAGTACTTCCTCTAAGAAAGAAATTGCTAAACCAGGCAAAACTTGAGATTGGTTAATTCTTTGACTACCTCCATTCGCAATGGCAAAGGCAATAACCTCCACATTCTGCACGTCAATTATCCAATATTCAGCAACATTCATTGCTTCATACAACAAGCGTTTTTCCCCTTTATCATCTGCTAGGGAAGTATTGGCAACTTCAATAACTAGATTTGGTGGAGGATAAATATCTAGGTCAATAATAGATGTTTCGGGAGGAATTACATCTGCATCTTCTCCAATATAATAGGAAATGTCTGGTTGAGCTTCTCGAAGTCCAGTTTTGCGGTAAGTGCAATTATCTATACAGGTGAGGTTAATGCTTTTGATACCAGCAAATACATTAATTGCTGTGATGATAACTGCATGGTCTCTACCGTGTTTGAATCCTAATGGTGACATTTCGATTCTGAATTTTCCGTTGTTGTAATAACTTTTGGCTTTTTCGTAACTTGGGTCTTCAATAGTTTGGATATATTCTTGCCAAGTTGCTGTTATCCAAGTGTCTGTGGGTAGTTGTGTTTGAGTTTTGTTCATGGGTTTTTCAGTTATTAGTTGTCAGTTGTCCAGTAGGGTGTGTTAGCGGAACGAAGTGGAGCGTAACGCACCATTTTTGATGTTGCCTGGTGTGCTATGCTATTGTGCTTGAGCACCCCACTCTCTAATGATAAATCTCGGAAATGTTTTTCCAACTATTCCCTATTCCTTGCTATTGAAACTGACTGAATAACCAAGCGTAAACTTGAGCTTGATTTTCTTGACGACTGCGTTGCAGTGCTTCCTCTAATAAAGAAATTGCTAACCCTGGAAAAACTTGAGACTGGTTAATTTTTTTACTACCTCCATCGGCAATGGTAAAGGCAATAATTTCTACATTCTGTACGTCAACTATCCAATATTCAGAAACATTCATTGCTTCATATAGCAAACGCTTTTCGCCTTTATCATCTGCTAGGGAGGTATTCGCAACTTCAATAACTAGATTTGGTGGAGGATAAATATCTAGGTTAATCATAGAAGTTCCCCAAGGAACGACATCAGCATTTTCGCCAATATAATAGGAAAGATCGGGTTGAGTTGCTTGACATCCTGTTTTGCAGTAAGTGCAATTATCTTTACCAGTCAGGGTAATGCTTTTCGTGACGGTAAAGAGGGTAATTGCTGCGACGACAAGTA
>JAXHSW010000119.1:0-10825 GCA_034190295.1 Cyanobacteriota bacterium | reverse complement strand
ATTCTTGCCAAGTTGCTGTTATCCAAGTATCTGTGGGTAGTTGGGTTTGGGTTTTGTTCATGGGTTTTGTGGGAAAAGTTGAAAAGGTGTATTTTTTATGATAGCCAAAATAGGCGATCGCTCTTTTAACAAAAATACTTTAGTTTTATATTTACGATCGCTCGACACTTCTTTCTCGCACTGCTTGACGAATTTCATCCCAGTCTTGTGCAGTCATCGGTTCGACAGTGTCAGACTCTATACCTTGGATTAACTTTGTTTCTAAGCGTTGCTTGGTTTTGCGTTGTTGATCTTGCTGCACTAAGAGACTAAAATAGTCACTGGCATTGTTATAACTACCAAGTTGTAGTTGTTCTTCGACGTAGACTAGCAGGGAGTCGGGTAGAGAAATTATTATGTTTTCCATTGACTAATTTCGTTGAAAAAGTGTATTTTATATTTTAGCCCAAACTGGCGATCGCCATTTAACCTTGTGGAAACCTATTGTATCGAAATATTCTCAACCAAACTAGATACTTTCTCACCTGTCATCACAGGATACTCAGGGGGATACACAGACGGCTGATTTCCTACTGAAGATAGTGCAATAGAACAATCAAGATTATTGTTAGTTGTATTTTTTGGAGGTTCGCCGGGAGACCAAGCTACTAAAAGCTCTTTCACAATGGGTTTAAATTTCTCTCGTGTTGTATCAGATACCCAACTAGCTCGTGAAAGTTCTTCTTTTACATATTTAACGAAACCGTATGAGTCTTGATATTCTATCGGGGCAATAATTTTACAATTTACTCCAATTCCTGCCCCGTATTCCTCTGCTGATGTTTCCAAGATGCTAAGAAATACTTTCTCCACAAATTCACCAGACTGAGGATTTTTCTCAAAGAATTTGTCAATTGCTGATTGGATATTGTTCACCGCTTCCGAAAATCTATCTTTTGTTGCTTGATTATAAGGTTTAAATTCTGCCGTCTCATAGAGTTGTTCTAAACTGTTATGAAATTTGCCAGTATCAATGCCTTGCTTTTTCAATACTGGTTCAATTTGAGCATAAAGTTCTTCTAAAGGGTGAGCTAAGTGATACTGTGCTTGACCAGGACTTCCTGTATCTAACAATTCTTTAGCTGCTACCAAATGACCACGCATTAAACCAAGGTCTGCTATATAATCTAAATCTGTATAATTTTCCTCAGGTATATCTACCCCAAGGTCAAATTCACCAGTAGAGTTTGAGTTAGTGTAAAAATTACAGCTAACTATCAAAATTAAAATTGAGATAGAAATGAAAAATAATTTTAGTCGTTTATACATAAAGTTTATTCTTGAATAAGTTTATTTACTTCTAGCAATAACTGAAAATTTTCCCATACAACCCTTCTCGGCAATTACGTCTTGATGGGGGTGAAACATATATTCACCTGGATAGGGATATGCAAATTCTAAAATATGTCGTTCCGCAGTTCCCATAGTAATTATATCTGTTTCAAAAGCTGGTTTCATAGTCCGTCCTGTGGGATAAACTTTAAACATATTGGCATGAATATGAAAGCTTACGGCAGCATCATACTCAATCATATTCAGTATATACAATCGGACTAACTGATTTTGATAAATTCGGATGGGATGTTTTTTGTAGTAATCAGGTAAACCATTAAAAGCATAGAGTTCATTACTTTTTAAGTCTTGATTAGTATCGTATCCTGCCATGATTAAAACTATCTCATCTGCTGGCGATCGCTTTCTTGGTGGATCTATAATAAACATTCCATAAAGTCCTTTACCTATATGGCGATCGACAGGACTAATATGGCAGTGATAGAGGTGAAGGCCATAAGGTTTAGCATCAAATTCATAGATAGTTTCTTTATTTTTACCTATTGGGGTAATACCATCCATTTCCGCAGGATGAATACCATGAAAATGAATGCTATGACCATTAGTATCTTGATTATGAAAAATTACTCGAATGCGATCGCCTTCTACCGCTCTTAATGTTGGACCAGGAACCCGATGATTAAAACTCCAAGTATTGAAGAATACACTATCATTAAGCTGAGTTTTGGTTACGCTTGCTGTTATGTGAAATTCTCTCACAGCACGTCCATTTTCGTAAGCGATCGTACCATAGTCAAAGTCTCGTAATGTATTCATCGGATCGAAACCGGGATAGTTTTCCCATGAGTTATCGTCTTCAGGAATTGGCGGTATCCTAAAAGGTGAGTTTTGCTGAGAGCGCAGAATTTGTAACCCTGCTGCACTTCCCGTAATACCTAGACCTGCTAAACTTAGTTGCAATAGTCGGCGGCGACTGCAGAGTGGAAAACTGTTGGTAAATAGTTGAGACATTGAGAACCCACCTTTGCAACTATGTAAATTTTTTTATTTTTCCAGAGTGCTTGAAGAACATTTTCAGATTATGATTATTTATGCTCTAAATAGAAATTTATTCCGGATATCCTCAGATACAAAATTAATTAGAACTCTGGTTTAATTCGGCACTTATAAAAACTATCATGTTCAACTTCTAGGAATGGATCTGTGGGTTTATCTTTTCTATGAACTGTGTAAATACTGGTAAAAATGTCTTTTATTTTTATATCATTTTTAATAAGTTTTCGAGTTTTATCTTCTTGATAACAAATTGTCTCGATAAAACTACCTTGGTCACATTGCCCATCTCTAATTTTCTTTAAATATTTTTCCATAAGTTCTATATCTAATTGACTTGTTTTATTCCGATTACCTAGTATTTTAATCGCTCTTTCAAACCGATTTTGAGCTGTTTCATAGTTGTTGATAATATAGTGAGCAAAACCTGAATCTCTCAAAGCTTCATAATATTCTCCTGTATTTTGATCTTCTGTCACTTCGTCATATTTCTTTATAGCTTCTTCATACTCTCCTTCCAATGCCCAGGAGTTACCTATATAGTATTTAATTTGGTAATCTTGTGGTTCTTTTTCTAAGGCTTTTTCCCATGAATCTCGTGCCAATGAATACTCTTGATTTAAGAAATAGGCTTTACCTTTATCCAAGAGAACTATATAATTCGCATCTTTGTCAGAAACCTGAAGTTTCTTATATAATTCTACTGCTTTTTGATACCCATTTCGATTATCCCAAAATTCATTGCCTAAGTCAAATGTTTGATTTGCATCTCGGGCAACTAAGAAATGACCTAATTCCAGGACTGCAAAAAAATCTTTTCCTACAGATTCGATATTATCTCCTTCTCTATAGAGTTTAATTGCTTCTTGATAGCGCTTACTAGCAGGTAAACAATCTAAATTTTCTGGGGTTTGTACAAAATCCTCAAAATCTTCCATATAAGCTGAGTAAAATTGAGCTTGTGGATCTTTTTCATTGATAGCTTTAGCTTTGGAAAAGTAATTTTTTATATCTTCAATATATCTATCTGTATTTTTATTTTTACTAGATTTATCCCATATTACCAGCTTGGCTCGTCCAGCATTTTTAGATGCTAAATTCAATTCAGGTACATTTTTAGTTGAGTCAATGATTTTTCCACAAGATTTATATATACGCTCTGCTTGATTGATGTCACCAGTCAGTTCTTTGTTGCACTGTCTTAGATTGGATTCCCAAAAATGGAACCCTGTAAATCTTAATTGTATATAATCAGTAATAAAAAAGATTATTGGTACTAGGATAATGGGAAGAGTCATCAATTGTCCTAGAGTAATTGAGAATTTGCTCTTCTTTGGATTATTTGAAAACTTTTCATTATTCATAGCCTTTAAGAAATTTACATCTAGTTATCAATAAAATCTCTTCCCACTCTGTCTAAATCATTTGGAGTAGAAATTTGTATACTTGAGGACTTCCTGAATTCTTCTTTGAATATTTCCCTTATTTTTTGCTTAATCTCACTTTCTGAGCCAGTTAATTTTTCTATAGCTAGTCTTTCACAAGTGTTTGTAAATGCGATTCCAGAAGCTGCGGTAAATGCAGCAGCAGCACCCCCTGTAAGAACTGAAATTCCGGGAAAGGTAAGACTTAATAAGTCAATCAAACCATCAATAAAAACTGTCATCACACCCCCTACAGTTATTCCTGATATCGCTAAAAAAAGACCAAAATTAGTATGACCATAAATAACTATAATTTGAGTATACATATAAACCAATCCTGTTATTGCGCTAGTAGGAGTACTGAGTGGAATAGGAGCCACTCCTCCAGTAAAGCAGGCTAGTGAAGTTTCTCTAATATGTTTCCATGCCAGCTCTCTCTTAGATTGAATATCTACTACTTGAGCTGCAATAAAAGCGTCTAAATAAATTTTTGGTAACAGCTCTGTTGTGATATCGACTAACTCTTTCATTCCAAAAGGTTCGTAAATTTGCTCCCCATTGGGTAAAGTTAGGGGGACAGCAGCAACTTCAACAATTTTGTAAACCTTGCTAAACTTAGTTTCTTCAATTACCCTTGTGATTTGCTCTTTCTCATGTGGTTGAGCAATATCGCATTTGGAAAGAACAATAATTGCTGGAATATTATTTTGGTTGATTTTTTCCAGAATATCTATATCAGCTTGCGTTAATCTTGCTGTTGAAGCATTTATTAAATACCAAATAAGATGGATTTGTTCTTCTTTTCCTTGGCTGTTTTTTTCATTCAAGAACTTCTTTGTTTTTTCAACAAAATTTGGAACCCCGACCCCTGGTTCATAACCTGGTGAATCGTACAAATTTACTAATAAATCTATATTAAAAGCACTAGGAGAGTACTTAGTATATTCAGTAGTTACTGCCCGACCAGCACCAGTAGTAGCTATGTTCATCCCAAAAATCTTATTGATTAAAGAACTTTTACCAACCCCTGTCAATCCAATTATGGCAATATTTGGAGCAGATAAGTTCTTTATATATTTTTTTACCTCGTTGTCATAGTTAATCATTAGTTATATATTCCCTATACTGTTTATAAAATTATAAAAAACAAAATTTTACTAATAAGTTAGTATGCAATATTCATAGCATATTTGCCTCAATCCTGTCAAAATTAGGATTTACGCAAATGAACTTAGTTGCTAGGAAAAATCTTAAAAAATTTACATCTAGTTATCATTATCAATAAAATTTCTTCCCACTTTATCTAAATCATTTGGTGTAGTAATTCGTATAGTTGATAACTTTTTAAATTCTTCTTGGAAAATTTCCCTTATTTTTTGCTTAATCTCAGTTTCTGTGCCAGTTACTTGGCTAATAGCTAACCTCTCACAAGTATTTGTAAATGCCATTCCAGATACCGCAGTAAATGCAGCAGCAGCGCCCCCTTTAAGAATTGAAATTCCAGGCATACTCCAGCTAAATAGATCGATCGCTCCACCAACCACGAGTGCCACCAAACCTTCTAAACTTATTCCAGATATTGCTTCTAATAAACTCAAATTAGTATGACCATATATAGCTATAATTCGATTATACATATAGCCTAATGCTGCTATTGCGCTAGTAAGAGAACTGAGTGGAATAGAAACTGCCGTTGCTACACCAAAGCAAGCTATAGAAGCCTCTCTAATGTATTTCCATGCCAATTCTCTCTTAGATTCAATATCTACTATTTGAGCTATGATAACAGCGTCTGAATAAATTTTTGGTAACAGCTCTGCTGTAAGATTAACTAATTCTTTCATACCAAAAGGTTCGCAAATGTACTTTCCATTGGGTAAAGTTAGGGGGTCGGCAGCAACTTCAACAGTTTTGTAAACCTTACTAAAATTAGTTTCTTCTATTGCTTTTTTGACTTCCTCTTTCTGACTTTGTTGAGCAATATCACATTTGGAAAGAACAATAATTGCTGGAATATAATTGTGATTAATTTCTTCAAGGATATCTATATCAGCTTGCGTTAATCTTGCTGATGAAGCACTTATTAAATACCAAATAACATGGATTTGTTCTTCTTGGCCTTTGCGATTTGTCTCCTTCAAAAAATTAATTGTTTTTTTAACAAAATATTCTTGCTCATTCCCTGGTTCATAACCTGGTGAATCGTATAAATTTACTGGTAAATCTATATCAAAAGCATTAGGAGAATACTTAGTATATTTATCAGTTACTGCCCGACCAGCACCAGTAGTAGCTATGTTATTGCCAAAAATTTTATTGATTAAAGAACTTTTACCAACTCCTGTCAACCCAATTACAGCAATATTTGGAGAAGATAAGTTGTCTAAAACTTTTTTTACCTCATTTTCTTGTTCAATCATTGTTTATATTCTCCTAACTTGATTATTGAAACAAAATGTCACTAATTTATTGGTATGATTTATTTATACTATACTATACTATTTATCTAAAGTCTGTCAAAATCATACTTAAAATAACTCAATACTTCCCATAACTGCTAACTAAAACCACATCAAAAATACCATGAAATTTATAAATCCCAAGGTCGATTATGCCTTTAAAAAAATCTTTGGCTCCGAACAAAGCAAAGACATCTTAATCAGCTTTCTCAATGCCATAATTTATGGAGGCAAAAAAGTAATTCAATCTCTCACAATTCTTAATCCCTATAATCCCGGTCAATTAATTACTTTAAAAGACACCTATTTAGACATCAAAGCAGTTTTAGTAGACGGCTCAATTGTAGTTATTGAAATGCAAGTCGCCAGAATGGCTGGCTTCAACAAACGAGTAGCTTACAATCTGGCTAAAGCTTATGCCAATCAGTTAGAAACTGGAGAGGATTATCTGCTACTAAATCCAGCTATAGCTGTCACAATTACAGATTTTATTCTGTTTGAAAAGAGAGATAATTTTATCAATAAATTTGTATTTAAGGAGGAGACTAAGAATTTTGAATGTCTTGACAAACAATTACGATTAATTTTCCTAGAATTGCCGAAATTTAAGAAAGCTTTATCTGAGTTAAATAGTTTGACTGATAAATGGATTTACTTTCTGAAAGAGGCTACAAGATTGGATAGTATTCCAGAGAATTTAGGAGAAGTTTCTGAAATAGAAAAGGCTTTAAATATTGCTAATAGAATTAATCTGACGGTAGAAGAATTAGATATAGTTGAGCGTCGAGCAATTGCAATGCAAGATGAAAGAGGACGGATAATTTATGCGGAAGAACAAGGGGAAGAAAAAGGAAGGTTGAATCAAGCGATCGCTCTGGTTATGCGTTTACTAAAAAAGCGTTTTGGAGAAATTCCAGAGATAATAAGTCGTCAAATTGAAGATTTACTTTTGTCAGATTTAGAAAGTTTAACGGAAGATATTTTGGATTTTAATAGTTTGGAGGATTTAGAAAGTTGGTTGCAGGAACATTAGCGGATAATTACTGATAATAAAGTTTTTGTTTGTAGTTGGGCTTTAGCCCTAACAACACTTATATTAGAGCTAGAGCATATAACCGTTATACCAAACATGAGATTAGAATCTATTCCATTCAAATAAAAGGGAAAAATTATCCTTCTGATAAATTTTTTAATCCCTTTTTTTGATGATTGAGATAAATTCTATCTCTTTTATATTAATCGTCATAACTGTTTAAAAAACTCAAATTTTTTCCATCCAATCAATACATTTTTGTAACTGTTGTTGCATGGTTTTTACATCAGTATTATGTCTTTTACCGTGACCGGGTAATACCCATTCAAAACTATAAGGGATGAGTTTGCGCATAGATTTAATTTGTTCTGACCAAGAATACCAACATTGAGGACGAAAAGCAAAAAGTTGATTTAACTGACTAGACCAAGCTAGATGGTCGCCAGCAAATAAAAATTTCTGATATAGTAAAACTGTATGACCCTCGGTGTGACCAGGTACAGGAATAATTAATAGATCGGGAGTAAGAGAAATTGATTCTGTGCCAGTTAATTGTATTTCTACATCATTAGTATCGGAAGAAATTTCATCAACATGAAGGATGCGATCGCAACTAAAATGTTCTCTAAATTTTTGATGGTCTGCTACATCATCTCGATGGGTTAAATACATATATTTAATTCCTCCCATTTCTTCTAAACGCTTCACTAATGGAGGTAAAAATTGGGGGGAGTCTACTAAAATATTTCCTTCTGGTCTGACAATAAAATAACTAGCTGCACCAAAAGATTTTTCTGAATGATATCCACAATGATAAACATTATCTGTTACTAAAATTGGGAAGGTTTGTTGAATTTTTTTGATATCTTTTGGTGCTTCAATAGTACCGATAGAATTTGTCGGACAAGATAGTAAAGCTTGTATTGCTTCTTGTCTTTCTTTTTCGTTTTTTGGTTGATGATAAACTGCTGACTTATCTCCATTTCGATGAAAAACTGTAGGTGACATCCAGCGACAAGTATCGCAGTCTATACAGGTACTATCAACGTAAATATCGCCATTAATATTTTCAGTTCGTCGCAATTTGATTTTAGCCATTTTTACCTATTCAAAAAATAATTATGATATGATTAATTTTAACATTTTCTGATTAAAAATGTGTAAAATAAAAAAGTAAGGATTCAACTTGAGGGCAGTCAGTTAGCTTCCTGCGGAGGAACTGCGTTAACAGCAAATAATGAATAATTCCTTCTAAGATTAAAGGAGTTTACCTTGGCAGTAACTTTTAATTCTCTCTCAATTTTTTAATTGCTTTTACCTCCTCCTCTAATCAATAGCTGATGGCTGTTTGCTTACATCAAAAAAAATATATTTATATAGATGATTTATGCTGGACATAAATAAAACTCTGGCTCAAGAGTTAAATATCAATTCTAAAAGTATTAAAAATTCTTTGGAGCTGTTAAATGGAGGGGCGACTATTCCTTTTGTGGCTCGTTATCGGAAAGAATATACAAATTCTTTGGATGAAACTCAACTGCGAAATATTTGGGATAGATTTACTTATCTTCAGGAACTTGAAGAAAGAAAAAAGGTGATTCTCAAAGCAATTAATGAAGCTGGTAAACTTACTGATGAATTACAGGAAAAAATTGAGTTATGTCTGTTAAAAACAGAACTTGAAGACCTTTATCTTCCCTATAAACCAAAACGACGGACTAGGGCGACTATTGCTAAGGAAAAAGGTTTAGAATCTTTGGCAGAATTTATTAAATCTTTGAATAATCCTCAAGCAAAATCTACATCTATTGAGCAAGAAGCTGTTAAATATATTGCTGAAGAAAAAGGAGTAAAAAGTATAGAAGAGGCAATTCAAGGAGCATCTGATATTTTGGCGGAGTCAGTGGCAGAAAAAGCTGAATTACGTTCTTATATCAGAGAATATTTTCTCAAATCTGGTGGTTTTAGTTCCAAAATTAAAGATGATTATCCAGAAGGTACGACTAAGTTTGAAATGTACCGAAATTTTCGGGTAAATGTTAAAGATATTGCTCCTCATAATATGTTGGCTTTGTTACGAGGAGAAAGTGAAGGGGTGTTAAATCTAGAACTTGATTTTGACCGAGATTTTGTACTGTCTTATTTAGCAGATTCAGAAATTAAAACTAGAGCGAAAGAAGTCAGAGGTTTTTATCAGGAAATGCTCAAAGATGCCTTTAATCGTTTGATGAAAAATTCTTTGATTAATGAAGTTCGAGGGCAAAAGAAAGCTGAGGCAGATATTGAGTCAATTAAGACTTTTGAAACTAATCTCAAAGAGTTATTATTATCTCCTCCTGCAGGGATGAAACCTACTTTAGGAATTGACCCAGGATTTAGAACGGGTTGCAAAGTTGTGGTGTTAGATGAAACGGGGAAATTCTTAAAATATCAAGCAATATTTCCCCATAAATCTGTGGCGGAAAAACAACAAGCTGCTACAACTATTAAACAATTAATTCAAAAGTACAAAATTGAACTTATTGCTATTGGTAATGGTACGGCAGGAAGAGAAACAGATGAATTTATGAATGAAGTAATTTCTACTTTAGATAAAAAACCAATAAAAGTCATAGTAAATGAATCTGGTGCTTCAATTTATTCTGCTTCTAAAGTAGCCATAGAAGAATTTCCAGAATTAGATATTACAGTGCGGGGAGCTATTAGTATTGGCAGACGTTTACAAGACCCTTTAGCAGAACTGGTAAAAATTGACCCGAAGTCTATAGGAGTCGGTCAATATCAACATGATGTAGACCAAAAATTGTTGAAAAAAAAGTTGGATGAAACGGTAGAAAGTTGTGTGAATTATGTGGGTGTAGATTTGAATACTGCTTCAAAAGAATTACTCATTTTTGTTTCTGGTATGAGTTCGACAGTCGCTAAAAATTTAGTTAAATATCGGAATGAAAATGGAGCTTTTAAAAGTCGTAAAGAAATTTTGAAAGTGTCAAAATTGGGAGGGAAAACTTTTGAACTTTGTGCTGGGTTTTTAAGAATTAGGAGCGGTGAAAATCCTTTAGATAATACGGCAGTACATCCAGAAAGTTATTCAGTTGTAGAAAATATAGCTCAAGATTTAGCTGTATCGATAAATCAGATTAATCAAATTTCAAATAGAGTAAAATCTCTGGATTTAAAAAAGTATGTAACTGATAAAATTGGCGAACCAACACTCAAAGATATTATCAGTGAATTGGAAAAACCAGGACGCGACCCTAGAGCAGAATTTAAGTATGCAACTTTTCGAGAAGGTATTAAAGAAATTAAAGATTTAGAAGTAGGAATGGAGTTGGAAGGAATAGTAACTAATGTGGCAAATTTTGGAGCTTTTGTTGATGTGGGAGTACATCAAGATGGGTTAGTACATATCTCTCAATTAGCAGATTATTTTGTTAAAGATCCAAAGCAAGTTGTAAAAGTTGGGCAAGTGGTAAAAGTAAGAGTTTTGGAAATCAATGAAAAGTTGAAACGAATTGGTTTAT
>JAXHSW010000118.1:17660-28716 GCA_034190295.1 Cyanobacteriota bacterium | reverse complement strand
TGCGGCAGCTTAATCGCTTTCTTTGGCAATGATTACTATTGGACAATAGTTATTGCTGTGCTGATGAGCGCCATTCGGCAGCTTTGCGGCAGCTTAATCGCTTTCTTTGGCAATTATTACTGTTGGACAATAGTTATTGCTGTGCTGATTCGCTATCGCTTTCTTTGGCAATGATTACTATTGGACAATAGTTATTGCTGTGCTGATGAGCGCCATTGGGAGCAAGTGCGGCAGCTATCTATATACTTTCATGCAACAAAGCCTATAATTTCAAAAATTCAATCTAAAAAGATGATTTAACTCTGTTAGCTGCTTCTTCTGGTTTTCCAGAAAGTGGGAAAACTAATACGCTTTTAATATTAGAATTATTAACTAATTCGTCAAGGCGGTGTAATTGTTTATCGGTAATACCAATACCGTCATATTGTTTGGCATAATTTAATTCTTCTTGAAAGTTATCTTCATTATAAGCTTGAATAAAGACTCGATCTACTAACCATTTTTCCCAGTCTGCAGCAAAATATTTTTTCGCCCAATAAGGGTTATGATGACTAAGATCGAAACTAACTGAATTATTGGCTTTTTTCATTTCTGTTACCATCTTTTTGGTAAAGCTTGTTAATTTCGCTGTCCGGTCTACTTTTCCTGGCAATTCTGCATGATATCCTAGATAATCATCCCATTGAACGGCATCAATTTTTGGATATTTTTTGACAAATTCAACTAAAACTTGAGTAAAAAAGTTAGCTACTTCTTCTACTTCTACATCCAAGACGTAATGCTCAATTCCTTCGTAAGTTTTATCCACTCCGGGAACTATCCATTTTTTAGCAATTGCTAAGTCAAAAATCGGACTATTTTTATCAATTTTAATGCCTTTCTCAAAGTAAGCATGAACTTCCATTCCTTGTTGATGTGCTTCATCAATCAACCAAACTAACCATTGTTCATTAAATTTATTAGGACAGCTATTTATTCCTATTATTTCTTGCATTACTTCACTTTTGTACATAGTACAACCATTTCCCCAAACTCCGTGAATTATGGTATTAAATCCTTGTTTTTTATAATGACGAACTCTTTCACGAATTGTTTTTTCATCCGCATTATTAGTTACATAATAACGACTTAAGTAAATTCCTCTAATTTCTTTTTTTTCCCAAGGAGTTAATTTTTTATCGTTGAGGGAATTATTATTAGGTTTAACTGGATTAACAATCTTTTTTTCGGCAGGAATAGGTGAAGGTGATGGTGATTCTATTTTAGGTACATCTGGTGCATTTTTTACGGTTTCTGATGAAGATGATTGAGATGATTCGGTTTGAGTTGAGTCAGTTTCTTTTGATTTTAAAAAGGTTTCTTGTTCAAGGGAATTATTATTAGGCTTAACTGGATTAACAGTCTTTTTTTCGGCAGGAATAGGTGATGGTGATTCTATTTTAGGTGAATCTGGTGCATTTTTGACGGTTTCTGATGAAGATGATTGAGATGATTCGGTTTGAGTTGAGTCAGTTTTTTTTGATTTTAAAACAGTTTCTTTTTCGGTCGATGTATCTTCTGATGTTGAAGTGGGAATAGGTAGATTTGGAAATTTATCTTGGAGCCAAGAAACCACTGAATTATTAGATACGAATTTAGACAAATCGATCTGATTTCTCTGGATAAACCACCAGTAACTTCCACCTAAAATCATCAAGAAAATTAGAATTTCTACCAAACAACCTGAATCAAAAAGACGAGAAGAATTATCCTTTTTTTTAGACATAGGTTCAATAATTGATAATTGATAATTGATAATTAGGGCTTGCTGATTAAATCTAAAAGCATTGACATATAAAGACAAGTGCCTTTTTGGGGTCGAAAAAAGTGCCTGGTTTTCAGTCTAAAACGCTCAAAAAGTTAGTATTTTAGGTGCATAGTTAGGCAGAAAAATCATTCTGACAATTCTTACTCCTACCTCCTCGCTCATTCCCCTCCTGGGAGGGGTTAGGGGTGGGTTTTCTCCTGTATTCCCCTCCTGGGAGGGGTTAGGGGTGGGTTTTCTCCTGCCCCTACTAAAAGACTTTGTAAAATTTTAATAAATTTAGATGAGATTTTTTGATTTAGTTAATCCCAATCTAACTTAATCCCCCAAAATAATTACGTTATTACTAAATACATACAACTTCTGATTGAAAAATTTCGGAAATTTATATCTAACTTAATATAGAACGATAAAGGGGCTGATTTTTTACTCTTTCTATCCAATTTTGGATTGCTGTAAATTGGTTTAAATTAAATCCTCCTTCATCGGCAACATGGGTATAAGCAAATAAACAAATATCAGCAATACTGTACTGCTCCCCTACAAAAAATTGATGATTTTCTAAATGTTTTTCCATGACATTTAAAGCAGCATAACCTCCTGCTTGTTTTTGCTTAATTTCTGTTTGATATTCTTCTGGTTTTCCTAAAATACTTATCCAATAACGAGAGGTGGCAATATAAGGTTCATGGCTATATTGTTCAAAAAATAACCATTGCATAACTTGAGCTTTTTCCCATTTATCGGTCGGTAAAAATTTTGTTCCTTCACTGAGATAAAAAAGAATTGCATTAGATTCAGATAAATATTTTCCTGGTTCTATTTCTACAGTAGGTATTTTGCCATTAGGATTTTTTTGTAAAAATTCTGGAGTACGACTTTCTCCTTTTGTAATATCAATTTCGATTCTTTCAAAAGGGATTTCTAACTGAGTTAAAAGTAAACGGATTTTATAGCAGTTACCAGAAGTAGAAAATTCGTATAATTTAAACATATAGCAATTCCCATGATTGTGAAGTACAAAATTCCTTTTTTTAGGGAGTAGGAAGTAGGGAGTAGGGAGTAGGGATTAACGAAGTCAGAAGTCAGAAGTCAAAAGTCAGAAGTGATTTTTGTAACGGGGATTTGAGCCCCGCTCCAAAAATATTGCGCCTTAAAAGGCGGGGTTTTAGACCCATGTTATTTTGATAAAAAAGAAGAAAAACAACTTTATCTCAGTAAACGCTATTTTAATATAAATACTAAAAAAAAATTTCTTTACCTTTATGAGTTTAATACCTCACCGTCTACACGGTGTTGACAATTGGTTGGGGTTTGAGTCCTCATCCATTTTTTCTTCCTTCTTCCTTCTTCCTTCTTCCTTCTTCCTTCTTCCTTCTTCAATCCCATTCTATTAATTTTTTCCTCAGAACTTTTTGAATTTGTTCTTGAATTTTATCTGTGGTCAGATTAGCATCTATTCGTACTATCAAAGGATTCTTTTTAGCTAATTCTTGATAGCCTTGTTGCACCCTTTGATGAAATTGAATATCTGCTTGTTCCATTCTATCAATTTTCCCCCGATTTTTAGCTCTAGTTAAACCAATTTTTACATCAATATCTAACCAAAAAGTTAAGTCACTTTTTAATCCACCTGTAGCAATATGATTAAGTTTTTGAATTAATTCTAAATCTAAACCACGACCATATCCTTGATAAGCAATAGTCGAGTCAGTAAAGCGATCGCACAATACTATAGCCCCTTTTTCTAGATAAGGTTTAATCAAGTTTTCAATATGTTGAGACCTATCTGCTGCATATAGTAATAATTCTGCTCTTTCTTGAATTTGTTCTTCATATACATCTGTATTTAATAGTAATTCTCGTAAAGCTTTACCTAGTTTTGTTCCTCCTGGTTCTCGTGTGACAATTACTTCTAAATCTGTCAACTTTGATAGAAGTTCGCTCGATCGTTTTTGTGCTAATAACCAATCTCGTAAAAGTTGAATTTGAGTGGTTTTTCCCCCTCCTTCTACACCTTCAAAGACAATGAATTTACCTATCATTTTGCATTTATTTGTCTATTTTTAACTGATTTTTTAGAATTTGCTAATGATTACTAATTTATTTATAGGAGCAATGTTTTTTGAATTGTGTTCCTCGACTTTTAGGAAATCAGGAATGGCAGACATCGAAGTAATAAAATTCTTACTAATTATCTCGAATTCCTATCAATTAAATTATTCTATCATGTCTGGTTGAATACTTATAAATAAATGAACACTGGAACAGAAAAAATATAGATATTTGCCGTTGAAACAAGAAGATATGTTTTTTTGTTCGCCAAGAAAACGGACATAATATTATATTATTACCTATAGGGAGTATATAGAATATTAGTAAGCATCTCCTGCGGAATGCTGCGCAAACAGCTATTAGCCATCAGCTAGCCTCCTGCGGAGGAACTGCGGACTTGAGCAATAAGACCCTATGCTTAAGGACGAGGTTTAAATGAATATAGACTTTGGAGCTGACTTTTGTAGCAAGATTTTTCGTTTCTCAATTAATAAAGCCTTCACCACTCACAAAAAGCAATAGCTGATACCTGATAGCTGACGGCTGAATGCTTACGAATATTAGTTGATATTTTATCTTTTTCTTTTGGGTTTAATACCCCGCCGTCTACACGGTGTTTACAAGATTGTTGAGGTTTGTAGACACTAAGTGGCAGGTCGTTGACTGTCCCCATCCACTTCTTCCTTTTTCCTTTTTCCTTTTTCCTTCTTCCTTCTTCTTTCTTCAATTAAATTATTGGAGTTTTTTATGGCTCGCTATACTGGTGTATTTACTTTAGCTGTCGATGTAGAAAATCTACTGTTAATTTTGACAGATATTCTCAATTTTTGTGGTTTTGAAATTGTCTATATTCAAGGCAGCTATTTAATGGCTAGTGAAATTCATGGTCAAGTTATTTTCTCTCAACTTGTTACTTTAGATATAAATGTTGGCATAGTAACTAATACTGAAAAAATCAAAATAAATCTAGTGGCTAGAAATGAAGAAATTCCTTTAAAATCAGATAATCATTGTCGTCAAAAATTTGATTTGTTAACTCAGTCCATAATAGAAAATTCTAATTGGGAATTTATCGACAGCATTATTTAATGGAGGAGTCAGGAGTCATAATTTCCAATAAGACTTTTAGCTATTCGACACCTCCTTTCAACAATGAATAATTAATAATGAATAATTAATAATTAACAATTACCTCTCCTTGAAAAGGAGAGGATTGACTAATCATGAAAATTTTTATTTATTATCCCCTTAAAAAGGGAAGCTTTAAACCACAATTTTTCGGTAATTTGTACATAAGCCAGGGCACATTGCTATATATCCTCACAATTACCATACAGGACTACCAGGAGTCAGAACTCAGGTGGGGGGAGCCGTCGGTAGAGTAATGAAAATTGCTGTAATTCGGTATAGCAGTTGAAGCAAAGCTTAGAACAGATAAAAAGCTGAAAACTCAGACAACGCCAGATTTTTCCTTCTTCCTTCTTCCCTCTTCCTTCTTCCTTCTTTCAACGAAATGTTCTACGCAGCAATAAAGAATTTGTCACAACACTCACGGAACTAAATGCCATAAAAGCACCCGCTGCCGCAGGGTTGAGGATAATACCAAAACTCGGTAACAACACCCCCGCAGCTACAGGAATACCCACAATATTATAGGCAAAAGCCCAAAATAAATTTTGACGAATTTTGTTGAAAGTAGTACGACTGAGTTTAATAGACTGCACCACATCCATCAACTTATCCTGCATCAACACAATATCAGCAGCTTCCACTGCCACATCTGTACCAGCTTGCATCCCAATACCCACATTTGCTTGAGCTAAAGCAGGAGCATCATTAATACCATCTCCCACCATTGCCACTTTTCCAGCATTTGACTGCAAAGAAGCGATCGCCTCTGCTTTTCCAGACGGTGCCACTTCTGCCAAAATATCCTTTGAATTTATATTTAACTGTTGGCCAATAGTTTCGGCAACAGAAGAGCGATCGCCTGTTAATAACATCACTCTTAAACCCATACTTTGTAAACGCTGCACTGTTGCCTGAGCATCATCCCGAAGCACATCACTAACCCCGATAACTCCAGCTAATATTCCATCCACAGCAATATAAACTGTTGTTTTGCCGTTTAAAGTGGGGATATTTTCAGTATTGACAACAATTTCATGGCTTTTCAACCATTCCAAATTTCCCACTAAAGCAGGTTTACCATCTATAACAGCAGATATTCCTAAACCAGCTTCGGTGTGAAAGTCTGTAGCTGTGAGTAATGAAACACCCTCTTGTTGAGCTTTTTGTAAAATTGCTTTTGCCAAGGGATGACTCGCACCACTTTCCACAGTCGCGGCAATTTGTAATAACCATTGCGGGTTATCGCCGATAATATCAGTAACGGTGGGATTACCTGTAGTTAATGTTCCAGTTTTGTCAAAGACAATAGTATCTAACTCATGTACTTTTTCCAGCACATCCCCACCTTTAATTAATAAACCTCTTTCTGCACCGACACCCGAACCTACTAATATTGCGGTGGGTGTGGCTAAACCTAATGCACAAGGACAAGCAATAACTAAGACAGCGATGGTTAATTTCAAACTTAATAATAGTGGGGAAGTGGAAGTGGAATGTGCCATCATCATCCCTTCACTATCGGTTATCTGCAACACATTCGGCCAGATATTAGTACCTGCGAAATACCAAAATAGGAAAGTTGTCGCAGCTATAGTCATTACGCCGTAGGTAAAATAACCTGCCACGGTATCTGCCAAATTTTGAATGGGTGCTTTGCGGGTTTGAGCGGTTTCGACTAATTTAACTATTTGAGCTAATGTAGTTTCCGAACCTGTGTGAGTTGCCTGCATAACTATAGCGCCTGAGTTATTAATAGTTCCCGCAGTAACTTTAGCGCCACATTCTTTTGTTACAGGTATAGACTCCCCAGTCAGCATCGACTCATCTATTGTTGTTTTGCCATTACATATTTCTCCATCCACAGGAATTTTTTCCCCGGGTAATACTTGCAGATATTCTCCGACTTTGACTCGTGAAGCTGGAATTTCTACAGACTCAGAATTATTTTCCCCGTTTGGTGCGGGGACTAAATGTGCGGTGGCGGGTTGGAGTGCTATTAATGACTGGAGGGTAGATGCTGCTCGGTATCTTGCTTGTTGTTCGAGGGTTTTGCCAAGAAGGATGAAACCAAGGATCATTACTGGTTCGTCAAAAAAGCATTCCCAACCTAATTCGGGAAATAGTAGAGCAACAACACTAGCAATGTAAGCGGTCATGGCGCCGAGACCAACTAAGGTGTTCATGTTGGGAGCGTTTCGCCAGAGACTCTGAATACCGTCGATGATAATTTCGCGTCCTGGTAGTAATAAAGCTAAGGTTGCTAATGCTGCATGAAACCAAATATTGCTCAAAATGGGAATTTCTACACCAATGAAGTGTCCCAAATGTCCGATACCTGAGAGAATAATGAGGAAGGCAGCGATCGCTATTCGTCTAATTTGTTGTTTAATTTCTTGGTTATGGCGTTCGGTTTGTTTTTTGGCAGCGTCTGTTTCGGAAGTGTCGAGACGTGGTTGAGTAGGGAAACCGTTATTTGTCAGTTTTTCGGCGAGACTGTTTGGATCGATCGCCCCTGTTTGGCATTGGACGGTTGCTACTTCGGTTGCTAGGTTTACTAGAGCGGAGATAACCCCTGTTTGTTGGGTGAGTTGGCGTTCGACTGCTTTGACACATCCGGCGCATTTCATCCCACTGACATCTAGGGTGATGGTTTCTTGTGGGGAGCGATCGACGTTTGTTGTTTCTGGTTTGGAGGCAACTTGCATAAAATTTTCTCTACTAATTAAACTAATTTGTAAGCATTTCCTGCGGAATGCTGCGTAAACAGCTGTCAGCTATCAGCCATAAGCTATTGCTTTTAATTTTAGATAAAAGCTTTACTAATTGAGTTAGAATTTATACTTACGCCTAAAAGCTGACTTTAAATATTGATTAAAACCCCATCATAATAGCTGAGAGCTGACAGCTAATAGCTGAATGCTTACACTAATTTAAAATGGGATAAAAAACATAAAATGGATTTAAACTTGAGTAACCAAGCATCCAAATTTTTGAGGAAAAGCCGAATTCAGAAGTTCTTAATACCAATTCACTTTAAAGGATGTCACAAATAGTTTCGCTCCCGATAAATGTTAAATAACTTCCGTAAATTACTGTAACATCAAAGTTTTGAACTGATAAAATCTTATCTTACTTTTGACTTTTGACTTTTGACTTTAGTGAAACGGTATAAGTAGGGTTACTACTACTGGATGGCGGAAATAACTGGTTACAAAATCCTAAAACAATTACAAATCAAAAATGATTGACTTTTGTAAGGGTGAATGCCATTTGTAAGGGTGAATGCCATTCGCCCCTACTTCCGCATAGCGGCACTATTGTCCGACTTTAAATATTTGTTCTGCGATTAAATTTAGTTCTGGAAAAGTCGGGGAACCCACCACATCTTGACCTCTAAATAAATTAATAACATATTCACTTTCAACTAAATTACAAACCGAAATAGTTGGTTGTTTGGGGTCTCCAATATATCGGCGACCTCCTAAACCTAAATAATCAACTATCCAATACTCATTTATTCCTAATTTTTCATATTCTGCAAGTTTTATTAAATAATCATCTTGCCAATTAGTACTTACTACTTCTATGGCTAATTTAACACTTTTACCTTGAGTAATAGTCGATCGTTTTTTCCACATTGGCTCATTTTCCATAGCATTATCATCTAATACCATTACATCAGGAATATAAGCCGATTTATCCGAATCTATAGCCTTAATTAGTCCCTGTCGAGGGATAAAAAAAGGTAAATTCAGGCGTTTAATTTCCACACCTAATTCCAAAGCTAGAAAACCAGCTACTTTTTCGTGAGTTCCAGTAGGTTGCACTTCAAAAATCTCTCCATTATGTAATTCAAACCGACCATAACCATCAGGATACCAGTCCCAAAACTCCTCTAAAGTCATTAACTTAATATCCGGTTTTTCTGTTGAAATAAGCATCTTAAATACTCCTAATAATTTCGGTTATAAATCTATTTGGTTGTCAGGAAAAATTCACGGAGGAAAAGCAGCAATAAAATTTGATTTTTGATGATTGGAGATGTCTATTTAATCTCCCCTACTCCCTCACTCTCCCATTCCCTTACTCCCCTACTCTCAACTATATAATAAGTATTCAACCGGATTTGATATTATTTCCCAATAACTCTAATATAGGAAAAAAAATAGCGATCGCTCCATAATTAACTTAATTTTTTAACATTTTCTTCAGGCAACTTTCATTTATTAGACATCTCCTCCAAAAGAGGGAAGAGGGAATAGGGAATGGGGGGGAAATAATTGATAATTTCTGTGCCATGACTTATTTTATTTTTTATTTTTGGAGATGTCTATTAGATATAGGCGTGAAAAAGAGACTTTTTGCTCATAGTAGGGAACAGGAAATAGGGAACAGGGAGTAGATTTTCACAAAGATAGGAAAAATTTTTTTTTCAGTGACTGTTAAAACTCTAGCTTATGTTAAATAAAGAGCAAGTTTATTTTCTGGAGATATCTATTAATTTCAACCCAATAAGATTTTATCTACTACCTACAACCTTCTTCTTTTACTTTTTTAATATCGAAATAAAAATAGTCGCTCAATAGACATCTCCATAAAAGAGGGAAATAGTTAACTTAATTTTTTAACATTTTCTTCAGGTAACTTTTATTTATTAATTCAAACCCATTGAAGAAAGAAGAAGGAAGAAGGAAAAAGTGGATGGGAATAGTCAACGACCTGCTACTTCCTGTCTTAATAACCCCAACCAATTGTAAAAACCACAAGTAACGCCGGGGTATTAAACACAAAAGAAAAAGATAAAATTTAACCTACCACCTATCATATAGAATCTGGTTATACAGTATATATTTATAATTTTATCCACACTTCAATCTCCCCACCTCCCCATCTCCCCATCTCCCCATCTATCCCAACTATATAATAAGTATTTAACCGAATTTGATATCACCTAAAACCTACCACCTTATTCATTTTTGCTGATAAGCTAAATAAACAGCTTCTAAAAATTCTGTAGCAGTAACTTTTTGTGGAGTTTGTGTCAAACCAATAATTTCTTTTGTTTGAGTTGCTAACTTTTTACTCAACTCTATTTTGGCTTGTTTAGTCATTAAGTTAGAGCGTTGTAAATATTCTCGAATTACAGCAAAATCTTCAGGCAATAATTGAGAAATATCTGCTTCTTCTAGTAAATAATTTGCCAATTTTTTTGCTGTTTCGGAAGTCGAAATTATATCGGTAACTGCCTTAACTTCTTGAATAACAATTGTACCTGCCACCCAGTCTCCTAAACGTTTCTCTTTTTTACTAAATAAAATTAATAACATTCCGATAAATAAAGTATCATCTACTGGACGGAATAAAGCTCTCAGAGTTGTTTGTTGTAATCTAACTGGTCTACCATCATCACTAATGACCCTAATTTTCACATAACGTTTTCCTGGTGTTTGACCTTGCCAGATAGTTTCAAAAATCACAAAATATCCGACATAAATAACAAATAAAATTAATAACTGAATTGAAATTATCCACAATGATGCCTGCTCATCATCACCTCCAAAATTTTGCCAAATATCTAAAAATTGAATAGAAAAAAAGATGCCAAATATCAGGACAAAAAGTAAAATCAGACTCCAGATAATATAGTCGATGAACAAAGCATAAGCACGGTTGCCCACTCCAGCTAAATTAAAATCTAATTCCACACTTTCTGGAGTTTGTAGAGAGATTTGATTAAAAAATTTCATTGTTAATATTGATAAAAGTTATGAGATTTTATTATGGTTTATTTACTCGTCTAATCATCCCTATATCTATTTAAAAATTACTGTCGTGCAATTAAATTTATCGTTTTATTAACTGTAAATTTATACCTTCTATACGACTGCGGAGGTCTTTTCAGTTATCAGTTAACAGTAGCAACCGCTGAAGTATTGGGATTGAAATACTGAAGTTTACTTTGAGAATTTTAATTAGTGTCATTGAATTTTGAGACATGGCTAAATTTATCCTATTACAACAAAATTAAATATCTTGTTTTCTTAACTGTAAATCTATACCTTCTCG
>JAXHSW010000118.1:17407-17560 GCA_034190295.1 Cyanobacteriota bacterium | reverse complement strand
ACGAGTTCAGAAGTCTTTTCAGTTATCAGTTATCAGTTAACAGTAGCAACCCCTGAAGTATTGGGATGGCTAAATTTATCCTGCTACAAAATTAAATATCTTGTTTTCTTAACTGTAAATCTATACCTTCTCGACGAGTTCAGAAGTCTTTTC
>JAXHSW010000118.1:0-17307 GCA_034190295.1 Cyanobacteriota bacterium | reverse complement strand
AGTTATCAGTTATCAGTTAACAGTAGCAACCCCTGAAGTATTGGGATGGCTAAATTTATCCTGCTACAAAATTAAATATCTTGTTTTCTTAACTGTAAATCCATACCTTCTCGACGAGTTCAGAGGTCTTTTCAGTTATCAGTTATCAGTTATCAGTTAACAGTAGCAACCCCTGAAGTATTGGGATGGCTAAATTTATCCTGCTACAAAATTAAATATCTTGTTTTCTTAACTGTAAATCCATACCTTCTCGACGAGTTCGGAGGTCTTTTCAGTTATCAGTTATCAGTTATCAGTTAATAGCTACACCAAAATAAGGCTTTAAATGGTCTCGATAAATTCTCATGCCAGCACTAACAATATTCCCGGCACTTATAAGGTGTAATTGTTGTTGGATTTTCAGACATAAGTACATTTATTCTTAACTTAGTTGAACTGAAAATTTTATTTTTAATCTTAAGCCAGTTACCGATAAATTTTGGTTTAAAGCCTCCACTTTTAAGGGGAAAAAAGAAAAAAAATCCTTTGAATCAATCCTCTTCTTTTCAAGGAGAGGTCATTTCAGTTATCAGTTATCAGTACCTCCGACTAAAGCCGGATCAAACGAAAATACGCTCATTGAATATTGTTTTATCCCCCTAAAAGGGGGAGGCTTTAAACCCAATTTTTCGGTAATATAATTATTAATTATTAATTATTAATTGTTGAAATATAGCTATTCATAAAATTTCATGGATATTAACTTTTGAATTAGAGAATTGCCGATAAATATCAGCTTCCTGAAGTAGATTATTGACTAAATTTTGCATTATTTCAGATTGAAAAAAATTAAATTATTTCTCGCTTTCTTAACTCTAAACCCATACCTTCCCGACGAGATCGAAGGTCATAGTAAATCACACCTTTAATTACCTGCCAAAAAGGAGTAATAGCTACTGTCGCCACGAAAAATAATATCAATGTTATCAAAAGAATAGGCGCAAATTGCTGTAGTGCAGCGGCAGGAGAGTTCGCTGCTGTAAAAGCTATTGAAGCAAAACTGGCTAAAATGGGAATTATGACGACAATATACATTGGTATAGTTACCAAAAAGGTGATAAAAACTATTAATTGAATTCGGAATACAGACCCTTTAGTTAATTCCCAACTTCTGCTTATCCCTTGGCTAGTATTAATATTTGTTTCTACTGCCAAAGACACTTCAGGAATCAATAAACGAGAGTATAACCAAATATATAATCCCAAAACAACTAAAGAAAGGAGAAGACTTATCAATGGTAATATTGACTCAAGATTTAAGCTTGCTAGAATATATGCAAGTAGAGAAAATATTAACTGTTGAGCCAATGTTAAAATAAAATTGGAAACAAACAAAATTATCCCTACAACAAATAGCGCTCTCCATATATTCCACATTTGGGGATTAACCTGTTGTCTGGCAGAATTTACAGTTTCTGGTTGATTTGTTAACAAGCCAAAAACTAAACGTGAAATTAGTGCTGAATTAACAAAATATTTAGCAGCACAATAAACTAATAACACCAGCACAATAGGAATTAGCACAAACGAAATTTTATAATCTCCAAAAATAAAAACTAGAGGGATACATAATAATGCAAAAACTAGAGGTACAAAAGACCATAAAGTTGCCCTCAAAGAGATACCAAAATAAGACTTAAAATTGTCTCGATAGATTCTCAACCCAGCGCTAACAACATTTCCTACACTCAGAGGTTCCATAGGTGGAGTTAGATTTTCAGACATAACTAAATTTATCTCAATTATTTGCAGTGAAAATTTTATATTTATCTTAAGCTAGTCAAAGGTAGCTATTAGAAAAACTTAATGAATATTAACCGTTGGATTAAACGTAGAGAAAAAAATTGGCAGCATTTAGACTCTTTATTAAGGCAAGTAGAAAAAAAGGGATTAAAATCATTGCCAGCAGCTCAAATTAGAGAAATGGCCAGTTTGTATCGTTCTGTATCGGCAGATTTGGCCCGTGCTAAAACTCATCAAGTGAGTCATATTCTGGAGCAAGATTTGCAGAGGTTGACTACTCGTGGTTACACTCAAATTTATCAGGGAAACCGGAAGCAGGAATGGCAAGCAGTCTGGGAGTTTTGTCGTTGGGGGTTTCCCGCAGTGGTGCAAAAAACTTGGACTTATACGGCAGTGGCGACGGCATTTTTTTTGGTTGGCGGGTTGGTGGCCTGGTGGTATAGTTGGCAAGACCCAGTGTTTATGTCGTTGATAGTGCCAGAATCTTTAATTTCTCAGGTACGCGATCGTCAAGAGTTATGGATGGGTTCAATAGTGGGAGTTGAACCCTTGGCTTCTAGTAATATTATGATTAATAATTTACGGGTTTCTTTTTCTGCAGTAGCGGGTGGTATTAGTGGGGGTATTTATACAGTTTATTTGTTGGTGTTTAATGGATTATTAATTGGGGCAATTGGTGCTCTAGTTGGTCAGCATAATTTGGCTGTTCCTTTTTGGGCTTTTGTATTTCCTCATGGTGCTTTAGAATTACCTGCAATATTTTTGGCTGGTGGAGCTGGTTTATTAATAGCAAGAGCTATTTTATTTCCGGGTAAATATAATAGAATTGATGCTTTAAAGTTTTATGGTTTTCAAGCTGCACAGTTGGTTTTTGGTGTTGTGGTGTTGTTAGTTATTGCTGGAATTATTGAGGGGTTTTTCTCGCCTAGTCCGTTAGTGCCCGATCTTTTTAAGTATATTCTTGGAATGGGGTTATTTTTGTTTTTATGTATTTATTGTAGTCAAAAGAAGGGAGTAGGGGAGTAGGGGAGTAGGGGAGTAGGGGAGTGGGGGAGTGGGGGAGTGGGGAATAAGATATGTTTATTTCATGGAAATAAATTGCTAAAAAAATTTCTGAATCTTACTGAATTAATTAATAACTGAAATATTCAATAAATATCGCATGATTTTTAGAAATTTCTATCAGACATAAAAAATGCAGAATAACTCAATTCTGAAGTACAAATAACTCCTTCATTACTTCCGAGTTCAATTCTGAAGTACAAATAGCTCTTTCATTACTTCCGAGTAAAGTGTGAAGTACAAATAACTCCTTCATTACTTCCGAGTAAAGTGTGAAAAATGTTTGTTTGAGAGTTTAATTATTGCTCTGCTGATTAATTATAAAAGTCTTGAATGATATTGGTTTTAGCGTTTTATAGTTGAAAAAAGTACCAGCTTTTCGATGGAAAGAGCTGCATAAAGCTAGTATTTTGGGATGATTATGGCAGAAAAATTGAGAGACAATTCTTACTCCTACTTCCTCGCTCATTCCCCTCCTGGGAGGGGTTAGGGGTGGGTTGTCTCCTGTCTTCCCCTCCTGGGAGGGGTTAGGGGTGGGTTGTCTCCTGTCTTCCCCTCCTGGGAGGGGTTAGGGGTGGGTTGTCTCCTACCCCAGCAAAAAGACTTTCCATACGCAAACCCTAATTAAACATAGCATTTTTTTGAGAATAAGTATTATATTATGTCCGGATAATTAGCGATATAACCCACATTCCGCACTCCGCAAATAAAAAATTTATCAAGAACAAATTTCCCTATTCTATCTACTCCCTTATTTATCAGAGATGATATTAGAGATATGGCAGTCGAAGGAAAGATTAAGACATATCAAAAGCTTAAAACTCAGACAACGCAAAATTTTTCCTTATTTTTTCTTCCTTCTTCCTTCTTCCTTCTTACTTCTTCCTTCTTACCGAAAAATTCTGGTTTAAAGCCTCCCCTTTTAAGGGGATAATAAATAAAAAATTTCATTATTAGTCAATCCTCTTCTTTTCAAGGAGAGGTAATTGTTCATTATTAATTATTCATTATTAATTGTTGAATTCTTCCTTCTGCTAATAAATATGAATAGCAAGCCAAATTGTTTCTATATTTGGATCGGTTGAAATAATTTTATGTGGGGTTTTAGCTGGTATAAAAATATAGCTATCTTTTACTAATTTTATTATTTTTTGATTGACTTGGAATATGGCAGAACCTTGAAGTAATGTTACCCATTCATCTTCATCTTGAATAAATTCTTCACTTACGAAATTAGGGGGTGAAATTATTTTATTAATTTTGACATTTTTATGTGATAGTAAATTTTTTAATATCTCTTCCATGATTTTTAAGAAGCTGGTAGGTCGTAGGTTTTAGGTTTTAGGTAGTATAGCAGTTGCCATTACTGTTAGGAAATATCATCAAGTTTAAAACTCAGATAATTCTAGATTTTTCCTTCTGTCCAAGATAACTAAATATCTTATTCCTTATTCCTTCTTCCTTTTTACCGAAAATTTGTGGTTTAAAGCCTACCCTTTTAAGGAGATAAAAAAAATAGAATATTCCATATTTAAAGCCTCCTTATTGCAGCGGTACTGATAACTGATAACTGATAACTGAAATGCCTTCTTCCTTCTGCTATGCAACTTTATTCAGAATAAATAAACTTTCATCCCCCCCACGCCCAATTCTTAAAGTTTCGTCTAAATAAGTAATATCTAGTGTAGCAATTCTACCTTGAGGATTATTAGCTGCTACAACTTTAAAAGGATTTAATTTAGGAGTATTAATACCCACAATTTTCTCAATTGCCAAATAACGTTTATCAAAATAAACATTGATGCGTTTATCTGCTAAACCAGACTTATCAATAGCTGGTTCAAAACTAGCAGTTACTTTTACATTTCCTGAGATTAATTTCAGAGGATGTTGTACTTGGGCTTGATTAAAAAATTCTTTATTACCAACATTAATTACTTGATAAACTTTACCTACTTGTAAACCCAATGGTAGGGAATCTAAAGAACGAATTTCTCTAGCTGTAGAGTATTGCAATTGCCAACTTCCATCCAATAAATTAGTAGCGCTTCGGAGTGGTTGAGGATGAGGATTGAGATTTTCTAAGTCTATTGTTAACTGTTCAATTTCTGCAACTAAAGTTTTATCTAATTTCAAATTCGTTACAGGAGAACCATCATTTTTAGTTTGAATACTTTTGATTGTTGCTTGTAATTTTTCCTTCAATAGTTGATTATTCATTTGATTAAAGAGTTGTAAAATTTCAGTTATCAGTTATCAGTTATCAGTTATCAGTTATCAGTTATCAGTTATCAGTTATCAGTACCTCTGCCTAAAGTAAAGTGAATTGAAATATTGAACTTTATTTTTTTTCATCCCCTTGAAAAGGGAGGCTATTGACCTTATTTTTTGGTCATAATTCCCTCCTGCCCTCTGCCTTTCCCGACCATAAGTTGAAATTACTATATAGTAAAGGTTTTAAATGCCTAAAATATCACTTCTAACTTTTGACTTTTGACTTTTGAATTTTGAATTTAATGAAACTTCCTTCTTCTATAACTTTAAAGCATTCTTGGCTTCTTTAATTAAATTAAAAAAACGAGCATCCGAAACATTTACTTGTTTGGCATTATTACGAGTTTTACCTAACAAACCTATTTTTTGCCCCTTTTGAATTGCTAATACTTCTCCACGGGAATTTCTAATTCTTAATTCCTGCACATCTCCTATTTGATAAAGACTGCAACTGTAAAGGCGACTATTGTAATAAAATTCTGCTTTTTGAGGCAAATTTTGAGGCGAAGTTTGTGAATTCCTAGAAACTTCCATCGGTAAACGTACTCCTAATAATTCCAACTCAATATTACTCTGACCATTCCAAGTATTTTCCCGCATTTTATAAGCAATATCTACCACCGAAGGTAGAGGAAAATAATCGCCCCAACGCCAGGCGATCGCCTGAATTTTTTCTCCTTTAATTAAAGTTAATTTAATATGCCCCTTACCCACAATTTTTTGTTCAGAAATTCTCACATTCCGAGTCCAAAACACGGGGTCTTTATTTTCAATTCCGCAGGGATGAAGTAAATCTATTTGACTATAAAGGTCAAAATTTAATTCCTGAATTTTTGCCTCCGCATCAATACTAATTAACGGTTTTAGATGCTGAATTTCTAAACATTGATGAGCAAACTCACTCAGACGGGAACGAAACTTATCCAAATTTTCTGCCGAGAAAGAAAAACCTCCCGCCGCTCTATGACCACCATACTTTCCTAATAGCTCATCGCAAAATTGTAACGCCTCAAAAACATGAAATTCAGGAATCCCACGAGCAGAACCACGAATTATTTCTTGCCCCTCCTCCTCATAAGTACCAATAAAAACAGGCACCCCATAACGCTCCACCAACCGAGAAGCAACAATACCAATAACACCATGATGCCATCCTGCTTGCACCACCACTAAAACCCTTTCCTCCTGTAAATTTATCTGACTGGACTCGCACCAAGCGATCGCTTCTTGTTCAATTTCCTCACATAATAGTTGTCGTTGCTGGTTAATTTCTTCACATTGCTTCGCCCTTTCCAAAGCTATTCCCATATCATCAGTAGTCAAAAGCTCAATCACAATTTGTGGATCGGCAATACGTCCCACTGCATTGATACGGGGGCCAAGGCGAAAACCAATATCATCAGGTTTAAGAGATTTTTGAGTTCCCTCTTCCCTCTTCCTTCTTCCTTCTTGATGAGTTTCCTCTTCCCTATTCCCTCTTCCTTCTTCCTTCTTCCCTCTTCCTTCTTGATGAGTTCCCTCTTCCTCCCCCCTTTCAAAGGGATACGCTTTTCCTTCTTCCTTCTTCCTTCTTCCTCCTTCCTCCTTCCTTCTTCCTTCTTCCTTCGCTTGAACACCAGATACTTGAATTAACGCTTGCACTCCTGGTAACTGAGAGTGAGGCAAATATTGTAACCCCCGTTTCACCAAGCGACGGTTTACTCCAGTTAGAGGTGCCAAGTCAGCAATAGTACCCAAGGTGAATAATTCTAAAAGTGGCTTAATTAAACCTTGAGCTTTTCCCAAACGTTGCGCTAGAGATACTGCCAAAATGTAAGCAACTCCTACTCCTGCCACACTGCGATAAGGAGAAGTTTCCGAAATAAGTTTGGGGTTGAGGATAGCATGAGCTGGTGGTAGTTTCGCTGGAATGTCGTGGTGGTCGGTGATAATAACATTTACACCTAATTCCCTTGCCCTAGCAATAGGTTCATAAGCAGCGATACCATTGTCTACAGTGAGGATGAGACTTACTCCTTCCTGATGAAATTCCTCAACAATACGTTTGTTAATGCCGTAACCTTCCTGCATTCTACTAGGAATAGCATAGTCAACTTTTGCCCCCAGATGTTTGAGAGCGCGCAACAATAAAGCAGTGCTGGTCATGCCATCTGCATCATAGTCACCACAAATAGCAATTTTTTGTTGTTGAGAAATTGTAGTTTGTAATAAGTTGAGACTAATATCTAAGTCGGGAAATTCTTGTATTGGTAGAGGTAATTTTATTGACTCAGGGTCCAAAAATGCCTGTGCTTGGTCTATAGTAGAAATATCCCGGTTAATTAATGTCTGGGCAATTAGGGGTGATATTTCTAGAGTTTTGGCTAATTGTTTAGTTATTTCTGGTTGTTCCGGATATATTAGCCATCTTTGGTTAGGTAAGTTTTGCTGTTTTGGTTGGGGGTGAAATTCATTTTGCATATTATTAATTGGTAAGCATTCAGCGGTCAGCTATCAGCTATCAGCTATCAGCTTTATTGCCTTTAAAAAGCGTTTTCTACAGAATGCTTCCCTACGGGATGCTACGCAAACGCAAACAGCAGTTTAGCAATTAGCAGTCAGCTTTGCGGGAATGGGATGAGCAACCCCTCCTAAAATTAAGGGACAAGCTAGAAGTCGGGGATATTTTACCCAAACTTGGACGTTCCGGAGTGCTCCGCTTGACAGATACCTAATTATATGGACAAACTTTTAGGCTGATAGCTAATAGCTTAATTATAGGAGGAAAAAGCAATTGAGAGATTTCAAAGAATTAAAAGTATGGGTAAAAGCCCATCACTTAACTTTAGCAGTTTATCAAGCCACTTCTACATTTCCCGCCACAGAATTGTATGGGTTGACAAGTCAAACTCGTCGTTCTTGTGCTTCAATTCCAGCAAATATTGCAGAAGGATGTGGTAGAAGTGGAGATGCAGAACTACGTCGTTTTCTTCAAATTGCTATGGGTTCAGCAAGTGAGCTTGAGTATCATCTTTTACTTGCTCGCGACCTGAATTTAATCAAAGCTTCAGAATACGAATCTCTGGTTGAAAATGTAATAGAAGTTAAACGAATGCTTGCTTCATTCATTAAAAAGCTGAGAGCTGAGAGCTAATAGCTGAATGCTTCTTAACATTAGTAGAAGTTAAACGAATGCTTGCTTCATTCATTAAAAAGCTGAAATGCTGAAATGCTGAAATGCTGATAGCTTATTATTTAGGAAAAAAAATGCTCAAAACCTTAATCAGACAAAAATATTTAGCAGCAATACTGTTCCGGAACACTTATGCGGTTAAACTACGTCTGGCTTATATTTTTGCTTTAATTGGAATAATTTTCCCTCATCATTATGTTTTAGCTCAAACCACTACAGAATATTATGCTGCTGTGAGTGAGGATGAAATTATTAATAATGATTCGGAAAATCAAGATGCTTCTGTTTATTTTAATCGGGGTGTCGATAAATATAATGATGGAAATTTTCCCGGAGCTTTGAATGATTTTAGTAAAGCTATTGAACTGAGACCGGATTTTATTGAGGCTTATTATAATCGTGGTATTTTACGAATTGAATTAGCAGACTATCAAGGAGGAATTGAGGATTTTACTAATGTGATTAATCTCGATCCTAGTCGCATAGAAGCTTATTATAATCGAGGAAATATTAATAGTCTTATTGGTAATTATCAAGCAGCAATTGTGGATTTTAATAAAGTAATTGAATTAGAACCAAATTTATTTTATGTCTATAGTAATCGTGGTGTTGCTCGTTCTGGAATAGGAGACGAACGAGGTGCAATTGCCGATTTTTCTCAAGCAATAGAATTAGAGCAAAATGCTGTGGATGCTTATAATAATCGGGGAATTATTCGGCGGAAATTAGGAGATTATTCAGGGGCAATTGCTGATTATTCTAAAGTAATTGAACTGAAACCTAATAATGCTCAAACTTATTTTAATCTGGGAGTTGCTAGGACTGAATTTGGAGATAAACAGGGTGCAATTGAGGATTATAATTGGGCAATTAAACTTAAACCCGATTATGCTGAAGCTTATCTAAATCGAGGTAATATTTGGCAAAACTTGGGAAATTATCAGCAGGCAATAGCAGATTTTTCTCAGGCAATTAAATTAAATCCTGAGTTAGCAGATGCTTATAATAATCGGGGTAATATCCGTCGTTTATTGGGAGATGACTGGGGAGCAATTATTGATTACGACCAGGCGTTAAGAATCAAACCAAATTTACCAGATGCTTACAATAATCGAGGCAATGCTTATAGTGTTTTGGGAAATTATCGGGAGGCAATTTCTAATTATAATCAGGCTTTGAAGCTTAATTCAGAACTATTTTTAACTTATTATAATCGGGGTGCTGCTTATTTAGAATTAGGAGATTATGAGGCGGCTTTAGGAGACCTTAATCGAGCGATTGAATTGCAGCCTAATTTTGCTAATGCTTATGAAAGTCGTGGAATTGTATATGAGCAGTTAGGGGATTTGCCAAAAGCTCTGGAAGATTTACAGAAAGCGGCTGAATTGTTTGTAGAAGAAGAGAAAAATTCTGAGTATGAAAGAGTTAAAGAAGTTATTGATAAAATTGAGCGGAATGTAGGTTAAATCAATTTAATAGGGATTTGGGTAAGTTTCAACTTTATCTGTGCATCCGTGCCATAATCAGTGTCTAGCAGATGTGTTTCAATCCCTCATAGGGATTAGTTGTTGTTTAAACAATGTCGAATGGGTAATGTCTCGCTTCACCTCGGTTTCAATCGCTCATAGGGATTAGTTGTTGTTTAAACAGAATATTAACACTGACTCCCATTGAAAGAATAGAGTTTCAATCCCTCATAGGGATTAGTTGTTGTTTAAACCTGCCGAAGATGGTACAAACCAAAAACGAAGAAGTTTCAATCCCTCATAGGGATTAGTTGTTGTTTAAACTTGTTTGGGGACATACAATACGAAGCGGATAAAGTTTCAATCCCTCATAGGGATTAGTTGTTGTTTAAACTCAAGTTCGATGACAGTGTATATAATGAACTGTACAAGTTTCAATCCCTCATAGGGATTAGTTGTTGTTTAAACCTGAGAGCCGCCAAGATAAGGGAGTTGCAGAATGAGGTTTCAATCCCTCATAGGGATTAGTTGTTGTTTAAACATGATTCTCGTTTGAATCGGGTTTGTTTTTTTGGTTTCAATCCCTCATAGGGATTAGTTGTTGTTTAAACATAATAAAAGCCACTCCCATAATACCAATTATCCCTATGTTTCAATCCCTCATAGGGATTAGTTGTTGTTTAAACGCATTAAACTTTTTTTAGAAATGCCCATTATTTGTTTCAATCCCTCATAGGGATTAGTTGTTGTTTAAACCCTCACTTCAAGCCAGATACACCAAGGTGTATAGTTTCAATCCCTCATAGGGATTAGTTGTTGTTTAAACCATCTTTTAAATGGAGCTTGGTTTGTTTATTTAGAGTTTCAATCCCTCATAGGGATTAGTTGTTGTTTAAACTGGTCAGATTAGGGATAGATATTATGAATATTTCTATGTTTCAATCCCTCATAGGGATTAGTTGTTGTTTAAACCAAAATTTCAATAGTTATTTTATGAATAATTCAGTTTCAATCCCTCATAGGGATTAGTTGTTGTTTAAACTCTTAAAAACAGAAAAAAAGTCTCGAAAACGGTTTCAATCCCTCATAGGGATTAGTTGTTGTTTAAACAGAATATAAAGTAAACTTCAAATTTGGTTTAAAGTTTCAATCCCTCATAGGGATTAGTTGTTGTTTAAACAGTCTTTCTCGGCGGCTAGAAGCTTAAAGTCGTTGTTTCAATCCCTCATAGGGATTAGTTGTTGTTTAAACAGCGCATATTGTACTTACCTTGCCTATTTATTGTAGGTTTCAATCCCTCATAGGGATTAGTTGTTGTTTAAACCTTCTTTATATTGATAATAATGCTTCAATCCTGTGTTTCAATCCCTCATAGGGATTAGTTGTTGTTTAAACCTTGTTAAACGCATTCTCATCGCTAAAAATGCCGGGTTTCAATCCCTCATAGGGATTAGTTGTTGTTTAAACTTCCCAAGTTATTCTGAGTCTTAAATCTCCAAAGTTTCAATCCCTCATAGGGATTAGTTGTTGTTTAAACTTTCTGTCACTTCGGACATTTCCATCAAAGAGATGTTTCAATCCCTCATAGGGATTAGTTGTTGTTTAAACATATGACGATGGTTTGGCGATCGTGCTCAAACCTGAGTTTCAATCCCTCATAGGGATTAGTTGTTGTTTAAACTGGCTCGGACAGCTCCTTGATGCTTATCTGTTCTGGGGTTTCAATCCCTCATAGGGATTAGTTGTTGTTTAAACAAAAAGAGGATCGACCTTGACTCTTTTTTCACTGGTTTCAATCCCTCATAGGGATTAGTTGTTGTTTAAACTGAAAAGATACTTGCCTTATTTGAAATACAAAGTTTCAATCCCTCATAGGGATTAGTTGTTGTTTAAACATTACCTACATCAGGGTGCATCGCTTTTTATTATGTTTCAATCCCTCATAGGGATTAGTTGTTGTTTAAACTTTTGATGTTCTGTTATCGTTTCCTAAGCATAGATTAGTTTCAATCCCTCATAGGGATTAGTTGTTGTTTAAACCAGAAATAGCTTCGTGCAAAGAACTCATCGTTCGGGTTTCAATCCCTCATAGGGATTAGTTGTTGTTTAAACTGAAGCTTGAGTATATCCAAATAGATCATTTGGGCAGTTTCAATCCCTCATAGGGATTAGTTGTTGTTTAAACTTACGATACTCGTTTAAATTATGTTTGTTTTTTTGGTTTCAATCCCTCATAGGGATTAGTTGTTGTTTAAACTTTAATCTTAGTAAATGCCTGCTTAAGCTTTTGTGGTTTCAATCCCTCATAGGGATTAGTTGTTGTTTAAACATGCAGAAGAGCCAGATAAACTAAAACAATCATCGTTTCAATCCCTCATAGGGATTAGTTGTTGTTTAAACTGTTATTGTCCATAGTTTCTAGCAGGTTAATTTCAGTTTCAATCCCTCATAGGGATTAGTTGTTGTTTAAACATAATAAAATATTACGAGGATGAATATGGAATATGTTTCAATCCCTCATAGGGATTAGTTGTTGTTTAAACGGCGTAATTAAGTGGGGGTGGAGACCTCAGCTCAGTTTCAATCCCTCATAGGGATTAGTTGTTGTTTAAACCCCTAATTGTTAGTTCAGACTCAACAATCTTATTAAGTTTCAATCCCTCATAGGGATTAGTTGTTGTTTAAACTTATTGTTACTACATGGGGTATCATAATGTTCTTCGTTTCAATCCCTCATAGGGATTAGTTGTTGTTTAAACATCAAGGGGGAGGGTCGCAGTCCCAGAGAAGGTCGAGTTTCAATCCCTCATAGGGATTAGTTGTTGTTTAAACGGGCTAACTCTAGTACCTCTGATTTTACTTGCCTTTGTTTCAATCCCTCATAGGGATTAGTTGTTGTTTAAACTGCGATCCAATCCACCTAATTAGAACGCCTGACGGGTTTCAATCCCTCATAGGGATTAGTTGTTGTTTAAACACAAGAAAACAAAATCCATTTGCTGTTCAAAAGCAAGTTTCAATCCCTCATAGGGATTAGTTGTTGTTTAAACCCTTTTCAGGTTTAGTTTTACCAGTACCTAAAATGTTTCAATCCCTCATAGGGATTAGTTGTTGTTTAAACTGCCAGCCCGGAACTCAACATTTTTCCCTGCTAAGTTTCAATCCCTCATAGGGATTAGTTGTTGTTTAAACGCATAAGTATCCCTACAGGCGAAGTAGGACCCCGGAGAGTTTCAATCCCTCATAGGGATTAGTTGTTGTTTAAACAATATTTTTCCTGCGCTGGCATGCCTTCTAAAGAATGGTTTCAATCCCTCATAGGGATTAGTTGTTGTTTAAACTTGTGAAATATTATTATGATTTCATTGATGTTTCTGTTTCAATCCCTCATAGGGATTAGTTGTTGTTTAAACAATAAAACTCCTCAGCATTAATATCAAAATTTAAGTTTCAATCCCTCATAGGGATTAGTTGTTGTTTAAACCAAAATCAAAAAATCTCGATCGCAATTACAGAAGGGTTTCAATCCCTCATAGGGATTAGTTGTTGTTTAAACTGACTATAACTTTTCCTACGCTTTGCTCCCCAAGGAGTTTCAATCCCTCATAGGGATTAGTTGTTGTTTAAACCCCAATTCCAGGTGCTTTTTCCACTAGGAGTATTGTTTCAATCCCTCATAGGGATTAGTTGTTGTTTAAACCTGCGGATTCAATTATTTCAAGTACGACAAAGGGTTTGTTTCAATCCCTCATAGGGATTAGTTGTTGTTTAAACGGAGACAAAATGGGAATAAGAGACACCCTTTCAAGTTTCAATCCCTCATAGGGATTAGTTGTTGTTTAAACTTGATACCGTATTGTTTCCTTAAGACTTCTAGGTGGTTTCAATCCCTCATAGGGATTAGTTGTTGTTTAAACAAGCTAATACTTGCGTTTGTGGCATAACATAGTGTTTCAATCCCTCATAGGGATTAGTTGTTGTTTAAACTCTGTTGAGCAGCAGTCGAGTGTACGCTCAGACTCGTTTCAATCCCTCATAGGGATTAGTTGTTGTTTAAACTTTGTTATTAAGTATAATGTTTGATTTGATACATGGTTTCAATCCCTCATAGGGATTAGTTGTTGTTTAAACAAGCTGTTTCAGGTTTACTTGGTACTATTGTGTCTGTTTCAATCCCTCATAGGGATTAGTTGTTGTTTAAACGTAATCACAGTGACCGACAAGCCCGTGCTTTTGGTTTCAATCCCTCATAGGGATTAGTTGTTGTTTAAACGGAAGTTAAAAATTTGAAAGGCTGTAGAAATTCTGTTTCAATCCCTCATAGGGATTAGTTGTTGTTTAAACGATAAGCTACTCACCCTGCATTTTTCGGCCAAGTTTCAATCCCTCATAGGGATTAGTTGTTGTTTAAACTATGATGAGGAGTTGGGAGAGGTTTTAATTCCCAGTTTCAATCCCTCATAGGGATTAGTTGTTGTTTAAACGTGGTCATTCCACTATCATTATTATGATGATAATGTTTCAATCCCTCATAGGGATTAGTTGTTGTTTAAACGTGATTGTAGACGAGGCTCACGCCTTGCAAAATGTTTCAATCCCTCATAGGGATTAGTTGTTGTTTAAACTTGGTTGATTGGCAAGCGATCGCTGCTTCTATGTTTCAATCCCTCATAGGGATTAGTTGTTGTTTAAACCGCAGGATTTTAGAACCCTGACTCTATTTAGTTTTCGAGATACATTTGCGCGAACCAACTTAATCTTACAATAAACCATCAAAAAATTGCAATACCCTTCCCAATAAAAAATCCTCAAACCCTTACCAAACATAGCGTTCAAAAATTGCGCGAATCTCTCTCCAGACTCAACCACCCTCAAACCCTTACCCATAAAGAACTCCAACCCCATATTTTTCCCCTCCTCTGCTGTACAGCTACCCATTCGCGCAAAAATCCCTCTATTCCACAAAAAATATAGTATCGTCCCTAACTGCTGGCCCACCAATCCGCTCTACTTTCCCCTGACAACACTGACAAAGAAAATAAAAACGAATATTATCTTCCTGGCCTTTCAGCAATTTGGCCAAACGACCCCTCAATTTAGCATATTGAGTCTGAGTTAAATCGCACTCAAATATACTATACTGCATCCACTGACCATAGGATTTTAAAATATTATGAATTTTTGTCCGTCGCTTATCATCAGAAATGTCATAACAAACCACCACATACATAAAAATTATCTCCCAAAAATAAACAGAAAAGAAAAGGCAGACTTCAACCATATTTATATTTCCATCTACCCCTAAATATCTAATTGAAATTACTTCAAAATTAAAGGCGGATACTTATCAGTTTCACCCATCAAATATTTAGCTAAAAGTCGCCCCTGAATTTCAAAAGCTTCCTGATAGGAACATTTCCGTTGTATGACCGGGTGCTTAAACTGAGTTTGCTTTTTTTGTTCATAAGCTCGGAGAAAAATTTTCAATCCTTCTTTACTCAAACTAACTGCTCCACTTATGGGTTCGGAAGTAAAATCTGCTGGAGTTAATAAGCGTTTATTCAAGACACTTAAAACCATATTATCTACCACCAAAGGACGAAATTCTTCCATTAAATCTAAAGCTAAGGAAGGACGACCATAACGTTCGTAATGTAAATACCCCAAATAAGGATCGAAACCAACAATATTTACGGCACTTTGTACATCATGGCGCAACAAAGAATAACCAAAACTCAACAAAGAATTAACTGGGTCTGTAGGTGGGCGACGTCTGCGAGCTTCAAAGGTAAAATCTGACCCTTTAATTAATTGATTAAAACAACCAAAATAAGCAGCACTACCAGCACCTTCTAAACCCCGTAAAGAATCTATATTATTAGTAGAATTAATTGGAGCGATCGCTCCTTCTAATTTTTTCAAAGGTAGGTCAAAATCTAATTCGGAAGATTCCCGTTGCCGACGCAATAAAATATTCCGATAATTTTTCAATTTTCCCCTAACAAAACCTTTAACAACATGAATAGCTTGTTCTGGTTTTTCAGCAGCTTTCCATTGAGCGGAACGAACAAAAATATTTTTAGTCATCTCCGGTTCTAGTCTGCCTAAATATTTACCATTAGCTGTTAGGAATGACAAAGGAATATGCCGTGACAATAGTTCCATTACCACTGCGGGAGAAACAGTTGCCCGACCTAAAATTACAACTCCATCAACTTTAATTAATGGAATATCTAAAAGTTTTTGTTTATCAGCTTTGACGACTAAACGTTCATCATTTTTGCCGATAAAAGCATCTTCGTGAGTTATGTAAGTAGTACCCATTTTTTTCAGTGATTAGTTATCAGGTATTCAGAAAATAGTGGGAGCATCTTACTCCCATATTCGCAAATTAAATACTCGCTTCAGTTATCAAGTATTCAGTTAGTAGGTTGGGTTGAGTTATAGTGAAACCCAACATTAAATTCTGGTGTTTTTCAGATAGATAATTGTTGGTTTTGTGGCAATCATAATTATCTTTGATTTTTAATTTTTTTGAGTATTTTAATATCAGTAATGTTTGGTTTCGTACCTCAACCCAACCTACATTTAGGTTACTTAATCCGTATATCCGTGGCATAATCCGTGTGAGCAAACCTCTTCTCGATATTTTTTAACCCGCTCATTTGCTAAAGGTAAACATTGAGAAAAAAGACTACAACCACGACAACGAGGACTATAAACTGCCAGTGGAATAATTCCCGACTTCCACAACTTCAACACATCAGAAATAGTAGCGATCGCTTGGTTTCTTAAATCGGTTGAAATTTCTACAAGTTGCCGACGATGAGATTGAGCATAATAGATATAACCAGTATTAATAGTTTGCCCGGTCATCTCTTCTAAACACAAAGCTTGAGCGCAAACTTGTAATTCATCGTTATCCCATTTTCCTTTTTTTCCTCGTTTATATTCCACTGGAAAAAATTCTCCATTTTCAGCCTCAATTAAATCTGATTTGCCGATTAATTTATATTTTTCTGACTTTAACCAAACAGCACGAACTTGCCAAACATCTTCCCGGTTTCCTTCACCTAAAGTATGAACCCGGTCATGTAAAGTTGTACCTTCAATTGTGTATTGATTATCGACAAATTCTCCAGCACAAAACATCCGCCAAAAACGATGTGGGCAATAACTATATTGATTCAAAGCAGCGATGGGAATATAGTCAGTATTTTGCATAAAAAAAACTCAATTTTTGATAAGTAGTTGTGCTTTTAGGAATTTCCTAGTTGAGAGAGGGAACAGCAAATAGGGAGAAGGGAACAAGAAGTTAATAAGATGTGTAATTAATTTTGCATGGGAACTTAGTAGATATTAAGACTTAATCGATCGAGGATTTTTCTGTTATTGCGAGTCGGAATAGAGAAAATAACAAACTATTTCTTGCTGAATAACCTTTTTAATAATTATTAGCCCTTAGCATATTGATTATTCATATTTTTACTTTTCCCCTACTCCCTCTCTCCCTCTCTCCCCTACTCCCTCTCTCCCTCTCTCCCCTACTCC
>JAXHSW010000117.1:0-28737 GCA_034190295.1 Cyanobacteriota bacterium | reverse complement strand
TGAAAAAGTAGTCAGTAGGACTGAAAATGGGGTTGATGCGGTTTTAAGCTCCATAAAACCTATTGGCAGAGCGGTTATCCCTAACCCCGACCGTGGAGAACCCACCCCTAACCCCGACCGTGGAGAACCCACCCCTAACCCCTCCCAGGAGGGGAAGTAGGGGATTTGAGAAAAGCTCCAAAAACCCGATCGCCTGAAAAGGGGAGGTTGCGCGACCCAATCCTGTTTGATAAAAAACTTAAAAATCAGACAACGTAAGATTTTTCGGTTGTGCATCAGTAAAGTGTGGGATTCGTCAAGTAGGGCTGGCAAATCTAATGTAAAAGCACCGATCTATAAAGTTTTTAGGATTTTTGTCGGGAAAAAAATGCAAATTTTTCACCCTTTAAGACCAAAAAGTTAGGACGAAAGACAGACACTTCCCAGAAAGATACAGGTACAATTATTCCTCCTACTTTCGAGCGGACCGGACCACACGGACTACGCTTCCCGCACGGACTGCACAGACCACACGAACCAACTTCCCACACTTCCTTGACGCACTACCAATTATTCCTCCTACTTTCGAGCGGACCGGACCACACGGACCACGCTTCCCGCACGGACTGCACGGACTGCACGGACCACACTTCCCACACTTCCTTGACGCACTACCGATTTTTCCTTATTCCTTCTTCCTTCTTCCTTCTGCTATACCTCAAAATCAAATATATATTAGTTAAAATTATTAGTACAAAAACGGACGATAATAATAAAATTTATCAGTAAAATTAAATAGACATTAAATTAACATTTATTTGATTTCGTTTCACAAAATCTTCATATAATTAAGTGGATTTACGGATGTTAAAACTCTTCTAAATCTAGAAGAATGAAGAATACAAAACTCAGAACTGCATTGATGGAGAATTAAAAATGATGACGACAACAATACCAACTACAGCTAGATTTTTTAAACATTTAATCCGCTTAATACCTAAACAGTTTAGTGGTAAAGTAGAACTCCAAAATACGGATGGACAAGTATGGCAATTATATTTCGATCGCGGTTGTATAACTTGGGCTACTGGTGGTAGTAATTCCTGGCGAAGATGGCGCAGAAATTTCACTAAATTTTGCTCTCACATTTCTCTTGAAACTCTCAGTTTATATAAATGCGATGTTTGTGAAAGTTGGCAATATTACATAATTAGTAATCTACTGGAACAAGAAAAAATATCATTTTTACAAGCTATAAATATAATTGACAATACTCTGATAGAAGTATTGTTTGATTTAATTCAGCAAGATAATTTAGATACTTTACAAATTACTTCTCTAACTTGTAATTTACAAGCAGCAATGAAGCCACCAATTTTTCGTTTGAGTATCTATGAAGCTTTTGAAAAAGTTAAACCAATATGGCAAGCTTGGTATGAGGCAAATTTACACAACTATTCTCCAAACTTAGCTCCTGTATTGAATAAACCTGAACTTTTAGAACAACAGACATCAGTTTTGACATACCAAAAATTGCAGATATTAATTAGTAAAGAACTAACACTACGAGATTTAGCTTTTTACTTAAAGCAGGATTTATTAAGACTAACTAAAATATTTATGAATTATGTGAGGCAAGAAATAATTCTATTTACTGATGTGCCTGATATACCTGCATTATCTGTAGTAAAAATTGATGCACTAAACAGTCAAGCACAAGAGATTCAAACACAAAATTTACCAGAGCCAGAAACTATTGTAAGTAGTCAGAAAAAATTAGTAGTTTGTATCGATGATTGCCCCATAATCACTAAAATTATGGGAAAATTTATTACAAAAAAAGGCTATCAATTTATAGGCATTCAAAATTCTACATTAGCTTTGTCTACTATCATAGAAATACAACCAGATTTAATATTTTTAGACATAGAAATGCCTATTGCTAATGGTTATGAAATTTGTACCCAACTTCGTAGAATACCTCATTTAAAAGATATTCCTATAGTAATTCTCACTGGGAGAGGCTGTATAATCGATCGAGTTCGCGCTCAATTTGTAGGGTGTTCTGAATTTATGAATAAACCAATAAACCCAGAAAAAATTGAGGAAATTTTTCATAAATATCTGTCTTTAACAAACACAAAAACAGAAACTTCAGTAGTAGGGTCTTTAGTTCCCGCTAGTTGCTAGAAAATGTCCTAATAAATACAGAGAACCACATAAAACAATCAAATTTTCACTTTCAACCACAGCCTCTTCCATCGCAGTTGTGAGATTGGGGTAAGCTTGACAGAATGCTAATTTTGTGCAAATATTCTTAGCAATAGTAGTAAGCTGCCCCGTATCAGCCGAACTATGGTCTGGGACAGGAACTAGGTACAAGCGATCGCCCGGTCTAATCAAGGCGCGAAAAATTTCTGAATGTTCCTTAGTTGAAAGCATACCCATCACCCAACTTACGGATGAGTAATTAAGTGTCCTGACATATCTCCCCAATACTTGTGCAGCAGCAGTATTATGAGCACCATCAATTAATAATTTACGGTCTTGCCATTTTGTCCATTGCAAACGTCCAGGCCATTTAGTATTAGCCATTCCTTCTTTAATTGCTGCGGGAAAAATCTGCCAACCCTGTTTTTCCAGGATATGAATTGTCGCAATAGCGATCGCTGAATTGATTAACTGTACATCTCCAAGTAATGGGAGTGGATATTCAATACCTTGATAATTAGCCATTGATAGAGAATCATTTTCTCTACTCCCCTCCAATAATTCAGCAGGTCTTACCCAAACTACGGGACATTCCAAATCATTAACCCGCTTTTGTACCACTTTTTCTGCTTCAGGTGGTAATTTCCCAATTATTGCAGGACATCCTGGTTTAAGAATACCCGCTTTTTCACCAGCAATATCAGCCAAAGTAGGACCTAACCTTTGCCAATGTTCCCAACTAATAGAAGTAATCACAGTTACCATTGGTTGGTGACAAACATTTGTCGCATCTAGTCTTCCTCCCAACCCCACTTCTACAACCGCTACATCTACCTCTTGTTGAGCAAAATATAACCAAGCTGCTGCAGTAATAACTTCAAACTGAGTCGGTGAAGCTTCTTCTGAATTAATAGCTGCTTCTACTTCTTCTAATAACTCTTCTAATTTAGTCAGAGAAATTGGTTTTTCGTTAAGGCAAATACGTTCTGTCCAGTCTACCAGATGGGGCGAAGTGTAACGTCCAACTTTATATCCTGCTGCTGTGAGGATGGAAGATAGGTAAGCACAGACAGAACCTTTACCATTTGTCCCCGCAACGTGAATAATGGGTACTTGTTGATGAGGGTTTCCTAAGTTATCTAAGAGTTGGTAGATGCGTTCCAGACCAAGCTCAACGCCAAAATGTTCAAAGCGTTTCAGGAAAGAGTCTATTGAGTTCACAGTTTTTTATAGCAATTAGCTATCAGCTATTAGCCTTCAGCTTTTTTTTGTTTACCTAAATCTTACCTTGTTTTCGACATTGAGACTATTTCTAATAAAATTACAGCGGTTTTCATTTGGGTAGACCACAGTAGGGGCGAATGGCCATTCGCCCTTACAGGATTTTTGTTGTGACGATGTGGTTCATCAATTTGAAAAGCGCTGTAAACTTAATCCCGATCGCTAACTATTGCTCTACCGATCTAATCTAAAAGTATTGACTGATATTGGTTTTAGCGTTCTAGAGTTGAAAAAAGTACCAGCTTTTGGGTGGATACGAGCTGCATAAAGCTAGTATTTTGGGATGATTATGGCAGAAAAATTGAGAGACAAAACTTAGCTCCTACCTCCTCTTTCATTCCCCGTTCCTCTGTCTCCTGTCTCCTGTCTCCTGTCTTCCCCTCCTGGGAGGGGTTAGGGGTGGGTTGTCTCCTGTCTCCTACCCTCACCCATAAGACTTTTAAGAGCATTCCCTAACTATATTTTTAGAGCTATTTGATAAATGTGGCGACGGGATAGGTTGGTTTCTTGGGCCAATTGACGACTAGCTTGCGATCGCGAAATTCCTTGTTCTAAAAGTTTTTGTAATTCTACTTTAATAGTATCTTCTGATATTACTGGCGTATCTGGTTCAGCTCCTGCAATAATCAGAGTAAATTCTCCCCTTGGTCTATCGGTTTGATAATGAATAATTGCTTGTCCAACTGTACCGCGCCAAAATTCTTCATAGAGTTTTGTTAATTCTCTAGCTAAGACTATTTTTCTCTGTTTACCTAATACTTTAGCTAAATCTTCCAAGGTTTGTTTGAGTTTATGGGGAGATTCATATAAAATTATAGTTTCTTGTAAATTGGGTAAAATTTCTAAGTCTTGTTGACGTTGTTTACTTTTGCTTGGTAAAAAACCGATAAATATAAATTTATCAGTAGGTAGTCCAGAAGCACTTAATGCTGTGATACTTGCACTTACTCCTGGTATTGGTACTACGGAAATATTTGCTCCAACACAAGCTTTTACTATTTCATATCCAGGGTCAGATATTCCTGGCATTCCTGCATCAGTTACTAGAGCAATTGTTTTTCCTTGATGTAATTTTTCGATTAATTCAGGTATACGACTTTGTTGGTTATGTTGATGGTAACTTAATTGTGGAGTTTGGATATCAAAATGTTGTAATAATTTGCTGGTGTGACGAGTGTCTTCTGCTGCTATTAAGTCTACTGTTTGTAGGGTTTTAATTGCTCGAGATGTGATGTCTTCTAAATTCCCTATTGGTGTACCAACAATGTAAAGAGTCCCTGAATTTATTTCACTCATATAGCGCTCCGCGCAAGGCAAAATTCAAAAGTTAAAAATCAAAAGTTAAAAGTAATCCCTGAAGCTCGTTTGAGCGTCGATCGATGTCTTAACCTTTGTTTCGACTGCTATAAATTGACTATTCTACTTCCTCCATCTTTCATTGAGGAGTAAAGTCTCTTTAGTTTGTCAGTGATTAGAGACAGGACTTACGCAAATTCACCTTGAAAACGCTATATGTAGGGGCGAATGGCATTTGCCCTCGCTGGATTTAGTGTCTGTGCGTAAGTCCTGAGAGAGTAACTCTAATGGTCGAAATAATTTTAATTCTAAATAGTTCTAATTTACAACTAAATCAATAATGAAATTTTTGATTCCGAAATTATCGCCAAGAGAAAAGATAATATCCCTTATATCAAGCCTTCTTATTGTAGAGGTACTGATAACTGATAACTTAAATAACTTTGGTCTAGTTCAAATTACTATTATCTGATTCCCAGTCTGGACAACTTTCTCCATCTACACCATAAGGGTGCATCCCACAAACTAATAAATTTCCGCTATAAACTTGACCATGATAATTGCTACATCCTCTACAAGCTGGATGTTTTTCTAGTGTTGGTTCTACACTATCCACAAAATAGTCTATATCTTCCCCTCCCACATCAAAATCTAAGTCCAGATATACTTCGATAATAGGTTCAATTAAATCATTGAGATACTCATCTATCTCTAAAATAAAGTTAGTATGTATTTCTTCGGTAATCTCCTCCGAAAACTTTCCCCACTCATCAAGCACTTCAGAAACTTCTTCTGCCATTTCATTGAAGAAATTTTCTACCTCTAATGCAGCAGTTTCAATTACTTCAAACAAGTTTTTTGACCAGTCTTCCATTTTTATATGTTTGAGCTTTTCTCTTTAACTTAGAGTACCTAAACTTTTGGAGCCGAGCTTAATTTTTGGCCTAATATTTAATCTTTTTGTAGCCTACGCAATTCATCCTGTAGCTTATGCACTTCTTGGCGCATTTTATCTACTTCTTGGTTTGACTCTGATGAACTATCATCCTCTGAAAGAATTTCTATACGACGTGGTTCACTAGGTCTTGTGTCTGGAGATGCCTCTACTGGTGGCTGTTGCGTGGCCTTATTCATCATATCCTCGACAAATTTACGACCCTCTTCCGTAGTCATTTCACCACGCTTAACCATCTCATCTGCCAGTTTTTGGGTCTCTGTTCTTAATTCAGTTAATTTCTGGTTAGCTTTCTCTCCTGCATAAGAGGCTAATCCCACTCCTAGATAAACTGCCCTTTGAATAATTCCTCCCAAATTATCCATAATATATTCTTCTTCTGGCTCCTGATTAATTGGGTGACCCGGAGTCAACGCCTACCACAAGCATCCCGTGTTGCTGCTACCTTCCGGTCCTGACAAGGTTTAGGCGTTATAGTCGCGCTGGTCCGAATCATTTATTACTATAACACAATTTTTTATTCTGCAACTATACACCACTGATAAATTTCATAAGTGACACAATTATTTTTGATGAGAGGGTCTTCGGCCACTATTTTTTGGGCTTCTTCCATAGATTTGGCCTCGAATAGTAACATTCCTCCTTGATGGTTTTTCCAGTAACCACTCTTAGCTTTATGTCCTTTAGCAACTAATTCTTGGACATAGGCTATATGGTCTGGTACATATTGGTCAAATATAGATTTTTCAACTATACCTTTTTCTATTTTGGCAAACCAAGGCATTTTATTTTTTGAATTTTGAATTTTATGGGTCAATCAAAACGTTTATTATTTGTGGCTCTTGTGCCACCTGAAAATATTCAAAATCAAGTAACTGAAATAAAAGAATATTTTGCTAGTCAATATAATAGCAGTCATGCTTTAAGATCGGTGCCTCATATTACTTTACAACCTCCTTTTAAATGGCCGACTGAAAATTTAGCAGTTTTGCAGGAGTCTTTAGAGACTTTTGCTCAAAATTGCTCTGCTTTTCCCATTACTTTGTCTGGGTTTGCTGCTTTTCCACCTCGTGTTATCTATGTTAATGTTGTCAAAACTCCAGAACTATTAAAAATACAAAAAGATTTAATTCAATTTACAGAAAGTACTTTAGGAATTGTGCATCCCCCTTCTAAAATTCGCCCTTTTTCTCCTCATGTAACAGTAGCTTTTCGAGACTTAACTAAAACGAATTTTCGAGCAGCTTGGTTAGAATTTCGAGAGCGATCGCTTGAGTTTGAATTTGTAGCTTCTCAGTTAACTTTATTAATTCATAATGGTAAACGGTGGGATATTTGTAATGAGTTTCCTTTTCTCTCGACCAATTAAGAAAATCCATGAATAATAAAATTGTCAAATAATATCTCTTGGGTAAAATAACCTTTGTTATCAACAATTAAACCATTCCAAATATCTTCTCTCAACAAAATTTGAAATCTACAGGAGTTACGCAAATTGACTGTTAAACCACCATCTGTAGGGGCGAATGGCATTCGCCCTCGCTAAATGGCATTCGCCCTCGCTAAAATGATACAATTACATATTGACATCCCCAAAACCATGATTGCTAAACAACACACAAATTACATTCCTCCTGAAGAATATCTAACAGAAGAAGAACTCAGCTGTATATTTGAAATCTACAGGAGTTACGCAAATTGACTGTTAAACCACCATCTGTAGGGGCGAATGGCATTCGCCCTCGCTAAATGGCATTCGCCCTCGCTAAATGGCATTCGCCCTCGCTAAATGGCATTCGCCCTCGCTAAAATGATACAATTACATATTGACATCCCCAAAACCATGATTGCTAACCAAAACAGAAATTATATTCCTCCTGAAGAATATCTAACAGGAGAAGAACTCAGCTCTATCAAACATGAATATATTGATGGACAAGTATACGCAATGGCAGGTGCTAGTGATGCTCATGTCACCATTGCTGGAAACTTATTTGCACTGTTAAGAAATTATCTGCGAGGCAGTGGTTGTCGCGTCTATATGTCGGACATGAAAGCTCTTATAGAAACTACCAATACATTTTTCTATCCTGATGTGATGGTAACTTGCGACACCAGAGATAAAGCTTTGCCAAATCATAAAAAATATCCTTGTTTAATAGTGGAAGTTTTATCCGAAAGCACAGAAGCATTCGATCGCGGTGACAAATTTGCTAACTATCAGCAATTACCAACTTTGCAAGAATACGTTTTGATTAACCAAAAACGCCAACGTTTAGAATGTTTTCGTCGCAATGCTGAAGGTCTTTGGGTATTGCACACTTATATTCAAGGTAGTGAAGTTTATCTTGCAAGTATTGAGTTTCGGACTAGCATTGATAGTTTGTATGAGGATGTCAGTTTTGGAGAAAGTCTGTAGTGCATTATCAGCAGAAAGGGCGAATGCCATTCGCCCCTACAAGGGATTCTACAATATAGAAAGGGCGAATGCCATTTGCTAACGCAAAGCTCCGAATGGCGTCCCTACAGATGATGGTTTAACAGTCAATTTGGGTAAGTCTTGATATCCTTGGGGTGGGTTCATATTTTGCAATGTTGAGATCGACCCGGTTTATTATAACACCCCACCAAAGCAAACTGATTTTATATTACAGGACTTAAGCAGAGACTCTACATATACAGGACTTACGCACGCAGACGAAATCATACACCACCTGTAGGGGCGAATGGCATTCGCCCTCACTAAATGGCATTCGCCCTCACTAGATGTAGTGCATCTGCGTAAGTCCTGATATAGAAAGGTTGAAAGGGCAAATATCAAGGTTGAAAGGGCGAATATCAATATAGAAAGGGCAAATATCAAGGTTGAAAGGGCGAATATCAAGGTTGAAAGGGCGAATATCAATATAGAAAGGGCAAATATCAAGGTTGAAAGGGCGAATATCAAGGTTGAAAGGGCGAATATCAAGGTTGAAAGGGCGAATATAAAGGTTAAAAGGGCGAATATAAAGGTTGAAAGGGCAAATATAAAGGTTGAAAGGGCGAATGCCATTCGCCCCTACAGATTGTGGTTTCACAGTCAATTTGCGTAAGTTGATATTATACCTTATTGCAGCACAAAATCGGATTCAGTAATATTTGGCGCTCCTTCTAAAGTTGCAAATTTGCCACCGCCTCCAAAACCAGAGAAGGCACTATTGGGATTATAATATAAATCTCCTGTGGAGCGGTCGTAAACGATATCTGCTACTGACCTGCTAGCAGCAGTTCTGTTGTTCACGATATCAAATTCTCGGTTGATGCTAAAACCATTGCCAGCACGACTATTCAAGCTGATAAAGGTGTCTTTGTCGAGGATAATATCATCCACTCCGGGTGTAAAGTCCCTAATTGTATCTGTACCGATGTCTCTGGAACGATACAACCTGTTGGTGTTGTAGATGAATTTGTCTCTGCCATTACCACCAGTTAAAATGTCGTTGCCAGCGCCTCCCTCAAAGCGGTCGTTTCCATCGCCACCAGTAAGATTGTCTCTACCATTACCACCTAAGAGGCGATCGTTACCTCTGCCTCCAATTAACCTATCGTTATCGGCGCCACCTTCTAGGGTATCTCTACCATTACCACCATTAAGAGTGTCTCTACCACTGCCACCTCTGAGGCGATCGTTACCGCCACCTCCGTTTAAGTTATCGTTGCCACCGCGACCGTTTAGTACATCGTTGCCGTTTCTGCCGTTAATTGTTTCGTTGCCGCCAGTGCCGTTAAGTGTGTTGTTTCTGTTGTTGCCGTTGATAGTTGTGATCATGTCTTGGAGGCTGGAGTCTGGTACTTCTACGTTGACTAAATCGAAACCTGGTGAGCCACCACCATTATCTAACCCGACAATTTGGATTCCTCTTACAGGTTGAGTAAATCCAATGGTTGATAAGTCGAAAGCGCTAGAAGTTGGTCCAGCGGTTCCTAGAAAGCTAAAATTATCCAAGTCAGAACTGACGAAAACATTCGCAAATTCACCAGCGGTTGCTTCGTTAATAACAATGTCGTTTCCAGGACCGTCAATAATTGTTTTGTTTGCAAAACCAACGGTTATGAATGAATTTGTTGGCAAGGATACAAAAGCTTGTTCATTACCAAACAACACGACATCGGTAATGATAGGTACAGGGAAATTGCTTGCTGTTCCCCCATAAGGTCCTGCAATTGATCCTGTCCCGCTATCGAAAAACTCAAAAACTCTATCTACAAATGCCATATTTACTCCCTAATTACTAATTATGAGTCAAGTTATTTTTAGCAATAACTGCTGCAATTAATATTAACTCAGCAATCCATTCTGAACAACTAACAAACATTAACAGGACTTACGCAGAGACTCTACTTATGGAGAGGGCGCCATTCGGAGCTTGGCGGAACGCCAATGCCATTCGCCCCTACAGATGGTGGTTTAATAGTCAATTTCCGTAATTCCTGATAAAATTCACACTTTTTTGAGAATATTTTGTTTAAGAATCTGACTGATAAATTTGCCGTAATTGGTCAATAGTTTCTACAGTCAAACAGACGTTCTGGACTGAGGCCGCTAAAATAGTGTCGTGCAATAGAATAGACATCTCCTCCAAAAGAGGCAACAGCTCTGGAAGGCAACAGGGAAACCACCCTTAACCCCTCCTGGGAGGGGAATAATTGATAATTTATGGATAAGAATTGATTTTATTTTTGATTTTTACGCCTATGTCTATTGTCAGTGTGTAAGAGCTGATTATTATGTTTACTTCTGTGTACGGACATTGCATGGAACGTTCCTACCCACTCCCCCTCCTGGGAGCTAGGGGTGAGTCCCCCGCTCAAGAAAATTCTGTCGATCGCTGGATTTAGTATTACAATGAATATATCAACAGAAACTATGTGATTAAAATTATATTATGCAAAAATTTGTTGGTCTATTTTCCCTCATAGCATTATTACAATTACCAATAATTGTTCAAGCTCAAGAAGAAATAGTAGATCCCATAGAAAGAGTAGTTGCTGCAGGATTAATGACCAAAGATGCAGCGGGAAGATTTAATCCTAATGAAATTATTAGTAGAGCCGAATTAGCATCAATTTTAGTCAACACATTTGATTTAGAAAAACGTGAATCTTCTCAGAAACAAAATGTTAAATTAAAAGATGTTTCTTCAGATTATTGGGCTTATAATGATATTCAAATTGTTCTAAAAAATGGCGTAATGAGTGGCTATCGTGAGGGAATGTTTTTTCCCAATTATAAAATTAATCGGGCAGAAGCATTTGCGATTTTTGCTCAAGCTTATGGTGTTTTTCAGTTCCCTGAAGAGAATACTAAGAGGTTATTAAATAATTATCCAGACTCAGACAAAATTCCTAGTTGGGCAACAAAATCAATAGCAACAGCATTGTATGAAGGTTTTGTGAATACTGAACCAGGTACAAACAACATAAATCCTTTAGAACCGATGACTCGTGGGGATATGGTTTATGCTTTAAATGCCTATTTAGACCGACAACAACGCCCTGCTTCTCTTCCCTGGGATGATGATTTAGTTCCAAATATACCCAGATAGAAGGAAGAAGGTAGAAGGAAGAAGGAAGAAGGTAGAAGGTAGAAGGTAGAAGGAAAAGTGGATGGGGACTCAAACACCAACAAGCTTTTCAACAATTAATAATTAATAATTAATAATTAATAATTACCGAAAATTTTGCTTTAAAACCTCCCCCTTTTAGGGGGATGAAAAAATATTCAATGAGCGTATTTTCGTTCGATCCGGCAATAGTTGTCGGTACTGATAACTGATAACTGAAATGACCTCTCCTTGAAAAGAAGAGGATTGACTAATAATGAAAATTTTTCTTTATTATCAAAATAACATGGGTCGCGCCACCCCGCCTTTTAAGGCGCAATATTTTTGAGCTTTTCTCAAATCCCCTACTTCCCCTCCTGGGAGGGGTTAGGGGTGGGTTCTCCACGGTCGGGGTTAGGGGTGGGTTCTCCACGGTCGGGGTTAGGGGTGGGTTCTCCACGGTCGGGGTTAGGGGTGGGTTTACTTCTGACTTGCAGACTTGCTGACTTGCAGACTTCGTTATCCCCTTATCTCAAATCAGTTTAATTCGGTATAAAAAAATGTTCTATCTTCAACCATTACCAAATATTTCTCTATCTCCCCTACTCCCCTACTACTCTACTCCCCTACTAATTACACCGATGCTACCGGATTTGATATTAAAAGGGGAGGCTTTAAACCACAATTTTCGGTAAACACCGTTTAGATGGTGGGTATTAAACCCAAAATAAAAAGATAAAAAATAAAAAAAGTAGATAGAAACAAGGCAAAATTTAGGTATCAATTCCAAATTGAAAAAATCACAAATTATGACAGTAAAAATAACCTACTTCTTTATTACCGAAGAATTAATAATTAAATAATTAAATAATTAAATAATTCGCGCCTTGAAGCCTCCCATTTCAAGGGGAAAAAATTTATTTTTTCCTTTTATTCAATCCTATCCGTTTTAGGGAGAGGTAATTATCAATTATCCATTATCAATTATCAATTATTGAAAGTAGTTTCCGCGCGTTATAAGGTACAGAGATTAACTATTGAATTAATGCAAGTACGGGTATCTTGCCCGCGATGGGCTGACTAAAATGAAATCTGCTATAATTATTTTAATTTGACTACTGACTACTGATTACTGACGACTGACTACTACTTCAAATTAAAAAAACTCTAAACTTTAGTGGCTAAAATTACGCAGAAAAAAAAATCTGATATAAACTAAAGTAATATATTATGTAAAGTAACCCTGTAGACTGAATAGATATCAAAATAGATGTCAAAGTGGGAATTTTTGCTACAGAAAGAAGGCGATCGAACCTGGCTACCTCTAGAATCAGCCGATGTGGAAATTCTAGAAGGTCGTTATCGGATTGTGGCTCATACTCATATAGCCAATACAGAAGTCCAAATTCAGATTATTCACAATTCTACCGAAGAAGTCCCACCCTTAAGGCGAGTTCAGAAACGTTCTAGTCGTACCCATTCTCAAGGTCTCATATCTATTATCCCTTTTACCCGCCTCAAACCTGGTAAATGGGAATTTCGTTGTCAAACTAAACCAACTACATCATCTGTCAAAACAAAACAACATATTATCTATTTAGAAGTATTGCCCACTGATTATGATGATTCAGATTTATCACAAATATTAGATGTTCAGAGTCAGGAACTATATCCATTAGCAGATTCAGAAACTCAGCAAAATGAGTCGATTACTAATGAAAATATATCTGTTTTGTCTAGTCAAATAAATTCACTAGATAATCCAGAAGACAAGACAGAAAAAAAAGATGCTGAATTAACAACTAAGTCAGATGAAATAGAGTTATTGGATGCTCAGATTGAAGAGAAAAATTCCACTAATTTACTAGATGATGAGGAAGAAGATTCAAGTATTCAAGTTCCAAACCAACTCGAAGAGCAAAGTCAGATATTAGATATAGAAGATACAGAGAAAAAATTACAAGAACTAACTGAAACTCTCATAAATAATTCATCAATACTTGGGCAAATTGAGCAAGAACAAGCAATAGAATTAGAGGCAAATAAAGAGAAAGATACTAATGCCACTGCTCGGACTAACCTTACTATAAATTATCCTTTACAACTAACCTTAGACCAAGCATCTTATACTGCTCAACCAGGAGAAGCTTTAATAATATCTGGTCAGATCATCTTAGATAATCAAGCTCAAAATCTTCAATCTACAGAAGTTTTTAATCACCTTATATCGCAGAATACCTTAACAAAAAATGAATCCTCAATTCCAGAAAATAATACTCCAATTGTTGATGGAAGTTTGAAAATTTGTCTGCGTAATCCTCAAACTTCAGAAATTTTAATTGATATACAACAAGCTCTACCAGAACAAGCTCCACCTATTATATTTGCTTGTACAGTCAATGTACCAGAAAATATTAAAACTCGTTTAATATTAGGGCAAATTACCCTCACAAATAATACAGTTACTTTAGCTAATACATCTTTTACAATTACAGCCCCACTACAGAATTGGTTAACAGCAATTGATGATAATTTTACTGAAGATGACCATCAGGGAATGGCTCCTACAATAACTCCGGCGGCCAGAAAATCAGAGCAAAAATCTCCTTCTTTTCAGGAGTTAGTAGAAAAAATTAATCAAGGTAAACCCCAGACTGAATCAGATATTGAACAACCTTTACCACCACAGATATATCAACCTGTTGAAGGAGAGGCAGATTCTGGAGCGCTCAAATTACCAGCTTTTGGAAATTCACCACCAGAAAAAATGGCCAAAGAGAAGACTCTGATTAATGAGTTGTTGGCCAAGTCAAATGCTCCTCAAGATTCAGATGAATTAGATGATGTCTGGGAAGATTCAAATAAACTTTCAGAGCAGACTAATTTACAAGGGGAAGAAATAGAAGAGTCGGAGTCGGAGTCGGAGTCAAAAACTATTGAGGAAGAAGAAGCTTCTATAAATCAGCAAAACCTTGTTCCCTTTCCGACAAAATTTGCTCCTAGAAAAGAGTCATTTAAGGCTTTGAATTTAGAGGATAGATTGTTCGATCGCCTGAATTCCTTGGCAAATGATTCTGAGTTGTCCCAATGGATGAAAGCTTCTTCTCCATCTCCGACTGAAGAATTAGAGAATACATCAGAATCTAAAAATAAAGATGGAACAGATAATTTGCCAGATAGTGATTCTATAAATAAGATGGTCGATGATGAGGAACTTGCCAGTGAAAATTCTGATGAAATTAATTGGGAAGCACAAGAATTTGTGGTTGAAGATGAACAACTAGAGCAGCAAGAAAAGCAATGGAATGATGGTTTAGCAAATATTTCTCAGCCAGAAGATGAATCAATTTCTAGACAACCTTATATTTTACCGGACGATCGACCAGTGCCAGTGCCTCATTTAGAAGTACTGGCTAAAGATGTAGTTGCTGGAAAAGATATAAAAGTTAGAGTACAATTACCGGAGGGTTTGCCTCTCATTTATGTTAAAATTTGGGTTTACGACCGCCAAGCTCAAACAATAGTTACAGGACCACGTTGGTTAACTGATTTTATTCCTAATGGGATGGGACAACTAGAGGTAATTACAGATTTGTATATTGCTTATGGTTGTTTAGAAATAAAAATTGAAGCGATCGCAGCAGAAGTACAAACTAACCGCGAAAGTCATAGAGCAGTTATTGAACATTTGGTAGTTCCTCCTCCTCCTCCAATTTTGCCTTTTGATGATTTGAATCTGAGTTAGACATGATTTCTAGTGCCGCTAGGCGGAAGTCATGCATTCAAAAGTATTGATTGGTAAGGCTTTTAGGATTTTGTAACTGGTTATATCATGTCCGGATAATTAGCGATCGATAAACTTTCTCCTTCTTCCTTCTTCTTTCTTCTTTCCCGTCCTGGGAGGGACCCGCGGGTGGGTTGACTCGGTCCGACTGACTCCTCAGGACTCAGTAGTTGTTTATTTATAACTGTTCAACCGGACATGATATTAGTTATTGCTCTACCGATCGCTCTGGGGAAGCATTGACATATAAAGACAAGTGCCTTTTTGGGGCCTTTCAAAAGTTCCTGGTATCACGTCTAATATAGAATCCGGTTATACAGTGTATGTTCATAATTCTATAATTACTTCAATCTCCCCATCTCCCCATCTCCCCATCTCCCAACTATATAATAAGTATTCAACCGGATTTGATATAAAACGCTCAAAAAGTTAGTATTTTAGGCGCATAGTTAGGCAGAACAATCTTGGGACAATTCTTACTCCTACTTCCTCGCTCATTCCCATTTCTCCTGTCTCCTGTCTCCTGTCTCTTACCCCAACAAAAACTTTCCATAAGCAAACCCTAGTTATTTCTGCCATCCTGCACTAAGTTAGTTCTTGGACAAGACCAAGTGGTAGGTACTAAAGCAGGCCAACCTTTGCGTAAAGCTTCTATACAGACAGCATGAACTGTTAATTGGCAGTCTAACATTTCGACCCCTTCTTTTTCAGCCTGCTTTTGGCTAACCTTCATTATAGAATCATCGTTAAATTCAAAAGTTTTGTGACATTGAAGACAGACTAGATGATGATGTTTATGATGGTTGGGGGAGTTAATCTCATAATGTTTGTGTCCTTCAGCTAATTCTAGTTCCCGCAAAATACCTACTTTTGTCAAGAGATGTAGGGTTCGGTAGACAGTAGAAAGACTAATTTTTTCCTGTTGGTGTAACAACAGATTATATATTTCTTCTGCATTTAAGTGTTTACCTTGAGGTAGGTGTTGAAACATTTGTAAAATAGTCTCCCTTTGAGGAGTCAAACGCCAACCTCTTTGATTTAGTTCAGACTTAAGTGAATCATGCTGATAGAATACCATTTTTATGATTGCCCAGATTTGCTTCTGAATAAACAGATTACTAACTATAATATTGAATATATACTTATTGAGAGATTTTTGCAAGAGCTGATATAGCAGAAGGAAGAAGAAAGAAGGAAGAAGAAAGAAGAAGGAAGGAAGGACGAAAAATCTAGCTTTGTCTGAGTTTTAAGTTTTTGATATGTCCGCCCCCTTTTCTTCGAGTGCTATATCAAGTCTCATCAATTAACCATAATAAAATTTTCTTCTGTTGATAGAGCATATTTTTTCGATGTGGAATGCTGGGCAAAAAAATTTCCACTGATACGGAATTCAAAAGTCAAAAGCGGTGCGACCCCGCGACGACGCCAGCTCGCTTGCGGAACGCTGACTCCTGTGAGGGAACGCGCACCAAGAGAGTCAAAAGTCAAAAGTAAGATTTTATATCATGTCCGGTTGAATAATTAGACTTTGGTAGAAGGAAGGCAGCTATGCTGGAGGTAGAAGGTTTTCTCCTATTGTCACCTTAATTTTATACACAAACTATGCTACCGGACATAATATTATAGCTCAAAACTTTGATGCTTCAGTAATTTCAGCAAATTATTCGACATCTAAAGTTTGAAACTATTTGTAACATTCTTTTTTCAAATTGGTATGATTCCCTATTTCCTAAATTTTTTATTGTGGGTATTCAAATAGGCAGAATATTAGAGCTAAATGGAGTGTAGCTGCCAAATTAAAACACAAAAATTTCTACTACCTCCTTTTCATATTATGTCTGCTTAATTAATTATAAAAAAATCCTAGCAGCTATACATCCATAGATTATTTATTAGCAATTAAATATAGTTTTTCGTATTTCATATTACTTCTGCTATAAATCCTCAGCACAGTTATTTATAAAATGTCTAAATAATTATAGAATAAAAAGTAACTATAAAAGTGAGAGATGGAGAGAAAAATACAAAAACTGAGTGCTAATTGTTAATTTTCAGATGACACTTCCAATGAATACTAAATAATGCTTTAATGACAGCAGTTTGGAATTAATCTAAATTACCTAATCCATAGAAAAAAGGCCATATTTGAAGCCAATATATCGGCTTTTGTCCCGAAAATTCCATCGAAATATCCATAATCAATCAACAACTTAAAAAATGAATGAAGAAAAACGCCAAGCATACTGGCGTGCCAACAAAGCATTAATCAGAAACTTGCTAATAGTTTGGGCTACAGTTTCAATTGTGATGAGCATTCTATTAGTCCAACCCTTAAATAATATTCAATTTTTTGGCGTTCCTTTCGGTTTTTGGATGGCACAACAAGGCTCAATTTATGTGTTTGTCATCCTAATTTTCATCTATGCCATTCAAATGGATAAACTCGATAAAAAATACAATTCTGACAGGAGAGACTAAATAAATGACTGCAGAAACTTGGACATTTATACTCGTCATCATTTCCTTTATGGGTTATCTGTACATTGGGTGGCGATCGCGAGTCAAAGATAGTAAAGGTTTTTTCGTCGCTGACCAAGGTGTACCTGCTATTGCCAACGGTGCGGCGACCGCCGCCGACTGGATGTCTGCAGCCTCATTTATTTCAATGGCGGGATTAATTTCTTTTTTGGGTTATGATGGCTCCATTTATTTGATGGGATGGACAGGGGGTTATGTGCTGTTGGCATTACTACTAGCTCCATACCTGCGGAAGTTTGGCAAATATACAGTACCCGACTTCGTGGGCGATCGCTACTATTCCAATATTGCCCGTATCGTTGCAGTTATTGCTGCCATCTTCGTCTCTATGACTTATGTTGCTGGGCAAATGCGCGGTGTGGGTATTGTTTTCAGTCGCTTTTTGCAAGTTGATATTGGCACTGGGGTTCTCATTGGGATGATTATTGTTGCCTTCTTCGCAATATTAGGAGGAATGAAAGGCATCACTTGGACTCAAGTAGCTCAATATTTTGTGCTTATTGTCGCTTATCTGATTCCAGCTATTGCCATTGCTACAATTCTTACAGGTATTCCTATTCCTCAATTTGCCTTTACCTTCGGCGATATTGTCGAAAAACTGAATCAGGTGCAGATAGATTTGGGTTTTGCCGAATATACAGCAGCTTTCAGTAACAAAACTATGCTGGATGTTTTGTTTATCACTATTGCGCTGATGGTGGGAACCGCTGGTTTACCCCATGTTATTGTTCGCTTTTATACTGTACCTAATGTGAGAGCAGCCAGATATTCTGGTGGTTGGGCATTATTGTTTATTGCTATCCTATATACAACTGCTCCTGCCTTAGCTACTTTTGCCCGATACAATTTAATAGATAGTTTGCACAACAAAACTGTGGAGGAAGTGCAACAGTTAGACTGGGCGACAAAATGGGAAAAGACTGGTTTGTTGGAATTTGCCGATAAAAATAATGACGGTCGGTTTCAACTCACTCCAGATACAGAGACTAATGAAATTACTATCGACCGCGATATTATTGTGCTGTCTACCCCAGAAGTAGCCAAACTTGCCCCTTGGGTAATTGCGTTAGTGGCAGCAGGAGGGTTAGCTGCTGCTTTGTCTACTGCATCTGGTTTGTTATTGGTGATTTCTAGTTCTATTGCCCATGATGTTTACTACCGAATGATCGATCCAGGAGCATCTGAGTCGCGACGGTTAATGGTAGGGCGAATAATGGTAGGGTTTGCTATTGCCATTGCTGGTTATTTCGGGGTGAACCCACCAGGGTTTGTTGCTCAGGTTGTGGCGTTTGCTTTTGGTTTAGCTGCTGCAAGTTTTTTCCCGGTGATTATTTTGGGAGTGTTTGATAAGCGCACTAACCGAGAAGGAGCGATCGCTGGTATGGTATCGGGTTTGTTGTTCACCACGGTCTATATTATAGGTGTCAAATTTGCTGGAATGCCGACATGGTTTTTCGGGGTTTCTGCTGAGGGTATTGGCACTGTGGGAATGGTGTTGAATTTAGTTATTACTTGGGTGGTATCGCGGATGACACCACCTCCCCCCTTGGAAATACAAGAGATGGTAGAGGAGTTGCGATCGCCTTTAGCAGCTCCTGTTGCTATTAAGGATATTGGGGAGGAAGAGTTGGATTGAAGTAGCTATCAGCTATCAGCTATCAGCTATCAGCTACCAGCTATCAGTAGGGTTCGTTAGGCGCTAGCTGTAATGCACCACTATATAATTCAAAATTCACCTACAGAATTGGCGATCGAGTGTGTCGGTCCAGTAGTCCAGTAGGGTGCGTTAGGCGCTAGCTGTAACGCACCACTATTTAACGAAGTCAGAAGTATGGGCGAACGGCCGAAAGCTTGCGCATAACTATCGAAGGGCGCCCGTACAGAAGTTATTTTTGTAACGGGGATTTGAGTAACTCTCAAAAATATTGCGCCTTAAAAGGCGGGGTTTTAGACCCATGTTATTTTGATAATTCAAAATTCAAAAATTACCTACAGAATTGACGTTCGAATCTTTCGGGTGAGTTATGTTTCCCTGAAAAACGGTGCGTTACGCTTTGCTAACACACCCTACTGGACTGTTTCATCTAAAATGGTGCAATAGGAAATCTACTTCCCTGAAAAACGGTGCGTTACGCTTTGCTAACACACCCTACTGGACTTACGCAAAATATCAAATCACACACCATCTGTAGGGGTAAATTGCATTCCTACTCACTGGATTTAGTGTCTGTAGGGGCGAATGGCATTGGCCCCCAGTAGATATGGCGCTTGGTGCGTAAGTCCCGAACCTAGTTTTTCGTACCTCATGCGTAAGTCCTGACTAAGACAAAATTATGAACAAAAAATTAGATCGTACTATGATACCACAAGCAAATCACGATGAGTTAGCACGACAAAACTTTGTTAAAAGTTTCAGAAACTATCTGTTTGGAAAAATGCGAAATGACTTAAAGTTGGTTTACCAAGAGACTGTCAAACCACAATTTGAAAAAGAAAATCAACGTTCCCCTAAAGATCGTTATGAAATTCGGCGGGAAATGCAGCAACAACCATATTATAAGTGGTACAGTAGCTGCAAACGTATTACCCAAGAAATGATGTGGGAATCAGTAATTACTACTGTCGAACGTCAACTACCAAATTTGGTGGAATGTGCCAAAGATAGGGAAAAACCCCTGGGAACACTTACCCTAAACCCGGAATTAAAAATTCCCACCTACCAAACTGCTGTAGATGTCCATTGTATGCCTGGAGGATACAATAGCGAATACACTCAAGATGACGTAGCGGCAGGTGCTATTTATGACTTGGGAGTTTATGTTGCCATGAGAAACCCTAAATCTCTTCGTGATGTCAGAGGTCAGACGGTTATTCATAAATTCTTGAAGCAGCAATACCCAAATTTTCAACCAGGGAAAATTCTAGATATGGGTTGTACGGTGGGTGCTAATACTTTGCCTTATGTAGATGCTTATCCAAATGCTGAAGTTTATGGTATCGATCTAGCACCTGCTATATTACGCTATAGTCATGCACGAGCAGAATCTTTAGGAAAACGGGTGCATTTTAGCCAACAGAATGCTGAGAAGACTAATTTCCCAGATGAATCATTTGATTTGGTGGTAAGTCATATTTTGCTACATGAAATACCTGTGCCAGCAATTCGGAATGTTTTCCGTGAAAGTTATCGTTTATTAGCTCCTGGTGGAATAATGATACATCAAGATGCGCGTTTGTTTCGTCATCTAGATTTATATAGTGCGTTCATCTATGATGAAGAAACAACTAATAATAATGAACCTTTCTGGAGTGCCATGCGGGATTTAGATTTAGTAGCTGTAGCAAGGGAGGCAGGTTTTTCGAGAGATAGTCTCATTAACACAGTGCTGGAACAAAGTAATGGAATGCAGTCATTCATTATTGTTGGTATTCGTTAATTGATAATGGATAATGGATAATTGATAATTACCTCTGGTTAAAACCGTTACGGAATTGAACATAAGGAAATATTATTTCTTTATTTTCCTCTTGTAGAGCGGTAGCTCGCAGCGCAGCTAAGGGGAGGCGGAATTAGCTGAATTATTTAATTAATAATTATTAATTATTCGGTAAATAAAAAAGGTAAAAAAAAGATGATTCCTAAACAAGCAAAAGGTAAGCGACCAGTTTATTTGGATAATACAGATAACGATAAATTACTGGCAATAATAATGGCATTAGCAGGAGAGGTATCAGTATTGCGGGAACGCTCAGACACGATTGAAAAGTTATTAGTAGCTAAAGGTATCATTTCCTCTGAAGACATTGAAAATTATCAACCAGATGCACAAGTAAATGAGGAACGGGAGCAATGGCGAACTGATTATATTACTAGAATACTGAGAGTTATAGAGAATCTCGAATAAAAATGTAGTAGTGCTAAGGCAGCAACTTCTTCTGTTTAAAATCTAGGCGATATTATCCGTTAGGAGCAACCAAACATACAGCAGTTTCTGAAGCTATGAGGTACACTTGTTTTTATTCTTTTCTGTTGCCTGTTGCCTTTCGGAGCTGTTGCCTGTTGCCTCAAACCTAAAATTTTGTACTTCATAACAACGGGAAACGCTGTATCAGTGAGTTGGGTTTATCCTAACGGATAAGCTCCGCTAACACTTCGTTCTACCCAACCTACTTTGATCGAGTTGAACATTCCCAAAAGCGATCGCTCTCTAATCAAATTATCCTTTAACCAACAAATCAAAACTACCAATGATATGAAAAACTCAATGAATACAGAAACTTGGACATTTATCTTCGTAACAATTTCTTTAATGCTTTACCTATACATCGGATGGCGATCGCGAGTCCAGGATAGCAAAGGCTTTTTTGTCGCCGATCGAGGTGTACCTGCAATTGCTAATGGTGCTGCCACAGCAGCGGACTTTATGTCTGCCGTTTCATTTATTTCCATCGCAGGAGCAGTATCAATTTTAGGTTATGATGGTTCTTATTATGTAATGGCAGGAACAGGAGGTTATGTACTCTTGGGGTTGCTCCTTGCTCCATATCTACGAAAGTTTGGTAAATATACCTTGCCAGATTTTATCGGCGATCGCTACTATTCTAATATTGCTCGTATCGTTGCGGTTATTGCTGCCCTGATTATATCCATAACTTTTGTTGTCGGACAAATGCGGGGTGTTGGTATTGTCTTCAGTCGATTTTTGCAAGTCCCCATTGAAGTTGGTGTCGTTATCGGCATGGTTATAGTTGCCTTCTTCGCTATATTAGGAGGGATGAAAGGCATTACTTGGACTCAGGTCGCCCAATACTTTATACTTATTGTCGCTTATTTGATACCAGCTATTGCCATCTGTAATATTCTGACAAATATTCCGATTCCAGAATTAGCTTTTACCTTTGGCGATATTATCGAAAAACTGAATCAAGTTCAGGTTGACTTAGGTTTTCCAGAATATACTGCTGCTTTCACCCAAAAAACTATGCTGGATGTTCTATTCATAACTATTTCCGGCATGGTGGGTCTTGCTAGTTTACCCCACGTTATTGTTCGTTTCTATACTGTACCTAATATAACAGCAGCTAGATATTCTGTAGCTTGGGCATTATTGTTTATTGCCATTTTTTCAACAACTGTTCCTGCTTTAGCTGCTTCTGCGCGATACAACTTAATTGATAATTTACACAACAAAACTGTGGAGGAAGTACAACAGTTAGACTGGGCAACAAAGTGGCAAAATACAGGTTTATTAGAATTCACCGATAAAAATAACGACGGTCGTTTGCAATTGACCCCAGATGCAGAGACGAATGAAATCATTCTTGACCCGGATATTATTACTCTCTCTACTCCAGAAGTAGCAAAACTCGCTCCTTGGGTAATTGCATTAGTGGCAGCAGGAGGGTTAGCTGCTGCTTTTTCTACTGCATCAGGTTTATTATTAGTGATTTCTAGTGCCATTGCCCACGATATTTACTACCGCCTTATTAACCCAGAAGCATCAGAGTCACAAAGATTAATGGTGGGCAGAATAATGGTAGTATTAGCGATCGCCTTTGCTGGTTATTTCGGCATCAACCCCCCTGGTTTTGTGATTGAGATAGCAACTTTGGGAGTTGGTGTTGCTGCTGCTACTTTTTTTCCAGCAATTATTTTGGGAGTGTTTGACAAACGCACTAACCGGGAAGGAGCAATAAGTGGTATGATAATTGGCTTAGTGTTTACTACTATCTATATTATTGGTGTAAGATTTTATGGAATGCAGACATGGTTTTTAGGGTTGTCCGATCAGGGTATTGGTACAGTGGGAATGTTATTGAATTTTGTTGTGACTTTGGTAGTGTCTCGGATGACACCTCCTCCACCATTGGAAATACAAGAAATGGTAGAAGAATTGCGATCGCCTTTAGATGAAGTCAGAAGTCAGAAGTCAGAAGTCAGGAGTTAAATTATTGCTCGTTTGCAGAGCATGACATAGGAAGTTGTCCTACTTTGGTCTACTGAAATGCAAACCACTGTGGGGTATTTTCAGTTTTTAAAAGGATAACCTAAGCTATTTTTACTAATTCATAAAATAATAGCATTAGTTGATGATGAGGAACAGTTTCCATTGCATAAGTTGTTCCGTCATTATTAGAAAAATCTACTTCAAAGACGTTGTTATCGTATTCCATGACAATTGTTCCTACTTGTCCTTCATATAGAGTAATAGCTTCTCCTGTTTCAAAATGCTTTGCTTGTCGTTCTTCAGTTAATGCCACTATGTCTAATTCTTTTAATCTAGTCATTAGAATACCTCACTTACTAACAGGATAACAATTAGTTAATCTAGGAAAATCTTCTCCTGTACGAATGATCCAAGCAACTAAAATCAGGGATTCTCCTACATTAGTTTTCAGAAAGAATTTCATATTATAGTGTATACCATATTCATTTATTTGACGAATAATAACTGATTCATTAAGGGCAGCTTGTTTAATTGCATTTTTGAGAATATCTACATTTTCTAGAGTAATTCCTAGTTTACTTTGAAATAAATATGCTTTATTCTCGCTTTTTTGATGATTAAAATTAAGACAATATTTTTCAATCTTATATCATGTCCGGTTGAACAGTTATAAATAAATAACGACGGAGTCCTCAGGAGTCAGAATCCAGTCCTCAGGAGGGAAGAAAGAAGGAAGAAGAAGGGAGAAGGAAGAAGAAGAACAGGAAAAGAAGGAGAAAGTTTTTTTTATCGCGCTATTATCCGGACATAATATTATTACCTAAATTAGCTTTACTTCTATTGGGTAACTTTATATTAGAATTTTATTAGGTATTTGACAAAAATGATGATTTTAATATACCAAAATTTACCCAATTAACAAACAAAGGCAATTTAACAATGAAACTATCTTATAAAGCCACACAATTTATTGTTGAGGCAATTGAAGCTCAAATCACAGCTTATAAAAAACGTTTGGAGGAAATTGACAATGAGGATGAGGTATCAAATATTGGCAATAATTGTGTTTTTTTAGAAGCACTTAGTAATGATTTGCTAGAGACTTGACAGTAGGAGAAAATGACTCAAGAGAATAGAAATGTTGAGTAGGAGTTTGGGAATTTATCTTGGCAGAAATTAGTAAAATTATTCGGTAATTATCGATTAGCGATCGCTTGTTATTTGTGGATGCTATTAACAAGTCTAATAGATAGATAATTATCCAGATACTAAAAATCAGCGTATTTGGGGACTTGTCACTATCAATCACTCAAGGAAAAGCTGATGCGTTTTAATTACAGAAAAATTGTTATTGTACTGACCATTATACTTACAGTAGTAATAATTATTGGTAATTTATATATTCTGAAAAAAATTTCAGCCACCTATGGAATTCTAAGACTAAGACCTACTTCTATGTTTACTATAGCTTATGTGCGATGTAAATCTCCCCAAATAATATCTTTCATGCCATTGATAGAATCTTTTTTCCAGCCTTTATTCATTGCCACTTTAGTTGAAGTTATTTTAATTTTAGTCTTAATAATAAGCAATATTATATCCAAGTATCAGGCTATGATGGGTGCTACAATTCTCTGTTTTTTGTATGTAATTTTGATTATTTATTATGAAATTACATTTTTTTATTGTATTAATGGTACTTAAGTAATAATCTCATCTATTTATTTGACTTTGAAACAGCTCTACCTTTGTAAGGGAGCTTAAGAATTTAGAACTTTATTAAAATGTTATTAGACTCGAAAAATCAAACTCAACACCGCACTCCACGAGTAATATCAATTGACATTTTGCGTGGACTCGTAATGGCGCTAATGACATTAGACCATGTACGAATGTTTTTCTCTAATGCTGACTTTAACCCCTTAGACCTTACTCAGTCAAATATTCCTCTATTTCTCACACGCTGGATAACCCATCTTTGCGCCCCTACATTCATTTTTCTAGCAGGAATAGGAGCTTATCTCTCTCTCAAACGTGGCAAAACCAAACAACAACTTTCTCGGTTTTTGTTACTCCGAGGACTGTGGTTAGTATTTCTAGACTTAACAGTAGTGCGTTTTAGTTGGAGGTTTGACCTGAGTCAAACTGTTTCTGCTGCGGGAGTATTGTGGGCGATCGGTTGTTCGATGATTTTCTTAGCAGCAATAATTTATCTTCCTACTCGAATAATTGCAGCGATCGGCGTTTTGCTGATAGTCGGACATAATCTTTTTGACAATGTACAAGCAGAACAATTCGGAAATATTGGTTGGTTGTGGGCAATACTTCACCAGCGCACAATGATTGAACCAATTTCTGGGTTTCGCTTGTTTATCCTCTATCCTCTGATTCCTTGGATCGGAGTAATGGCATTAGGTTATGCTTTCGGAACACTATTTGAAATGGAAAAAGAACGGCGACTTCAGCTATTAAGAAAAATCGGTTTAAGTACGATCGTTGCTTTTATTATTATCCGAGCAACTAATATTTATGGCGACCCCAATCCTTGGTCAATCCAGTCTAACTTTTTTTATACCTTACTATCCTTTATCAATTGTCATAAATATCCGCCTTCTCTACTATATTTACTAATTACACTTGGTCTAGCAATATTATTACTTTATTGGTTGGAAATAGAAACAAAAACTCTACTCAAACCATTAATAACACTGGGTCAGCAACCATTATTTTTTTATATTATTCATATTTTTTTAATTCATATAACTGCTATTTTATTTGCCTTATCTAGATACGGAATAAAAGCTTTCACTTTCTCATACTTAGGTATTATTAGAAAACCAGAATATATTGGATATAGTTTACCAAAAGTTTATTTAATTTGGTTGTTAATGACTTGTTTATTATATATTATCTGTAAATCCTTCGCCGAGTATAAGAAGAAACATCGAGGTAAGTGGTGGTTGAATTACTTTTAATCGTAACGTGGCAGGGGAGTGGGGTGGCATTCGCCCAAGGAGTGGGGTGGCATTCGCCCAAGGAGTGGGGTGGCATTCGCCCAAGGAGTGGGGTGGCATTCGCCCAAGGAGTGGGGTGGCATTCGCCCAAGGAGTGGGGTGGCATTCGCCCAAGGAGTGGGGGAGTCTTATACCATTTATCAAAAACTTTTCTACATTTTCTTGAGTAGGGGAGTAGTAAAAATAATAATAATTAATATTAAATTGATTCAAATCAGCAAAAAAAATATTAGGATAATTTAATTACTTAATAACTGAAGTGTTACCTAAATATAGCATTAATGCATGGTAATTGGTATGACAAGGGTAAGTTTTTAACACTCGGGGTGAGCGATCGCCTTTATTCAGTATAAAACTTCAAACAAATGTGCTTTTTCATACAATAAATAACCGCTCTATCCTCCCACACTTCCCACAGTTCCCACCCTCCCCACACCCAAAAGCATAATTATAAAAAACATACTCTTGTAAGAGTAGGGGAATGGGAAAAAACTGTGAGTAGGAAAGAAACCGAATTAAAACTGTAGAAGCAACTGATATACTGCAAGTTGACAAATTTAAACTTGGATCGGCTCGAAATTATTCTATGTCTTATCCTTCTTATACTCCTCCTTGGTTTCTCAAAAATGGTTTAGTAATGACTATTTATGCAGCCTTTTGGATGCCTAATTGTTGGGAAAGCAAGATAGACTTCCCTCAACCTCCTTACCAAGATAAAATTTTTATCGGTGCAAATGATGTGCCAATTTTTAGTTGGATGGCTATTCCAGAAAATCCAAAAGGTACAATTATTGGTACTTACGGAATTACAGGAGAGCTAGATAATCAATGGTTTTTACAACTATTAGGACGCAAAGCTTATGCTCAAGGTTATGCCGTTATTTTATTTGATTGGCGTGCCCACGGCAAGACAGCATTACTATCAGAAACTCTCACATCAGATGGCATTTATGAAGGAGAAGATTTTGTTCATATTGCTGCCCAAGCAAAAGCTATGGGTTGTCCGCCTAATTTTTGGTTTACAGGGTATTCTTTGGGAGGCCAATTAGCATTATGGGGAGCAAAAGTAGCACAAAATCTAGCTCCAGAATTAGGATTAGAAGAAACTGATATTGGTGGCTGTGCAGCAATTTGTCCTGCTATAGAATCTTATCGTTCTCTTTCTTATTTAGTTAGTCATCCTTTAGGTAGATATTTGGATAAAGGAATTACTAAAAACTTAAAAAAATTAGTTCGGTTAATTCACGAGCATCATCCTGGTGTGATTGACCCAGAGGCAATAGAGCGTGCTGATTGTATCTGGAAATTTGATGAAGAGTTTGTCATCAAAGGATTAGGTTTTCCATCAGTAGAAGCTTACTATCAAGCAACAAGTCCTCTATATATTTTGCCTCATATCCAAACACGAACATTGATTATTTATGCTGAAGATGACCCCATGTTTGACCCCACAATTGGAGCTGATTTAAAAACTGCTTGTGACAGTAATTCTGCCATTGATTTAATGTTAACTCGTTATGGTGGCCATGTAGCTCATGTTAGCAGTAAATCTTGTCAAGCTAATGCTCAAGACCCCGATGTGTGGTGGGCATTGAATCGAGTTTTTGAATGGATTAAACAAAATGAAACATCAACATTAACTACTTCAGTTGCTTCTTAAATTAATCATTTGGAATTGGGTTATCATCCTAATTCCTAATATTAATTAGTTGCTTGTTTTGTAGCAAATATTTAGCAAATTAATTTTACTACCTAATTTGAAAATTATTCGCCTCTAGAGAAATATCATTATTCTCAACTGCAAATCGATCGCTATCTCCTAAACTGGTTTCACTACCATTAGCGTTATCAATTGAAGAAGGAGTCACCTCCTCAGGAGTCACCTCCTCAGGAGAGAAAATTGCGGATTCTAACTCCAAACAATTTTTAGCACCACGGGTGACGCGCGTGGGTATTAAACCCATAAGGGAAATGATAATGCGCCACTGGCAGAATTGTAAATAATAAAAGCATCGCTAGTGGCAACAGGATCGTCACTTTCAACGATGGCAAAATCTGTTTCTACACTGAAGCATTCGCTCGCATCACTCTGTTATATAGAATCCGGTTGAATACTTATTATATGAGATGGGGGGATGGGGGGATGGGG
>JAXHSW010000116.1:21495-28879 GCA_034190295.1 Cyanobacteriota bacterium | reverse complement strand
GTGGGGAGTAGGGGAGTAGGGGAGTGGGGGAGTAGGGGAGTGGGGGAGTGGGGGAGTGGGGGAGAAATTAAAAAATATATACAGCGTATTTCATAACTACTTTTAATGTTACAAATTGAAGTGCGGAATGTGGGTTATATCTTTGAACCAATATTCCCTTCTGCCTTCTGCCTTCCCTTCTCCAAAGTATAAATATTTACATGGTATAACTACATTATTTTTCATAATTATCAATTGTTACACGAATGTGCTAAAATTTCAGCCAACAATTTTCCACATCTCAATCCACTGGAGAGACAAGTATGACTGATGATACGGAATTACTCAATATAAGATCCGCCCTCGGACTAGAGCAAGTTAATACTGTTCCATCTATAACTTTTCTGGGGCAGGTATCGGTAGAACCACTGATGGCAGTGGAAATAATTCAAGAAGCGTTGACTGAAGTTCAGGAAAGTTTGGCTGAATTTGCTGCTTCTGATACTTTTGAGACGGATATTTTAAATGTGTTTGGCGAGTCTGCAAATGTTGATTTAGGACAAACAATTGTTGATGGTTTGGCAGCGGGGGAGGATTTGCCACAGATAATTGTTGTACCAGTAGAACTGATGAATGGCGCTGCGGGTGGTTTTGATTCTCTGACTGGTACGGTGTATTTGGCGGATAGTTTGATTGATTCTAATTCTGTGGTTGCCAGTGAAACCTCCCCCCTCATTGGAATTGAAACCTCCTCTGTCATTTGTAGGGGCGAATGGCATTCGCCCTCAGTAGATATGGCGGTTGTGGGTAACTCCTGTAATTCTAATTCTGCGGGAAATGAAACCTCCTCTGTCATTGGGAGTGAAACGAAGCAATCTCCAAATCTAGTTGATGTTCTCACAGAAGAACTAGCACACGACATCGACTCGAAGTTAAATCTAACAGATGCTTCAGGAGATGAGGGTGAGTATTTGGTAGTGTTGGTGAGTGGGGAGGAGTTGAGCGAGGAGGAAATTGAGCGGTTGCGCAGTGAGGATGATAGGGTAGAGATTTTAAATGGTGCGGTTGTAGTGGAGGCTCGGGAACCAGAACTACCTTTTGAGACTCAAACATTACTAACTTTTGAGACTCAAACATTCCCCACAGGTGATGGACCTCTAGGTATAGCAACAGCGGATTTTAATAAAGACGGGAATCAGGATATTGTAGTAGGAAACTGGGCAACTGGAGCAAATAGCGTATCACTATTTCTTGGTGATGGTAAAGGAGGAGCTTTAACTGCGCTCTTACTTCCAGTAGACGCAAGACCCGGTCGTGTTGCAGCGGAAGATGTGAACCTAGATAACAACCCAGATATTGTGACAACAAATTCAGAGGACGATACCGTGACAGTGTTTTTGGGAAATGGCAAAGGTCAGTTTAGCACTCCCAGTAAGTTTAGTGTAGGTGATTATCCAGTAAAATCAACGATAGCAGATGTTAACCGAGATGGCAAACCTGATATCATCACCCCTAATTACTCTTCTAATGATGTTTCTGTATTGTTGGGAAATGGAAATGGCACTTTTATGAGCGCTATTAATTTTAGAACAGGAGGCGACGATGGATCTGAAGATGTAGTTATTAAAGATATCAATGGAGATCGCAACCCGGATATTATAACAAATAATCTTAATTCCGCTATCCTTTCAGTGCTTTTTGGCAATGGAGATGGTACTTTTGGCTTGCCCACTAGCTATGCTGTGGGGGCAGGACAAGCTGCTGGTTTAGCAGGGAAGGACTTGAATGGAGATGGGAAACTCGATCTTGTATCACCCACAAGAGAACCAGATGGTGTTTCGGTAATGTTGGGTATAGGAAACGGAATTTTTGGTTTTCCCACGAACTATCCAGTAGGAATTGCACCAAAGGATATTGCAATTGAAGATTTGAATAACGATGGCAAACTCGATCTTGTTGTCACAGATGCAGAATCTCATAATATATCCGTATTAATAGGAAAAGGAAAAGGACTTTTCGAGCCAGCGATTAATTTTCTGGCGAGAGAATATACCTGGAATGTTGTAGTAGAGGATTTTAATAACGATGGCAAACTAGACATTGCGACAACGAACCAAAATTCCGGTACCATCTCCATCTTAACCAACACCAGCGAAATAGCAACAACCGACCCCAACATCACGATTTCCAACACCACCATCACCGAAGGCAACAACGGACGCAAAAACGCCAAATTCACCGTCAACCTCGACAATGAAAGCAGCGAAACAGTCAAAGTCAACTACACAACCGCCAACGGTACCGCCAAAGCAGGACAAGATTACCAGAAAAAAAGTGGCACTCTCACCTTCAGACCAGGTCAAATCAGAAAAACAATCAACGTTCCCATTCTGGGCGACACCCTAGATGAAAACAACGAGAAATTCAACCTCAACCTCAGCAAACCCAGAAATGCCAAAATCGCAGATAGACGCGGCATCGCCACCATCCGCGATAACGATGAAACCCTACCCGAACTCTCCATTAGCGACGCCCAAATAACCGAAAACGACCGAGGCAAAAAACAACTAAAATTCGATGTCACCCTCAATACCAGAGTTAACCAAAGAGTAGAAGTAAATTACGCCACCGCTGACGGAACCGCCGAAAGAGGAGAAGACTACCAACGAAAACAAGGCAAACTCATCTTCCGACCCAACCAGAGGAAAAAGACGATAACCGTTCCCATTCTGGGCGACACCCTCAACGAAGAGGAGGAGAAATTTACTGTCACCCTGAGCAAACCCAAAAATGCCAAGTTGGGAGACAAACGCGGTGTTGGTACGATCCGAGATAACGATGCAGGTAGCACCGGACCAGGAGATAGTTTTGAGACAGCGGTTAACTTAGGTAAACTAACAGGGGAAAAGGTGAGAATTGACGAAATCGGTTTTAGCGAGCGAACAGACCGCGATACCAACGACTTCTACCGTTTCCGAATAGATAGGGAAGGTGCTTTTGTATTAGTTCTGGACGAGCTATTAAAAAATGCCAATGTTGATTTATATGGTGATGCTGGAGAATTGATAAACCAGTCGCAAAATAACGGCATCAAACGAGAAAGTATTGTCACGACATTAGACCCAGGGAGTTATTTTGTACGAGTCTATCCCCAAGGTAGCAGTCGCACCCCCTACCGTCTCAGTCTTGATTTGCTGTAATATTATGTCTGGTTGAATACTTAGGGTTTGAGCAAGAAGATAGTGGTACTTAGACATTTTTTTTTAGGAAAAATGCGTCAAAGTCAGTCTAGACAAGGGAATTACGTCAAAGCTTTAAACATGGCTAGAACCCTTGTTAACTCAGGATTTATCATTTCCCTTATGGGTTTAATACCCCACCGTCACCCGCAGCGATCAAAATTGTTTGGGGTTATGTAGACGCGGAGCGGCAGGTCGCCCTTCTATCCATAAGCAATTTTCTCTCGGTCCTCGGTCCTCGGTCTTCGGTCCTCCTTATTCAAGTCTTTTTGACGTTAAAGCCTGTTCCCATCTATATTTGAGTCTATTTTCTGTCTTTATTTTGTGTAAGTCCCAATAGATATTTCATGGGCTAAAGCCCAACTACAAACAAGAATTTTATTATAACTAATCATCCGAACATGGTATTACTCCTGACTCCTGACTCCTAAGTAATTGAAATTAATATCATACACTAATTCAGCAAGGTAGCACAATGTTTAATCATAAAATCGGTTATATTCCTTCAGATTATTTACATAAATATGACATCCCTATCAATACAGAGGCAATATTAAAAACCCGTCAAGAAAGACACAAAAAATTATTTGAGACTTCTACTCAAAAGTATTGCGAAGCAGTACAAACAGTTGCAGATATCAAAAGTGATTTTTTCGACTTTTCTGGTGCAGCGATAAAAGTCGGTCGTGCTGAGGAACTCTCCCCAGAGCAACAAAAACTGTTCCGGAACAATTTGCAAACATTTTGTCCTTGGAAAAAGGGTCCGTTTGAACTATTTGGTACAACTATTGATGCTGAATGGCGTTCTGATTGGAAATGGGAGCGCATTTTGCCACATATTAGTTCTCTGAAAAATCGTAGAGTCGCCGATATTGGCTGCCACAATGGTTATTTTATGTTCCGCATGGCAGCTCAACAACCCGAGTTAGTTATTGGTTTTGAACCTTATGCCAAACATTTTTGGAATTTTCAACTTATTCAAAATATTGCGCAACAAAAAATGCTGATGTTTGAACTATTGGGAGTCGAACATATTCACTATTACCCCCAATTTTTTGACACCATTTTCTGCTTGGGTATTCTCTATCATCACACTGACCCCGTTGCTTTATTACGCAAAATGCGAGAAGCTTTAGCGCCCAAAGGGGAGATTATTATTGACTGTCAAGGTATTCCTGGAGATTTGCCAGTAGCTCTGACACCTCGGAAACGTTATGCTCAAGCACGAGGTATTTGGTTTCTCCCCACTCAGTCTTGTTTAGAGAATTGGATAGGGAGAGCGGGGTTTAGCGATATTAATTGTTTTTTTGCCGAACCTTTGTCAGTGACAGAACAACGGCGCACTTCTTGGGCCAATATTGATAGTTTGTCAGAATTTCTCAATCCTGAAGACCCTTCCTTGACAGTTGAAGGTTATCCTGCACCTTGGCGCTATTATGCGATCGCTCGTAAATAGGGTTTGCGCTTCACTAGTCTTTTAGTAGGGGTAGGAGACAGGAGACAGGAGAAAACCCACCCCTAACCCCTCCCAGGAGGGGAATGAGCGAGGAGGTAGGAGTAAGAATTGTCCCAAGGGGGAGTGGGGGAGTAGTATCAAATCCGGTTGAATACTTACACTTTGGAGGAAGGAAGGCAGCTATGCTGAAGGAAAAGAAAGGTTTAAAGGGAGAAGGTTTTTTATCACTAATTATCCGGAAATGATATTACCCGGATTTTATATGATATTAAGCCTTCCTGCCTCTTCCTTCTTCCTTCTTCCCTCTTCCTTCTTCCATCTTCCTTCATTCATTTTTTCGACTTAGAAACTTTTTTGAGTGTTGAAGCTCGAGTTGCTAACCGAATTAATTTATAAGGAGATGTGCGACTACCAACTGTAATTCGAGAAATGCGGAACTTATTTTTCAGATAATTTACTTTCAAAAATTTATCATCATAAATAAATCCAGTTAAATGATATTTAGGTAACTTTTTTTCCACCATTCTATTAATAGCACCATAGGGATAAGCAATATGAGCAGCGACAATTTTATTTCTGTCTAAATCATTAGTACATTTTCTCAAAGCCAACTTGGCAAAATATAGTTCTACTTCTAATTCTTTGGAGCTAATTTTAGTTAAATTTTTATGAGTAAATCCATGAGATTGAATATCATAAAAATCTTTTTCATATCCTTCTCTTAAATCTTGGCAACTAAGATGTGGTAAATCTTTTCCATTATTAATCCCCAGAGTTTTAGGATTAATAAACAGCACAAATTTTACTTTTTCACCATATTTTTCTTCCATCTTTTCTAAGATTGGCATTCCATTTTTATGCACTCCTTCATAACCATCATCAAAAGTTAGCATTACAGGTTTTTGACCTATATGTTTACTTGGTATAGGTTGAGATTTATTAATAAAATATACAAATAAATCTTGAGAGGATAACAACCAGTAATTTTTCTTTACTAAATACTCTATAAACTTTTCTAAATCTTGCTTAGTATAATCCATATCATAGAGGGGGCGATATGGTGGTAAATCGGCTTTATTCTGTAAATCAATAATGTCATGGAAACCAAAAATGGGAATTTTGACAGTCGGAGATTTAATAGATGCAGCAGTTAAACCTAGACTGACTATAAATATTAATAAAAGGTATACAAGTTTACTTATCCACTTTGGTAAAAACTTAATTAAAAATAAATTTTTGTACAAATGTAGAATACTTAAATTTAACTTCTCTACAGTAGAAGATAAAGATTGAGTTACATTTATAGTTAGTAGCTTAATCGAATCTTGAATCCATTTTTGATTAATCATATCTATCTCTAATATTCAGTCGCAAATCTGTGAATTATGGCTAGTTATTGATGATAATATCACTATTTTTTCCTGACTAATATAAAAAATTTGTTTTGTTTAGTAGGAGTAGGCGATCGCTACTGAATTTTTTGAAGAAGGAAGAAGAAAGAAGGAAGAAGAAAGAAGGAAGAAGTGGATGGGGACTCAAACTCCGACAAGCTTGTAAAGACCTTACCGAAAAATTATGGTCTCAAGCTTCCCCTTTTAATACCAATTCCCAAACATAATGCTATATTTCATTAGAACTTCAGTTATTAAGTAATTAACTGATGTGGCATAACTTTTTTGCTACTCTGAGGTAAGTTCATGTTAATTACTCTGATGTTTAATTCTCCCCCACTCCCCTACTATGGGAAAATATAGAAAATTTTTTGATAAATGGTATAAGGGGATAAAAATATTCCTGATATTAAGCCTCTTTATTACAGAAATACTGAGGTCAGCAGTTCCTCCAGAGGAGGGAGGCTAACTAATAACTCAAATGACATACGACGGGATATTAAACCCAAAAGAAAAAATCAACAAAACCAGTTATAATAAATTTGGGCATTATTTTCCTGAATTAGTATCAAGGTGAATGAAATTTACATATATAAGAGTTAAATTTGTGTAATACTGTTCAATCAAAAAATGCTGAGGCTGAGAAAGTAAGAAATTGCTTCTATTTGTATAGTTCTATAGATAGATTTTCCTCAGTATCAAAAATCTGAAATTCTGAGTGATATAATACTTGTATTCTGATTAAGTTAAGAAAAATTAAGCAGATTCTGAAATAGGAGGTGAGTCCGGTGTTTAAGCAAGATAATAAAAATCTGAAAGTAGTTAAATTAGAAGAAGGAATATTGGTTCATACTCAACTTAAAAATGCCTATATTCCTGCATTGCGTTCTGGGTTTGCCGGATACCCAGTTAACCCTCGTTGGAGTGGTGTCAAATATTATGCTTGGAAGACAGGAAAGCAATGGCGAAAGGCGCTTTTGAATGGAGAAATGGTAGTGCGTTTGAGTGATTCAATGTTGGTATCTATTGATGAAATTAAAGACTTAGAAGAAAAGTCTTATATGGTACGGTGGGACTACCAAAATTCATTACCCAAGAGTAATTGGGAATTTGACTGCCCTGTATTTCAAGGATGAAAAACTACTGAATTGTTCGTAGTTGGGCTTTAGCCCTAATACTACCCAATGAGCAACTGTTTCCCAAAAATGAGATTTAGAGAATTTTGAGAGCTAAATTTGCGACCAAAGACCCAAAAAAACTACTGAATTGTTCGTAGTTGGGCTTTAGCCCTAATACTACCCAATGAGCAACTGTTTCCC
>JAXHSW010000116.1:0-21395 GCA_034190295.1 Cyanobacteriota bacterium | reverse complement strand
ACTAAGTATTGTCAGGGCTAAAGCCCAACTACGAGCTTTATTATAACTGTTCTACCGAACAAGGTTATGTAATTAAAAATCAAGTTCTCAAAAACCCCTTTGTTGCGGGAAAGTTTTTGTTTGTAGTTGGGCTTTAGCCCTAATACTACCCCATGAGCAACTGTTTCCCCAAAAATGAGATGTAAAGAGTTTTGAGAGCTAAATTTGCCACCAAAGACCCAAAAAAACTAATTATTTTGTAGAAAGTTGCACATCGCACAAATAAATTAAAAAAAATAAAACCAACTGTACCGAAACAGATAAATCGACTAGACCATCTAGCCAACCTTAAATTTAGTAGGTGGTGTAAATATTCTATATATTGTTTCCAGGTAACTTTACTTTCCCCTTCTACACGTTCATTAAATATATAGCCCACTTCTCCCACCCAATGAATACTGCCTCGACCTAAAACTTCAATCAAAATTTTGTACCCTACTGGCCTAAGAATTTTTTCTGCGATCGCCTTTCGGCGGACCATAAAATAGCCACTCATGGGATCTGAAACTCGCCCTACGACTCCTGGTAAAATAATTAACCCCAAAACTTGAGCGCCACGAGACAATAGTCTTCTCATAATATTCCACTCACTGACACCTCCTTCCTCGAAGTGACGACTAGCGACTGCTAGGTCAGCACCTTGTTCCATTTTTGTCAATAGTTTTAAGAGAGTTTCTGGAGGATGTTGTAAGTCTGCATCTATTACTCCTAATATTTCTCCTTTTGCTACTTGCCAACCACGAATGACGGCAGTGGACAGTCCTCTTTCTTTTTCCCTACACATTACCTGGAGCTGAGGATATTCTGGTGTCATATTTTGAGCCGTCTCCCAAGTTAAGTCGGGACTATTGTCATCTACCACAATTAATTCATAAGCATCGGGAATTTGAACATCTAGTAACTGAGTTAGTCTTTGGACAATCTTTGGGATATTTTGACTTTCTTTAAATGTGGGAATAACCAGAGAAAGTTTAATTTCTGGACTATCTGGTTTTATAGTATTTTTGACTACAGCAGGAACTTGTAATAAACCTGTTGGTACTGTTAGTAGTGAATTTGGTTTAGTTGCACTCATTATCAATTTTCTCTATCTGAGGTATTAGTTAATTGTGGATTTAACAGAAATCAGAATATCGTCAGGTTTATATTTACCGATAAATTGTGGTTTAAAGCCGACCCTTTTAAGGGGAAAAAAGCGGTTGAGGGATGGATGGGTTTCCTAACCATATCCAATCAACCAAGAGAAGAAAAAACTTTTCCTTTGAATCAATCCTATCCGTTTTCAAGGAGAGGTAATATAATTATTAATTATTAATTGTTGAAAGTAGATTCGGTGGTATATGAGGTGCAACAATTAAAGATTGAGTGCGGGATTTTGCCCGCCATGGTAGGAAATCTTGCCCACCACAGATTTACCTCACTGATATGAAATATGCTGTATATCAAGTTGCCAATTATTACTTACTTTACTTTATTAATTTAATTTGTCAGTGTATCTCTTTTAATGCGATATTGAGACTATTTTTGCTTTTAAAAAAATATCATATTTTAATGCTGGTCAAATATCCCATTCACATTACTGCTAAAACTTACTTATGGAATAGCTGTTTGCGTAGCATAACCCAGAATAAACAACAGAATATGAATAATTTTCTGCCCTAAGTATAGCTACTTTTGACGATAAATTATACTGTCTTTTTTTCTGTTGTATATGTCCTATAATTTTAAGTTTTATACTTAATCCAAGGAATAAAAGCTATCGAGTATTTACTAATATTTTTTACCGAAGAATTAATAATTAAATAATTAAATAATTAAATAATTCGCGCCTTGAAGCCTCCTCTTTCAAGGGGAAAAAAATAAACTTTTTCCTTTTATCAAAATAACATGGGTCTAAAACCCGGCCTTTTAAGGCGCAATATTTTTGGAGCCTTGCTCAAATCCCCGCCTGCGAAAATAACTTATGTAGGGGCGTTAACGATAGTTATGCGAAGCAAACGGCCGTTCGCCCCTACTGACTTGCTGATTTGCAGACTTCGTTAATCAATCCTATCCGTTTTAGGGAGAGGTAATTATCAATTATCCATTATCCATTATCAATTATTTACTCTTAAATATCTATGAATAATTATCATCAATCAATTGAATTTTACCAATTTGAAGAAAGTCAAATATCTGACTAATTTGATGTTGTTCTTCATCTGTTATGCTTTTACCAGATAATATTGCTGAAGTAAGTTGTAGGTGTTCCCTGCGACTAAGTTTGCCTGATGTAATAACTCGGTTCACCATTTGATTGATTGTCACATTTGGTTGATTTTGTTCGCTCCATAACATAATCTTTTATCTCCTCTATATAAATAACTTTTGATATTGATTATAATTAAGCATTTCGGTCCGAATGCGGAGCTAACAGTTATTAGCACTCAGCGCTCCAGCAATTAGTAATTATTCATTACTTCTCAGGTGTGGAAACCAGACATGGTACTAACTTTTGATTCAAACTCAATTTCAGTTGGGAGGATGTCAATCCTAAGTTATTTTAATAGTTAAGAGGGAAATAATATCCCCTATAGAAAATTTTGTATATAAGGCATTAATTTTAGTTTCTATGAAGATTTATCGACTGCCAGCACTTTCAGACAACTATATCTTCTTACTACATGACCCAAATCAAAAGATTGCGGCTGTAGTCGATCCAGCAGAAGTTAGGCCAGTGACCGAAAAACTAGAATCATTGGATGCTCAGTTGGTGGCTATTTTCAACACTCACCACCATTCAGACCATGTAGGAGCTAATCAAAAGTTAATCCAGAAGTTTCCTCAACTTATAGTTTATGGCGGTTCTGAAGACCGAGGTAGAATTCCTGGACAAAAGGTATTTTTACAGGAAGGCGATCGAGTCCAATTTTCTGATAGACAAGGAGAGGTTATATTTGTGCCCGGTCATACAAGTGGACATATTGCTTATTACTTTCCTCCTGTAGTTGCTGGAGAAGCGGGGGAATTATTTTGTGGTGATACTTTATTTGCTGGTGGTTGTGGTCGCTTATTTGAAGGAACGCCAGCTCAAATGGTACAGTCTTTGAGTAAACTGCGTAATTTACCTGACAATACACGAATATGGTGTGCCCATGAATACACTTTAAAGAATTTGCAGTTTGCTATAACAGTCGATGAGCAAAATTTAGACCTACAAGCTCGTTTAGCTGAAGTTAAGGCAGCACGCAGCCGGAATAAGGCTACTGTGCCATCAATGATTGGTGTAGAAAAACGCACAAATCCTTTTCTGCGTTGGGATCGGTCCGATCTACAGTTAGCGGTTAAAAGCCAAGATTCAGTACAAACTTTTGCCCGTTTACGAGGAAAGAAGGACCAATTTTAACGATCGATGATACTCTACTTTTTCATTACGATCGCAATACTTTCAGGAATTACGCATAATCACCATACATATATAGTAGGGGTTGAGGGCTGTTAACCCCTACAAATAGTTGATAATTTCATCTTTTGCGTAAGTCCTGATTTTTTGAAATTGGTGTAAGCTACTTTTACACTTCAAAAGGCCCTTCAATAATTGATAATTGATAATGGATAATTGATAATTACCTCTCCCTAAAACGGATAGAATTGAACGATCGTGAAAATTAATTCGAGGATTTTTACCTTAATTATTCGGTAAAGAATCTGAGAATTACACCCTTGGTGCATTAATTTCGCAAAGCGATTAACTAAATTCACAATAATTTTTGTCGGCTATAGCATTTTTTGTATATTTAATATGTATAAATTGATAATATTTTCGCCAGGAGATAATTATAAAAACATAACTGGCTTTGGCTCTACAATCCTTACTCCTTTAGTTTAAAAATCTCAAGCTCTCTTGGAAAAACATTTATTAAGTAAAATGTTAAAAAGTGTAAAGAGTGTTAAGATAAGATATAGAATAGAAGATTAATTTAGAAAAATGCTAAATCCAAAACTGCCCGAAGCAGATTTACTTAAAGCTGTACTACAACCCTTGTTAGAGGATTTTCAGTATTGGTTTGAGCGTTCCCGTCAGTTATTGGAGAGAGAAAAAATTCCTTTTCTTAGTAGCGCTGAACAATTGGACCTACTTAACAGAGTTAAGCAAGCTCAACAGGAAGTGAGTACAACACAAACTCTTTTTAATGCAACTGAGGGTCAAGTTGGGGTAGAAACTACAGTGCTTATGCCTTGGCATCACTTACTAACGGAATGCTGGCAAGTTTCAATGCGATTCCGCAAAGAACAATCTAGATAGAATTACTCATTATACTCAAATTTAGGTATCAAGTCCTGAACCAAGAAATAAAATTGAGTTAACTCTTAAGTATAACAGTTTGGGAAATTGATAACTATTAATTTACGCTAAAAGCACTATATTCTCTGGAAATGATGATGAGCGACCCAGATAATTTATTTATGGGCAGAAAACTCATCCAGAGTTAAGTAGAGATAAAATAAGAAAAATTGTTTAAACTTTTTTAAAATTTGCTAAGTGCCTATATGGCCCTGGAGAACACTATGTTACATTTGCTTTATATCCTAGCCTTTACTACTGTTGCTGTTTTGGCTGTTCGTAATTTAATCCGTAGTTTATTAACTTTGGGCCTTGAGTCTCAATCTTTATCCTCAAACCGAGGATGGTCTTCTGGTGATTCTGATTCTAAGTCTCGTAGAATTCCACATCCGGAACTATTAGATGAGTCTGGGAATTTTATTGATGAACCTTTGTTGGTGATGCGTTCTGTTAATGTACAAGAAGCTCGTCAACAGTTGGATGCTATTTATAATTCTGAGCTTGGATCTAGTAGTGAAACTAGAGATGAGAAGGATAAATAAAGACGACAGCAACTAATGCAATATGTGTAAAAATCGCAAGATATACATAAAAAGTCTAAAGCTCTTAATTCTCTAATTATTAGGTTTTTTTGTACAATCATATTGAGAATTTCTGTAGCATAAAATTGATAAAAACTTAAAAACTTGCTATTGCTTTGTTAAGAAAAAACTGATAATAGCAAGTTATTTTTATAATTTTAAAATGCCAAATATTTGAGACACAATAATTTATACTTATACAAAATACCCGACTACAAACAAGGGATCTGATAAAACTAAAGAATAAAAGCTTCTGCAGTGTTAACACTAACAATGTATATTTGGTATTATAGCACTACGCAAATAGGTTAGGACGTTTATAAATGCTCAAACTTAGTCAGGAATGACTTCTGTACGGGCGCCCTTCGATAGTTATGCGAAGCAAACGGCCGTTTCTGGCGCATACTTCGTAACGCTCCTACTTCTGAGTTCTGACTTGCGCGTAGCGCTATAGTAGTGCAGTAGGGTAAAGATTAACCGTCAGATGACCATCCCTAAATCCGTATTGGCAGAACTGGTGCAAGAGATTCCGCAGTTGAGACCACAAATTTACTTTAAGTCATCTCTGACTGCTCTATCTCATGCAATGGAAGACCAGGTTTTAGCAAGCTCCGAACAAGCTCTGGTAATTGCAACTTTTCAACAAGAGCGTTTTTATCGCCAGGAAGCTCATCGTTATCGACGAATCGCTAACCTAACATCTCAAGTATATGTACTAGCAGCACCAGAAACAGCATTTAAAGATTCTTCTGAATATTACGAAACAATAGCTTTCAATACTAAAGAGATTTTAAGTAAGGAATGGAATTTACTGGTACTTGGTCAACAGTATTCAAGTTGTTTGATTTGTAATGAGCGTTTTAATTCTGGCAATGATGAAACCTACCAGTTAGTTGGTATGGATCAGGCACGTCGGTTTGAAGGTATCTGGACTTTTGACCGTCAAGTATGTGTCCAAGTTGCTGAACTATTACTGAATAGGATACTCAGATATAGGCCAGAGTTAGAAGAAAAAGTACAAACAGCACGAGATGTTTATGGCATCAATTCTGATATAGGGGTGGGAAGAAAATCGGGCAAAATCAAATCTAGCTCTAATCGTCGTTACCAAAAGAAATCTTCAAAAGTAGTTACTCAAAACCCTCAATTTAACGATCCTTTTGCCCAACGTTTGGTGACTTATTTGCAAGCAAGTCAATACAAGTTAATTAAAACCTATCGCTCGATCGCCGTTCAGGAACAAAAACAGCGCCTGATTAATATTATTTCTAATGCTATGAGGCGATCGCTAGACCCTGATGAGATTATTAAAGTGGCAGTACAAGAATTGGGAGAAGCACTTTTAGCTTGCCGATGCTTAATTTATCAATGTCGAGCTTTAGATGTCACAGCAACTATTACACATGAATATTTAAGTTCGTCAGTTACATCTGTGGTTAATCAAAAATGGCCTTTACAAGATAATCCTTTATTTCAAAAGGTTGTTCAAAGTCAAGAGTATGTCTATATAGAAGATACAAGCTTACTGCCTGACTATTGTTTAACAGAAACACCACAAGGATTGAAAATTCAGGCTAAAAACTGTATCGAAACATTAATATCTCAATGGGAAATTAAGAGCTGGTTAATGGTGCCTTTGCTTTATCAAGGAAGACTTTTAGGTATGGTGGAGTTGCACAACTGTGGTTCATGTCCCCATCACTGGTCTGATGAAAAAATAGATTTAGTAGAAGCGATCGCTACTCAATTAGGTATAACTTTAATTCAGGCAGAAACTTATGCCCATTTAGAAGAATTAAATCAACAATTAGAAGCTCTGGACCGGACTCGTAGTAATTTAATTGCAATTACTGGCCATGAGCTACGGACACCTTTATCCACTATTCAAGTTTGCCTGGAAAGTTTGAGTCAAGAACCAGATATGCCTGGAGAGTTACGTCAAGTTATGTTAGAAACTGCACTAGCAGATGCAGATAGAATGCGCAATCTTGTGCAAGATTTCTTAACATTGTCTCATTTAGAAAGTGGTACGGTTGAGTGGAATGTAGAATATCTGCCTCTATTAGAATGTGTTGATTTGGCTCTGAGTAGTATTCGTGCCCATCATTTACAAAGAGATTTACCGAATATTACTACTGAGGTATCGACAGAACTACCTTTAGTCTTAGCTGATGGAGAATGGCTAGTGGAAGTATTGTCAAAACTCCTGGATAATGCTTGTAAGTTTACTCAGTCTGAAGGAACAGTAATAATTGGAGCTACTTCTAAGGGAGATAATATGTTGGAAGTGACAGTCTCTGATACTGGCCGTGGGATTGAACCTAAGCGCCTAGAAGCTGTATTCGATCGTTTTTATCAAGAGGAAGGAGCTTTACGGCGCAGTGTTGGTGGTACAGGTTTAGGTTTAGCCATTTGTCGGCAGATTATTACTCGTTTGGGAGGAAAAATTTGGGCAGAGTCAGCAGGTAAAAATCGTGGTAGTCAGTTTCACTTTACAATTCCAATTGTTAGTAATAGCGAACAAAATGGAGAGGGAAAATCAAACAAGAAGAAAGGAAGCTAAGTTTATGAGTTAGCTGCTAACAAAGTAGTAGTTTAGGTTTTAATGAATAGAGAAAAGATTCGTCTTCTAAAACATTAAATTCTTGGTCTAATCCAGTTAATTGAAAAACTAATTGAATATCATCTTGGATATTAAATAGATATAATAAACATCCTCTTTTTTCCAAAAGTTTGCGGACAATAACTAAAGTAGTTAATCCAAAATTATTAATTTTGTTTACTAATCCCATATCTATTACACAGTAGAAATTTCGTGTTTGATCCATTAGTTGGTCTACTATTTGCTTTAATTGATGACTTCTCTTTAAATCTAAGTTGCCTTGAGGGCGAAATAAAATTGCTTTCATATAGTCCGAATTTAATTCAATAAATGAAGGTGAAAAATAGCTTTTAGTTATATTGTATTAAAAATAGGGAATAAAGTGTAATTGGTAACGTTCGGTTTTTACCGAAAAATTGGGTTTAAAGCTTTGCCCTTTTAGGGCAACTTTATGTTATACTTATGTAAGCGGCAAAGGTATTCAACCGCTCTAACAACCTAGCTACTAATCGTAGGGCACGATTCACCTTGAAAACTGCGGTCAGACCCCGCGTCGCCGTTAGGCGCAAGAGAATGCGGATCAAGAGAAGAGCTAGGGGGCGCATGGACAGGAATGCTTGTGTATGGAAGAGCTGCTAGCAACAAGTATCAGAGAACCAAAGTTTTTTTCAGGGAGCGAACTGTACCGTAGGGTATAGGTCCACAGGCTCTTGATAGTGCAGCTCCTCCGGAGGAGGCAATAGAACGAACGCGCAGGCGTGGGAACCATCTCTGGGCTAGGTATCGCCAGGTAATTAGTTTAAGTGGACTCGGTGTTGGCGTAGCCTTGCGGAGCGCAAACCAAGAATCCTGGTTTCAGGAGAATCTCTGCGCCTAACAGCCGGAGAGTATGTCAATATAGTATTTCCCATAAATAAAAAAATTGTGGTTTTTTATTCTACTTTTTTTTCTACAAAAAATATCTATAGCAATCAGGAATGATTTGTGAGGAATTATTTTTTCACACCTATCACTTATGGTTGAGACAGAAAAAACTCTCTTATAGCGCTACGGGCAAGGCAACAGGCAACAATACAAAAGGCAATAGGCAACAATACAAAAGGGTTTGCTGCTTCTATTTATGTCAAACACCTTAATGCGTAGCGCTATACAATTAATAGCTTCATATATAGCAATTATCTTTCGGTTATATGATTTAGAATTAGTCTAGGTTATATATCATATATAGGGGATAACAGCCATTGGCTACTACTAGATATAGTGGAAATGCCTAAGTCCCGATCGTTTTATTACCAAAAAATGAGGTCTGCGCGCCTCCCCTTTTAAGGGGATGAAAAAATATTCAGTTCAGTATTTCAAGCCAGAGGCTTTAGTGGTCGGTACTGATAACTGATAACTGATAACTGATAACTGAAATGACCTTTTCTGTGGCGGGTTTAATGCCCCACCATCACCTGCGATGCTTAAAATTGTTTGGGGTTTGTAGACACGAAGTGGCCTGTAGTTGACTATCCATAAGCAATTTTACCTTCTGCCTTTCAGTGCGAATGCTGCGCAAACAGCATAGCTATCTTTTTCAATTAACTATTTATCTAGACTAAAATCAAGTCATAGTAAAATTCAAGAGGACTATTGCAATTACCCTCTTTTTTTGAGATTTACAGCAGTCGAAGGAAAGGTGAGGACATATCAAAAGCTTAAAACTCAGACAACACAATATTTTCTCTTCTGCCTTTCGGTCTGAATGTTGCGCAAACAGCATAGCTACCTTGTGCTATACTATAATATTTTTCAAATTACTGAGGTAAAGTTGTTTTTCTTCTTTTCCACTCCCTACTTTGTACAGACGTTGCATGCAAAATTCCTACTCCCGCGTAACAAAGGAATTTTGTATCTCACTTGGGAATTGCTATCAAAAATGGAGCGAGTGAGGACTCCCGGTATAATCGAGCCATTTACCGGGAGATGAATCGCGACCAAACAAAAAATAAACACTTCATTGAGATAGAATTCAGGACTTACGCAAAATACGAAATTATACGCCACCTGTAGGGGCGAATGGCATTCGCCCTAACTAGATGTGGTGCCTCTGCGTAAGTCCTGAGAATTATGATACGATGGGAAAATGATAACACTGAGTTGTCACTGCGGCCGAGTGCAGATGCGTAGATCAAATTGACGCTCGTTGGCGTACTGTCGGGGACTGGCAACAGTCTAGATAAGTGCCATTTAAGCAGTAAACCGCGCCCATGCGAGGTTTGGGAATCTCCCGTTATAATCGCGTGATTTAACGCGAGAGGATGTCAATTGAAGAAGGCACTTATGCAGAAGGCACTTATGCTGTTTGCGTAGCATGACAAACGGAAAGGGAAAATTGATTATTGATAGAAGGGCGACCTGCCGCTCCGCGTCTACTCACCCCAAACAATTTTGAGCAACGCGAGTGACGGTGGGGTATTAAACCCATAAGGGAAATGATAATAGCAGAAAAATCACGATCGACAAAATTCATTCCTCGTTTCTCCCAACTACTCCCCCACTCCCCTACTCCCCCACTTCCCTAATCAATGGCCACATTCAGGCCAGAGTCCTAACTATCCTTTTGTAACAGAACCTTACAATTTCTTAAACCTGGGTAACTGTGGTGATAGGATTCCATAAAAAGGTTCATATAAAAAATCTATGGCAGACGAACTAACAGGTCAACCCCCTATTTTCGGTGGCAGTACTGGTGGCTTACTGACCAAGGCCGAAGTTGAAGAAAAATACGCTATTACCTGGACTAGCTCAAAAGAGCAGGTATTTGAAATGCCTACAGGTGGTGCAGCTATTATGAATGAAGGTGAAAACCTACTATACTTGGCTCGCAAAGAGCAATGCTTGGCCCTCGGTACTCAACTAAGGACTAAATTTAAGCCCAAAATTGAGGACTTCAAAATCTATCGGATTTTCCCTGATGGTTCCACTGAGTACCTACATCCGAAAGATGGAGTCTTCCCTGAGAAGGTTAATGAAGGACGTCCTTATGTAGGTAAGATCGACCGCAACATTGGCAGTAACCCAGAACCTGCTGCCCTTAAGTTTACTGGTAAGAAACCATACGACGAATAGGATCGGATCTACCAATTATTCTATGGGATAGAATGAGCAGTAAATAATATAGGCTTTTAAGAGTAGCAATATTTTTTGCATTTTCTATCGTTTGATGATTAACACCTCGGTTTTCAGATATTTTATCTGAGGCTGAGGTGTTATATCATGTCTGGTAGCATCGGTATTGTATAGCAAAGGTAAGGAAGAAGGAAGAAGGAAGAAGGAAGAGGAAAGAGGAAAGAGGAAAGAAGAGGGAGGAAAGCTATTGAGCCAGAAAAAAATCTAAATTTCCTGTAGATATTCACCCTTGGGTTTACACAAACGATTGCCTTCGGACATGATATTAATTTTATTTTTTACCAGTTCATCGCAGGTGGTTTTTGTTCAGCCGTCCAGTGACAAAGAAATTCTTGAAAGCTGACAATGTGCTCGTTTTCCACTTTGAACACATGAACCCATCGATTTTGGAATGGCTCACCCGAAGCTTTACATATACCTTTTTCCTCGCCAAGCACAACGACTGTCACATCATCCTCAAAAAAGCTCCGTGGTTCAAAAGAATTAAACTCCCAACTGCCTGCGAGTATATCCAAGAATTTGCGCACACCGCTGATGCCGTGAAAAGCTTGGCACTTCTCTAATGTCGATGGTCCGTTGACAATCCACTCAATATCTTCTGAGCAAAGTTTCAGAAACCCATAAAGATCGCCTTCAGTAAAACACTCATAAACCTGTTTCACTACCTCAAGGGCGATCGCCATTTTCCACTCCTGATATTTTTCAAACTATGTTTAATGAATTTTCGGGTCATCGAAACTTGAGCCAGCTCCAGAAATATTTGGAAGTTCACGACTCAATGGTACTAGGAGCAGTATCAACATTATTAATGCTCTCACCATCTCCTTTAGCTACAAACTCCTAACCCTTAAATATACCTTAATATTTAGAATTTCACAATTAATGAAAGAAAATAACAACACAATCAAGAGTATCTTTGTTGTGATATTGGGTGGGTCATTTCAGTTATCAGTTATCAGTTATCAGTTATCAAAATCATAAGGGTCGCGCAACCCCGCCTTTTAAGGCGAAATATTTTTGGAGAGTTGCTCAAATCCCCTACTTCCCCTCCACGGTCGGGGTTAGGGGTGGGTTTACTTCTGACTTGCAGACTTGCAGACTTGCAGACTTCGTTAACAGTACCTCTCTCTGCCTCAAGTCAGAGGCTTGAAATATTGAACTTGATTTTTTTTCATCCCCTTGTAGAGCGGTAGCTCGCGGCGCAGCCAAGGTGAGGCTTGAGACCTTATTTTTTGGTCATCAATTAAAAATTGACAAAATAGCCATTCTATGCTTAATGGAGATGATGATAACTATGCCAATAAAATGACTGAAGCTACCAAATAAATTCCTCCCAGAAGATATTGGTTACTGAATCTCAAATCTAAAACCTCAAAACTTATGATATTCCCAGACTTCTCCCAATTTTCCCAACTAGCAAAACAAGGTAACTTTGTTCCTGTCTACCAAGAATGGGTAGCAGACCTCGATACTCCTGTTTCTGCTTGGTATCGTGTATGTGCGGGTCAACCATACAGTTTTTTACTAGAATCAGTTGAAGGTGGGGAGAAAATAGGACGCTATAGTTTTCTTGGCTGTGACCCATTGTGGACATTGGAAGCAAGGGGCGAACATACTACCCAAACTTACCGGGATGGTACGGTAAAAATTTTTGAAGGCGACCCATTTGATACTCTAGATAGCTGTCTGCAAAAATATCAACCTGTAAAACTACCTCAACTACCACCTGATATTGGTGGGTTATTTGGTTTTTGGGGTTATGAGTTGATTCGGTGGATCGAACCTCGTGTAACTGTTTACCCATCTACTGAAAATGATTTGCCTGATGGTTTGTGGATGCAGGTCGATAATCTTTTGGTTTTTGACCAGGTAAAACGGAAGATTTGGGCGATCGCCTATGCAGACCTCCGTTCTCCAGAAATAGATTTAGAGGCAGCTTATCAACAAGCGTGCGATCGCGTTTCTCGGTTAGTAGATAAATTGCAATCTCCTCGTTCGCAACAAGATACTTTACTAGAATGGCAACCACCAGGCGGAAAAAGTCGAGAGGTTGGAGACATCCATAGTAGTAATACACCCCGCGAACAATTTTGTGCCAACGTTGAAAAAGCGAAAGACTACATTAAAGCAGGAGATATTTTTCAGGTAGTTATTTCGCAACAACTTTCAACTGAATATACAGGAGAACCATTTGCTCTTTATCGTTCCCTACGATTAATTAACCCTTCTCCGTACATGGCTTATTTTAATTTTGGTGACTGGCAAATCATTGGTTCGAGTCCAGAAGTTATGGTAAAAGCAGAAAATACCCCTGATGGCAAACGTCTTGCTACGGTTAGACCAATTGCCGGAACTCGTCCTCGTGGCAAAACTTATGCAGAAGATAATGCTTTAGCTGAGGAGTTGTTGCAAGACCCGAAAGAAAGAGCGGAACATATTATGTTGGTCGATCTAGGTCGGAATGATTTGGGACGGGTTTGCCGAGTGGGAACGGTAAAAGTTGATGAGTTAATGATAATTGAACGTTATTCTCATGTGATGCACATTGTTAGTAATGTGGTGGGAGAATTGGCAGACGATCAAACTGCTTGGGATTTATTGAAGGCTTGTTTTCCAGCGGGTACTGTTAGCGGCGCCCCGAAAATTCGGGCGATGGAAATTATTAATGAATTAGAACCTTGTCGTCGGGGTGCTTATTCTGGGGTTTATGGATATTATGATTTTGAGGGTCAGTTGAATAGTGCGATTACGATTAGAACTATGGTTGTTCGACCGAAAAATGATGGTAAACACACGGTAACTGTGCAAGCGGGAGCTGGTTTGGTTGCTGATTCTGTGCCGGAAACAGAGTATGAGGAAAGTATTAATAAAGCTAGAGGTTTGTTGGAGGCAATTCGGTGTTTGAAAAAGAGTTGAAATAGCAGTCAGCACCTCAGGGGTCAGCTATCAGCTTCTAGTTGCGTGTATAATGGGGGTTTGAATCCCCCATTAATATGATGTCCGTTGGTATCATTTGTGTATAGAACCCATTTGATATCTATATAATTATGGTAGTCAAGTCTTTTCGCGCATCAATTTTGAGGAAAAATTCAGTTGAAGGAGTGTTGAATTTGTTATATTATTTCTCCCCACATATTCCCTCTTCTCTGTTCCCTCTTCCCCTCCTGGGAGGGGTTATATAGAATCCGGTTATACAGCATATGTTTATAATTCTATCCACACTTCAATATTAAATCCCCCCATCCCCCCATCTCCCCATCTCCCCATCTCATATAATAAGTATTCAACCGGATTCTATATTAGGGGTGGGTTTTCTCCTGTCTCCCCCTCCACGGTCGGGGCCCGCGGGTGGGTTTTCTCCTGACTCCTAGCTAACGGGCAATATTTATGAAGATACGGTTAGGTTCTATAGGGGCAAGGCAACAGCTCCGGAAAACAATAGACATCTCCAATAATCAAAAATAAAATCAATTCTCACACATAAATTATCAATTATATCATGTCCGGTAGCATCGGTACTGTATAGCAAAGGTAGGCAACAGCTCATCTGCTCCGAAAGGCAACAGGCACCGAATACTTAAGAGCAAGAAAAAAAACTTAAACTTCCTATAGATATTCACTCTTGGGTTTACACAAACGATACCAGCGGACACGATCGGGACTTATGCAAAGACTCTACTTATGGGGAGGGCGAATGCCATTTGCTAACGCAAAGCTCCGAAGGGCGCCCCTACAGATGGTTGTTTAAAAGTAAATTTGCGTAAGTCCTGATGATATTATTTCTCCCTACTGCCTACTGCCTACTCCCTCTTTTGGAGGAGATGTCTAATAATTAGGGCTTACCGATCGCTCTGGGGAAGCATTGATATACAAAGACAAGTGCCTTTTTGGGGTCGAATTGCAGTACCTGGTATCACGTCTAAAACCCTCATGAATGTTAGTATTTTAGGCGCATAGTTGGGAAGAACAATCTTGGGATAATTCTTACCAAAAAATGAGGTTTAAAGCCTCCCCTTTTAAGGGTATGAAAAAATATTCAGTTCAGTATTTCAAGCCAGAGGCTTTAGTCGGAGGTACTGATAACTGATAACTGATAACTGAAATGACTCCTACTTCCTCGCTCATTCCCCGTTCCTCCTGTCTTCCCCTCCTGGGAGGGGCCCGCGGGTGGGTTGTCTCCTACAAAGAGCAAAAAGACTTTCCATATGCAAACCCTAATTAAATTTGAGGTGATATCAACCTTCCCCATAGCAATAAAAACCAAGGGATTTTGAAATTTGGTATTAACCACGCATATTTTCTCAGTGCAGGAACAGTAAAAGGAATTAAAAAACGAAGGGAACGTACAGATATAGGACAATTACCATTCTCATCTACAATATTATATTTTTCAGCAAGTTCAGCAACAATCCGCACCTTACCCGTATGACTCATAATACTTGCTTCGGCAGCCAGATTCGCAATAACTCTACCTATAAACAAAGGAGTTTCCCAATTTTCACGATCGCCAAAACTATCTACAGTATTGCTTTGACTCAATTGATTGGTAAAATTAATTATATGCTCTGTACCCACAATCCCCGGCCAAATAGATATAGAAGCAATATTATCTGCTTTTAACTCTACTGCCATATCTGCTGCCTGGCGATCGCTTGCTGCCTTACCCGCACCATAAGCAGGACCAAATAGATAAGACATACCACCCCAGGAAGAGATAGTAAAGATAATTCCCCCCCCACGAGGAGCCATCATTCGGGAAGCAAATACACTGCTAATATAGTGACTGCGAAGACCTACATTATTCACCCGATCCCAAAGACTAGGTTCAGATTTCCAGAATGGCTGACCGTAGGCATCTCCAATGGCCTTTACTCCTGAGAAGACATTGTTCACTAATATATGGAGTTGCCCCTGTTGTTCATTTTCGATGCGCTCAAAGAGTAACCGTACTTGCTCGTCATCCGCACGATCTACTTGAACGGGAATACACTTACCACCAGCTTTTTCAATAGCTAACTGTGTTTCCTGGAGAGTACCGGAAACGCCATCGTTAACAGAAGGTCTTTCGAGACTACGACCTGTAATATAGATAGTAGCACCGACCTCACCTAAACCTATTGCAATGCCCTTACCTCCTGCTCGCGTAATGTTAGATGGGGATGAACAACGGCGCTTCAACGGAGCAAAATACGGTTCAACAATTAATAATTAATAATTACCTCGAGAGTGAAAACGGATAGGATTGAATAAAAGGAAAATATTTTCTTGTTTCTCCTTTAAAGGAGAGGATTTTTACCTTAATTATTCCGTAAGGGAGCAAGATACGGGTCATTTCAGTTATCAGTTATCAGTTATCAGTTATCAGTACCTCCGACTAAAGCCTCTGGCTTGAAATATTGAACTGAATATTTTTTCATCCCCTTAATAAGGGGAGGCGCATACCCTCATTTTTTGGTAAGGGAGCAAGATGCTCCCACTGTTTTTGTCCTTGAGCAAAATAATTACAATAGACCACCATTACAATGCACCATCGCCGAAAAACTTTCTTCTTCTTCCCTCATGTACGGGCGAATGCCATTCGCCCCTACCAAAAAACTTCCTTCTTCTTCCCTCCTGAGGAATGAGGACTGAGGACTGACTCCTAATTTGCAGTATATCCTTGGATATTTTCTGGTTTAAACTCATACAAAGTACGAGTTGCTAGACGAATCAGAGCTTCCGAACCCCGAACAACAATCAAATACTTACCAGCATTGAGACGGTTACGATAAGGCAAAGCATCACCACCACCAAAAATCAGACCCACTCCACCACCAACAAAAGTTCCACCCATCGCACCAGAAATAGCTCCTAATATACCACCAATAAAATGATTACCAAATTCCCCCGCCCAAGCAAAAGTATTTAAACCAGTAATCAAGCTAAAAGTAGTACCAGCAGCAAAACCAAAAGGTGCAAGCCAAGTAACCATTTGCATTGCTTGTTTACGGGCCTGCTCGTTAGGATCGATTAGGCCATATTCATCAGCAGTTTGATAGCCCCGGCCCAATATTGCCACTTGCTTCATGGGCAAGTCTTGTTTTTCCAAAGCAGAATAGGCAGCTTCAGCTTGAATGCGGTCTGATAATACAGCAACTAGATAATTCATAAAATTCGGTCGAAGCAATCTAAAATATTTCTGACAATCAATAAAATTATAGGCCCATAACTGGTACTCTGAAGGGTAAGCTTAACTCAGCAGTTAATATTTTTGCTAAATAAACATGACTAATCATCATGATAGTCTGGCAAAATCTCCTGCTGTTTGAGAAACTCAAAAATCAAACTGAAGCGAAAGTTTCAGTGGGTAAAACAGTCAAATAACTTAATTATTCAACTAATTTCCTATGCCAAAAGTTCTTGTATCCGACTCAATAGATAAAACTGGAATTGATATTATCTCCCAAGTAGCTCAGGTAGATGTCAAAACAGGTCTACCCGCAGAAGAATTGGTTAAAATTATACCAGAATATGATGCTTTAATGATTCGCTCTGGTACTAAAGTTACTAAAGAAATTATTGAAGCTGCTACTCAACTAAAAATTATTGGTCGTGCTGGAGTAGGGGTAGATAACGTAGATGTCACAGCAGCAACCCGCAAAGGTATTGTGGTAGTTAATTCCCCAGAAGGAAATACGATCGCTGCAGCAGAACACGCTCTTGCCATGATGTTATCTATGTCTCGCCATGTTGCAGAGGCTAACCAGTCAGTTGTTAGTGGTAAATGGGACCGTAAAAAGTTTATTGGGGTAGAGGTCTACAAAAAAACTCTCGGTGTTGTTGGTCTGGGTAAAATTGGTTCCCATGTAGCTAAGGTGGCGAAAGCTATGGGTATGAAAATTCTGGCATACGACCCATTTATCTCTAAAGAAAGGGCAGACCAATTGGGTTGTAATTTGGTAGATATGGATTTATTGATCCGAGAGTCGGACTACATTACTCTCCATATACCCAAAACTGATGAAACTTATCATTCTATTAATGCTGAAGCTTTCGCAAAAATGAAGCCCACAGCTCGTATTATTAATTGCGCTAGAGGCGGCATTATTGATGAAGTTGCTTTAGCTGAAGCTTTGAAAGAAGGGAAAATTGCTGGTGCTGCTATAGATGTGTATGAAAATGAACCTCTAGAAGCTGAGTCCCCACTACGAGAGCTAGGACAAAAAATTGTGATGACTCCTCACCTGGGTGCTTCTACTGCTGAAGCTCAGGTAAATGTCGCAATAGATGTTGCGGAACAGATTCGAGATGTGTTGTTGGGGTTGCCTGCTAGATCGGCGGTGAATATCCCTGGTATGTATCCCGATACATTAGAGAAACTTAAGCCATATTTGTTATTGGCTGAAACTCTTGGTAATTTAGTTAGTCAATTGGCAGGTGGACGAATTGATTTTCTGAATGTCCGTCTTCAAGGAGATTTGGCCACTGGAGATAGTAAACCAGTAGTAGTGGCAGCTCTCAAAGGTTTACTTTCTCAAGCTCTGCGAGAGCGTGTAAACTATGTAAATGCTTCAATTGAAGCTAAGGAAAGAGGTATTCGAGTTGTGGAAACTAAGGATGCTTCAGTCCGGGACTATACTGGTTCGTTAGAGTTGGAAGCTAAGGGTTCTCTGGGCGACCATATTGTTAGAGGTGCTTTACTTGGGGAAGATGAGATTCGGATTACTAATATTGATGGATTTCCAATTAATGTTCCTCCAAGTCCCTATATGTTATTGACTCTGCACCGAGATATGCCTGGAATTATTGGTAAAATTGGTTCGCTTTTGGGTAGTTTTAATGTCAATATTGCCAGTATGCAAGTAGGTCGTAAAATTGTTCGGGGTGATGCGGTTATGGTATTAAGTATTGATGATTTATTGCCGGAAGGAATTTTAACTGAAATTCTCAAAGAACCAGGAATTAGGGATGCTTATACAGTTGCTCTTTAATTGACATCTCTAGAAAAGAGGGAGTAGGGAGTAGGGAGTAGGGGGAAATAATTGATGATTTATTTACGATAATTGATTTTATTTTTGACTATTGGATATGTCTAATAGGTCATTTCAGTTATTAGTTATCACTAATCAGTACCTCTACAATAAGGAGGCTTGACATAAGGAATAGTCTCTTTTTTTATCCCCTTAAAAGGGGAGGCTTTAGAACAGAATTTTTCGGTAATAGGTTATAGGTAAGAGTAATATTTAAAAAAGCGGTTGTAGGTGATATACTCTATTATGAATTATGACAAAATTTACCGAATAATTAAGGTTTAAAACCTCTCCTTTAAAGGAGAAAAAAGCGGTCGAAGGATGGCGAGGTCTCGGAGCCATATCCAATCGACTAAGAGAAGAAAAAATTTTCCTTAAGGGTCAATCTTCTTCTTTTCAAGGAGAGGTAATTGTTAATTATTAATTATTAATTGTTGAACCTAGGATCTACCATCTAACACCTAATCTAGAAAATAACAATGTAGAAAAGCTGAAATTTTATGGCATATAACTGGTGGGAAATTAGAGTATTGTGTCATCCAAGTCTCGAGGAAGTCATTGCTTGGCGTCTAGATGCTTTTGGTTGCCGAGGTACTGCGAGTCAGGTCAAAGATAATCAGTGTTTGATTTGGGCCTATATACCACAAGAACAAGTTCAAATGTTGGACTTGTCAGCTTTGGCCGTACAGTTACGTCAGGATGCCCTATGTATGAGTTTACCAACTCCAGCAGTGGATTGGGATTTAATTGAGGAAGAAGACTGGGCAAGTAGTTGGAAACAATATTGGCAACCTCAAGAAATTGGCGATCGCTTTCTGATTCATCCTGCTTGGCTAGATTTACCAGAAAATTTAGATAGAATTATCCTTCGTTTGGACCCAGGAGCGGCTTTTGGTACAGGAACTCATCCTACTACGGAGTTATGTTTGGAGTCATTAGAAATGCGTTTGGGGTTGGAACCTAATCCGGAAGCTATGATTGCTGATATTGGTTGTGGTAGTGGTATTTTGTCTATTGGGGCAGCATTATTAGGGGTACGTCAGATATATGCAGTTGATATTGACCCACTGGCAATTAGATCTTCTATTAGTAATCGGAAATTAAATAATATAACGGCTGAAAAATTAATTGTTGAACATGGAGATATTGAGCATTTAATTAAGTTAGCTTCTGGTCCGGTAGATGGTATAGTTTGTAATATTTTAGCTGAAGTAATTATTGATATAATTCCGCATCTGGAAGCGATCGCTAAACCTACAACTTGGGGCGTTCTGAGTGGGATTTTATTAGAACAAGCTAAATCAATTGCTGATACTTTGGAAGAAAATGGTTGGGTTGTGGCCACTCTTTGGAAACGAGGAGATTGGTGTTGTTTTAATATTCGGCGTTCTTAATTTGTAAGTAAACAGCCGTCAGCTATCAGCTATCAGCTATCAGCTATTGCTTTTAGTTTAGGATAAAAGCTTTATTAATTTAATTGTCTTACTACAAAATTTGCCTCCCTTTCCCTTAAAGTCTATTTTAATTTAAACACTGTCCTTAGAGGTATTTATACTATATAAATTATCTTCATTTACCTCAATCGAGAGTCAAATTCTCAGTTAAATATTAAACGTAAATACTTACTGAATGGTTGACTCCTATTAACCACTATAATTTTTTTCTGACTTTTAACTTTTAACTTTTAACTTTTAACTTTTAACTTTTAACGTAAGCATTCAGCTATTAGCCATCAGCTAGAGTGCAATAATAACCTGTGCTTAAGGACGGGTTTTAAATGAATATAGACTTTAGAGCTGACTTTTGTAGTCAGATTTTTCTACCTCAGTCAATAAAGCTTTTATCACTCATAAAAAGCAATAGCTGATAGCTGTTTGCGGAGCATTCCGTAGGAAATGCTGACGGCTGTTTGCGCAGCATTCCGCAGGAAATGCTTACCTTTTAACTTATATTTTTATGCTACATTTTGTGGTGCCGAATGTGGGTTAAAAGAGGAGGCTTCAGACTAAAATTTTTAGCTTAAAATTGAAGAACGAAGATAAAAATAGATATAACTACTACCATAAAAAATATTAACTAGAATTATCAATATTTTTCCTACTCCAGAATTAATTCCATGAAATATCCGCAAAGTTGCTAATAAAACCAGTAAAATTTCTATCAAAGCCACAATTCCTCCATAATGTTTCGGGTCCCAATAAGAAATAGGACTAATAAATCGATAATTACTCAAAGGGAAAAAATGTCGATGAGCATCATTATTATGTACTGGTAAATCACCCAGAGAATGAAACACCAAACTAATACAAATAACTTGCATAATTTCCCAGCCAAAATAGTAAGAAATTAGTAATAAAATTATCGCTAAAGGAATAGAATGAAAAGTAGCAACAAGATTTTGTATTAATGGTTGATAATAGGCTTCTGACCAAATTTTTGCTTCTGGTAATCGGACAATAAATTTTGCCCAAAAGTAGAAAATAAAGATCGGAATATCTGGTAAAACTCCACCTATTACAATTGCAAGATTAGCTTGTGGTAGTTGTGGTTTAGCAAGAAGAGCTAGATTAATAATGGCATGACTTGGTGTATTCATATTGAAGAAGGAAGAAGTAAGAAGCAAGAAGTAAGAAGGAATAAGTAAGAAGAAGGAAGAAAGAAGTAAGAAG
>JAXHSW010000115.1:0-29120 GCA_034190295.1 Cyanobacteriota bacterium | reverse complement strand
GAGTGGCTCACACGGATTATGGCACGGATACACGGATAGGTCAGGGAGGACCGGGAGTGGCTCACACGGATTATGGCACGGATACACGGATAGGTCAGGGAGGACCGGGAGTGGCTCACACCGATTATGGCACGGATACACGGATAGGTCAGGGAGGACCGGGAGTGGCTCACACCGATTATGGCACGGATACACGGATAGGTCAGGGAGGACCGGGAGTGGGAGAGTAGGGGAGAAGTAAACATAAGAATAATTAACATTAAATGAGCTGCTAATCAGCAAAAAAATGATTCGTCCTGTGCTAATTAGTTGATAATTGAAGTGTTACTCAAATATAGCATTAATGCATGGGAATTCGTATTATACCAAATTGATAAATGTTTGCTACAAATAACTTTCTAGGTGTTAGGTGGTAGGTGGTATGGTAAATTATTAATTATTAATTGTTAGTTATTAATTATTAATTATTTACTAGCCAGTTTATTTATAAAATTCTTTTTTCACCCTTGGTATAATATCAAATCCGCCTAATTGTACATAAATCAAATAGACAACTCCAGAAAACAGGCAACAGGGAACAAGCAACAGGCAACAGGGAACCCACCCCTAACCCCTCCCAGGAGGGGGATAATTGATGATTTATGGATAATAATTGATTTTATTCTTGATTTTTGGAGATGTCTAATAAGTTCAATAATTTAGAATTTCCTACGGAATGATCCGCAAACAGAATGCGCGAATTTAGAATTACCTATTCTTATAAATAAGAGGATTGGATCAAAGGATTTTTTTTATTTTTTCTCCATGAATGGAGAGGCTTTATACCTGAATTTTTCGGTAATAATTAGGGTTTTAAGCTATTAGCTGATTAGCAGATCATTTAATGTTAATTATTCTTATGTTTACTTCTCCCCCACTCCCCCACTCCCTGACCTATCCGTGTATCCGTGCCATAATCCGTGTGAGCCACTCCCTTACTTATTGTTCAGTTAACTATGGTAGAAAATATGCCAAATTTTGTTACTCTTTTTTCTCTAGAATTTGCCTACGAATTACTAGAAAATTATGGTTCTCCTCTCTATGTTTATGATAGTGAGATTCTGATAAAAACGATAAATCATATTACTGAATCTATTCCCTATCCCCACACAGAATTTCATTTTGCCAGTGTAACTAATGGTAATGTATCCTTACTAAAAATTTTTCAAAAGTATAAATGGGGTCTTCATGCTAATACACCAGGGGATGTTTTTCTGGGATTAAAAGCTGGTTTTTCCCCTGAAAAAATTGTCTATAGCGGGAGTAATTTAAACGCTCAAGAATTTTCACAACTATTAAACTGGGGGGTAACTACTTTTAATTTAGATAGTGTGAGTCAACTACAGTTATTTTGTGACATATATATAGATACATTTGCCAAAGAAATTACGCCAAAATTAGGGTTGAGACTGAATTTACCGGAACTAACAGGAGAAAGTCGAATTGGTGTTCGACCGGAGGAATTTTCCCAGGCAATTCAAATTACTAAGTCAGTGGGTTTAAAGTTGAGTGGTTTACATTTTTATCGAGGTACAGGTACAAATGCGACGAAAGCTTTTACTCAAGTAATTGAACCAATATTGGCAATTTGTAAATTTTTACCCGACTGGGAATATTTAGATTTTGGTGGTGGTTTTGGTTATCCTTATAATCACAATGGGATAGCTTTTGACTGGCAAACTTTTGGCGCGGAATTAACAGCAGCTATTGGAAAAGTAGGCAGAAAAATTAAATTAATTATTGAACCAGGTCGAGCTGTTATTGCTGGTGCAGGTAAAATTTTAACTAAAGTTATTTCTGTGAAATGGCAGGGAGATAAACAAATAGTTGGAGTTGATACAACTGTGGCTAATTTATCTGTGCCATCCGTCCATGGAGGTTATCGAGAAATTATTAGTTTTCGGGAAGTAAATAAGTCAGATTTATATTTAACAGATGTTTGTGGCAATACAACTTATTCCCGTGATTATTTGGGTAAAAATTCTCAGTTACCTGCTTTAGAAAAAGGAGATATTTTAGTTATTTTAGATACGGGTGCTTATGGTTATGCAATGTCTTCTCATTTTTTACATAGACCTCGTCCTGCTGAAGTTTTGTTAGATAAAAATCAGCATAGATTAATTCGTCAGCGAGAAGATTATAATATTTTATTGAATGGTCAAATTTTTAGTTAAGGAGTAAATAGATGAAATGTGTAATATGTGGAATGAATAGTAATTTAAAAGAAAGAACAAAAGCTGGAGGTAGATGTAGAAGTTGTCATCATCGTTTTGTTTTTGACCCACAAGCAGGAAGTAAATTTACAGATATATTTTTCAACAATTCTATTCAGACTATTTCCTCTGAAAATACCTTGTTTTTTACCCCTAAGCAGTTATGGTATTTCTTAGAGAAGCGTTTGAGGAAAAAAGTCAATATTGGTCCAGTTGGGTACTTATTTATGTCATTTTTTTTGTTACCATTATCACCTATTATCATATTTGTACCCCTGATTTTATACTTTATTTGGGCAAGTAAATCTAAGAATAATCAACCTAAAACCAGAAGAAGTTTTGCCAGAGCTATACAAATTATTGGAGGATTAATTCTAGTTGCTGTTTTAGTTTGGTTTTTTAAATTCTCCACCGTGACAAATACAGCATTTTTCTTATTTTTGTTAGGTATTGGTTTAGGAATATTCTTAATTTATTTTGGTATGCAACTACTAAGCATTCAACATAAAATACCTCAACCGCTTCGGTTTCATCAAAGTGAAATTACCCAATGGTTGATATGTTGGGAAGTAATTAATGGTGAGGTGAAAAATATTTTAGCGCCTTCCAGAGAAATGAGCGAACCTATACAAATTAATTCTGAAGTTACAGCTTATAGTTTTGACCGACTTATTGTTTGTGACACAGCTAAAATTGCTCAATTTTTAATAGCTAATAATTTCCACTTTGAACATAATTGCGCTGTACTAAGTATTGATGGATATCCCCAGAATATTTTTAGTACAGTAATGCAAATGTTAAAACAAAATCCAGATTTAAAAGTTTATGCTTTTCATAGTGCTACCCCCCGTGGAGTTACGACGATAAATGAACTGCGAAATAGTCCTAAATGGTTTGGAGGAAATAATCTAATTATTTATGATTTAGGATTATTGCCACGTCATGTATTTGCTAGTAAGAATATGTGGATTTTAAAGTCCGATGACTCAGCAAGACAAGCTCAACAAATACCTAGAGCAGTTAAGTCAACTTTATCAACAGATGAATTAGGATGGTTAGAGGCAGGATTTTATGTAGAATTAGAATCTTTTTCTCCTCGTAAATTACTACAAGTAGTTTCCCAAGGTATTGCTAAAACTCAAGCAGTTGCTAATGGTTATAGTTCAGCTTCAGATAATAGTTTAGATTCTGGTGATAGTGATGATGATGGGATAATTTTTATTGGTATTGATAATGATAGTCGAAATGTAGGTTTTTTCGCATCTGATAGTTTTGGTTAATAGCATTTTCATCTAATTAAGATACAACTAATGAGGATTCGAGTAGTCAGTAATCAAGAGTTTGAGAGCCAAGAAGTAGGAATATTGATATATAAGATTATTTGGGAAGTATTTAAGAATATTTTCCTTGATTAAATCAACTTTTAACTGAGGAATAAATAGATGAAATGCGTTAAATGTGACACAGATAATAATTTAAAAGAAAGAACAGAAGCTGGAGGTAGATGTAAAAATTGTAATCATCTTTTTGCCTTTGATCCTCAAGCAGGAAGTAAATTTACCGATATATTTTTCAATAATTCTATTCAGACTATTTCCTCTGAAAATACCTTGTTTTTTACTCCTAAGCAGTTGTGGTATTTGATAGAGAAGCGTTTGGCAAAAAAAGGAAATGTTGGTCCAGTTGGGTGCTTATTTGTGTCATTTTTTTTCTTACCATTTATAATTCCTGCTAGTGCAGCAATGGAGTTCTATCTTTTACCACCTATTATAATATTTGTACCTCTGATTTTATACTTTATTTGGGCAAGTCAATCGAAACTATATAGCCCTAAAATCAGAAGAAATTTTGCCAGAGCTATACAAATTATTGGCGGATTAATTATACTTGCTGTTTTAGTTTGGTTTTTTAAATTCTCCACCGTAACAAATACAGCATTTTTCTTATTTTTGTTAGGTATTGGTTTAGGAATATTCTTAATTTATTTTGGTATGCGACAATTAAGTATTCAACATAAAATACCTCAACCATTTCAACTTAAGCAAAGCAAAATTACTCAATGGTTGAGACGTTGGCAAGAAATTAATGGTGAGGTGACAAATATTTTGCCTCCTTCCAGAGAAATGAGAGAACCTATACAAATTAATTCAGAAATTACAACTTATAGTTTTGACCGACTTATTGTTTGTGACACAGCTAAAATTGCTCAATTTTTAATAGCTAATAATTTCCACTTTGAATATAATTGCGCTGTACTAAGTATTGATGGATATCCCCAGAATATTTTTAGTACAGTAATGCAAATGTTAAAACAAAATCCAGATTTAAAAGTCTATGCTTTTCATAGTGCTAACCCCCGTGGAGTTACGACGATAAATGAACTGCGAAATAGTCCTAAATGGTTTGGAGGAAATAATCTAATTATTTATGATTTAGGATTATTGCCACGTCATGTATTTGCTAGTAAGAATATGTGGATTTTAAAGTCCGATGACTCAGCAAGACAAGCTCAACAAATACCTAGAGCAGTTAAGTCAACTTTATCAACAGATGAATTAGGATGGTTAGAGGCAGGATTTTATGTAGAATTAGAATCTTTTTCTCCTCGTAAATTACTACAAGTAGTTTCTCAAGGTATTGCTAAAACTCAAGCAGTTGCTAATGGTTATACTTCAGCTTCAGATAATAGTTTAGATTCTGGGGATAGTGATGATGGGATAATTTTTATTGGTGTTGAAAATGATAGTCGAAATGTAGGTTTTTTCGCATCTGATAGTTTTGGTTAATGTAGGTTGGGTTAAGCGAAGCGCAACCCAACAAAAATCTATATCTATCTTATCTATATAATGTTGGGTTTATCCTGTGGATAAGCTCCGCTAACATTCCTCAACCTAACCTACTAATAACTGTTGGGTTTCGTTCCTCAACCAAACCTACTAATAACTGGCGATCGTGATGATGGGATAATTTTGATTGGTATTGATAATGATAGTAGAAATGCAGGTTTTTTCACATCTGATAGTTTTGGTTAATGTAGGTTGGGTTAAGCGAAGCGCAACCCAACAAAAACCTATATCTATTTTATCTATATATTATATTGCGGATAAGCTCCGCTAACATTCCTCAACCCAACCTACTAATAACTGTTGGGTTTCGGTTCCTCAACCAAACCTACTAATAATTGTTGGATTTTAGTTCCTCAACCCAACCTACATAAATTTATTTCCGATTAACTTGTAGCCAAATTTCTAAACTTACCAATAACCATAATTTAATACCATAACGTTTCCAAGTATCTCCACGATAATTTAACCAATCTTTGATTAAATCTTGATTGAAATAAGGAGCGATCGCTGCTTTTTTACTTAATAATAAATTCCTGGTTCGACGTTGCCATATTTGTCTAAACCAAAAGTTAACAGGAACCATCATTCCACTTTTTGGACGAGTTAATATTCTCTCTGGTAATAAGTCTACTACTGCTCGTTTTAATACGGCTTTTTCATCAGCACCAGATAATTTATATTCTGATGGAATTTCTAAACTTAGTTCCACAATTCTTTGGTCAAATAATGGGGAAAGTCCGATTAAACTAGCCGCCCTAGTCATATTATTTACCTTGGTTAAAATATGGTCTGCTCCTTTAAATTTAATATTGAGTAACATCAAACGGTTTAAATAATCAGCATCAGAATTTAAGTCAGATTCAAATACATAAGGTTCTGTTTTTACAGCTTCCCAAATATCGGGTTTTAATAGCTTAGGTAAAAAGTCAAAACATTTATGAAAAGAACTTAGATAAGATGAAACAATATCCGGATTTCCTGACTGCAAACCACCATAAATATTATTTAATAACATCGGTTTATTTTTCGGTCCGCCAAAACAAGGATCTCCACCTTCACCATTCAGAATAACCTCCACATTTTCTGCTGCTAAATTTCCTAAAAGATAATTAGGAACTGTTAATGGATCGCCAATAGGATCGTCTAAATTTGCCATAGTAATTGGCAGTTTATTCCACATATCATCCGGTGTAATTTCTAGGATGTGATGTTGAGTTTGACAATGTTGAGAAACTAAACTAGAAAATTCTAATTCGTTGGGTAATTCTGCACCAAAATGTATTGAATAAGTATGTACTGGATAATGATGATTTTTTGCTGCTAATGCCACAATACAACTCGAATCTAAACCACCCGATAAATAGGCTCCCACTGGTTGATTATTTGGTAGATATTCAGGAATAATTTTATCTAGAAGAGAACGTAATTTTTGACTATGGAATTCTAAAGGTCGCTCCGCATTTTTAACTTGTGCTTGTGGTTGCCAATAAGATATTTGCGATGGAATTTTAAAATCATTAGTAAAATGGATAAAACTTCCCGGTCTTAATTCTTTTACTTCCTGCCAAAGAGTACGTTTCCCAGGCACAAAAGCACAACAAAGATAATCCCGTAAAGCAATTAAATCTAATTCATTAGAATGGTAAGAAGAAAGAACTTTTAATCTAGGAGAAATCCAAATAGTTGAGTCTGTAGTAGTGTAATATAAAGTCCGTCCACCCACGCGATCGCGCCCAATCCATAATTCTTTTTCTTCTCTATCCCAAACTGCTAAAGCAAAAATTCCTTCTAACAATAAAAAAGTTTTTACCCCATAATTTTGCCATAATTCGGCAATTATTTGAGTAGCGGTAATAGAGGCAGAAATATCTAATTTTTTTTGTAATTGTGACAGATTAGTTAAACAAATATCCCCCACAACAACAAATCTTTCATTAGAGCTAAAAGTAGGTTTAGTTTGGTGAATCAAAAGATGGCGATCGCTCCAAGAAATATCTGCCTTTCTCTGGTCTATTTTTCCCCAAGTAAGATGCCAATTAGGGGTAACTAAATTTTTATTTGTAGGAACCGATGATTGTCTATTTAATGATAAAAAATCAAACTTCATATCTATTAATTTAGATGATAATTATTTAATTAGCTCAGAGCTATAGCAATCAGGAATCAGATGTGAGAATTGAAGTGTTCCTTTACAGCATAGAATATAGCAGTTATCTTATTCTTATGTATTCGTTTCTTCCCTATTCCCTAAAGCAAAAGTCTCCAATATCTCACAACTAAAATCATATTGCTATAACAGTTTTCAGCTTAGATTAAAATCCCATTTTAAATCGTATTTCTCTGTTGTATCATACAAAATCTCACGAATTCTTTAACAAAGGGGTGAATAATTACTTTTATTTAGTATAAAATTTCAACAAAAATGTACTTTTTTATACGATAAATCCCTAAAAACTTCCCCCACTCCCCCACTCCCTCACTTCCCCACTCCCCTATTCCTGAATAATTATTAATTATTCATTATTCATTATTTTGTAGCTGATGCTTTTTGGGAATTGCTATAATCTAAAATACAGCAGATTTCTGACTAATGTAGAAAAGCTGATGGGGTAAATATTTTGTGCTTGTTCACTACCCTAATTCCCATCTTCCCTACTCCCTAAAAATAAATATATGTACCTCATAACGCGCGGAAACTGCTGTATGTAAATAAAATCGAGTCTAATAGACATCTGTTCATTAATGGATAATGGATAATTGATAATTACCTCTCCCGGAAATGGAGAGGATTGACAAACAAGGTAAAAATTCAAAATAAAATCAATTATTATCCATAAATTATCAATTATTTATCCCTGTTCTCTGTTCTCAAAAAATTATGGTTTAAAGCCTCCCCCTTTTCAGCGGATAATAAAGAAAAATTTTCCTTTGAGTCAATCCTCTCCTTTAAAAGAAGAGGTAATTATTAATTATTAATTATTAATTATTAATTGTTGAATTATTCCCTCTATTTAAAGACTATGGTACCTATAAATCAATATTTATCGCTCCAGAATACTAGAAAAAATTCCCTGCGCAACCTTTTTATTGTACCTTTTATTTTACAAATATTAACAACATTTGCACTAATTGGTTATCTCTCTTTTAGAAATGGAGAAAAAGCAGTTAATAGATTAGCAAGTCAATGGGAACATGAAGTTACAAATCGTGTAGAAGACCACCTAAATCATTATCTAGAATATCCCCGCATTATTGTTAAAAGTAATCTCAATGCTATTCAACTCGAACAACTGAATACCACCAATATTGATACCTTAGCCTTTCATTTCGTCAAACAAGTTCAATTATTTAAATTTGTTTCTGCTATTTATTTTGCAGGTGACTATGAAAATGGAGAATATGCTCAAGGTAGACGAAATATAGATGGTACTCTAAATATAAAAGTATTTGAAGATTTTCCCAATCGTGTCGATTATCTCGTAAATAAAGAAGGTCAACGTATTAAAAAGCTGCAAAGTAGAGATTTTTATCCCCAAACAAGACCTTGGTATCAAGCCGCAATAAAAGCACAGAAACCAACCTGGAGTGAAATTTATAACTTTGTTGGCCCTGGCGAACTAGGCATTACATTTTCTGCACCTGTATTAGATAAAACCGGGCAATTAAAGGGAGTAATTGGTGTAGATTTGATTCTGAGTGATATTAGCGATTTTCTCAGACAACTAGAAATTCCCTCTAGTAGTCAAGTTTTTCTGTTAGAAACCTCTGGAGATTTAATTGCTAGTTCCACATCAGAAAAACCCTATCTTTTATCAGAAAAAAGTCAAATTCCACAAAGAATAAAAGCAGTAGCTAGTCAAAATCAATTAACTCAAGCAGCTGCCAAACATTTGATGCGAAAAATAGACAACTTTTCCGAAATAAAAACAACTCAAGACTTCAAAATTAAAGTTAATGGTCAAGCTCATTTTCTTCATATTGCTCCACTGGAACTTCAGCAAGGTTTAGACTGGATACTTGTAATAACTGTCCCGACTTCTGATGTGATGGGAGAAATTCATGCGAATACACGCACCACAATATTACTTTGTATTGGAGCTTTAACTGTAGCAATTGTAGTAGTAATTATGACAGTACGTTTAGTTACCGCACCTATTCTCAAACTTAATTCTGCTGCCAAAGAAATTACTCAAGGTAAATGGGACACTCGACTCAACATTGACCGTAACGATGAAGTAGGAGAACTGACTCACTCTTTTAATTGTATGGCAAACCAACTGAAAAATTCCTTTAAATCTCTAGAAGCAAATAACGAACAACTCAAGCAACTCGATCGCCTCAAAGACGAATTTTTAGCCAACACTTCTCACGAACTAAGAACCCCCCTCAATGGTATTATCGGTATCGGTGAATTCCTTCTAGAAAGCAATACACAAAAGTTGAATTCAGTCACCACTGCCAACTTAACCATGATAGTTTCTAGCGCTCGTCGTCTCTCCAACCTTGTCAACGACATTCTGGACTTTTCTAAAATCAAACACCACACATTAGCATTAGACTTTAAACCTGTTGATGTTTATGGAGTGGTAGAAGCAGTAGTCATCTTAAATCTTTTACTCAGCAAAAAGAACAACCTCAAACTAATAAACGCTATTCCGACAAATTTACCCCCCGTCTATGCTGATGAAAACCGTCTCCAACAAATTCTATATAACTTAATTGGTAATGCTATTAAATTTACGGAGTCTGGTGAAGTCAAAATCTCAGCTAAATTAGTTGACAAAAATACGAGCAACTCCGAACTACAACCCTCTACCCAAGACCGAGATATAGATACATCTAAACAACTAATAATTGTCGTCTCCGATACTGGTATCGGTATTCCCAGCGATCGACTAGAGCGCATCTTTGAATCATTTGAACAAGGAGAAGGTTCCACAGCTAGAAAATATGGAGGTACAGGTTTAGGGTTAGCAGTCACGAAACAATTAGTTGAACTACACGGTGGTCGGATATGTGTTGAGTCTGAGGTCGGTGTCGGTTCTCATTTTTGCTTTACCCTCCCCATTTCTCAAAAACCTGTAACCGATGTTCCAAGTCTTCCTACTTCTAAAATCAACAGTATTCGTCATTTGGTAGAGCAAGTAGAAATACCCGTAGAAAATGAACACAACAAATGTTATTTAGCTGATGGTGACTTCCACATTTTAGTTGTTGATGATGAACCAATAAATATTCAAGTTCTCAAAAATCACTTAACAGCAAATCGCTACAAAGTTACCCAAGCATTAAATGGAAAAAATGCTTTAGCTGCTTTAGATAGGGAAGAAAATATAGACTTAATTTTGCTAGATGTAATGATGCCTAATATGTCTGGTTATGAAGTTTGCGCTAAAATTAGGGAAAAATATCCTGCCCAAACCTTGCCAATTTTAATGTTAACAGCTAAAAATCAAGTGGCAGATTTAGTTATGGGTTTCCAATTTGGTGCTAATGATTATTTGACAAAACCTTTTGCCAAAGATGAATTATTAACTAGAGTTAAAACTCATCTTCAACTATCAAAAATTACTAATGCTTACGGACGTTTTGTCCCCCACGAATATGTAAAATTACTCTCTAAAGAAAATATTATTGATGTTAATTTAGGCGATCGAGTTTGTAAGGAAATGGCAATTTTCTTTTCTGATATTCGTTCTTTTACTACTCTATCTGAGAAGATGACAGCTCAAGAAACTTTTACTTTTGTTAATGGTTATTTACAACAAGTTGCCCCAGAAATTCGCGGTCGTAATGGTTTGATTATTAAGTTTTTGGGAGATGGCATTATGGCAGTATTTCCTGATGGTGTTGATGATGCTCTACAGTCATCTATTTCTCAGCTTCATAAATTACACAAATATAATCAAACTCTACAAGCTAAAGGTTTATTTCCCATTAAAATAGGCGTAGGAATTCATTGGGGTCACATGATGGTAGGTATAGTGGGAGAAAAAACTCGGATGTCGGGAGATGCACTTTCTGATAATGTCAATTTAACAGCTCGTTTAGAAGGTTTGACTAAGTATTATGGAGTTTCTTTCTTAATTTCTGAATCAGCTTTTCAGGGTTTAAAAAATCCAGAAAAATATCAAATTAGATTTTTAGACAGGGCGTCTGTTAAGGGTAGAGATGAACCGATTAATGTTTATGAAGTGATGGATGGTGAAATTGATGAAGTGCGAGAATTAAAGTTAAAAACTCAGGCAGATTTTGAAAGTGCTATAGAATATTTTTCCTCTGGAGATTTAGTTTCAGCTAAACATTATTTTGACAAAGTATTAGAAGTTAATTCTTCAGATAAAACAGCTAAACTTTATTTAGATAGAATCGATATATTAATATCAACTGGTATTCCAGAAAACTGGGATGGAGTTTGGGCATTTACTCAGAAGTAGGAGAGTGGGGGAGTAAGGGAGTAGGGGAGTAGGGGAGTAGGGGAGTGGGGGAGTAGGGGAGTAGGGGAGAGAAAGATTTCGTAATGGCGCTCAGATGGAATATTTTTTTATACTGATAGGACTTGGCACCTCAACGTATTTCCCTCATTGCGACTGATAGAGAAGCAATCTCCAGTCATAGCACTTTGTAGGTTGGGTTAAGCGCGCTTCGCAACCCAACAGATACAATCTGATGGTTGGACAGATACAATCTGATTGTTGGGTTTATCCTAGCGGATAAGCTGGCGCTAACGCGGACTCAACCCAACCTACATGATAATTCTCCCCACACTCCCCATCTCACCCCCTTACCTGATGAAAATCACTCAAATTTCACTTATTAGATTGCCACCACCACCAGAAATTAGCACTTTGTAGGTTGGGTTAAGTGGTAGCGCAACCCAACAACTCTAATCTGATTGTTGGACAGATACAATATGATTGTTGGGTTTATCCTCCCGATAAGCTCCGAATAGCGCGGACTCAACCCAACCTACATGATAACTCTCTCCACACTCCCCATCTCACTCCCTTACCTCCGGAAAATCACTCGAATTTAACTTTCAAATCACCACCACAATCAGAAATTAGGAACATAATTAAAGCATAGAAGTTAAAAACAAAAATAAAAAAATACGAAAAACCAAATCATTATGAAACAAGCAATTCCACAACAAGCAATGCCAGGAATTATTGGTGGATTAGGGCCACTAGCGCATATTGAATTTGAACGTCGTCTAATTGCTTTAAATGCAGAACGAGGTGCTACTTCCGATAGCGATCATCCCATTTCAATTTTAATTAATGCAACTGATATTCCAGATCGTACTCAAAGCTTGCTGGGAAATGCGCCAAGTTGTACTCCTTCGTTGGTGAAATATGGAAAAATACTGCAAATGGCAGGAGCAAATTTTTTGCTAATTACCTGTAATACAGCTCATGGATTTTACGATGCTGTACAATCTCAGTTAGATATTCCCTGGATTCATATGATGAATATCACAGCAAAATTTATTCAAAGTCATTATCCTCATAGTCGCCGAATAGGTGTTTTATCAACAACAGGAACATTGCAAGCTAAACTCTATCACAATAGTTTAAATGCTTTAGGATTAACTGCGATCGCACCACCTTTAGACTCTCAATTGCAAAGAGATATTATGCACGCAATTTACAATCCTGTTTGGGGAATTAAAGCTACAGGAATCGAAATTTTCCCACCAGCAATTTCAATTTTAGAAAATGCTATAACTTGGTTAAAAGAGCAAGGAGCAGAATTAATCATTGCTGGATGTACTGAAATATCAGTGGTGTTGCAAAAACTCAGACTTCATTCTCTGATTAATATTGACCCCCTTGATATTCTTGCCAATCTGACTTTAGATTTAGCGTTTGGTCATCAAGAAATTCCAACTGTTAGATGCAACTCATCTACTCCAAAATCATACCAATTCACTTAAAAAATGTCACAAATAGTTGTTCAAGAATTAAGAATTTAGAATTACCTTTCCTTTAAAACGGATAGGATTGACTAATTATGAAAATTTTTCTTTTTATTCTCTTAAAAGAGGAGGCTTTAGAGCATAATTTTTCAGTCAAATAATAAGCTGAAATAACTGTAAAATTCAGGTTTCAAGTCACTAAAATATAACTTCTGACTTCTGACTTCGCGCCTTCTGACTTGCGCGTAGCGCTATAATCCAGGCGATCGCTTATAATCAGCAACTGCTGCTGTAGCGGCAATTCCTGTATGAACAATACCCAAAGTCCGGAACGGATCGATAATTGGATCTACTGCAATCAATAGTACCAATATTGCTTCTAGTGGTAATCCCAAAGGTTGCAATACTAAGTCTAATAATGTTAAAGTTAAAATTCCCGTCGATCCTGCTGTTGCCATTCCAGCTAAAATGGAAGCAATAATCATAATTACAAAACTAGATAAGTTTAATTGATGCTGATAAAGTTGAGCTACAAATACGGAAGTTGTGGCAAAATAAGCCACGGGACCGAATCTACAAACGGTAATTGCCAGAGGAATCACTAAATTAACTGTTTGTTTATCAAATTTCAGAAGTTCAGTTAAAGCAGAAATAGAAGACGGTAAACAAGTAAAACTACTCCTAGTTGCCAAAGCTAAAATTGTTGGTTCTTTTAAACTAATTATAACTTTCCACAAAGAACAATCTGTCTTTTGCCAAACAACAAGTGTACTAACTACATAGATAATAAAAAACATTAAAATTGTCGCGATCGCAAAATTTTTCATAGCAGCTAAAATACCAAAACCTGTCGTCGCTATTTGGTGAGCTAAAAGACAACATAAACCTATGGGTAAGAATAAAATTATCCAATCAATTAACTTTTTTGAAGCTTTAAATACCGTTTCTAAAATATTAAATACATCTTCCTTATAAGATTCTTTGAGATATCCCATTGCTACGCCAAAAACAATAGCAAAAAAAAGTATTTCCAGAGCATTACCCTCACTTAAAGATGCAAAAATATTCTCAGGAACTAAATTAAATAAAAAAGATATTAAAGTTGTTTCTGGCTCGACCACTTCTGCAATAATTTCACCAGTAAGAGATACCTCTAAATCTAATTGGGATTTGTTAACAATTATGCCCAAAGTTGTTAAACTTGAATCATCTAAATTACCTCCCGGATTAGTGAGTAATGTAACAATTACTCCAATTAGACTTACGCCAATAAGACCAATTGAAAATACAATTAAAATACGTTTGACATATTTATTAGCATCCTGACTACCTATTAGTCTGCCTACACTCATTGTTATTGCCGAAAACAACAAAGGTAAAACACACATTTTCAACAGCTCAAGATAAAGATTTCCAAAAGGAGTTAAAATCGCAGCTATATCTTTTTGAAAAATCCCTAAATATAATCCCAGTAAAATTCCAGGTACAATAGACCATGGATTACGCAAAACTTTAATTAATGAATAAAAGTTAAATCCTTTGTTTTTTTTCATAATGAACAATGATGGAAATTTTTATCTTTTCTGTGGCTTGTTTAATACCCCGCCGTCATTTCAGTTATCAGTTATCAGTTATCAGTTATCAGTTGCTATAAGACACTCCGTGTCTTATCGTTGTATCCATAAGCAATTTTCCCTTCTGCCTTCTTCCTTCTTCCTTCTTCCTTCTTACTTCTTCCTTCCTCAATTAAATTTATCTGCACTAGATGTTTCTAATAACTCAGAATATTCATCCAATAAACTATTAACACTATAATGATTATTAGTAATTTTTAGATATAAATTCACAAATTCTAACAGGTGATTGCTAGACCAAGGCAGAGCAATTGCTATCGGGTCTTGAGTATCTGTTAAAGCAACAGTTTGAAAATTCAAAGCCACATTTGGTTGATTTATAACAATCTTTTTTACTTCTAATTCATCTCGGTAAGCTGCTAATATATCTCCTCGAATAGCACCTTTCACAACTTCTTTCCAACTCGGATATGTCACAATTGTAGCCTTAGGAAATTTCTGTTTAGCAAACCCTTCATAGGAAGAACCATTAATCACTCCAATCTTGCCTTCAAAATCCCTCAAAAATTCTACTGTCTCTTTATTTTTAGCTGTCTTAGTTAATTGTATTCGGTTGAGTAACAAACCCTGGCGCATCGTCAAATAAGGATGAGAAAAAGAAATTATTTTAGCTCTATTCAAAGTTTGACTAAGTTTAGAAATCCCTAAATCTGCTTGACCTCTATCGACAATTTCAACCACTTCATTAAAAGTTTTAGCACTACGATTAATCTGAAGTTCAACCTCTAAAGCTTCAGCCAAACCTCTGGCAATTTTAATATCTAATCCTTCCAATTCACCCCTTTCATTTTCAACAAAAAAAGGTGAATTATCATACTCTGTCATCACAACAATTAATTCACCTCGGTCAATAATTTTTTGTATTTCTGGGGAGAACAACTGTGCTGAAGAAGACTTTTGGGGGGAACTGCTAATATTTCCTTGAAGCAAAGCCCAAGTTTTTTCATCAACTATTGCCGTTGCTTCTAACCCCATACTAAGTTGAAAATTATAAACAGCATCCTCAGTTTGTTCTCCATAAATTCCATCTATAGCTCCGGGATAATAACCTTTTTGTTTTAATCTAGTTTGTAGCTGAAGAACATCATATTCTCCACTATTTTCAGTTACTTGTGAATCTAAACTATTAACATCCTGGATATCTTTTGTCTTTCTAATCTCAGCAACTTTTTCGACTGCTTCGAGGGAAACAGAATTGGCGGAATATTCTGTTTTAATAAAAGTTGTACAAATAACAATTATTCCGAAAGCAATTAGGGTTAATTTGACAATTAAATATATTCTTTTGGATAATTCATTCATGGAATTATTTCTGACTCCTAACAATATTTAGTAATACCAGAATTTTGGCGTTAGTCATTTCAGTTATCAGTTATCATAAGCAAACAGCGGTCAGCTATCAGCTATCAGCTATCATAAGCAAACAGCGGTCAGCTATCAGCTATCAGCTATCATAAGCAAACAGCGGTCAGCTATCAGCTATCAGCTATGAGTTATTAACTCATTATCTTGGAAGAAGGAATTAGTATTCAAGGAGTGACATAAGTTTGCTCCGCATTCGGACCAAAATGAAATAGTCCTTTCAGCTAACCTTGGTCATTGTTTAATTCTTTCTTTCATGCATCTGATATAGAATCCGGTTGAATACTTATTATATGAGATGGGGGGATGGGGGGATGGGGGGATGGGGAGATGGAGGGATGGGGAGATGGGGAGATGGGGGATTTAATATTGAAGTGTGGATAGAATTATAAACATATACTGTATAACCGGATTCTATATGATAGCTGTTTGCTTCCCGGTGACAAACGGAAATGCGAGCTAGCTGTTTGCGCAGTAGTTTGTGGACTGGATAACGCCGACGTTGCCAGGTAGAAGCAGGAATAGAACAGATTATTCACGCGAAAATCATAGATTTATATAGATAATCGTAGGTTTCTAAGAACGGTAATACTCATCACTTACTTTGGTAAAATATTTAGAGGTATCAGAAACAGATTACTCTTAAAATTTTATCTCTTGATTTACCAACGCCAGAATTTTTGATATCTTCTAATACTAACTTTCATAGATAAGCATAGATTTTCAGATATTATAATCTGGCACTATCTATCATAAACAAGTAAACTTGTCAATTTTCCGGACAAAAGTTTTAGGTTATACCAATTTTAAAAAAGAATGTTATGAATAGTAAGAGGAATAAAAAGACAAATACAGGATATGTCCTTCGATCAAAAGAATGATTTATGACCTGAAAAATGGTATTGAAGCTATTAATTCTGACTCCTGACTCGCTCCTTTCCCTCCTGGGAGGGGTTAGGGGTGGGTAGACTCCTAAGAAATATCCTAGCTATTTGTAGCAAATATTTATCAATTTGGTATTAGGTATTTTATCAAAATAATTGGGTCAAAAACCCCGCCTTTTAAGGCGAAATATTTTTGGAGAGTTGCTCGCGCATCCCTGTTACAAAAATAACTTCTGCCTTCTGATTTCTGACTTTGTTAAATCAGGACTTACCGAATAATTAATAATTAAATAATTCGCGCCTTGAAGCCTCCCCTTTTAAGGGAAAAAAAGCGGTCGTTGCGTAGCGCACCCGTTGGGTGGGATGGATGGATTTCCTAAGCATATCCAATCGACCAAGAGAATAAATTTTTTCCTTTTATTCAATCAATTCCGTTTTAGGGAGAGGTAATTATCAATTATTCATTATTCATTATTCATTATCCATTATTGAATATAACCAGAAAAATGCGTAAGTCCTGAGTATATAAAATTTTTCTTGACCAAAATGATAAAAAGAAGGAAACTATTTTTAAACCTTTCCTTATTTCCTCTATTATGAATCCTTCGTTATATCAAATAAACACCCGTGTTTGCCTCAATCAACTATCCCAAAAATTAGGTCATCGCGCCACTTTGGACGATATTTCCGATGCAGAATTAGACCAAATAGTAAACTTAGGATTTGACTGGGTGTACTTTTTAGGAGTTTGGCAAACAGGAATAATGGCGCGAGATATCTCTCGTGCAAATCCTGATGTGCAAAAGGAAGCTATAGAACTTTTTGGTGATAAATTCCAAGAAGATTATATTTGCGGGTCTTGTTTTGCGGTAACTGGTTATCACATCCACCAAAACCTAGGTGACAATGCAGCAATGTTACGACTGCGCGATCGCCTCCATCAAAGGAGACTAAAACTCATGCTTGATTTTGTCCCCAACCATACCGCCCCCGACCATCCTTGGGTACAAACAAATCCTGACTTTTATGTTCGGGGAACCCAGACCGATCTCGAACGAGAACCCCAGAACTATATACGAATAGAATTACCAGCAGGTAGCCAAATATTTGCTCATGGAAGAGACCCCTATTTTCCAGGTTGGTCTGACACTTTGCAACTGAACTACGGCAACCCCAAATTACAGGAAAGGATGTTAGCAGAACTATTCAATATTGCTCATTTGTGCGATGGCGTTCGCTGCGATATGGCAATGCTAATATTGCCAGATATTTTTGAGCAGACTTGGGGTATTCCAATACAACCGTTTTGGTCTGATGCAATTTCCCAAATTAAACAGCAATATCCAGATTTTATCTTGATGGCAGAAGTATATTGGGATTTGGAGTGGGAACTGCAACAGTTAGGATTTAATTACACTTATGACAAACGCTTATACGATCGCCTCCATCAACAACAGGCAGTTCCAGTCAGAGAACATCTTTATGCTGGTCTTGATTTTCAAAAGAAATTAGCACACTTTATGGAAAATCACGATGAACCCAGGGCAAATGCAGAATTTCCACCAAGAGTTCATGAAGCTGCTGCCATTTTGACTTATTTTGCCCCTGGTTTACGTTTTTTCCATCAAGGTCAATTACAAGGTTGGTCTAAAAAAATTTCGATGCACTTATGTTATGCTCCTGAAGAAGCTACTGTTCCCAACATAGAGAGATTTTACCATCAATTATTAGATTCTTTAGCTCTGGATATTTTCCATGAGGGAAATTGGCAATTACTTGAATGTGTTGCTGGATGGGAAGGAAATTCCACATGGAATAATTTTATTGCTTTCAGTTGGGAAGGAAAAGATGAGCGACTGTTGTTGGTAACTGTTAACTATGCTTCTTATAAAGGGCAATGTTATGTTCGGTTGCCATTTGAGAGTCTCAAGGGTGAAACGTATCGACTGCAAGATTTAATGACTGATATTAGTTACGATCGCTTGGGAGATAATTTGGTTTCACGAGGTTTATATTTGGATTTACCTGCATGGGGTTATCATGTTTTTGATGTTAATTAGGAGAGAGGCAACAATGAATAATTAATAATTAACAATTACCTCGAGAGTGAAAACGGATAGGATTGACTAATCATGAAAATTTTATTCCCTTAAAATGGGAGGTAAGTATTCAGCCGTCAGCATTCAGCTATCAGCTATTGCTTTTTATGAGTGATAAAAGCTTTATTGACTGAGGTAGAAAAATCTTACTACAAAAGTCAGCTCTAAAGTCTATATTCATTTAAAACCCGTCCTATTATTGCTGAGAGCTGATGGCTAATAGCTGAATGCTTACAATGGGAGGCTTTAAAGCACAATTTTTCGGCAACAGGCAACAGGCAACAAGTAACAGGGAGAAATAATTGATAATCGATCGGGAAATGCAGAGAGAGAGGGTAGGAGGTCATTTCAGTTATCAGTTATCAGTTATCAGTTATCAGTACCTCCGACTAAATTAGAAGGCTTGAAATATTGAACTGAATATTTTTTCATCCCCTTAAAAGGGGAGGCTTTAAACCTTATTTTTTGGTAAAAAGAAGGCAGAAGAGAATTATTAATTCTTTCCTCCTACTCCCTACTCCCTCTTTTCTAGAGTTGTCTATTGTTAAACTGATGATGAGTTTTAGAGGATAAAAAACTTATGAAAATGAAAAAATCTTTTTACACCTTCCTCACAATATTAGTCATAATATTAGCCAGCTACAATGCTAATGCTAATACTGCACTATTTGAAAATTCTGTTATTGACAACTCTATTGCTCAGGTACCAAACTCCAAGTTTGGCCTACCCATAGAATGTAACTTAGACCAAGACTGCTTTATTCTATTGTATAGCGATCGCGACCCTAGTCCAAAAGCAGTAGATTTTGGCTGCGGTCGGCAAACTTACGACGGTCATAAAGGAACAGACTTTGCTATACCCGATGAAAAAATAATGGCCAGAGGTGTACCTGTAGAAGCAGTAGCTCCAGGCAAAGTATTAAGGGTGCGAGATGGGATACCTGACAAACGCGTAAAAGATCGAGCAGACAAAGAAGCAGTTGATGGCATTGAATGCGGTAACGGTGTCGTAATAGATCATGGTAATGGTTGGGAAACTCAATCTTGCCATCTCCGCAATAATAGCGTTGCCGTTAAATCAGGAACAGTTGTGGAAGCAGGTACTCAATTAGGAATGGTAGGAGAATCTGGTTTAGCGTCTTTTCCTCATGTACATTTGAGTATTAGATATCAGGGAAAAATAATAGATCCATTTGTGGGAGTTAATGCTGAGAGTGGTTGTAATACTCCTCGTAACCCAATTTGGCAACAACCGTTGAGTTATAAACCAACTGGTATTATTCGGACTGGGTTTGCTGGAGAGGCGCCGACTATGGATGATTTATGGAAAGGCAAATTTTACGACACAGTTTTACCTGGAGATATTGCAGCATTAATATTTTGGGTACAAATATACGGTGTCTTGCCTGGAGATGTAGAGCATTATCAATTATTTGCTCCGAATGGCGAGCAGGTTATAGACAATAAAACAGAAATTAAATCTGCCAATAAAACATGGGTAGGATATGCAGGAAAACGTAATAATTCTCAGCGTCCACTTGCTCTGGGTAAATGGAAGAGTCAGTATAGTTTGATTCGAGGCAATAAAGTATTAATAGATGTTAAAAAAGAGGTGCAACTAAATTAGATGGGGAGGCTCACACGGATTATGGCACGGATACACGGATAGGTCAGGGAGGACCGGGAGTGGGGGAGTAATTATAGAATTACTAACATATATCAGCACTTACGCACGAGGCACGAAAAAGTAGCGTTTGAGATTGCTTTCCGTTCCGGAATGCTCCGCAAACCCTGTCGGTCGCAATGACGGAAATACCTTCTACTGCGTAAGTCCTGATTATATAACCGGATTCTATATACTCCCTGTTGCCTGTTGCCTACATCATTCGATCATTCAGACAAACTCCCAACCCAGGTAAATCATTTGGCAACAACCGCCCTTTTTTCATCACCGCACCAATAAACGGATCGTCAATCAAATTGAGATGACTATCCAAGTCTAAATAATCAGCTAGCGGAGCAAGTTGTACTGCTGCTGTATTTGCCAAACAACTATCAGAATAACAACCAAACATTACCTTCAACCCACAAGCTTTAGCTACATAAACCATCCGCATTGCTTCAGTTAACCCCCCAGACTTCATCAACTTAATATTAATGCCATGCACCATTTCTGCCAAAACTGGAATCTCCTTAGCAGTAAAACAACTTTCATCTACAAAAATAGGTAAAGGCGATCGACTGTAAAGATGAGGTAGAGTCGCGATCGCTGAAACAGCAGCTAATGGTTGTTCCACATAAATCACCCCAACTGTCGCCAACCAGTCACACATTTTTACCGCATCCTCCAGACTCCAACCCCCATTAGCATCTACATACAACAAAGCATCTGCGGGCGCTTCTTCTTTGACTGCCATCAACATTTCTTGGTCTGCTTCAATACCTTCCGGACTACCTAATTTTACTTTCAACACCCGTGCATCAATAAATTCTAGCCAGTTTCGTACCCTCTGTTTAGCAGCTTCGGGGGTGCTGATACCAATAGTAACCGAGATGGGAACAATGCGATCGCGTTCTAACCCCCAAAGTCGCCATAAAGGCAACCCGACTTTTTTACCTACCCAGTCATGCAAGGCCATATCAATAGCTGCTCTAGCTGCTGATGGTATTTCCAACTCAATCGAGACTTGCTCTATTTGTTGTCTGTCAAGTGGAGTAAACTTTTTTAGAGCAGGGGTAAGTTGCTCTAAAGTTTGCTGTAAAATTTTTGTAGTTTGTGGTTTTTCCCCTAAAGAAAAAGGTGAAGCTTCTCCCCAACCTTCGATACCTTCTTGTTGTATTTTTACCAAAATATTGTTACTTTCGGCAGTAGTTCCCCGACTAATAGTTAAAGGAAATCTTTTATGGACAGTAAATGTTTGAATCTGAATTTGCATGATTAATAAATTTAATAATTCTCTGCCACCTTATACTAATTTGATAAATTTTTGCTACGAATAGCTAGTGCCGCTACGCCGAAGTCAAAAGTCGTAGGGGCGAATGGCATTCGCCCTCAAAAGTATTGATTGGTAAAGCTTTTAGGATTTTGTAACTGGTTAGTTATTTCTGCCATCCTGCACTAGGATATTTCTTAGGAGTCAACCCACCCGCGGGCCCCTCCCGTGGAGGGGAATTCAGTCCTCAGGAGTCGTATGGGAATGGCTTCAATACCAGTTTTGAACTAGGAAATTCTCTTTTTAGATTAACGAGAATTAGTCAGAGCTAAAATAGAATAAATACTTTTGTATAAAATAGTGAATATGACAACTAATAACTAATAACTAATAACTGATAACTGAAATTACTTTACTGAAAAATCAAGGTATAAAGCCTCTCCATTCATGGATAAAAAAGAAAAAAAATCCTTTTAGCCAATCCTCTTCTTTATAACAAGAGGTAATAATTAATTATTAATTATTGAAACCAACCTAATGATATTATTGCTCAACGATATCGTATTGTCACTGCTTTGGGAAAAGGAGGAATGGGAATTACTTATGAAGCAGAAGACCTGACAAATTATCAACGAGTAGCAATTAAAGCTGTTTCTTTACAACAAACAAAAGACTGGAAAATATTAGAACTTTTTGAGAGAGAAGCTAAAGTTATCGCCAATTTGCATCATCCTCAAATTCCCAAATATTTGAATTATTTTTATATCGATACAAAGCAAGATAGATGGTTTTATTTAATTCGTGAATTAGCGTCGGGAAGTTCCTTAGCAAATTGGGTAGAATAAGGTTGGCATCCGACAGAAATACAAATTAAAAACATTGCAATTCAAATCTTAAAAATTCTCAGTTATTTACATCAATTAAATCCGCCAATAATTCACCGGGATATTAAACCAGAAAATATTATTTTACAACCTGATGGTCATTTCAGTTATCAGTTATCAGTTATCAGTACCTCTAGCTAAAGCAAGAGGCTTGACATAAGGAATATTCTCTTTTTTTATCCCCTTAAAAGGGGAGGCTTGAGACCCTAATTTTCGGTCAAGTATTTTTAGTAGATTTTGGGGCAGTTAAAGATATTTATCGGAATACAATGTCTTTCAGTGACACCTTTGTAGGAACTATTGGATATATGCCTCCCGAACAGTTACAAGGAAAAGCTTATTGTGCTTCAGATTTGTATAGTTTGGGTGGAACTTTATTGTATTTATTAACTCATCATTCCCCAGATGAACTACCTCAAAAAAGAATGAAAATAGATATTCGTTCTTGTGTGGAAATTTCACCAGAATTTATGAATTGGTTAGAAGTAATATTAGAACCGATGTGGGAAGATAGATTTCAGTCGGCAACAGCAGCTTTGAATGTACTTAATAATAAATCAGAAATAGTTTATGATGATTATTCTATTGTTAAGTCTACTCATCAAAAACCTCCAGAAAGTCTTGTTACTGTGGAAAAAACATCTAGTAGCTTAATTATTAAAATTCCATCTTTAGATTCTTCAAAATCGGGAAAAATTGCCTTGTGCTTTACGGCTGTTATATTTTGTATTATTCACTTATTTTTGGCAAGACTATACTTTAACAATATAATTGAGTGTATGGCTGCTTTGTTAATAAATATTTTTGTTTACTTACCTTTCTTTAAGTTCGGCTTTGGAAATTATATTAAAATAGCTGAAAATAAGTTTTTAATTAACTGGAATTTTTGTTTTTTTAATCGTACAATTACGGCTCAAACAAAATATATAAAGAAAGTTTATTTGGAAAAAGATTTACTTATTAGTAACCCAAATAGTCCCAAAAAAACAAATATAACATTTGATTTATTGAAACCCAGAAATAAATATCGATTTGGCTATATCCTGACTCAAAAAGAACAAAAATGGTTATTTGCTGAAATTAAAGATTTTCTAGAACAAGTAAAGACTCAGAAAAGCCTCAAAAAACTACAATAAAAATTATTGGATTAGAGAACAGTACACAAGAAATTGATATTTCATCCTTCCTGTTGTCTATCAAATGATATAATCACCATATTCATTTATTGGTTAACAGATAAAAAAGTCGTGTCAATTGAGAAAAAAAATATAACAGTCGGTTCTCTAGAATGGTTTTATCGGGAAGCTAAACCAGATGGCGAAACAGATAAATTACCAATTTTACTATTACATGGCTTGCCTGCTCAAAGTCATAGTTGGACTGCTATGATGCCCGAATTAGCTGAAGCAGGTTATCGAGCGATCGCTCCAGACTGGATAGGTTGTGGTTTATCCCCTAAATTAGATAAACGAGATTTTTCTTACAAACCAGAAGCTTTTATTCAGGCTTTAGCAGAATTTATTGATGCTTTAGAAATTGAACGGTTTTATCTAGTTATTCAAGGATTTTTAGGTTCTGTTGGTTTACAATATGCTTTGCGAAATCAAGAAAAGATTGAACGTTTAACTATTTTAAATACACCACTTTCTTCTACAGCAAAATTACCTTGGCAAATGAAACAATTAGGCATACCTTTAGTTGGTGATATGCTAGTTCAAGACCCTCTATTTGTCGATCGAACTTTAGAAAAAGGTAGTTGTTTAACAGTTGGTGATGAAGATTTAGATGTCTATCGTAGCCCTTATTTAAAAAGTTCTGCTGCTGGTAGAGCTATATCAGCAATTGTGCAAAATTTAGACTTAAAAAACTCAATAGCAGAAATTGAATCTGGCTTTAAAGGATGGCAACAACCTACATTAATTGTTTGGGGAACTAAAGATCCTTGGTTAGATGTTACTCAAGCTGAAAACTTAGTTAATATTTGTGAAAATGGAAAGTTAGTTAAATTAGCAGAAGCGGCACATTATCCTCAAGAACATTGGTCTGGAGATATTACAGATGAACTACTATTATTTTTGAGGAAGAAAGAAGTTTAGCTTCCCGGCGTGGAATTATTCATGTTGCACTGATTAACCACAATATACAGCGTTTCCCGTTGTTATGAAGTACAAAATTTTAGGTTTGAGGCAACAGCTCATCTGCTCCGAAAGGCAACAGGCAACAGAAAAGAATAAAAACAAGTGTACCTCATAGCTTCGGAAACTGCTGTAAAAAAAGATAGCATACTCCTCAAAAGTCATCTTAAGATGACTTAAACTATTAGCCAAGGATTGAAATCCTTGGCTTGGCGAGCTATGTCATCCGCTACCACTTATCTAAGAATTTTTCTAACTTCTCTTTTTGAGTGGCGAGATACTCATCTGTTTTCTTCAAAAGTGCTTGTAAATTGGTATCCCTCGCATCATCCATTGCCAGTAATGGGTCTTTGAGGGGTAACTGTAGACGAATATATTGCGATTGCTCGTCATTTTTACTCACACCTAGAATTTGTTCGGCAACATATCTATGCACGTCAGGTGGTGCATCCATGAATACATCTGCAATTCGCAAACCCCATTGTATAAGTCCCCATGCTCGTACTTTTTCCCAGGGAATAGGAGATGCAGGATCTCCAGTACCAATAGATACTACTTTAATTTGATCGATTACATCTCCCAAAGATTCATTTGAAGACTGTCGTAATAATCTGATAGCTTCTGCTACAGCACAGGAAACAGGATTATTAGCACAAACTCCTCCATCAATTAAAGAGTAAACCTGCCCATTCTTTTCGATTCGATGAGCAGGAAAATAAGTAGGAGCAGAAGCAGAAGATGTACAAATTTCCCAAGCTGGAACTTGAGCATACCACCGGTCGTGAAACCAACTCTTAAAAATAATTGGGTTGCGAGCTATAGTATCGTAACTAGGGACTAAAACTTTGAGCGAACTCATCAATTTATCGGGTTCGGGGGTAAGGTCAGCAAATTTTGCTTCTCCAAATTGCTCTTTAAGTACAGAAATTAAGCCTTCATCTGAAAATTTGGGGGCAGAAGGACCATATTTAAAAATTAATGGCAACCGTTGGGGTGAATAGAGCTTTTGATAGGGAAATATCTGCAAACCTTCTTCTAAATATAGGTCTAATAATTCTTTGGGACTTTTCCCTAGTGCAATTCCTACAGCCAATATAGACCCTGTTGAAGTACCAGCAATTAGATCGAAGTGGTCTTTTAAACGGCCACCTAATTGTTCCTCAATTTTCTCAAGAATACGGGCTGGCATGACACCTCTAATACCACCACCATCCAAGCATAGAATACGAAAAGTCATAATATAATCTCCGATATTTCTTTTTATTAATCTACCAAAACTGTTTGAAATTTCAATATTTAGTAAATATTTAATAAAATTTATATTCCGTTATACTATGATTAATTATGTAATGTAATTTTATAACTTTACTTTACATAACTAATCTCAAATCGAATAAAATGAAAACCGCATTAATTACAGGTGCTTCTTCTGGAATAGGTGAAATTTTTGCCAAAGAATTAGCAAGTAGAAAAACTAATTTAGTATTGGTAGCTCGTTCAGAGGATAAACTACAACAATTAGCAAATCAATTACAAAGTCAATATCAAATTCATGCTGATGTAATAGTTCAAGATTTAACAGCTCCAGCAGCAACAAATTCTGTATTTGAGACAGTTTCTCAGAAAGGATTAACCATAGATTTATTAATAAATAATGCTGGTTTCGGTGACTATGGAAAATTTACCGAGAGACCTCTAGAAAAGCAGGTGAATATGATTCAATTAAATATTACTGCTTTAGTAGAATTAACACATTTATTTTTACCTGGAATGCAACAAAATAAGTCCGGGGCAATTATTAATGTTTCCTCAATAGGTGGTTTTCAACCTTTACCTTATATGTCAGTTTATGGTGCAACAAAAGCATTTGTTTTGAGTTTTAGTGAGGCATTGTGGGCAGAAAATCAAGATTCAGGGGTGAAGATATTAGCACTTTGCCCAGGACCGACAGAATCAGAATTTTTCCAAAGAGCCGAATTTCCTAAATCTGTAGGTGGGTCTTCAATGTCAAAATTGACCCCTACAGAAGAAGTAGTAAAAGATGCTCTTCAAGCCTTAGAAAAAAATCAGTCTAATACTGTGACAGGAGGCTTTTTAAATCAGGTAATTGTTAATGCTTCTCGTTTTTTCCCACGAGAGACTTTAGTCAGTGTAGTAGAAAAACAGTTTAAAAGTATTAAGCAAAATAATTGAAGAAGGCAGCTATGCTGAAGGCAGAAGGAACAATTGGATGGGGTTTTATGCCCTTGTTCTCTTCGGTCACGGGTAGAGAGAGGGTAGGAGCGGAATTTCCTTTCCGTTTGTCATGCTGCGCAAATAGCTCCCATTGCCTCCTGTTCTCTACCTTTTCTGATATGGCAATGTGCGCTGGCTTATGTACAAATTGCAGGAGGTGTCCAATAGTTAAAAGCTTTAGATTATAAGCAATTTATTCCCCCTGTTGCCTGTTGCCTGTTGCCTGTTGCCTGCGTTGTAAGTACATATACTCCCCTTGCCAAAACGGTCATTTCCATTTTTAATCTAATATGGAATATTCAATTTAGTAGGTAAATTCAAAGACAATGATGTTAAACAAACGCTCGATAGTAGCATGGATGATGGCGCTGTTAGTAGCGTTTTTGGCAAGCTGTGGCTCCCCTGCTCCACCGCCAACCTACTCAGATGCTCAATTACAAAAAATTGAACAGTACACGACCACAATAGTGGCTTTGCGCGATCGCATGGATGAACTAAACACCCTAATTCAAAAAGGAGATTGGGTCAATGTAGATACATTTATTCATGGGCCTTTAGGAGACTTGCGGAGCAAGACTAACTATTTGACCCAAAGTTTATTATTGCCAAAAGATAAAGAACCTGTGTCGGATGCAGCAAAAGAAGTATTTCAGAATTTAGAAGAAATTGATGTTGCAGCAGCAGCAGGTGACAAACTGCAAGCGACTAATGAGTATAAAAAAGCAATAGCAGATTTTGACACTTTCTTAGATTTGATACCTAAAAGTAATTAAATAAGCATTCAGCATTCAGCATTCAGCATTCAGCAGTAAATGTTTAGAAGGAGATTTAACTCTTCCGCGTACCTTCCGGTTTATATAAATCAGGGGTGATTAACAGCTTGACATAATCTATGATTATCTAGTATAATATAAGATTATCTATATTTGATTTTATGCTACTAGGATTCACGCGCCGAGTTGCACCCCACAAAATCTGAGAGAGTGTTTAAGTGCGAACACTGCAAATTTAGCTGCGAACGAGACTTAAATGCAGCGTTAAATTTAGCTATGGCGGGCAGTTTGTCCGTGTCAGCCTGTGGACTGGATAACGCCGACGTTGCCAGGTAGAAGCAGGAATGGAACAGATAATCTTATGTTTCTATAGATAATCTTATGTTTCTAAGAACGGTTTACACCAGAGCTGCTAAAAGCTGAAGCGCTGTTTGCACAGAGAGCATTCCGGTACGGAAATGCTAAAAGCTAATAGCTAGTGAATTACCGAAAAATTGTGGTTTAAAGCCTCCCCTTTTAAGGGGAAAAAAGAAAAAAATTTTCATGATTAGTTAATCCTCTTCTTTTCAAGGAGAGGTAATTATTAATTATTAATTATTCATTATTCATTAGACATCTCCAGAAAAGAGGCAGTAGGCAGCTTTGCTGTAGGCAGTAGGGAACCCACCCCTAACCCCTCCTAGGAGGGGAATAATTGATAATTTCTGCACGATCATTGATTTGATTTTTTATTTTTGGAGATGTCTATTATTAATTGTTGAACCTACACCCAACCAGAAGTGTAGCGACGATAAATTTCAATATTGCTTGATGGGGTGCGCACTGCGTACCCTATCTTAATTTATACTTGACAACGGCTTTGTTGCATGAAAGTAGCGTTCTTAACATCCATTCGGCAGTTATATCGCCCTGCGACTGCAATTGTTACTATTGGACAATAGTTATGGCTCTGCTGATGAGCGATCGCTGTGCGACTGCAATTGTTACTATTGGACAATAGTTATGGCTCTGCTCTTGAGCGCCATTCGGAGTAAGTGCGGCAGCTATATCGCCCTGCGACTGCAATTGTTACTATTGGACAATAGTTATGGCTCTGCTCTTGAGCGCCATTCGGAGTAAGTGCGACAGCTTAATCGCCCTGCGACTGCAATTGTTACTATTGGAC
>JAXHSW010000114.1:0-29345 GCA_034190295.1 Cyanobacteriota bacterium | reverse complement strand
CCCTACTCCCCTACTCCCCTACTCCCCTACTCCCCTACTCCCCAAAAGTAGATAAGTCCTCATATTACCCTTACCTTTAATATCAATTATTCCTCGATCCTTAAATCTGTATTTGTCCACCAAACAATCATAAGTGGCCTGGGCGACTTGAATCATACCCGGAATACCGTGAGACTCCATCCGGTGAGCTGTATTTACAGTATCGCCCCAAAGGTCATAAGCAAATTTTTTTGTCCCAATAACTCCAGCTTCTACTGCTCCTGTATTAATACCAATACGAATTTGCAAAGATTTACCTTCTTTTCTAGAAATCTCCTGGATTTGGGTTAACATATCAAGAGCCATATCTGCGATCGCCTCTGCATGGTCTTCTTTTGGCACTGGTAGTCCACCTACTATCATGTAGGCATCACCAATGGTCTTGATTTTCTCTAGTCCATATTTTTCGGCCAATTCATCAAAAGCAGAAAAAATTGTATTGAGTAAGTCTACCAGTTCAGCGGGAGATAAGTTGGCCGATATTTTGGTAAAGCCTACCAAATCTGCAAATAAAACTGTTACTTCACTAAAGCTATCGGCGATAGTTTCCTCTCCCTGCTTTAAACGTTGGGCAATTGCTTCAGGTAAAATATTTAATAGCAACCTTTCTGACTTTTGTTTTTCCTCAGCCAATTCCTTTAAATAGGCCCGTTCCTGGTCTCGAAGTGTTTTCTTTTCTAAACAAGCATTAATTCTCGCCTTTAGCAGTATAGGGTTAAAAGGCTTGGACAAATAATCTTCCGCCCCCAATTCGATACAGCGGACTGTACTATCAATATCGTCCACTGCTGAAATCATAATTACTGGGATATGCCGTAGTTTAGGGTCAGACTTGAGAGTTTCGAGGACTTCATAACCGTTCATCTGTGGCATCATAATATCTAGTAGTACCAAGTCAAACGGTTGGGATTGTATTATTTCTAGAGCTTGAAACCCATTATTCGCAGTAGTGAGTAAATGACTTTCTCGTTTAAGTCGTCGTATTAAAAGCTCTCGGTTGACTTGATTATCATCTACAACCAGTATCTTTCCCTGGCCATGCTTCATTTCCTTGGTTCTTTACCTGTAAGATTTTTGATCTTGTCTAATAATCTGGGAAGTTCTACTGGTTTTGTATCATAATCATTGCATCCAGCAGCAATACATTTTTCTCGGTCTCCTGCCATAGCGTGGGCAGTCATTGCTATGATTGGAATATGGCTAGTTTCTGAGTTATCTTTAATTTTTTTTGCTGCTTGCCACCCATCTAAAACTGGCAAACTCATATCCATTAAAATTAAATCTGGCGATCTTGATTTGGACATCTCGACACCTTCAATTCCATCAACAGCAATAATTACCTCAAAACCTCTACGCATGAGACGCCTAGACAACATGTCCCGGTTCATCTCATTGTCTTCAACTAAGAGAATCTTAACCATTTTTTTCCTTCTTTGTGAAATAATATCGGCATTCCACCTCTCTCGAAATTTCCTTTGACAGAGTGACATTTTTTCTGCGTGACATTTTTTCTGCAGGAGAAGATACCAAAAACTATTTATTACTTCTGATTTTCCCTAGTCAAGAGCTACCTTGTTATAAAAATATAAGATTATACATAATTATTCAGAAAGCAAAATACTTTCTTTACCACATCTTTGTCAATATTTGCTATGTTACATTGCTTGCTACAGGATCGATAATAATCAAGATTATCTTCCTAAATATGTTTAAGACTATATGGCAGACAAAATATAGTCGATCAATTATATAGCAATCCTAAATGATTTGTAAAACTTACTTACTCCAATTCAATGCTCTCCTAATTCTCTGATATTTTCTGCACAACCGCTACGAGGACTGCTAGTATAGCAAGAGCTAAATTTATCGCTGTGCTCATTTGTGCAGTATGACAAATGGAAAGTCAGAAGTTTTTTCGCACGATAATTTTTGGTAATAAAATCTCTATTTCTACAGGGAGAAATAGGGTGAGGCGACCCCCGCTATAAATGAAGCATTCAGCAATTAGTAATGAATAATTATTGTTCTACCGATCTAATATCAAAGCATTGACTGATATTGGTGTAAAGCATTTTTTGGTCTAAAAAAGTGCCAGCTTTTCAGCGCAAAGAGCTGCATAAAGCTAGTATTTTAGGACGATTATGGCCGAAAAATCACGATCGACAATTTTTCCGACTACCTCCTCGCTCATTCCCCTCCCAGGAGGGGTTAGGGGTGGGTTCTCCACGGTATTGGCCCGCGGGTGGGTTAGGGGTGGGTTCTCCACGGTATTGGCCCGCGGGTGGGTTGTCTTCCCCTCCACGGTCGGGGTTATATCAAATCCGTTTAATTCGGTACATAAAAAATGTTCCATCTTCAACCATTACCAAATATTTATCGAGCTCCCCTACTCCCCTACTCCCCTACTCCCCTACTCCCCTACTCCCCTACTCCCCTACTCCCCTACTCCCCATCTAATTACACCGATGCTACCGGATTTGATATTAGGGGTGGGTTGTCTCCTACCCCTACTAAAAGACTTTCCATAAGCAAACCCTAATTACTTCTCAGGTTTGGTCTGGGGACTTTAGTAGTAGCTTTTTATTCAAACTCAATTTAAAAGGTTGCTTTTACCGAAAATTTGTGGGTATGCGTCTCTCCTTTTAAGGGGATAAAAAAAAGAAAATATTCCTTATATCAAGCCTCCTTATTGCAGAGGTACTGATAAGTGATAAGTGATAAGTGATAACTGAAATGACGTTCCCTCAAATTAATTACTGATAGCTGAATGCTTACCTATAAATTTGATTTTAGCGGTTTAAAATTAGTGGTAAGTAACAATATTCCACTAATTTTAACTTCTGAGTTTCGGTTCTAATGCTGCGCAAACACACTTCTGATTTCTGACTTCTTGAAGGGCGATCTTAAAGATTTAAGCATATTGGTTAGTATGTTCCTTGAATTGAATTTTCAGGAGTTTAACTTCAAAAAATTATTACCTGTTTACCGAATAATTAATAATTAATAATTAATAATTAAATAATTCGCACCTTGAAGCCGACTCTTTTAAGGAAAAAAAAAGAGAATATAGCAATCCTAAATAGGTTGCGACAAATCAAAAAGTAGAAAAGAAAACTGAAACTCCCGCCTGTTGCCTGTTGCCTGTTCCCTAAAAGCGGTAAGATTTTTATACACGAATAAAATAGGATTGCTATATTCCTTATATTCAATTCCGTAACGGTTTTAACCAGAGGTAATTATCAATTATCAATTATCAATTATCAATTATCCATTAATGAATACTACCCATTTATGCACTTTAAATCCTCAGAGTAATACTATTAATTTAATGAAAATTTCTCCGTTAAGATTAAAACCAAGTCTAGATATAAAACAAAGTCTTAAATATTTTGCCATAGACCATCAAATTGATTGTGGTGTTATGCTCACAGCTATTGCTAGTCTGAAACAAGCAACTATTCGGTTTGCTAACCAACAAAAAGGTAGTATTTTATCCGATCGATTTGAGATTATTTCTCTGAAGGGAACTATTGCTTGTGAAAAAAGCTTACCGAAGAATTAATAATTAAATAATTAAATAATTTGCGCCTTGAAGCCGACTCTTTCAAGGGGAAAAAAATAAATTTTTTCCTTTTATTCAATCCTCTTTCTTTTAGGGAGAGGTAATTATCAATTATTAATTATCAATTATCAATTATTGAACGCGCTACCTACTATCTAACAGACCACAGAAGGGTAGCGACGATAAAATAAATTTAGTTAAGGGATAGATTTTTTTTTGTAATAAATAAGTTTTCTATCTATAAGTGTTACCAATTTTTTTGAAATATCAACTAAAGTTAAAAGCCAGCAGATTTTAGAAAGTCTGTTGATAGTTAATTTGCGCTCTTTTCAGATTGATTGTCTGAAAGAATCATCAGCTACAGTCCTAATTTTTATCATTAGCCTACAACAGACTTACTTAACACCTCAAAACTAAAATCAAGAAGTCACGGGTGGTGAATTATGATCGCCATTATTCGTAACTAAAGGTTGTATACTTTCTGCTTCTAATTTAGGCTTTAAATATAAATTTTCTACCAAAGCAGCACCTCCAGCGAACCAAGGTGGAATAATCAAAGCGCCGATAATTCCTAATAACTGAATCCCTACTAAAACTGATAGTAATTGATATAAAGGATGTACTCCAACAGAGGAACCAACCAGTAAAGGATCGAGAACATAAGTTTCCACATTTTGGATAATATAATACAAAATTATTACCCACAAAAACAACCATCCACCTTTAGCAATAGCCACAATTAAAGCCGGGATAGCACCTAAAATCGGACCAATAAAAGGTATTAAATTTGTAACAGAAGCTATTGCTCCTAAACCTAAGGAAAAATCTTTCAATCCTAACAATCCTAAACCAGTGGTAGTTGCTATACCTAAAATGGCAGAAACTATGATACGCCCTCTAATATAACCTCCCATTCTTTGACTAACAGGAAAAACTTGATTTTCCAGTCTTGTATCCCAAGGTTGAGGAAAAAGTTTTACTACACTATTAATCAAAGTTTTGCTATCTGCTAACATATAGCCTGAAATAAATAAAGCTAATATTAAACTAACTACTCCTCCCAATACACCTTTAGTTAAACTATAAGAACGTAGTAATAATTGTTGACTAGAACGAATTACCCAACTGGTGACAGATTTACTATCAAAAATTTGATTAATCCAATCAGGAGGACTTTGAGTTAAAGAACTCACAAAATTCTCAAAAATGTCGCCGATGCTTTCAGAAAATAGTGGTAATTGACGTACAAGTTTTTCTATTTGATCGAATACTGGTGGACCAATAGTTAAAGCTACACTTATCAATCCAGAAATGAGGGTTAAATAAACGATAATTACCCCTAACCAACGAGGTAATTTCATTTTTTCTGTGATGTTTACTAATGGTGAAATTGATGCAGCTAAAATTACTGCAACCATTAAAAGTACGATGAGACTTCGTACTTGCCATAGCAGAATCAGTAGTAAAAAACTACTAATAATTAATACGATATTAGAGAGGGAAATAGAAATCCTTTGTTCGGGTTTCATATCAATAATTTATCGAGTAAAAGTTTGACATTGATCTGGCTTTGTTTCAGTTGTAATTGAAGAAGGAAGAAGGAAGAAGGAAGAAGGCAGAAGGCAGAAGGCAGAAGGCAGAAGGCAGAAGGCAGAAGGGAAAATTACTTATGGATATCGACAGGCCACTTCGTGTCTACAAACCCCAAGCAATTTTAAGCACCCCCATTAACGGTAAGGTCTTATACCAATTCCTAAAAGTAACGCTATACTTGGGTAAGACTTCAGTTATTAATTAATCAAAACAGGTAGAGTTACTTTCTTGCTAAAAATAGCCCAGTTAATATTAATTATTCTGACTTTTTACTTCTCCCCCACTCTCCCACTCCCCTATTTCCCTTCCTGGGAGGGGTTAGGGGTGGGTCCCCTGCTCAATAAAATGTAGAAAAGTTTTTGAGAAATGATATTAAACCCGCAAAAGATAAAGATAAATTGGCTAATTTCGATGCCAGCGTGTTACACCACCAGGTTGGTCTATTAGTTTAATACCTTGGTTTTGCAATTCATCTCTAATGCGGTCTGCTTCAGAATAATTTTTGGCTTTTTTTACTGCTAAACGTTGCTGAATTAAAGACTCAATTTCAGCATCACTTAAACCTCCAATTTCACCATTAATTTCTACATTTGGTTGAAATTCTAAACCTAATACTTGTGACAACTTTACAAGAGTTATCCATTGTTTTTGTAATTCCTCTAAAGATGTTTCAGTTTGACCTTCATGTACTAATATATTACCCTCTCGACGTAACTCTTTAGCTAATTCAAATAAGACAGCTAAAGCACCAGGAGTATTAATATCATCATCCATTGCTTTCTGAAATTGTTCAACTTGAGAAATTAATAAATTTGTCTTTTCAGATAATACTTTTTCTGGGGTTTCCCATCCCAACTGAGAACCATATTGATAAGCAAATAATATACCTTCCTTAATCGTATTCCAACCATTTTCTGCAGAAGCGATCGCCTCAGAGGTAAAATCAATAGGTTTTCGATATTGGGCAGTCAAAACAAACATTCTTACAGCCATTGGGTCTACAGGTTTGTCTAATAAATCCCGAATCGTGGTAAAATTCCCCAGGGACTTTGACATTTTTTCCCCATTAATTGTGACAAAGCCATTATGTAACCAATATTTAGCCAAAGACTTTCCCGTTGCTGCTTCCGACTGAGCAACTTCATTTTCATGGTGAGGAAAAATTAAGTCCGCCCCACCACCATGAATATCAATAGTTTCCCCCAAACAGTCTCGCACCATTGCCGAACATTCAATATGCCAACCTGGCCTTCCTTTTCCCCAGGGAGAGTTCCACGCAGGTTCCCCGGGTTTTGCTGCTTTCCATAGGGCAAAATCAAATGGGTCTTTCTTTTTAGAGGTCTCTAAATCTTCTCCTCCAACTCTACCACTTGCACCAGCTTGCATTTCCTCCAAACGACGGCCAGATAACTTCCCATATTCGGCAAATTCCCGGACCTGATAATAAACATCCCCTCCCGCAGAATAGGCAAAACCTTTTTTTTCCAAGTCGTCGATTAACCGTTTAATTCCATCTATTGTCTGTGTGGCCCGAGGATATTCGTCCGCTTCTAGCACATTCAACCGTTTCATATCCTCAAAATAAGTCTCAGTGAAGCGTTCGGCCACCGACTCCATAGAAGTACCTGTTTCTTTGGCCCGATTGAGGATTTTATCATCTATATCAGTAAAGTTTTGCACATATCGTACCTGATAGCCCCGCCACATTAGATATCGACGTATTATGTCCCAGGCAATATAGGAGCGAGCGTGACCCAAATGGCAGTAGTCGTATACTGTAACGCCACAGCAGTACATTTTAACTTTGCCTGGTTCTAGGGGTTCAAAATTTTCTTGGCGACGAGTCAGTGAGTTGTATAGTTTCAGGGTCATAAAGTAATTTCAGCTAGTTTTTTTCTAATCTTAATTATAAGTAGGATAGCTTGATTATAAGGAGGATAGCTTTTTTTGATTTTGGCGTTAATTTAATTATGAACTTTTAATATTCACAATTATTCTGATGTTAAATCTGCCGATAGAAAGTTGTTGTTTTCAAGTATCTTGAAACCTTTTGTTTTTGGCTTGAATCTAAGGTTAGCATTCAGCCATCAGCTATTAGCTAGCCTCCTCCAGAGGAACTGCGGACTTCAGCTATTGATTAGAGGAGGAGTTCAACAATTAATTATTAATTATTAATAATTACCTCTTATTTTCAAGGATAAGATTGACTAAAAGGATTTTTTTTCTTCTCTTGGTCGATTTGATATGGTTAGGAAATCCATCCATCCCACCCAACGGGTGCGCTGCGAAGAGAGAACTCCGTTCCGATCTCCGCGAACGACCGCTTTTTTATCCTTTAAAGGAGAGGCTTTAAACCTTAATTATTCGGTAAAAGCAATTTAAAAATTGAGATATAATTAAAAATTACTGCCAAGGTAAGCTCCTTCAATCTTAGAAGGAATTATTTATTATTTGCGCTCTAGCTGACTGTTAATAGCTGAATTATTAGACTCTAAGTATTGAAGAAGGAAGAAGTAAGAAGGAAGAAAAAGTCGATGGGGACAGTCAACGACCTGCAATTTCGTGTCTTAATAATTCCAATCAATTGTATTATAAACACTGCTTATCGTTGCACTCGTTTGTACAGCATGACAAAATATTTTTCTTTTCCTGTTCCTAGAACCCATATCCAGTTTTCCATTTGTTGTGACTGTAGCAATATTTTATGAAATTGGTATAACAGTTACCATTTATATCTTAGACAATTTAATAGTTATAATTACCGAAGAATTAATAATTAAATAATTAAATAAATAATTAAATAATTTAGGTTTAAAGCCTCCCCTTTCAAGGGGAAAAAAATAAATTTTTTCCTTTTATTCAATCCTATCCGTTTTTAGGGAGAGGTAATTATCAATTATCAATTATCAATTATCAATTATTGAAGATCGGTATGGTCTAGTTTCAAGTTAAGAGTTTCACAGTTTGGATAGAATAATTTTCATTTTTGACAAGTCCAGATAAGTTATGTGTCTTTGACTTTATTAATGTTTAATTAAATAAATACCTATGCCAAATTTAGTTTAATATTTGTAGGGAGCTTTTTCCATAGAAATAGGTGTGTGCTAGAACGGGCGATCGCTAGCTTCTAATACCAAGTGTGGAAAAATAATGTTACAAATAATAAGGGCAATTAAAAGATATGTGCAGGAGATTTTTCTTGGACTAAAAAGATAAATTCTGACTTAATAAATGGTATAAAAGCTATTTATTATGTACGTCGCCAATCTGACGGCTCCCCTACCTGTAAGGGCAAACAGCCGTTTACCGAAAAATTGTGGTCTAAAGTCTCCCGTTTTAAGGGGATAAAAAAAGATAATATTCGCCAAGGTCAAGTCTCCTTATTGCATAGGTACTGATGACTGTTAACTGATAACTGATAACTGAATTTAACCTGACCATAAAATATACAATAAATTTTGCTTAATTAATAATCTAAATATGATTTCACAATTTAAGTATCATCTCAGAAATCTAATTACATTAAGATTTTTTAGCCCAATATTTTCTGGGAATTTATTTTTTATTTTTGGCTGTCAAAGAAGTGGTACAACCTTATTACTATCCATTCTTAATGCACATCCTCAAATTACTTGTGTAGACGAAACAGAATTTCCTAGCCCATATCCTTTTCCCTCAGCTCAAAGACTAGCAGTTAATAAGATTAACCATCATTATTTATGTTTTAAGATGCTAGAACATTCTCATAAACTAGATTTCTTAAAAAGATTTTATCCTAATTCAAAAATACTATGGCCGATTAGAAGTCCTCATAGCGCTATTTCTTCGATGTTAAATCTAGTTAATTCGCAAGGGGATTGGATCGATAGATGTGCTATGGAAGAAATAGAAAGACTCAAACCTTTTTTTGGTAAAGAGTTAGAAAGTTGGCATCTATCTGAATTATCTAAAGTTGAATTAGCTGGGATTTATTGGTTATATAAAAATCAATACCCGATTTTGCTAAAAAATCATGGATTTGATGTTTTAGAGTTTAAATATGAAGAGCTAATCCAAAATCAAAAAGAAACATTGGAGAAAATAACTAATTTTTTGGGAATTGAATGGAGTGATGATTTACTGAATTTTTATAAAAAAAATCCTGGTAAATCTTTGGCAGGAGGAACCAGGACTGACAGACCTATTGATACAACGATGGTTAACAATTTACAGGGAAAACTAAATGCTGAAGAAGTGCAAAAAATTAATGTAATTTGTCAGCCTGTAATGCAGAAATATAGCTATACAGAACTGTAAGAAAAAATTTCTATTTATAAGTGGTGTCTAATTGCTAAAGTTAGTAATATTATTTGTAAGCATTCAGCGGTCAGCTGTCAGCTATCAGCTATGAGGTAAGCATTTCCTACGGAATGCTGCGCAAACAGCAGTCAGCCATCAGCTAGCCTCCTACCGGAGGAACTGCGTTAACAGCTATTGCTTTTAATTTATGATCAAAGCTTTATTATTTATGATCAAAGCTTTATTATTTATGATCAAAGCAATATTTAATTGTCTTACTACAAAAGTTAGCTCCCTTGCCCTTTAAAGTTAGTTGTTAATTTAAACACTGTCTCATAAGATAGAGTCTTGTTGCGCTCTAGCTGACAGCTAATAGCTGTTAGCTCCGCATTCGGACCGAAATGCTTACGCTATGAGTTATTAACTCATTATCGCACCGAAGGAGAAATTAGTCTCCAAGGAGAATTAAAAGTTATGTTTGCTTACGCATTCTGCACCGAAATAAAAAGGCGATCGGTTAACCTTAGTAAGTTATTATTTTCAAAAGCTAAATGCTGTTTGCGGAGCATGACCAAGGAAATGCTAATAGCTGAATGCTTAATATTATTTTAAGTTGATTTGTTATAATTTTAGGCTTTTTTAATTTGCTTAATCAAGATATTAACTTATACAATTAGACAGTAGTAATATTGTTTGGTAAATACCTTGATTTATCGGGATATAAACGTAACCATTCAGCTATTAGCTGTCGTCTATTACTATTGAATTTGGTCTCAATTTATCAATGACTTTTATCGACAACAAAGCAATAGCTGAATGCTGTTTGTGCAGCATGACCTAGGAAATGCTTACATATAAACTCTAAAAAATATTCCTTTTTAAGGGCGACCCGGAAAAGTATTCACAAATGTATATTTGAATAAAATTAAATTAGGTTCTAATCTAATGATTAACTCAAATTATGGTGTTTTTTACGTTGCTGCAGGCAAAAAATATGTTGATGAAGCTTGTGACTCTGCTAAAAGTTTAAAAAAGATTAATCCATCTATAAAAATTTCTCTAGCTTGTAATCAAGACCCTGAAGATAAAGATTTATTCGACCAAATTATTCGAGTAGATGAACAAGTAACCTGTAGAAATGAAGGATTATTATTTAAGGTCAAACATTTATATTTTTTATCACCTTATGAAAAAACTATCTTTGCTGATACAGATACTTTTTTTGCCAGTGACTGTGAAAATGGATTTGACATCTTAGAATATTTCGATCTTGCCCTAGTTCCTGCTCCAGTTGATACTAACTATCCAATTTTAGAATCAGGTCAAAAAGTTCCTTGTAAACCATTAAATACAGGGGTAATTCTTTTTAGAAAGAATGAAGCAAACGATCGGTTATTTAAAGAATGGATTGACATCTATACAAGTAAACTTTTATCTAATAGTAAGTTGCGAGAAAGTGACCAAACATCTTTCGCCCAAGTTTTACTCAATTCCTCTTCAAGACTTTACCCTTTGCCTAGTGAATGGAATGCTAGATTTTGTTTTATTAATGCCTTTGCTGAACCAGTTAAAATTCTCCATGGTTATTCCCGGAATATAGAAAATATTGCTTATTTAATTAACTTAAATGCTAACAAACATAGAGTCTGGATTCCCCATTTAAAAAGATGTATTGTCTTTAAACCTTATACTTGGAAACATTATTTAGGTAACTTGCTAGAAAGATTGGGTATAATGAACAATAGAAGGTAGTTAAGTTTTACCAATATCTTTTCAATAAATTTGAATAAATTAAAGAAGAATTAGGTAAAGTTAGATAACTGAAAGTCGAAGTCATAAACAGGGATAAAAATTATAAAATATTTCAACATTTTTGCAAATCATATTGATTATAGTTACAGCATAAATTATCTAACTGTTTTAGGGTAGTTCTCTAACCTTTGCTCAATTACCCTTCTTTCCTTTTCCTATTTCCTTAATTTTAATAATACTGATGTCATAACAAATTATATGACTAATACCAAATCTCAAAAGTCTTGCTACATCTACTTGAGAGTAGGGACCCACCCCTAACCCCTCCCAGGAGGGGAAAGAGGAAATAGGGAGTAGGATTTAAACACATAAGATATCTTGGTTTAATTCCGATAATCGTTATAAACATAATTAAACCATTATTATTACTTAATAACTGAAGTTTCATGGGAACTATAGCATTATTTTTGGGAATTGGTATAATTCATAATAAAGATGAACATCAAAAATCAAGTCAATGATAGATAATAAATCCTCTGCTACAGGTGATTTTGTGCCAGAAAAACCATCCCTAAAAGCTGGCTTACTTGCTCTTAAACAAAAAAATTATCCAGAGGCGATCGCTCATCTTGAAATAATTTCTCAACAAGCACCCCTAAAGCAAAAGTTAAAAGCAAAGATGGGATTAATAGTAGCTTATGAACGAACTAAACAAATAGATAAAGCCATTACCCTATGCCGTAATTTAACAAAAATATCTAATGATGAAATTCAAACTTTTGCTAATCGTAACCTCAAAGAATTATTAAAGCGATATCCGCAAAAAAATCCTAAAAAATCAACTATTCCTACTCCTAAACCCCCACCATTACCTCCCCCACATCAACAACAAAATATTAAAACAGGATTTGTTCCATTTAATCCCACTGCAGAGCAAAATGCCTCGAAAAAAAATAATCAAAAACCATCTCAAAAAAATATTAATTTATCGAACATAAATAACTCGGTAAAAAATTCTAGTCAACCCTCAGATTTTGTAGAAAATCCTCAGTCAAATCAAAATGATATAGATACAGAAAAAAATCAAACACAACCTTTATCAACTGAAATTAATAACTCCAATTTAAAACCCACAAATCAACCACATAAAAAATCAACAGATATTGCTACAGATACAAGCGATCGCTCACCAAAAATAATATGGCGTGAAGCAGGAAGAGCAAAAGGAGGTCGTCAACTTAAATCTCCTAACCTAACTCTTTTTTGGCTAGAAAAAATAGTTGTGGGTGCTAGTCTATATTGGCTAAATCTGACTATATTAAAATTGACTTTAGATATTACTAATGACTTCCTAGTTTGGCTGCCCTATTTCCAACCAATTCAAATTTTTTACCGAGACCCGACTCGAAATTTTATAATTTTTCTCACAATATTATTTGTCTTCTCTCCCTGGTTAATTGATGGATTATTAATCCTTGGTTATGGTCTAAAAAATTTACCAACAACAACTCTAATTAATTACAGCAAAGAAGCCAATAAACTGCTCCGTAGCTTTTGCCAAAAACGAAAAATACGAGGAATTAAACTGAATATTTTACCAATAGATGTTCCCATAGCATTCAGTTATGGATGCTTACCTCGTTTTTTCAAAATCAGAATAGTTGTTAGTCAGGGATTGTTAGATAATTTAGCAGAAGATGAAATTGCCACCATTTATGCCAGGGAAATTAGTCATGTGAAAAATGGAGATTTTTGGTTAATGTCTATGGCTACTTTGATACTTCAAATTCCCTACACTATTTATTGGCAATTAACTTTTTGGGCAGATTGGTTATTAGATTTTGTAGACCACAGATTACCCGATTTTTTACCAGAATTTATCAAATCTTGTTTGCCTATTTTAGTATCCGGTTTTAGAGTATTCGCTGCAATAATTTCCACTCTTAGTTATGGCTTATATTGGTTGCTAAAATTGCCGATTTTATGGTTATCCCGTCGAAGAGTCTATTATAGCGATCGCCTAGCTTGTAATTTAACAGGAAATCCTAATGGTCTGACACGAAGTATTCTAAAAATCACAATTGGAATGGCTAATGATATACAAAATCAAGGCAAAATTAGAAATTTATTAGAAAGTTTTGAACTCTTAATGCCAGTCGGAATAAATCAAGCTATTACTGTTGGTAGTATTTGTTCAAATAGTAATTTTTCATCAATTTTCAAATGGGATATTACTAACCCATATCGTCATTGGTTAACAATTAATGATAGCCATCCTTTGCTTGGGGAACGGTTAAAAAGATTATTTTTATATGCTAATTTTTGGCAGTTAGAAACCGAGATAAATTTAGAAAATATCAATACTAATGCCGTTGAAAAAGATCGGTTAAGCAATAATCAACCAGAGAAATATTTAACTAAACAAACTTTTAATTTACAGAAACTTTTACTTCAGGGAGCGCCTTTTTTCGGGATTTTAATAGGTCTATTTTTTACTTGCTTATTTTGGTTAATAGGTGGAATTTCATCTGCTGTTGGTCTTTGGAGACTGGATTGGTTATGGGGAGATATTTCAATTTTAGTTGGCTCTTTAGCTATAGGTTTTAGTCTTGGTATATTCATTAGGATTAATCACTTTTTTCCCGATATTAAACCAGCTCAAATTTTGCAATATCCTAATTTGCTAGAATTGCTAACCGACCCAGAAGCTTTACCATTAGATAGTCAGCCAATTCAGCTCAAAGGCCAACTTATCGGCAAGAGTGGGATGAGTAATTTGTTGGGACAAGATTTAATTCTGCAAACAACACAGGGACCTATAGAGTTACATTATTCTTCTCAATTAGGTCCTATTGGTAACTTATGGCCAACATTCACTAATCCTGGCGGTCTTATTGGTAAGTCTATAACTGTTACTGGTTGGTGGAGAAGAGGAGCTATTCCTTGGATAGATATTAATAACTTAAAAGCCGATGGTGGTAAAATTATTAAGAATGGCCATCCAGTCTGGTCAACTATTGTAGCTTGTATTTTTTCTATATGGGGAGTTTATATGATATATGTAGGTAGATTTTAATTCTCAGATCGTGTAAAGAAAAGTTGCACTATTAAACCAATAATGTTAGATTTATTTATCAGTTAGATATATAGTGAATAAAAATATAGACTTTTTGTGCATAGTAGGAAACAGGGAATAGATTTTCACGGCCAAAGACTACGAAAAATGATTTTGTAGGTGACAGTTACAACTCTCGCTTATGTTCAATAAATAGCAAGTTGATTTTCTGGAAATATCTTGCTTAACTAAAGTAACTTCATAATTTTGTATAACCTGAGGATGTAGCTTGATATTAATTTGTAGAGATATTACAGGTTTTGAAATTTATAAACGTATGCTGTTTCGTATATAAGTATAATTTTAGTGTATTATAGTTCTGTTAATCAGTAGTAAATCTCTACAACTCATTTTCGGCTAAACTCCTTGCATGGTAAGTGTCAATCTCCCAACACAGCAACTTTTGTCAGCCACCTCTTTGAGCTGCTCTTTGAAAAATCAACAACCTTTGCGATCGCCGTAAGAAGTGGGGATAGCTTAATAGTTTAACTATTTTGATGTTCCTGACTTTGCACACTTTGCGGTATTGATGTATGATTATTTTAATGTAACCTGTACTTTTCTTAGCTCGCGTACTATCTTCATCATTCCATGATAATATAGCCCTTTGTTATCTAGCTTTTAAGCGTTAACGCTAGTGAATTTGATCTGGAACAGATAACTCCTGTACTATGCTGAAAATATGTCAGCTATATTTTTCTTGGTTGCCACAGCAAATAAATATTTATATATCCTTGTGCGATACTTTGGATTTAGCTACGGTAATCCTATTTCAATTTTAATGAAACACTCAAAAAATGCAAGCTATCTTGAATAAAATATACAGTTTTTCTTTGAGGATAGAACTTTAAATCAAATTCCTTGGTAAGAAAATATTAATAGAAAAATTTGTTAAAAATATTTAGATGATTGACTTAGGATTGCGATCGGTTTATACTGATAGGATATAATATGATATCTTAAAAAACAATATATTAGATATGAAAATTTTCGGTTCGGTGAGAAAATAAGATAAATATTATGGTTAAGAGTCGATCTTCAACAGTATGGAGTATACTAAAAATAAATATACTATTTAATAATAGAATTGCTTGAATTTAGCAGTCTTTAAAGTTATATTTATAAGTTAGGGGTAAATACAGAAAGCGAAAGCTTCTCTAAAGTTCATCAAACTCACTCATAACTATAGCTATCAAACTAAAATGAGTAACTTTGTCCAGTTGTCTATCCATTGAGTCGTTATCAGCTACAATTAAGGCATGAAGCTAGTTGAACGTCATATTATCACCAAATCACATTATCTGTGGTCAGCTTGTGACCAGAAGGCTTTTTTGTCAAAAAATCTGTTCAATTTAGCCAATTACCATTATCGCCAATATTTCTTTGAAAACAAACAGAAACTAAGCTTTAATCAACTGCTTCACAAGGTATCTAAGAGTTACGATTATCAAGCTTTGCCAACTAAAGTTAGTAAGCAAATAATCAGAAGATTAGACTCAGCTTGGAGTAGTTATTTTGCAGCTTTAAAAGCATGGCAAAAACAGCCCCATAAATTTTTAGGGAAACCGAAAATCACTAAATATAAAAACAAAACAAAAGGTCGAAATATTTTAGTCTATTCTCACGAATCAATTTACAAAAAAACTCTCAAAAAAGGGATTTGTCACTTATCCATGAGTGAGTTAAAAATTCCCACATCACAAAAGTCAATTATAGAAGTGAGAATAGTACCAAAAAGTAGCTGTTATGTCATTGAAATACTCTATGAAACATCGGAGAAAACAACAGAAAATCAACAGGTAGCAGGAATAGACTTAGGAGTGAATAACTTAATGGCTGTAACTACAAATCAAACAGGTGTAGCACCTCTGTTGATAAATGGCAGACCATTAAAAGCGATTAACACCTTTTATAATAAAAAACGCTCCCTAATACAATCCCAACTGAAAACCAAAAATCATCAAAACTCATCCCATCGGTTAAACGCTCTAACTCATAAACGAAACTGTAGAGTAGAAAATTATCTACATACAGCTAGTAAAAGAGTAATAGATTGGTGTGAGGATCATCAAATAGGAACGTTAATAATTGGGCATAATGAAAAGTGGAAACAATCTATTAATATCGGGAAAAAGAACAATCAACAGTTTGTTAATATACCTCATTATAGATTAATAGAGATGTTAACTTATAAAGCTCAGTTAAAAGGGATAAAAGTAATAATTACCGAAGAATCCTATACATCACAATCAAGTTCTTTAGACCGAGATGAATTACCAAAATATGGTGACTCAAAACCGATGTTTAAAGGAAAAAGAATAGCAAGAGGATTGTATAAAACAGAGGATAATAAGTTATTAAATGCTGATGTGAATGGAGCATTTAATATTATTATAAAAGTAATTCCCGATGTTTTTGACCAGGGAATAAAGGGTTTGCCGTTTAACCCTGTAGTGCTTGACCCACTACGAATGACTAGACTTTCAGACTTTTGAGTAGTTTGAGTAAGTTTAGTTGAGCGGCGATCGGCGTTTAGCAAATCAATATCAAAAAGAAGTAATTTAGCAAAACCTATAGCCTTGTTTACTGAGTGGTGACTAAAAAGTTTAAAAACAACCCGATCAAATCAGATTATTTCCTAAAGTTAATCAAATTGGAAAATGGTAAATCATCTCACTTTTTATGAAGGATGAATAGTAATATTTGTATCAGGTTTTTCGCACTTCAGAGTCAAGAGCAGTTTTTTTCGATCGCCCTATTCTTTTGTTTGTGTTCAGTCAACCTCAGTTAACAAAGTTTTTGTTTTATTGTAATTAAGCAAGTCAAAGTCTGGAGGAAATTAGTATGTCAATTCGTTTGTATATAGGTAATCTACCTAAAGAAGTAATGGAGCGTCAAGAACTGCAAGAAGTTTTTGCCGAAGAAGGTGATAGCGTGATCGCCAAATTAATCACAGACCGTAAAACTGGTAAGTGTCGTGGTTTTGGCTTTGTCACAGTTAAAAATGATGAACAAGCTGACCAAATTATTGAAAAGTACAATGGTTCTCAGTTTAAAGAAAGTCCTTTGAAAATTGAAAAAGCTTTGCCCCGCTCCAAGAATAAGAGCGAGTCAGAAAAAACTGAGGATGAGTCAAAACCAGCTAGCAAAAGCAGTGGCAAGGTGAAAAAATCTCGCCGTGAAAAGGATAAAGGAGCATCTAAAACTACCAGCAGTGCTTCTAATTCTAGTGGAAATGATGCAGTTCAGCCAGACCCCCGTTGGGCAGATGCGTTAGCAGAATTGAAGCAGCGTTTAGCAGCGACTACTAATTCTTAAAAAAATAAACCTAAAAGATATCGGGAGGAAAGTTACCGGAAGATTTATCCCCTGGTTGAATAACGACAGGCGGGTTTTAACCCGTAGTAAAAATCTGCTATGCTAGTAGGATAGCAAGTAAGAACAAGGTTTGTCGCCATGACAAGCACGCTAGTTGGCGTGAGATTCCGGCAGACAGGAGACGGGGACTTAATTTCCTACGACGGCTGTTTGATCCGCATTCGGCACCGAAAAGCAAGTAATGCAGCTAGAGCAGCGAGAAAATTGCTCCAACATTTTGAGTAAAACCACTTGTGAAAGCTAACAAAAAAAAATGTAAGCTCACAGCTAGATAATGGTCTATCTTGAGGAGTGTAGAAGTCTGTTGACAGGCTTGAAGAAAACGCGGATTTATCCCGTTTTCGGTGGATTTGCCACAGAATCGGTGGGTGTTTCAACCCCTGGAGATGTCAAAAGTAAAGTAAATCAGACGATCGACTTAAAATGATTGTAGACATAGTTAGACAAATAACTGTAGCTATATCTACAACATTTTCATAAGTTTATACAGTCATTTTGAAGCCTTCGATTTAATAATAAATCAAAGGCTATTTTTATAGTTTAATTTTTGACTAAGACAAGACAGATTTCAGTTGATTAGTTTTGACACTCTCACCGTTAAATCACGCGATTATAACGGGAGATTCTTGCGAGAACGCAGATTCGTAAGCTTGGTAGCAGATAAAACAAGTTGAGTTGTACCCCCGCTACTACCATCTCCACAAGCTTTCTTGCTCCGTCTTTACGCCCTCGGAAACCTCAGCGCAGGCGGTGCGCTTTTCTTGAACCGTTTGCCCCACAGCTATTAAGCACTGTAACTGATGCTTCCTTAATTTGCAACGCCTCAATTAACTTACCACTTTGAAATACCGAATCGCCGTTAAATCAGCGCGATTATAACGGCTCGATCTCTTTCAAAATTTTTGATAGTTTAATTTTTGACTCAGACAAGAAAGATTTCAGTTGATTAGTTATACCATTTATCAAAAGTGTTGCTACATCTCCTTGAGAGTAGGGAGTAGGGGTGGGTTGACTCCTGATGAGGTCCGACTGACTCCTGAGGACTCAAAAGAAAAACTTATAACACTTTCGACCTAAGTAATGCTATGGGTAAACATACTAACTTTCGAGGGGTAGAAACGTAAGCTCGACGGTTGAACACATCATATTGATTGCGCTCAATAGCATCTAAAATTTTACTGTAAAGCATGGAAGCTGACCAAACAGGCCAACGAATATCAGGATTCAAACGCCTAATACCTTTCTCTGCATCAATAAAAAATTTGCGTGCTCTGTTAATCTGAAATTTCATTAATTCTCGCCAGCGTCGATCGATTACACCATTCAATAAATCTTCTTCGGTATAATCAAACAAAGCTAATTCTTCTAGAGGAATGTAAATTCGACCCCGACGAGCATCTTCTCCTACATCTCGTAGAATATTAGTAAGTTGATTGGCAATTCCCAAAGCGATCGCCTCTGATGTGGGAGATTTCATCTGTTGGTTTCTATTCCAGGGAGCAGCAAAACTCGATTGAACCACTCCCATAACTGGCATAGTCATCAAACCAACTGTACCTGCCACTCGATAACAGTAAAGTTCCAGTTCTTCAAATGTTTCATAGCGACTGCGGTACAGATCCATTTGCTGACCCGCGATCATATCTCGAAATGGTTGTATCTCTAAAGGAAACTTGGATAGAGTATCTACCAAAGCTACATCTGTCTCTTCTAGTGGATAGCCAGCAAAGATAGATTCTAGATGTTTTTCCCACTCTTGGAGAGTTTCTGTAGTTGTAGTACTTGACATGGGTCCATCGACCAGTTCATCTGTACGACGACACCAGACATATATTGCCCATATCGCCTTACGTTTAGCTTCTGGCATTAACTGAGTACCCATATAAAAAGTTTTAGAATAGGTAGCTGTGACTTGACGACACAGCTCATAAGACTCTTCTAGTGATACCAGGGATGAACGAGTCATGCGCTGAGAAGATTTAGACCGTTGCAGCATTCTTTGCTGACTTTGGAGTTGTTGGTTGCAGGTTTGCATGAGATTCAAGGTGAGTAGAAGCGTTAGCGGAACTTGCTTTAGCAATCGCCTGCGCTGTCAGTTTTCCAGAAAGTACAGCTCCTTCCATGCTAGCTAGGTAGCGCTGCATTGTATAGTCTCCTGTCAGGAAGAAATTTGCAATTGGTGTTACTTGGGAAGGGCGACAATCTTGGCGACCGGAGGTAGCTTTATATACAGAGCGGGGCGTTTTGACGACGTGAGATTTCAACAACTTAGCTGGAGAATTTCCTGTAAAGTGATGGGGAAATAATTTTTCCAACTCTGCCATTGTGGCTGCGATTATTTCTTGGTCGGATTTAGAAATCCAATCTTTGGCTGGTGCTAATACTAATTCCAACATGGAACGATCGGGATTAGCATATTCGCGACAGGTGTTACTCATGTCTGCGTAGACACTTAGTAGAGGTGAACGTGAAAACAGTAAGTGGTCTATATCTGTTAGTTTGCGATCGAACCATAGATGTAGATTAATTACTGGTACACCTTCAAGACCATTGAGCTTTTGGAAGTATTCCATCTGCTGCCACGGTTTGGGTAACATTACTTTTAGGGGATCGACTGGCATTGCTGATACATAAGCATCTGCAGTTATTACTCGATCCTCGGCTCCATTTAATCCTCTGATTAGAAATCCACTGACTTGACCATCATCGTTCAGTAAAAATTCCTTTATGGGTGCATTTAACTCTACTTCTCCACCTCCGGTAGTAATATAATCTACCAGAGGTTCACATAATCGCTCTGTGGGCGAACCATCTAAAAAGGCCATTTTAGAGCCATTTTTTTCTTGGAGAAAACGGTTTAGAGCTGTGAGAATTACAGTTGAGGATATTTCCTCTGGCCCAATAAAATTCAACGCTTTTGACATGGCGATGAATACTTCTTTCTCTACTCTCGGAGGAACATTCTGTTTTTTCAACCATTCTGAGAAGGTGTATCTGTCCATTTTTTCTACATATTCCTGGCCTTGAAGCATAGCTGGAATCAGACCTATGCCAAATCTAATTTTTTCTGGCCAGGTTAGCATATCATTATTGCGGAGAATAGCCACTACTCCATTCAAAGGTGCTGGAATATCAGGAAAATCAAATCTAGAGTATGTTCCTGGTTTTTCTGGCTGATTAAAAATCATCGTGTGCTGTTTCCATTGCAGTCTATCCTCTATATTTAGTTCTTTGAATAGCTGCAACATATTTGGATAGGCTCCAAAAAATATATGTAGACCGGTTTCGTACCAGTCTCCTTCCTCGTCTTTCCAGGCGGCTACCTTTCCTCCAAGAACATCTCTCCTTTCTAGGAGTATTGGAGTATGACCCATGTCTGTTAGATATTTGGCACAAGAAAGACCCGCTAGTCCCGCTCCCGCGATCGCAACTCGCATTTATTTGGTAAAAACCTCTTTAATTCAATTTACTTCTTTTTTATTATTATTACTTTACAAGTTGTTACAAATTTCAGCAACATCTCATTGGTAATTTTTAATTCCATTTGCCTAAATTTTTGTGCATGAGCAGTCAAAGGAAAGGTGAGGACATCTCAAAAAGACATTTTTTTTAAAAGAGGGAACAGCCAACAGGGAGAAATAATTGATAATTTATGGATAATAATTGATTTTATTTTTGATTTTTACGCCTATGTCTAAAGCTTAAAACTCAGACAACGCAATATTTTTCTTTCTGCCTTCTGCCTTCTGCCTTCTGCCTTCTGCCTTCTGCTATACTTTTGACAAAAAGTATATAAGTGTGGTAATGTTACAGCAAAATTAGTAATAGAATCTAAGTATCTTAATAAAATTTAAAAATACATACTTAAATTTGCTTTTGAATATCAATAACAGATTAAGATTAACAGACTAAGGGTAAGAGGCGATCGCTAAAAAAAAATTTATAATATTGGAAAAAAAGGCCAAGTAAGACATAAGGGGGTAGAGAGCAGAATACAAACCCTGTCATTTCAGTTATCAGTTATCAGTTATCAGTTATCAGTACCGACAACTATTGCCTCTGGCTTGAAATACTGAACTGAATATTCTCTTGGTCGATTGGATATGGCACAGGTTTCCTCGCCATCCCTCGACCGCTTTTTCATCCCCTTAAAAGGGGAGACTTTGGACCTCATTTTTTGGTAAATTCAATAAATTTGAGGGTTTTAGCAAGGAGGTCTCGATCATAGTTGTACCTCTAACAAAAATTAACCTTAGTCCATTTTCAAGTCTATAGGTAGACAGAAGGCCAAAATATATTTAATTGTTTCTGTCTATTGCTTCTGGCCTTATGCCTTCCTTTAAGAGGGGTAAATACAGAAGGCGAAAACTTCTCTAAAGTTCATCAAACTTACTCGTAACTATAGCGATCGAGCTAAAATGAGTAAGTTTGTTCAGTTGTCTATCCATTGAGTCGTTATCAGCTACAGTTAAGGTATAAAGCTAGTTGAACGTCATGTTATTACCAAATCACATTATTTGTGGTCAGCTTGTGACCGGAAGGCTTTTTTGTCGAAAAATCTTTTCAATGCGCGCCAATTACCATCCAGTGCCAACATTTCTTTGAAAACAAAAAGAAATTAAATTTTAATGAACTTTATTACAAGGTATCTAAAAGTGATGATTATCAAGCTTTACCTATCAAAGTAAGTAAGCAAATTATTAGGAGATTAGACTCACCTTGGAGTAGTTATTTTGCAGCTTTAAAAGGATGGCAAAAACAGTCAAATAAATTTTTAGGGAAACCAAAAATCCCCAAATATAAACATAAGACAATGCATGCCGAAATATTCTGCCCTATCCTGATGAATCAATTTATAAAAAAGCCTTAAAAAGCAGTCAGCAGTCAGCGGTCAGCGGTCAGCACAATTGATTTTTTTTAATTGATTTTTCTGATGTTTAGGAGGGGATTTTAACCCAAGGTCATTTCAGTTATCAGTTATTAGTTATCAGTTATCAGTACCGACAACTATTGCCGGAGGCTTGAAATATTGAACTGAATATTTTTTCATCTCCTTAAAAGGGGAGGATTTAGACCTCATTTTTTGGTAAAAAAGCTGAAATGCTGATAGCTGAAATGCTGATAGCTGATAGCTGATAGTTAGTAAAAAAGGAATTTGTCATCTGTCAATGAGTGAAATCAAAATTCGCACCTCACAGACAGAAATAATAGAAGCCAGAATCATCCCTAAAAGTAACTGTTATCTAATAGAAATAGTTTATGAAAAATTGGAGGAAATAACATAAAATCAACAAATAGCAGGAGTAGATTTAGGAGTAAATAACTTAATGGCTGTAACTACAAATCAAACAGGAACTTCACATAAGCACGATCAAAGGCAGGCCATTAAAAGCGATTAATACATTTTATAATAAACAGCGCTCTTTTTGACAATCTCAATTACAAACTAACCATAATCAAAGTAATTCTCATCGGTTAAAAAAATTAACTCACAAACGAAATTGTCGAGTAGAAAACTATCTCCATACAGCAAGTAAAAGAGTAATAGATTGGTGTTTCAATAATGGATAATTGATAATGAATAATTGATAATTACCTCTCCCTAAAACGGATAGGATTGAATAAAAGGAAAAAAATAATTTTTTTCCCCTTGAGAGGGGAGGGTTCAAGGCGTGAATTATTTAATTATTTAATTATTTAATTATTAATTCTTCGGTAAACCATGAAATAGGAATCTTAATCATTGGGCCTAATCAGAATTGGAAACAAGAAATAAAGTTAGGGAAAAAGAACGTAAGCATTTCCTGGGTCATGCTGCGCAAACAGCTATTAGCTGTCAGCTCTCAGCTCTTATGAGGGTGTTTGAATTAATATAGACTGTTTCAGTCAGCTTTTAGCCGTAAGTATAAATTATGACTCAATTAGTAAAGCTTTTATCTAAAACTAAGAGCAATAGCTGATGGCTGATAGCTGACGGCTGTTTGCTTACAAAAGAACAATCAACAATTTGTGAATATCCCTCATTATAGGTTAATAGAGATGTTAAAATATAAAGCCCAATTAAGAGAAATCAAAGTAATAATTACAGAAGAATCTTATACATCTCAATCGAGCTGTTTAGATGGGGATGATTTGCCAACATAAGGAGAACAAAAACCGAAATTTAGTGGAAAAAGAGTAACAAGAGGGTTGTATAAAACGTAAGCTATCAGCTATCAGCAATCAGCAACAAGACTCTCTTATATAGGACAGTGTTTAAATTAATATAGACTTTAAGGACAAAGGAGCCAACTTTTGTAGTAAGACAATTAATAAAGCTTTTATCCTAAATTAAAAGCAATAGCTGATAGCTGATGGCTGACGGCTGAATGCGGGCGGATTCCGGAGGAAATGCTTAATATAAAACCAGGGAAAATAAATTATTAAATGCTGATGTAAATGGGTCATTTAATATAATTAAAAAAGTAATTCCTGATGTCTTTGACCAAGACATAAAGGGTTTGCCGTTTAACCCTGTGGTGGTCGATCCACTTGCATTCAACTAAGTTTTCAGGTTTTTGAGTAAGTTTAGTTGAGCGGTGAGGCTATCCTCAAAGCTTGAGAAATTTGACAGGGTAGAATAATCAATAAAAGGACAGAATAGAGAAAACGAAGGCATGGGCAAAGTAGTCGGCATAGACCTGGGTACAACAAACTCCGTAGTTTCCGTGATGGAAGGCGGAAAACCCATAGTGATAGCTAATTCAGAAGGAATGCGGACAACTCCATCTGTAGTTGGCTTCACTAAGGAAGGAGAACGAATAGTAGGACAAATGGCCAGAAGACAAACTGTTCTGAACCCTCAGAACACTTTCTATGGGGTCAAACGATACATTGGACGTAAATACTCTGAATTATCTCCAGAGTCAAAGCGGGTTCCCTATACAATTCGCCGGGATGAATATGGCAATGTCAAAATTAAATGTCCTCGGATGAAACGAGATTTTGCTCCGGAAGAAGTCTCAGCAATGATATTGCGGAAGCTGGCAGATGAAGCAAGTCGCTATCTGGGAGAAGAAGTTACAGGGGCAGTAATTACCGTACCAGCCTATTTTAATGATTCTCAAAGACAGGCCACTCGTGATGCAGGGACAATTGCGGGTTTAGAAGTTAAAAGAATTCTGAATGAACCAACGGCTGCATCTTTGGCCTATGGGTTAGAGAATACAGAAAATCAGGTTATTTTGGTCTTCGACTTGGGTGGAGGTACATTTGATGTATCAATATTAGAGGTAGGAGATGGAGTATTTGAAGTTAAGTCCACCAGTGGAGATACTCAATTAGGGGGTAATGACTTTGACCAACGAATAGTAGACTGGTTAGCCGAACAATTTCTAGAGACAGATGGAATAGATTTAAGAACTGATTCCCGTCAATCTTTACAAAGGCTGAGTGAGGCTGCGGAGAAAGCTAAAATAGAATTATCTGGGGTCGGAGTGACTGAGATTAACCTACCTTTTATTACGGCTACAAAAGAAGGTCCTAAACATTTAGAAACTAGACTGACTAGGTCTCAATTTGAAGGACTTTGTGGGGATTTAATTCCGAGAATTGTACGCCCTGTGAAAATGGCATTGAAAGATGCGGGTATTAGTCCTTCTATGATTGATGAAGTAGTATTAGTGGGTGGTTCGACTCGGATTCCTTTTGTCCAAGATTTAGTTTACTCTCTGATAGATAGGGAACCAAATCAAGGGGTTAATCCTGATGAAGTTGTGGCAGTGGGAGCTGCTATTCAGGCTGGAATTTTAGCTGGTGATGTACGAGATGTTCTGTTGTTGGATGTTTCACCATTATCTTTTGGTCTAGAAACTATTGGTGGGGTAATGAAAAAACTTATTCCCCGAAATACTACTATCCCGGTGCGACGTTCTGATATCTTTTCTACTTCAGAAAATAACCAGACTGTTGTTGAGATTCATGTTATTCAGGGAGAAAGAGAAATTGCGGCGGAGAATAAGTCTCTGGGAAAATTTAAGCTGACGGGTATTCCTCCTGCACCACGGGGTGTGCCACAGGTACAAGTGGCTTTTGATATTGATGCTAATGGTATTTTGCAGGTGACTGCAATGGACAAAACTACTGGTAGGGCTCAAAGTATTACTATTCAAGGAGCATCGACTTTAACTCAGCAAGAAATTAGTCAGATGATTCGGGATGCTGAAAAATTTGCTGAGACAGACCGACTAAGAAGGGAGCAAGTAGAAAAACGCAATCGTGCGGAGGCTTTGGCCTTTCAAGCTGAACGACAACTCCGGGAGGTGGCCTTAGATTATGGTATGCAATTTGCTGCTAGGAGTCGTCAACGGATCGAGATGTTGATTAGAGAGTTACGGGATAGTCTGGAGAGGGATGATGAGCGGGGTATCGATCGGGTGGGTGTTGATTTACAAGATGCTCTGTACGATTTGAATCGTGAAGTGTCAATTTATACTTCTGAATCTGAGGATGATGATTTCTTTGGGTCTGTGCGTCGGAGTATTTCTGGAGAGGACCGCAAGCGTAAGGAGCGTTATGATTATGATAGTAGGATAGATCGTCGTCCTCCCGATCGGGTTAATTATAACAGACCGACTAGACCTAATCGTTATTATCAGAGTGATGATTGGAATGATGATGATGATTGGTTGTAACTATTTTAGATTTATAGCTAAAATTAAAAGTGAATTTATTGCTGTGAATGAGTTATGAAGATTGGAGGATTTTCTGGGTAAATTGGTTACTTTATATGATTTTTATCTAAAAGTGAGAAGGTCATTTCAGTTATCAGTTATCAGTACCTAAGGCTGTTCGCGCAGCATGACAAAGGTCAAGCAAAGTGAATTGAAATTTGGAATCTTCTCTTTTTTATCCCTTTAAAAGGAGAGGTTTTAGACCGCAATTTTTCGGTAAGAAGTCTTTAGTGTTATACTGTTTTGCCTCAAATATTTATAGAAAATATTGATAGTTAAAACTTATCAGTTTAAGTTAGCAAATGCAAAATTTTCGGAATTATTATCAGATTTTAGATGTTTCTAAAGATGCTTCGGTGGATGAAATTAAGAAAGCATATAGGAGACTGGCACGACAGCTTCATCCAGATGTAAATCCTGGTGATAAAGAGTCGGAAGAAAAATTTAAAGATATTAATGAAGCTTATGATATTTTATCGGATATAGAAAAACGAACAGAATACGATAAGTTTATTCGATATTGGAAACCTAAAGGAATTGGGGGTAGGGTAGGGATACGAGTGCCTGATTTTAGGAATTGGGATAATCGTGATGAAAATGGGCGAAGAAATGAAAAAAAATCAGATGTTAGTGACTTTTCAGACTTTAATACATTTGTAGACCAACTAATAGGTCGTCGCCGTGAAGTTAGAACTCCAGTAACATCGACAGTACCAAAAACTCAGACTTCTAATGTTTATCGTCCTGGTCAGAAAAAGACTACTTATAAGGCTACAGAACGGGAAGTAAAACGGGAAGTAAAAAAGGATATTGAGGCTAGGTTAACTTTACCTTTGGAAAAGGCTTATGTGGGAGGGGTTGAAAAAATACGTTTGGAGGATGGGCGTTCGATAGAGGTGAATATGCCGATGGCTATGGTTAGTGGTCAAAGAATTCGTCTGAAAAATCAGGGTATTGGTGGGGGAGATTTGTATTTGAAGATTACGATCGCTCCTCATGATTTTTATCAGTTGGATGGACCGGATATTTTTTGTGAGTTGCCTATTACTCCTGTGGAGGCTGTTTTGGGTGGGGATATTGAGGTGCCGACTTTGGATGGTTGGGTGAAGATGAAGTTGCCTGCGGGGGTTTTTTCTGGTCAATGTTTACGGCTGGCGAGTAAGGGGTATCCTGATGGTCGGGGCGATCGTGGCGACCAGTTGGTGGAGATTAAGATTGTGACTCCGAAGGAGCCAACTCAGGAGGAGTTGGAGATTTATCAGAGGTTACGGGAGGTTGAGAGGTTTAAGCCTCGGAAGGATTTGCCTGTTTGATTTGGGTTTTAGTTGTGCGAAGGAAGTAGGAAGTAGGAAGTAGCTTTGTCTGAGTTTTGAGCTTTTGATATGTTCTTACCTTATACACAAGCTATATTTTTTTAGTTGAATAAAAAGTCATGCGTAGGGGCGAACGACTCCCAATATATTTATCCTATCACGGTTTTTGAGCGGATGCAACCTTATTATCCTCTTGATTTTTTTGAGCTTCATAAAATGATAAAGTTAGACTTAAATTCAAAAAGGAGTTCTGCCCTTGAGCTGCTGATTCAGGGTCGGGAGGCATTTTTGAGAGCAAATAAAATCTGTTTCACTTTTTTAGTTGAATAAAAAGTCATGTGTAGGGGCGAACAACTCCCAATATATCTATCCTATCGTGGTTTTTGAGCGGATGCAACCTCATTTTCCTCTGATTTTTTTGAGCTTCAGAAAATGAAAAAGAAAGTTAGACTTAAATTCAAAAAGGAGTCCTGCCCTTGAGCTGCTGATTCAGAGTCGGGAGGCATTTTTGAGAGCAAATAAAATCTGTTTCACTTTTTTAGTTGAATAAAAAGTCATGTGTAGGGGCGAACGACTCCCAATATATCTATCCTATCGCGGTTTTTTACCGGATGCAACCTCATTTTCCTCTGATTTTTTTTGAGCTTCAGAAAATGACAAAGAAAGTTAGACTTAAATTCAAAAAGGAGTCCTGCCCTTGAGCTGCTGATTCAGAGTCGAGAGGAATTTTTGAGAGCAAATAAAATCTGTTTCACTTTTTTAGTTGAATAAAAAGTCATGTGTAGGGGCGAACGACTCCCAATATATCTATCCTATCGCGGTTTTTTACCGGATGCAACCTCATTTTCCTCTGATTTTTTTTGAGCTTCAGAAAATGACAAAGAAAGTTAGACTTAAATTCAAAAAGGAGTCCTGCCCTTGAGCTGCTGATTCAGAGTCGAGAGGAATTTTTGAGAGCAAATAAAATCTGTTTCACTTTTTTAGTTGAATAAAAAGTCATGTGTAGGGGCGAACGACTCCCAATATATCTATCCTATCGCGGTTTTTTACCGGATGCAACCTCATTTTCCTCTGATTTTTTTTGAGCTTCAGAAAATGAAAAAGTTAAATATTTTGACTATCTATATTGATAGGAAGCGATCGGGCAATATTTCTATTATTTGGAAAAGAATTCAGACAACCTTTGAGAAAACGCATCTATGTTGATGGGGGTCTGGGTTTTTCGGCTTATAGCGTTACGCGCAAGGCAACAGTCAATAGGGGAATACAAAAGAGTTTCAGCTTCTATTCATGTCCGCGCCTTTTGCTTCGACTGCTATACTATAGCGTTTTTCATACTTTGTGAAATACAGTTATCTTTTTGTCTTTTTATTCTCAGCTCCGGTGTTCCCTCAAACCTAAAATTTTGTACAGAAGCGCTTTTTGGGAATTGCTATATTTAATATTTTTTCCTAGTATAATCGACCTAACCTGCTTCAAATTGTGTAAGCATTTCGGTCCGACTGCTGCGCAAACAGCTATTAGCTGTCAGCTAGAGCGCAACAAGGCTTTTTCCTTAAGGACAGTGTTTAAATTAATATAGACTTTAAGGGCAAGGGAGCCAA
>JAXHSW010000113.1:2693-29452 GCA_034190295.1 Cyanobacteriota bacterium | reverse complement strand
CAATTGTTACTATTGGACAATAGTTATGGCTCTGCTCTTGAGCGCCATTCGGAGTAAGTGCGGCAGCTTAATCGCCCTGCGACTGCAATTGTTACTATTGGACAATAGTTATGGCTCTGCTGATGAGCGATCGCCCTGCGACTGCAATTGTTACTATTGGACAATAGTTATGGCTCTGCTGATGAGCGATCGCCCTGCGACTGCAATTGTTACTATTGGACAATAGTTATGGCTCTGCTGATGAGCGCCATTCGGAGTAAGTGCGGCAGCTTAATCGCCCTGCGACTGCAATTGTTACTATTGGACAATAGTTATGGCTCTGCTGATGAGCGATCGCCCTGCGACTGCAATTGTTACTATTGGACAATAGTTATGGCTCTGCTGATGAGCGATCGCTGTGCGACTGCAATTGTTACTATTGGACAATAGTTACAGCAGTTTCCGCACGTTATTGTTGTACATATGCGGAGCAAGTGCGGCAGCTATATACTTTCATGCAACAAAGCCCTTTACAACTGATAACTGATAACTGAAATGACTCATATAGTAATTATTGGATGTGGAATTATTGGGGCATCGATCGCCTATCAACTGAGTAAAATTGAAGGGTTAAAAATTACAGTACTAGACAAACAAGCACCTGCTCAAGCTTCCACTGGCGCTGCTTTGGGCGTATTGATGGGGGTAATTAGCCAAAAAATTAAAGGCAGACCTTGGAAAATGAGGCGCATGAGCGTCCAGAGCTATCATAATTTAATTCCTGAGTTGGAAGCAAAAATAAATCGCCCTATTTCTCATAACCGTGATGGTATTTTGTGGTTGTGTTTGCCTGGGGATGACTTAGATAGATGGAAAAGATTGGTAGATATTCGGCAAGCAGATGGTTTACCATTGGAAATGTGGGATATTGCTCAATTGCGCGATCGCTCTCCTCAGATCGAGACATCTGAAGTTACAGCAGCTATTTATTCTCCTCAAGATTTGCAAATAAACCCGGTTGAGCTTACTTTAGCTTTAGTAGAAGCTGCTCAACAAAATGGAGTAAATTTTCATTTTGGAGTAACAGTTGCGGAATATAATACTATAGCGCTACAAAATAATGAATATCGTTGTCAGCAAATACGGACAAAAAGTCTAAACCCAACTAAAAAAGCTCCTGTTTTGGCGGATGTAGATTGGTTAGTTGTGGCTGCGGGGTTAGGGTCGTTGCCATGTTTGCAAGGAATAAAAGATGATAAGTTGAGGTCTCTACAACTGAAGCGTAAATCAAATCTCGATCATAGATTTACTATTGTTCCCGTGTTGGGTCAAGCTCTACATTTGCAAGGGCGATCGCCTCTGGGAAATTTAGATTTTCAGCCAGTTATAACTGGGGATGATGTGCATATTGTACCAGTGGGGGAAAATGAATATTGGGTGGGAGCAACGGTAGAGTTTCCTGATGATGTGGGTGAGGTGGTAGCTGACCCTAGTTTATTGGATACAGTTATGGAAAGAGCTATTAGTTTTTGCCCAAGTTTGGCAGATGCAACGGTGTTAAGAAAATGGTCTGGTTTGCGACCGCGTCCGGAAGGTCAAGCAGCACCTGCTGTTGGTTATTTGGAAGGGTTTAAAAATGTGTTGTTAGCAACGGGTCACTATCGGAATGGGGTGTTATTAGCTCCTGCAACTGCGGAAGCAGTAGAGAAAATGATTGTGAAAAGGTAAGGAAGAGGGAAGAAGGAAGAAGAAGTAATATCATGTCCGGTTGAATACTTATAAATAAGGTAGCAGGGAGCAGGGAAAATAGGAATATTTGTCCTGTGTAAGAGGATAGGTTTTTTTGTAACTAATTATGGCTTTGTTGCATGAAAGTATATAGCTGCCGCACTTGCTCCGCATATGTACAACAATAACGTGCGGAAACTGCTGTAACTATTGTCCAATAGTAATAATTGTGAAACAGAGCGATCGCTCATCAGTAGAGCAATAACTATTGTCCAATAGTAATCATTGCGAAAGAGGGCGATCGCTCATCAGTAGAGCAATAACTATTGTCCAATAGATAAATAGTAATCATTGCGAAAGAGGGCGATCGCTCATCAGTAGAGCAATAACTATTGTCCAATAGATAAATAGTAATCATTGTGAAACAGAGCGATCGCTCATCAGCACAGCAATAACTATTGTCCAATAGTAATAATTGCGAAAGAGGGCGATATAACTGCCGAATGGATGTTAAGAACGCTACTTTCATGCAACAAAGCCACTAATTATCCGGACTTGATATAATACCGTAGGTTGGGTTAAGCGTCGGAGCGCAACCCAACAAATACAAAATTGTTGTCACCTGTAGTAGGAGGAAGAGGGAAGAAGGAATAAGGAAGAAGAAGTAATATCGTGTCCGGTTGAATACTTATAAATAAGGTAGCAGGGAGCAGGGAAAATAGGAATATTTGTCCTATGTAAGAGGATAGGTTTTTTTGTAACTAATTATCCGGACTTGATATAATACCGTAGGTTGGGTTAAGCGATAGCGCAACCCAACAAATACAAAATTGTTGTCACCTGTATGTAGTAGGAGGAAGAGGGAAGAAGAAAGAAGGAATAAGGAAGAAGGTGTTTAGTTATCTAACACAGAAGGAAGAAGGAATAAGGCATTTATAGCACTAAACAAATAGGGTGCGGACATTTATAAAACATAGGAGAACTAAATTAATTATGGTTGAATGGTTAGCTATTTGGGGGGTAACTCAAGCGGTTGGATTTGTGTTTAAACCAATTCTCGAAGACTTAGCTAAAGATGCAGCGAAAGATTATGCTAAGGATTTTTTTAAGAGTAGTATTGGTAATGTTTTTAAGGGGTTAAATAGAGAACCTTTACAAAAAGCGACGGGAAAAGCAATTAAAGAATTTTTAGAATTAGTACAGCAAGAATTGGAAGATGCCGATTTAGATGAAACTCAATTAAAGCAATATATTAAACCTTTAAAACTATTTATTAAAAATCCTGATGTGGCAAAAGCTCTCGGTAGTGCTTTTCAGAATGAAGTGAAAGTATTAGATACAAAAACATTAGCTACTATGGGGAATGAAATTAATCTATCTTTACCGAAGAATTTTAACTGGGGAAGAGTAGGAAAACTATATCTGAAAAAAGCTAAAGCTATTAGGATAGAATCAGATGAATTACGGGAAATCTTAAATGCAGAAAATCTGGATAAATTGGCAAATCAAAACACGGAAATTAAACCAGAATTTGACCTAAAAAAATATCAGGAGGGAATCCAAGAACAATATGGCAATCTGAAATTAGAAAGTTTAGATACGAGTGGTTATGCTTATAATCAATTGAAATTATGGCGAATGTTTATTCCTCAAAATGTGCGGGAATCTCAGGAATTTCTGCCTCAAGTACATGAAATTCCTATAGAATATCGGCAGCGATTAAAAGATACTGGGCAATTTGGAGAAGATTTTTCTCAAGAACAATTGGAAGGTCTCCGTCGGAGATATTTAGAACGTCCTATTAGCTCGGTTTTAGAGTTAATTGAAGATAGAAATTATCAATATTTAGTTATTCTGGGCGACCCCGGTTCTGGCAAGTCTACTTTATTACAATATATCGCTCTACAATGGGCAGAATTACCTCTGAAAGATTTGCCTTTGCATCCTATTCCTATATTAATTGAACTACGGACTTATGTTAGAAACCATAATGCTAATAAATGCAAAAATTTTCTAGATTTTCTGGAAAAAGGGAGTGGGTTAACTTGTCAATTACCTCAAGATAAACTCCATGCTAAATTACAAAATGACGATGCTATTGTGATGTTTGATGGATTGGATGAAGTTTTCGATCCTGCTAAACGAGAGGAAATAATTACTGATATTCATCGGTTTACTAATGACTATAAAAATGTGCGGGTTATTGTTACTTCGCGGGTGATTGGTTATAAACCACAAAAACTCCGGGATGCTGAATTTTATCATTTTATGTTGCAGGATTTAGAAGAGGAACAAGTTGAGGATTTTATTCAAAGTTGGCATAATTTGACTTATCTGGATGAGGCGGAAAGGGAGAGGAAAAGGGAAAGGTTAAAACGAGCAATTAAGGATTCTTCAGCTATTAATGAATTGTCTGGAAATCCTCTTTTATTAACGATGATGGCTATCTTGAATCGTCATCAAGAATTACCGAGAGATAGGGCTGAACTTTATAATCAATCTTCACGGATTTTATTACATCAGTGGGATGTGGAAGAAAAATTAATAGATGCAAAAATTGAAAAAGTTGCTATTGACCATAAAGATAAGCAAGCAATTTTGCGTCAAGTTGCTTTTTTTATGCAGGGGAATAAAGAAGGTTTGGCTGGTAATTTGATTTATGGAAATGATTTAGAAAGGATTATTAGAGAATATCTCAAAAGTATAGATATTAATGATGCTAGAACTCTAGCTAGAGCCTTGATAGAACAGTTGCGCAGTCGGAATTTTATTCTGTGTTTTGTTGGGGCTGAATATTATGCTTTTGTACATAGAACTTTTTTGGAATATTTTTGTGCTTGGGAGTTTGTTTTGCGATTTGAAAAGGAACAGAAAATTTCTAAAAAAGAGTTAATTGAGGATGTTTTTGGGAGCCATTGGCGGGATGAAAAATGGCATGAAGTGTTGCGGTTAATTTCAGGGATGATAGATGCTAAGTTTGTGGGAGAAATTATTAGTTATTTGATGGAGCAAGAGGGGGAAGAGGAAAAGTTTCTGAATTTATTTTTGGCTGGCAAGTGTTTGTTTGAAGTTAGGAGTCGTCATAGTATTGGTGATGTGGAATCTCGGTTATTAAATAGGTTAAAATATTTGACTGAGTATGACCTTGGTTATTATTATGAACCATACAGCAGTAGATTTTTTGACAATAGTTACTCACAAAAAATTTATAATAAAAATGTAGCCTTAGTTCGTGAAATTCGTACTCAAGCTGTGGAAGTGGTAGCTGCTACCTGGAGGGATGACAATTCAACTTATACTTGGCTCAAACAAAAGGTAGAGTCTGACGATAATTCCGATGTGCGAGTTGAAGCGGTACGACAAATTGCTACTGGTTGGAAACATGAGTCGGGAATTTTAGATTTACTCAAACAATGGGTAGAGTCTATTGGAAATCGGTATGTGCGAGTTGAAGCGGTACGACAAATTGCTACTGGTTGGAAACACGAGGCGGGCACTTTAGATTTACTCAAACAATTGGTAGTGTCTGACGATAATTCGGATGTGCGAGTTGAAGCGGTGCGACAAATTGCTACTTGTTGGAAACATGAGTCGGGAATTTTTGAATTACTCAAACAATTGGTAGAGTTTGATTATGATTGGGAAGTGCGAGTTGAAGCGCTCAGACAAATTGCTACTGGTTGGAAACATGAGTCGGGAATTTTTAAATTACTCAAACAATTGGTAGAGTCTGACGATAATTCGGATGTGCAAGTTGAAGCGCTCAGACAAATTGCTACTGGTTGGAAACATGAGTCGGGAATTTTAGATTTACTCAAACAATTGGTAGAGTTTGATTATGACTGGGAAGTGCGAGTTGAAGCGCTCAGACAAATTGCTACTGGTTGGAAACATGAGTCGGGAATTTTAGATTTACTCGAAAAATTGGTAGAGTATGATAATGATTTGGAAGTGCGATGTGAAGTAGTGGAACAAGTTGCTAGTGGTTGGAAACATGAGTCGGGAGTTTTAAATTTACTTCAAGAATGGGCAGAGTCTAATGATAATGAGTATGCGCGAGGTGAAGCGGTGAGACAAATTGCTACTGGTTGGAAACATGAGCCGGGAATTTTAGATTTCCTCAAACAATTGGTAGTGTCTGATGAGAGTTCGATTGTGCGAAGTGAAGCGGTGAGACAAATTGCCACTGGTTGGAAAAATGAGAAGAGAATTTTAGAACTATTTAAACAATGGGTAGTGTCTAATAATTATTGGCAAGTGCGATATGAAGTAGTGAAACAAATTTCTACTGGTTGGAAACATGAGTCGGGAATTTTAGATTTACTCAAACAAAGGTTAGAGTCTGATGAGAATTCGCAGGTGCGAGAAGAAGTAATTCGACAAATTTCTACTGGTTGGAAACATGAGTCGGGAATTTTAGATTTACTCAGACAAAGGGTAGTGTCTGATGATGAGGGGAGTGTGCGACGGGAAGCGCTCAGACAAATTGCTACTGGTTGGAAACATGAGTCGGGAATTTTAGATTTATTCAAACAATTGGTAGAGTTTGATGCTGACTGGGAAGTGCGAGTTGAAGCAGTGCGACAAATTGCTACTGGTTGGAAACATGAGTCGGGAATTTTTGAATTGTTTTATCACACCGCCCTCAATGATCCTTTTCAACATCAAAATTATTACCAATATAACCCTCGACAAACAGCGCTAGAAGCAATAGTCAAACATTACCCAGAGCATCCGCAAACCCTCTCACTATTACAAGACAGAGCAGAAAATGACCCAGACGAAAAACTGCGGAAGTGGGCAAAAGAGAAATTGCGACGATTTGAAAATTAGTCCAGGTCAGATTTTTCGCTTTTGTTGGGTTGCGAGATACGTTTAACCCAACCTTCTTCCTTCTTCCCTCTTCCTTCTTCCTTCTTCCTTCTTCATTTTTTTCGCTTTTGTTGGGTTGCGAGATACGTTTAACCCAACCTTCTTCCTTCTTCCCTCTTCCTTCTTCCTTCTTCCTTCTTCATTTTTTTCGCTTTTGTTGGGTTGCGAGATACGTTTAACCCAACCTTCTTCCCTCTTCCTTCTTCATTTTTTTCGCTTTTGTTGGGTTGCGAGATACGTTTAACCCAACCTTCTTCCCTCTTCCTTCTTCCTTCTTCCTTCTTCATTTTTTTCGCTTTTGTTGGGTTGCGAGATACGTTTAACCCAACCTACTTCCTTCTTCCTTCTTCCCTCTTCCTTCTTCACTTTTTTCGCTTTTGTTGGGTTGCGAGATACGTTTAACCCAACCTACTTCCTGATAACTGATAACTGATAACTGAAATTACCTTCTCCCCGCTTCAATGGCAGAATTAGCCATTTTTTTCAAAGTCTCCCCCTCAATTTCTGGACTTTGACCGACGCCTTTTAAAGATATACGATAAAATACCCCTTTATATTCCCATCCAATAATTGGAGGCGCACAAGATGCTCCACAAGTTAAAGGTCTAAAATATCCTTTAATATCTTGTACTAAACTCAACTCTCGACTAAATTCATCATCTAAAGGTTTGCCTCCTTTTTCTCCACTCATATAACCAATAGAACAAGCATTAGCAGTACAATTTTTTTCAAAAGCTAAATTTATTTCATAACCATTATTCGTACCTTTCCCATCAACATAAATTTTATTATCCGTACCCGTAATTAATAATTCACTCGGAAGTAAAATAGGCACCTTAGTTTGTTCTTTAATTTTCGGTAAAATATCCGTTAATTCTGCCGCGACTGATTGAGAATTTTCTGTCAATAACTGACTTGTTACTGGATTAACTTGATAATTTGATAGTCTCACAATAGGTTGTTTCCAACCCATAGATGTTGTGAGGTAAGTCAACAAAATTATATTTTCAAAGTGCATAAGAATAGACATAGTTAAAAAAGAAGGAAGAAGGAAGAAGGAAGAAGGAAGAAGGGAGAAGGAAGAAAGAAAAAGATAGGGGGAAGAAGGCTTTAGTTTTCTAGTGCTACATCATGCGCCCCCTAAATCCCCCAATTTTGGGGGACTTTGAGAAGCAAATTCTCTTGTTCCCCCCAAAGTTGGGGGGCTAGGGGGGCAAAATTCGGTACCCAACAATAGTAAAGTTGTGTTGGGTTTATCCTACGGATAAGCTACGCTAACATTGCCGTACCGCTACGCGGAAGCAAGCTACAACCTAACCTACTGGACTGACACACCTTAAATGTTGCAATAGGCGTAGGTTGGCTTGAGGAACGTTAGTGCCAGCTTATCCAACAATAGTAAGGTTTCGTTGGGTTTTACTCCGTTCAACCCAACCTACTGGACTCCCCCACTCCCCCACTCCCCTCCTTAATCCGTATATCCGTGCCATAATCCGTGTGAGCCACTCCCCTTATTTACGTTTAGCCGCCGCTTTCTCCTTATCTTTCTGTTTTTTCTTCGCAATTTTCTCAGCTTTCTTAGCAGCTTTTTCAGCCATAATCTTTGCCACCCTTTCTGCCTCTTTTTCCTCCTCAATTTTATCTAAATAATAATGATAATCTCCTAAATAAACTTGAAAATCACCATCACGAATTTCCACAATTTTATTTGCTACCTGAGAAATAAAATAACGGTCGTGAGAAACAATAACCACAGTTCCATCATAATTTTTCAACGCCTCTTCCAACATTTCCTTTGCCGGAATATCCAAATGATTTGTTGGCTCATCAAGTAACATAAAATTACCTGGTTTAAGTAACATTTTTGCTAAAGCCAAACGTGCCTTTTCACCCCCACTCAAAGCAGCTACTTTTTTATATACTGTCTCACCACTAAATAAGAAATTACCAAGCAAAGTTCTTACCTCTTCATTTTTCCATTCCGGCACCTCATCATGGATAGTTTCCATCACAGTTTTTACTAAGTCTAAAGCCTCCGCTTGATTTTGCTCAAAATAACTAGGAATAACATTATGATTACCTAATTTCACATTACCTTCCGTAGGTTCTTCCATTCCCATAATCATCCGCAAAATAGTAGATTTCCCACTACCATTCGGCCCCAAAAAAGCAATCCGGTCGCCTCTTTCTATCTCTAAATTTGCTCCTAAAAATAGAATTTTCTCCCCATAAGTATGAACTAAATCTTGAATTGTTACTACCTCTCTACCACTACGGGGTGCAGGAGGAAAACGGAAACTTAAACTTCTTAATCCTGCTACGGGTGCTTCTACAAGTTCTACTTTTTCTAATTGTTTTTCTCTACTTTTTGCCTGAGTACTCCGAGTAGCACTAGCACGAAAACGTTCCACAAAAGCTTGTTGTTTTTCTATTTCTTTTTGTTGTCGTTCATAAGTACTCAATTGTGCAGCTTGATTTTCTAACTTTTGTTCTAAATAAGCCGAATAATTACCCAAATAAGTATTAGAAACTCCTCGTTCTGTCTCCACAATTTGAGTCGAAAGACGGTCAAGAAATTCTCGGTCATGAGAAACTATCACCATAGGAGTAGTTAACTTTTTCAAATAATCCTCCAACCATTCAATAGTTTCCAAATCTAAATGGTTCGTAGGTTCATCCAATAATAATATATCTGGATTTTGTAAGAGAATTTTACCCAAACTCATACGCATTTGCCAACCACCACTAAAAGCACTAACCAAGCGATCGCCATCTTCCGGTTCAAACCCCATTTCCGGCAATATTTTCTCAATTTCTGCATCTAGTCCATAACCATTTAAACCTTCAAATTGTCGTTGTAAACGGTCTAATTTATGTATCAATTCATCCAACTCTTCAACAGTAGCAGTTTCCATTTTTCGCTGTACATTTTGTAGAGATTCATGAATTTCATTTGCCTCTTTAAATACCCTCCAAAATTCTTCTCTCACAGTACGATTAGGATCTACTTCAAACTCTTGATTTAAGTAGGCAATTTCTAAACTAGCAGGACGAATAATTTCTCCAGAAGAAGGTTCTATTTCCCCAGTAATAATTTTTAATTGAGTAGATTTTCCTGCCCCATTTACACCTACTAACCCAATGCGATCGCCTGGTTTAACCTCCCAATTAACATCTTTAAGAACAACACCTGTAGGATAAATTTTACTTATATGTTCTAATCTGAGCATTTATAATTAATCTCCAAGATAGGTTAAGAGCAAGTTATGTTTTTTCATAGCCAAACTATTAATATTAGCTCTTACAGCAGAAGGAAGAAGGTAGAGGAAAGAAGGAAGAAGGAAAAATCTTCCGTTCTCTGAGTTTTAAGCTTTTGATATATCCTAACCTTTGCTTCGACTGCTATAGATAATGTTTCAGCTTAACAATTTTTCATTATATTTTATACATGAGTTTTGTTCTGATTTTTTCATCATTGTTAAACTATTTAGTTTTAGCAATTCCAGCTAAGTAAATAATTTTCCAAACTCCTCATCTCTCAAAAATCTAAATTATTGCTGCAATTATCAATAGTATAGATAATTCTTTATTTCAAGCCTCCTACTGAGGCAGGAGGTACTGTTCAACAATTAATAATTAATAATTAATAATCAATAATTACCTCTCCTTGAAAATAAGAGGATTGACTCAAAGGATTTTTTTTATTTATTATCCCCTTAAAAGGGGAGGTTTTAAACCACAATTTTTGTAAGCATTTCCTCCGGAATGCTGCGCAAACAGTAGTCAGCTATCAGCTATTCCTACGGAATGCTGCGCAAACAGCTTTATTTATTTTAGTGGACAATTTAAGCTTGCTGTTCTTGTGCTTCAATTCTTTGTTTAAAAATGTCGTAGAAGTTAAGCAAATGCTTGCTTCATTTATTAAAAAGCTGAGAGCTGACCGCTAATAGCTGAATGCTTACCAATTTTTCGATAACTGATAACTGAAATGATCGACTTCAGATATTTTCTTCTTCCTTATAAACCTTTATTCATGTTATATAATTCCACAGATTCTTGAATAACACTTTTAAGTTCTGGAAGAGAACAAGGTTTAGTTACACATTTAAAAATATCAGCCTCTTTTATCTCATCAACATCACAATTTATTTGTTCTTCAGCATAACCACTTAACAAAATACGAACAGTATCAGGAAAGTAATCTTTTGTTTTTCTCAGAAATTGAATACCAGTCATATCTGGCATACTTTGGTCAGAAATAATAATAGCCATTTCCCCTTCATTATCAAGAATTTCCATAGCTAAACTAGCACTTTCTGCCTTAATAACTTTAAATTCACGTCTAAAAGTCCGATATAGTAAATCCAAATTATTAGGTTCATCATCAACAACCATTAATTTAAGTTTTTCTGACATTGTTAAATTTATAGCAACTTCTATCTAAGGAACAAGTTTTGGGTGCATCTCAATTTTGAATAAAGCCAAAAATTTATCGCTTTTAGGCAAAAGTTCCGAAAGGCAACAGCTCCGGAAGGGAATATATAGAAAAATAGTATTTTTGCAAATATGAGATGCACCCTAAGTTTTAACAAAATTGGTTATGTACAAGTTATGTACAAGTTTTTAGTACCCATGCCTAATTATCATATAGCAATTCTCATATTTGTAGGGAATAGAAAATGAAGAACAACAAGTTTATCTAATGACTCCGAGAAACACTTTATAGCAGAAGGAAGAAGGAAGAGGAAAGAAGGAAGAAAAATATTGTGTTGTTTAAGTTTTAACTACAGCTATGTAGCGTTTTTGCCTAAATTTTATTCACAATGACTATAAGTCGAAACAAAGGTCGCGGACATATCAAAAGCTGAAAACGAAAGACTTCGCCAGATTTTGCCTTCTGTGCTAGACAACTAAACCCCAACTTCGGTCTTCGGTCCTTCGGTCTTTCAACTTCGGTCTGCTATACATTTTTGAGCAGTAAACCCTAGATATAGTGTGGCACTATAGTTTTAACTACAGCTATGTAGCGTTTTTGCCTAAATTTTATTCACAATGACTATAAGTCGAAACAAAGGTCGCGGACATATCAAAAGCTGAAAACGAAAGACTTCGCCAGATTTTGCCTTCTGTGCTAGACAACTAAACCCCAACTTCGGTCTTCGGTCCTTCGGTCTTTCAACTTCGGTCTGCTATACATTTTTGAGCAGTAAACCCTAGATATAGTGTGGCACTATAGTTTTAACTACAGCTATGTAGCGTTTTTGCCTAAATTTTATTCACAATGACTATAAACCCTTTCTTCCTTCTTCCTTCTTGCTCCTTCCTTCTTTTATTCCTGAGCTTTGTCAGAATGCTCCCTACCGGAAACATTTCGCATGGCCTCCAAAGCAGCTTGAGAACCTGCCAAAATATCTCGTTCTTCCCCTCCCAAATAAAGCCTGCCAAAACTACCCACAGCTTGAATTTGCAAAATATTAATTAGAGCAGCTTTCTCCGCTTCATTAGCAGCTAAAGCAGCATAAGCAGCAGGTTGTACTTCCAATACATACAGAGTTTGTCCACCCAAAAGCATTTGGCCTCGACGATTACGATTAATTAATTGTGCTTGGTGAGAATCAATATTTCGGATCACCTGACTAGAGATAATACGAGGTTTGAGGCGATCGCGTTCCACCACCCCCAAAGCTTGTAAAATAGCCTTTCCCGCAGCTTTCGTATCTCCCTGACGACTCGAATGAATCTCTAGCAAACCATAAAGTCGTTCCACAAACTGTACCCCAGGCCGAACAGAATTAGACTTGAGGGCTACATCAGTAATCCGGTTAATTTCAATACCTGGCGAAATCTCCACCCACAGAGAGGTATCCCCAGGTAGAGGCAAGAAGCCAAGGGCCACTGTACCGATATAAGCGGCGTGTTGAGGTTGCAAATTATCTATGTATACATAGCTGCGCAGTTCTATACCCAAGACTTAAATCTCCGTGTACTGTGGAAAAATATTAATCGTAGTCATTATATGACAACAAATACACGGAGTTAATGAAGTCAGAAGTCAGAAGTTAAAAGTCAAAAGTTAAAAGTCAGTAAATCAGATGGTAGTGACGTGACACACCTAAAACTGTGCACTCTTATTTTTCTCCCCATCTCCCCTACTCCCCATCTCCCCTACTCCCATCTACGGTAATTTATCAATTAATGAAAGCCTTCTAAATTAGCATTTTCCAGATTAGTATTCTCAAGGTTAGTATTTTCTAAATTAGCATCCTGAAGATTTGCAGATTCTAAATTAGCATTACTCAAGTCAGCGCCAAAAAAATTAGCTCTACTCAAATTAGCATCCCATAATTCTGCATCTTTCAAATTAGCGTTTTTCAGGTCAGCTTCTTGAAGATTAGCTCCACTTAAATTAGCATTACTCAGGTCAGCTTCCTGCAAATTTACTCTGGTTAAATTAATGTTACTTAGATTAGCATTTTTGAGAATAATCTGACTCAAATTTGCATCACAACAATCAACTCCTTTCAAGTTGGCATAACTTAAATTAGTCTGACTCAAGTTAGCATTTTGTAAATTAACATGACTGAAATTTATATTTACTAAATACATTCCATTTAAGTCAACATTACTGAGATTAGCTCCCCACATAAAAGCATGAGTAAAATCAACCCCTTGCAAACAAGCATGACTGAAATTACAACAGCTTAAATAAGCTTCCGTTAGATTAGCATTTTGCAAATTAGCATGACTGAAATTTGTATTTCTTAAATTAGAATTTTTGAGGTTAGCTGAACTTAAATTAATCCGACTCAAATCAACATCCATTAATTCCGCATTACACAAATTAGCCCTAATAAATTTTCTATTACCATTTACATATAATTCTAAAAGTCTACCTGCTTCCCATTCATATTCTGATAAAGCCTGCATAACTTGAGGTTCTTCTATTTCCTGTAAAATAGCATAAGCTTTCCATTGTATTTCTTTTGAATTATCTTGCAATGCCTGAATTATTAAGTCTGGGCTGATTTTTTGTGCTTCTATTGCTGCAGATAATGTAGCGATGTTATTGGATAAAAACAATTGTTTAACATCTTCTATGTCTAATTTTAATTTATTAGCTAAACCAGTATCGACATAAATTTGATGAGGATTATTGTTCATAATCGAGAAGTAAGAGGAAAAAGGAAAAGGTAGAGAGGAAGAGGAAAAGGGAAGGAAAAAAAAATCTGGTGAAGTCTTTCGTTTTAAGCTTTTTTTTATCTGTAAAATACAGTCATGGTAAATGCTTTCTCGATCTCAGTTTGTGATTTGAAGTAGCAGTCAGCACTCAGCTAGCCTCCTACGGAGGAACTGCGTTAACAGCAGTCAGCTTTTCAAGGTGTATAATGAGGGTTTTAATCCCCATTAAAGGCGCACCACTAATTTTTTCACGCCTTCGCGTGGGGGACTTAAACCCTCGAATTTTTAGCGCTCCAGCTAAATGCTGGCAAGGGTCCCATTCCGTAAGGAAAAGCTGATAGCTAGTTAAAATATCATTAATTAGCCAAGGCTAAAAATGTTTGCTCTGATAAATTTATCCCTATTCCCTATTCCCTATTCCCTATTCCCTACTTTACTGAAAATCAAGAAAAATTAGCAGTTGCTTTCAAACTTAAAAAAAGTAGAATTATTTACTGACTATTAGCGATCGCAACCACTTTGCCGACTTCAGATTAGATTTAATTATCTTCTTTTCTGTTTTTTTATCTAAACGATTTTTATCTAATTTTTTGACTACGAAAATATTCGTTTTAGATGCGTATTTTGCAGTTTTATCCCAACTTTTCAATAGCTCCTTTGGTTTCGCAGGTTTTACATACACAGGTTTTACATATATCTTGAATAAATCTTTACTCATTATTTGACTTGAACTCTACAAAATCTATTTTAGCTCTAATAGACGAAGGAAGAAGGAAGAAGGAAGAAGGAAGAAGAGGGAAAAATCTGGCGAAGTCTTTCGTTTTAAGCTTTTTATCATTTCCCTTATGGGTTTAATACCCCACCGTCACCCGCGGTGCTCAAAATTGTTTGGGGGAGCGAATCCATAAGCAATTTTCTCTCCTGACTCGGTCCGACTGACTCCTGACTCCTTCTTCAAATGTCAAATACAGTCATGGCAATTCCCTTGTGCTCTGTGCTTTTCCCGATCGATTGTGGTAGACATTTGTCAAAAGTTACATTATAATACAAGTATTACAAAACAAATGGACTCAGATGGCACGACTAAATCAAATTATTGCGATTGAAAAAGGAATCAAAAGTCGGTCAGTGCAGGAACTAGCAGAAGCTCAAAAAGCTTTGCAGAAACCTGCTTTACTTTCCGGCATTTCTCGAACCTATCGTCCCAAGGATGAGGAGGGAGAACAACTCCCACCAGAGTCCAAAAAGGTGGAGGTTAAAGCAGAAGAGATTATCCGCAAAACCTCCGAGGTATTAACCAAGTTGTTTGATGTGACGGCAACTAAAGATTGGACAAACTGTACCGCCCGCGCCGATGTAGTTCTTGATGGTCAAACTCTGTTGACTCAAGCTCCGGTTAGTTATCTGCTATTCCTAGAAAAGCAGTTTGCAGATTTACGCTCTTTTATTAAGAAATTGCCTGTTTTGGATGCAGCAGATACTTGGACATTTGACGAATCTTCGGACTGTTGGGCAACGGAACCAGTCCAAACTTTGCGAACTTTCAAAACTCCCCGCAACCACGTTAAGGCCGAAGCAACGGAACATCACCCCGCACAGGTCGAGGTATATTATGAAGATGTGACTATTGGCTATTGGCGGACTGTAAAATTTTCTGGTGCTTTGCCTGCACGTCAAATTAATGAAATGTTGGAAAGGTTAGAAAAGCTTTCCCAAGCTGTTAAGTTTGCTCGCGAAGAAGCTAATAATTCTGAGACAGAAGAGCAAAGAGTTGGAGAACGTATTTTTCAATATTTATTTAGTTAATTAAGTTGTCAATTTTTATAGTTTGAGTTATTATTATATTGGAGTACAAATTCAATCTCAAACTTTAATTTAAACCGTACAAATATTATAGCGTCAGTTCGATTCTGACCTTCGTTTTATCGGCGAAGTAGCCCAAATAGACATCTGCGACAATTCACTAGAGAGCCTTTTGAAAGGTAATCTAATCTTTAATGTCCGGATAGATACAATAGGTAGAGGCGATACTTTGTACATTTTCAATATGAAGCTATTACTCCAAGCTTAATATTCATCACTGTCGCGAGAACGAATTTCGAGGAAAAATATCATTGAAATGCCGGCTCGCATCCGGCTCCTTGCTCCAATTTAATTAATATGCAAGGATAGTTTAACTGGTAAAACCCAATGATGAAAGACTAAAACCGAGAATTAAAAGCGATCGCGTGTACAATTGAGTGATAAAATGAGGCCCTAAGTAAGGACAGAACTTAGGGCTTCACCTTTTGGCAGAAGGAAGAGGGAAGACCGAAGTTGGAAGAAGGTTTAAAGCTAGAAAAACTTAAATTTTCTGTAGATATTCACCGAAAAATTTGGGTAGTTACCGAATAATTAATAATTAATAATTAATAATTAAATAATTCGCGCCTTGAAGCCTCCCCTTTTAAGGGAAAAAAAGTGCACTTGATATTTCCTTATATTCAATTCCATAACGGTTTTAACCTTCTTGTAATTATCAATTATCCATTCTCAATTATCCATTATCAATTAATGAAGCCTCCTCTTTTAAGAGAATAAAAAAAGAAGATTCCGTATTTTCTTGCCTCCTCCGAAGCAGAGGTACTGATAACTGAAATGACCCTTGAGTTTAGGCAAAGGATAAAGTGCAGACATAAAGCAGAAGGAAGGAGGAAGAGGGAAGACCGAAGTTGGAAAAATATTACTTTAAACAGGGTTTGACTATGAACGAAGGCACAGAGAGAGCTTGGGAGGAGGAACAATTCCCTTCTGCCTTCAGCATAGCTGCCTTTCCTGATAATATGATTTGTCAAAAATAACGAAATCCTGTATCTAAATTTAAGGTATTCAAAACTAGAGCTTTCTATAATGTATGTTGAATAGCGCGAAACAAAAACTTTCCGATCCTTTTCCTTATTCTTACCTGCTGAATTCTAAATTATAAATTATAAATTCTGAATTCTAAATTCTGACTCCTCCATAATAAATAGTAATCAGAATTAAAATAATAAAAATGTGGGAACTATTAAAAACAATTTTTTCTCCAACTCAATATATGCCTCACGGTAGTTGTTATTTATGGCAAACTCCATTAGTATGGCTCCACCTTCTGAGCGATCTACTAATAGCGATCGCCTATTTTTCTATACCAATAATGTTGCTGTATTTTCTCTGTAAACGTAAAAATGAAGTTCCATTTTTAGGAGTATTTACTTTATTCGGAGCATTCATTATTTTATGTGGGTTTGGTCATTTATTAGAAATCTGGACATTGTGGCATCCTGCTTACTGGTTTTCCGGTGTAGAACAAGCATTAACTGCCTTAGTTTCTTGTTATACAGCTTTACAATTGGCTACACTTTTGCCTCAATTTCTGGCTTTAAAAACGCCGGAACAACTAGAAGTAGTTAATCGAGAATTACAACATCAAATAGTAGAACGTCAACAAGCGGAACAGATATTACAAAATATTTTTGTGGCGACATCTTCTGTTACAGGGGAAGAATTTTTTCCAGCTTTAGTAGAAAATTTAGCAAAAGCTTTAGATGTTACTTATGTAATTATTAGCGAAAGAATTAACGACTCTTTCGAGTTAAAAACATTAGCTATTTGGGGAGAGGGAAAAATTAGAGATAATATTCAATATAATTTCCTAAATTTACCCTGTGGAATAGTTATCGATCGAGAAGAATTATTCTGCTGTCCCCAAAAAATTCAGGAAAAATTTCCTAACAAAACTATTTTGCAAAATATGAAAGCTGAATCTTATCTAGGAATGCCATTATTAGATGAACATCAGCAAGTAATAGGGGTATTGTGTGTAGTTAGTAATAAAATTTTAGCTGACCCAGAAAATGCTACAGCAATGATGAAAGTTTTTGCTACTAGAGCAACTTCTGAACTACTACGCCAAAGAGCAGAAATAGCACGCCGTCAAGCTTATGATGAGTTAGAAATTCGGGTTCAAGAAGCTACAGAAGGGTTGCATTTGCGTACTGCTGAGTTAGTAGAAGCAAATGCAGTTTTAGAAAGAGAAATTCAAACAAAAAATGTAGTGGAGTCGGCAATACGAGCTAGAGGAAATCGTCTAAAAAAACAACAGAATGGATTGTTGAAACTAGCTAAAAGTAAAAATTTATATGAAGGAAACTTGCAGGCTGCTTTGCAGGAAATCACAGAAATAGCAAGTAATATTCTGAACGTGAAAAAGACAAGTGTGTGGTTGTACAGTGAGGATAAATCAGAACTTAAATGTGCAGATTTATATGAAATATCGACGACAGAACATCGTCAAGAAACATCACTATTTACTGGGGAAATTCCTCCGCTATTTCAAGATTTTAACGAGCGAGATATAAATCTGGAAGATAATATTGATAATCCCCTCAATACTCAAGCAAAATTAGTAGATTATTTGTGTCCTATATCAGTTAGCAGCACCTTGAATATCCCGATTAATTTTAAGGGACAAATAATTGGTTTTATTTGTCTAGATAACAACGGAAATAATAGAAGTTGGGAAGTAGAAGAACAGAATTTTGGTAGTTATTTAGCATATATGACTGCTCTGGCAATGGAATCTCGCGATCGCCTCCAGGCAGAGTTTAATGTACGTCAAAAAAATCAGGAGTTAGCTAGTACTCTTCAGCAACTACAAACAGCTCAACAAGAATTAATTCAATCAGAAAAAATGGTAGCTCTCGGACAATTAGTGGCTGGAGTAGCTCACGAAATTAATACTCCTTTAGGGGCGATTAATTCTTCAATTAATAGTATTGCTAATTTCTGGGAAACTTATCTAGAAAAGTTACCTATTTTTTTCAAAGAACTTTCTCCTGAGCGGCAGGAAGACTTTTTTTCTCTACTGAAAAAATCAAACTCTGGACGTACTTCTTTATCTACTAGAGAACAGCGTCAAATTAAAAGAAATTTAGTTAGTCAACTCAAGACACATTTAGTCGATCGAGGTACTACTATTGCTAATTATTTGGTAGGAATAGGAGTCTATGATAATTTAGAAGGATTTTTACCATTATTAAGAGACTCAAACAGTGAAGAAATTCTTAAAATTGCTTATCAATTTGCTAATGTTCAAACCAGTAGTCAAACTATTCGTACTGCTGCAGAAAGAGCTGCTAAAGTAGTATTTGCTCTCAAAACTTATGCTCGTTATGATTCTAGTGGGGAGAAAGTAACAGCTAACATTCTAGAAGGCATTGAAACAGTTTTAACTCTATATCATAACAAAATTAAGCATGATGTAGAAGTTATTAAAGAATTTGATAGTTCTTTGCCTCCTATCCAATGTTATCCTGACGAATTAAATCAAGTTTGGACAAATTTAATTCACAACGCTTTACAAGCAATGGAATATGATGGTAATTTGACTATTCAAGCAACTCAGTCAGGTGCAGATATTAAAGTAAGTATTACTGATAGTGGTCAGGGAATACCACCGGAGATTATGTCACAAATATTTCAACCATTTTTTACAACTAAACCAGCAGGAGAAGGTAGTGGTTTAGGATTAGATATTGTGAGAAAAATAATTGAAAAACATGATGGTAACATAGAAGTAAAATCTGAACCTAATCAAACTACTTTTACAGTATATTTACCGATAAATAGAATGGAGAAGAAGTCAAAATGAGTGAAATGGCAATTATATGTGTAGATGATGAATTATCAATTTTGAAAAGTTTAGAAATAGAACTTCTAGAAGCTTTTGAAGATCGATATATTTACGAATTTGCGGAAACAGCAAATGAAGCTTTAGAAATTATTGATGAATTAGAAGGGGAAGGAACCAAAATTTTTATTATAGTTTCTGATTGGTTAATGCCAGGGATTAAAGGAGATGAATTTTTAATTAGAGTTCATAGTAAATACCCTCAAATAATTAAAGTTTTGTTGACGGGACAAGCTGATGAAGAGTCTATTGAAAGAGTTACAAAAGAGGCTAATTTATATCGTTGTTTGGCTAAACCTTGGAATCATGAGGAATTAGTATCAACCATTAAAAATGCTAAATAAATACTAATTAACTAAAAAAAAGCAAAGGTGATGAATCAAATAGTGATTATTTGCGTTGATGACGAACCTATGATTTTAGATAGTCTTCGTATAGAATTAGAAGGAAATTTAGGAGATGATTATTTGATTGAATTAGCTCAAAGTGGTGAAGAAGCTTTAGAAGTATTTATAGAGTTAAGAGAAGATAATTATGAAATCCCAATCATAATTGCTGATTATATTATGCCCGATATGAAAGGAGATGAACTGCTTAAACGTATTCATTCTATCTCTCCTCAAACTCTGAAAATAATGCTGACTGGTCAAGCAGATGTAGCAGGAGTAGGAAATGCTATTAATTATGCAAACTTATATCGCTATATTCCTAAACCTTGGGAATCTGAAGACCTGAAATTAACAGTAAAAGAAGCTTTGAATAGCTATTTTAGGAAGCAGGAAATCGACAAAAAAAATGCTGCTTTAGATCGAATGAATCAGGAATTAATTGAAGTTAATCTTAACTTAAAAAAAGCTTTAGACGCTGAATCAAAATTAGCTGCTGCTGCCACTAAATTTGTACCTCATCAATTTTTATCTTTGATGGGATATCAAAATATTACAGATGTCAAATTAGGAGATGGTGTTAAGCATAGAATGTCAGTTTTATTTGCTGATATTCGCAACTTTACCACAATTTTAGAAACCATGACTCCAGAAGAGAGTTTTAAGTTTATCAATAGTTATCTCTCACTCATGGAACCCGCAATAATTGAAAATAAAGGCTTTATTGATAAATACATTGGCGATGCAATAATGGCACTATTTCCTATTAAAGCAGATGACGCTATTCAAGCAGCTATTTCGATGTTAAAACGACTAAATGAATATAATAAAACTCGACAAAGACCAGAAAGAATACCATTAAAAATTGGCATTGGAATCAATACAGGAGATTTGATTTTAGGTACAGTAGGAGGTTCTCAAAGAATAGATGGTACGGTTGTTGGCGATACGGTAAACTTAGCATCTCGTTTAGAAGAATTAACCAAACAATATGATGTGTCTTTATTAATTAGTAGTTCTACTTTTATGTCATTAGAAAATTCGGCAAAATATTCTTTGAGATTAATTGACAACACTAAGGTAAAGGGAAAAGCAGAAATAGTGACAATATTTGAAGTTTTTGATGCAGATCCACCTGAATGTTTAGAGGGTAAGACAATCACCAAACATATATTTGAACAAGCAATTATTTTTTATTATCAAGAAAAACTTACTCAAGCTGCTAAACTATTTCAAGATTGTCTGAATCAAAACCCTAACGACAAAATAGCTCAATTTTATTTAGAACGTTGTCAAAAATATTCATCTTAGATTATCCATCTACAAAAGACGAAAGAGAAGAAACAAATGATTTTTGAAGTATTAATAACTATAAGTATAAATTGGGTGCATCTCTTATGTGCAACAATACTTTTTTCTGATATATTCCCTGTTGCCTGTTGCTTGACGGAGCTGTTGCCTAAAAGGATAATTTTTTGGCTTTATTCATGCACTGAGATGCACCCTATAAATTATAATTACTTAGTCTAAATCCTCAAAGTAATAGAGTACTCAAAATATAATAAAATTAGCCACAGCAAAAACGAATAAAATTCATTTATAATAAAAGTTTGACTGTATATAATTGGAAACTTAATAGGAATAACTCATGTCCGTATTGTTAGCGATCGCAGTTTTAGGCGCACTTATTGTAGTTCACGAATTAGGCCATTTTCTGGCAGCTCGACTCCAAAAAATCCACGTTAATCGTTTTTCTATCGGTTTATTTGGCCCGATACTATGGAAATATCAAGGGCCAGAAACAGAATATGCTATCCGTAGCTTTCTATTTGGCGGTTTTGTAGGTTTTCCCGACAATGACCCCGATAGTACAATTCCCAAAGATGACCCAGACCTATTACGCAACCGTCCTCTCCTCGACCGAGCGATCGTTCTCAGTGCGGGAGTAATTGCCAACTTAATATTTGCTTACCTTCTATTAGTAACTCAAGTGAGTATCATTGGCATACCAGAATTTAACTACGCTCCAGGAGTAAAAGTTCCCGCAGTTGCCACAGAAGTTAGCTCTGCAGCGACAAAAGCAGGTATTGAAGCAAATGATATTATTTTATCCGTAGGCGATCGGCAATTGGGCCCAGACAAAGAAGCTATTACTACCCTAGTAGAAACAATTCAAAATAATCCAAATCAACCTTTGGAGATGGAGCTTCAGCGTGACGGACAACAACTATTTGTTACAGTCACACCAGACCTAGGAAATGATGGTAAAGGTCGTATTGGAGTACAACTAATTTCCAATGGAGACATAGTGCGACATCGTCCTGACAATATTTTTACAGCTTTTAGCGTCGGTGCTAATGAATTTCAAAGGATTGTAGTTTTAACAATTCAAGGTTTTGGGCAACTCATTAGTAACTTTAGTCAGACAGCAGGGCAACTTGCCGGACCTGTGGCCATTGTAGATATGGGAGCAAAAATTGCTGAAGATAATGTGGGGGAATTATTTCAATTTGCAGCATTGATTAGCATTAACTTGGCAGTGATTAATCTTTTACCTTTACCTGCTTTAGATGGCGGTCAGTTAGCATTTTTACTCATAGAAGGAGTTAGAGGTAAACCCCTACCTCTGAATATTCAGGAAAATGTGATGCAGACAGGTTTAGTCCTATTGTTAGGTTTAGGAATTTTCTTAGTTATTAGAGATACTGCTAATCTGGAGGGAGTGCGATCGTTACTTCAAAGATAAAAGATAGGATCGTGTCCGGTTGAATACTTAGGAGTAGTCAGAATTCAGAATTCAGGAGTCAGGAGAAAAAAAGAAGAAACAGGAGAAGAAAGTTTTTGTTCATCCCTTCTTCTTTCTTACTTCTTCCTTCTGCTATACAGCGCTTTTGCTAATTGATGAACCACATCTTCACAAGCAAAATCTTATAGAGACGTTTTATGGAACTTCCCTACTGTGGTCTACCCAAATGAAAACCTCTATAAATTATTCTTTACCGAAAAATTGTGGGTATGCGCCTCCCCTTGGATAGGGGATAATAAATAAAAATTTTCATGATTAGTCAATTCTATCCGTTTTCAAGGAGAGGTAATTGTTAATTATTAATTATTAATTGCTGAACTTATTCCCTCTTCCTTCTTCCTTCTTCCTTCATATTATTCTTTCCTTCTTCCCTCTTCCCTCTTCCTTCTTCCTTCCCATAAATGGTTACAACTCGTAAATTTTCACTAAAACGACAGCGATCGCTCGAAATACTCCTTCGTCTCAAACATCTATATCCAGATGCTACCTGTACCCTGAGTTATCAAACCCCAGTACAGTTACTTGTGGCAACTATCCTTTCTGCCCAATGTACAGACGAACGAGTTAATAAAGTTACACCTTCCCTATTTGAAAAATTCCCAGATGCTGTAGCACTAGCAAATGCAGAACTTGAAGAATTAGAAAACCTAGTGCGCTCCACAGGATTTTATCGTAATAAAGCCAAAAATATTAAAGCTGCTTGCCAAATGATTGTTGAGAACTTCAACTACCAAGTGCCAAAGCAGATGGAACAAATGTTACAACTACCAGGAGTAGCAAGGAAAACAGCAAATGTCGTTTTAGCTCATGCCTACGGAATTATTGTAGGGGTAACAGTAGATACTCATGTTAAACGGTTAAGTCAAAGATTAGGTTTAACAGAACATTCCGATCCAATAAAAATAGAGCGAGACTTAATGCGGTTACTGCCTCAACCTGATTGGGAAAATTGGTCAATCCGATTAATTTATCATGGCCGGGCAGTTTGTAAGGCCAAAAATCCAGCCTGCGATAAATGTTTATTGGCTGACTTATGTCCTTCTGTTGGAGAATTGCAGAAAGGTACTTAATGTGGGGGAGTAGGGAATAGTAAAATTTCTGGCCTTGGATAAATGCGGGATGATTTTAATAGTCTTGTGGTCTTGTGGAATGGGCATCTTGCCCGTTCCCCGTTCCTGATATTTACCCGTTCCTGATATTTTCACTCCTTGGCAGGATACCCACCCCACTTATATTTATCCCGCCCCTCAGAAATGCCAAATTTCTAGAAATACTAAACGTTTAAGAATTTGGCATCCTCTACTAACTACTGACTACTAAATTGAAGCGAGATTGTTCAAGCAGATTTGAAATAATACCATGTCCTTTTAATCACGCGATCGAAAACTTTCTTCTCATCTTAACCTCTTCTCTCCTGACTCCTGACTCCTCTTCTCTAAGTATTCAACCAGACTTGATATAACCAAATACTTGCCTGAATAAATCTATGGTACTATTAGAGATTAGGTTAATACCTTAAAATTAAACATACCCATTATTTGGAGCAATTACAGAAACTAATCATGGCAAAAAAGAGCATGATCGAGCGTGAGAAAAAACGCAAAAAATTAGTAGAAAAATATGCTGCTAAACGTGCAGAACTTAAACTGCAATTTGAAGAAGCAGAAGACTTAGAGGATAAAATAGAAATCCATCGTCAAATCCAGAGATTACCTCGTAACAGCGCCCCTTCTCGCGTGCGAAACCGTTGTTGGTTAACTGGGCGTCCCAGAGGTTATTATCGAGACTTTGGACTATCTCGTAACGTTATCCGAGAAATGGCTCACGAAGGTCTCCTACCAGGAGTTGTTAAGTCTAGCTGGTAGTTTATAGTTATCTACACTGAGCTTTCAGGTTAGTTAGGGGTGGGTTAAACAAATCAGTTTGTCCACCTTTCAAGAATGCGCGAATGCGCGAATTACCTCTCCTTGAAAACGGATAGGATTGACTAATCATGAAAATTTTTTCTTGTTTCTCCTTTAAAGGAGAGGATTTTCACCTTAATTGTTCGGTAAAAGATGGGAAAACAAACCCCTATTATGCCAAAACCCCCCCTAAAAAAGTAAGAAGTGAGAATGTTAAAATCTTCTATTGTCCACAACAGCGCTCTATTCCCAGACTATCCAATAGCAAGTCACTCACAGCATTAGCGATCGCGAACTCTCCATAAAAACTCTGGGAAAAATCAAAAGCTTGCATTTCTGTCACAATAGCAATTACCAATGAACCTAAATCATTTTCTCCTTCCATACGGTGGCGCATAAATATTTGGGCTGCTCTTTTAGAAATGTCCTCATTAACTTTTTCCGGGATAAATTCTTGATTGAGCCATCTGTGTAAAGAAGCTCGTAACCATTCCCCCTCTTGTTGGGGGTTTTCTGCTGTTGGTAAAGTAATTGGTTTAATTGGTTCGGCCATGATTCTAAACTTTACATTATAAATTATGAATGATAATCCGATGATGGAATATGATATTAATTCAATCATACAAGGATATGCTCAAGGCTACTTTCTCATGGCCAATGATGGAGAGAATAGTTTAGAATGGTATGGTAGTCGTAAACGAGCTTTGATTCCTTTGGATGAAAGATTTCGCTACCCACGGTCTCTACGTCGTATCATTAATCAAAATCGTTTTACTGTTGCTGTTAATCGGGACTTTGAGGCAGTAGTTGAGGGTTGTGCAGATAGAGATATAACTTGGATTTCTGGGGAACTGAAACAGATTTACAAAGCACTGAATTTAGCAGGTTGGGCCTATAGTTTTGAGACTTGGCAAGGAGATGAACTTGCTGGTGGAATTTTGGGTATTGTGATTGGTGGTGGTTTTATTGGGGAGTCGATGTTTTTTAATATTCCAGAGGGGTCGAAGGTAGCGATGGTAAAGTTGGTGGAGCGACTACGAGAGAGAGAGTTTGTGTTTTTTGATGCTCAGATGAATAACCCTCATTTGGAAAGATTTGGAGCTTATACTATCAGCGATAAAAAGTATAAAGCACTTTTGAAATTGGCCTTAAATCGTCGATGTAATTTAATTTAGCCACGGAATACTTATGGAAGGGATACTCACACCATCAAAACACCAGAAAAATTATCATCCTGTGAAGCACTCAGAAAAAAGTAACCACAGGAAAAATTTTCACCCCATCAACAGATCGATATTACTCATGTAGAAGCGATCGCTATATTTACAACCCCAAATCATCATTTTGTGAAGCGCATAAAAAACGAGAAGGTATTTGCCCTTGCATCCCCAAAAAAACCATGATAGTATGTAATCATTGGGAGTCACTCGCCCCTACACATGACTTTTTATTCAACTAAAAAACAGCATTTCACCACGGAATACTTATGGAAAGGATACTCACAAACCAAAGCACCAGAAAAATTATCATCCTGTGAAGACTCATAAAAAAAGTAACCACAGGAAAAATTTTCACCCCATCAATACATTTTACTATGTAGAAGCGATGTAGCTGCCGCACTTGCTCTGACAACGCTATATTTACAACCCCAAATCATCATTTTGTGAAGCGCATAAAAAACGAGAAGGTATTTCCCTTTGCATCCCCAAAAAAACCATGATAGTATGTAATCATTGGGAGTCACTCGCCCCTACACATGACTTTTTATTCAACTAAAAAACAGCATTTCACCACTGAATACTTATGGAAAGGATACTCACACCATCAAAACACCAGAAAAATTATCATCCTGTGAAGCACTCAGAAAAAAGTAACCACAGGAAAAATTTTCACCCCATCAACAGATCGATATTACTCATGTAGAAGCGATCGCTATATTTACAACCCCAACTCATCATTTTGTGAAGCGCATAAAAAACGAGAAGGTATTTGCCCTTGCATCCCCAAAAAAACCATGATAGTATGTAATTATTGGGAGTCACTCGCCCCTACGCATGACTTTTTATTCAACTCCAAAACAGCATTTCACCACTGAATACTTATGGAAAGGATACTCACACCATCAAAACACCAGAAAAATTATCATCCTGTGAAGCACTCAGAAAAAAGTAACCACAGGAAAAATTTTCACCCCA
>JAXHSW010000113.1:0-2593 GCA_034190295.1 Cyanobacteriota bacterium | reverse complement strand
TAAAAAACGAGAAGGTATTTGCCCTTGCATCCCCAAAAAAACCATGATAGTATGTAATCATTGGGAGTCACTCGCCCCTACACATGACTTTTTATTCAACTAAAAAACAGCATTTCACCACTGAATACTTATGGAAAGGATACTCACACCATCAAAGCACCAGAAAAATTATCATCCTGTGAAGCACTCAGAAAAAAGTAACCACAGGAAAAATTTTCACCCCATCAACAGATCGATATTACTCATGTAGAAGCGATCGCTATATTTACAACCCCAAATCATCATTTTGTGAAGCGCATAAAAAACGAGAAGGTATTTGCCCTTGCATCCCCAAAAAAACCATGATAGTATGTAATCATTGGGAGTTACTCGCCCCTACACATGACTTTTTATTCAACTCAAGAACAGCATTTCACCACGGAATACTTATGGAAAGGATACTCACAAACCAAAGCACCAGAAAAATTTTGGGGTTGCTTAAATGTAAAAGTAAGTAGCTGAAGGTCATTTCAGTCATCAGTTATCAGTTGTAAAATTGAAAAACTTATGTTTTGCGTTAATACTTATCAGCAGCCAATTTTTCAGTAATGGTCCTGTATTGTCCGGCTAATGTTTATTACGAGAACAGTGGGAGCATCTTGCTGCCATGCCAGGTATTCCTTTTTGCGGTATACCATTACGCGAGAGGACTACTAATTTAGGATTTGCTGAAAAAAGCAGAGTGTGGGAAGTGTGGGAAGTGTGGGAAGTGTGGAGAGTGTGGGAAGTGTGGGGAGAAAGAGAAAGTAGGAGGAATAATTGTACCTGTATCAAATGCCGAATAATTAAGGTTTAAAGCCTCAATCCTCTTCTTTTCAAGGAAAGGTAATAATAATTAATAATTAATAATTAATTATTAATTGTTAAATGTGCTTGTCTGTTCAAAGTCTTAACTTTTTGGTCACTCAAGCTGAAAAATAGGCACTTTTTTCGCTCCAAAAAGGCACTTACTTTCATAAGTCAGTGCTTTTAGAATCAATCGGTAAACCCTAATTAATTTTAATTTTATGTTCAGTGACTAAAGTCAAACTTACCCATTCTCCTTTGTCATTATAAGTACGAATAAGTCGTTGACGAAGGTCAGGTTTAATTAACCAACCAGCTTCAAAAAATATAGGTTTTCTCCATTCAACTTTAATCGGCAAAGTAGCAGAAGCACCATCAGGAAGTAATAAGACTTTTACAGGTTGAGAACCTTCATCGAAGTGTAAAATAGAGCCTTCAATTTTTGCAGTAGAAGTAATTATTTTCTGATTAGAATTACCAAAAGTAATTTGCTGAAATAATCGACCAGCATTATCAATTTTTAATTCCATTTGAGTTGGATAAACATCCGGTTTCCGTAAATCGGGATAAATAGTAATAGCTTCCCCCTGCCACTTTCCTAATAAAGCATCTACTGTGAGAGTCGGATTTTCTAAAGCATTTGTACCCGCTCGTTTTTCTCGAATTAAAGTTAAATTTTTGAAACTTCCATCCTGGTTAAATAATTCGACTAAACGGAGACGACGATTTTGATGAATAAAACCAAACTCAGCACCATTAACTGAAATTGGTGCTATTTGAATTGTACCTTGACAAAAAGCGCCGTCTTCAAAAAACATCATATCTTTGCTGAGGGTTTGATATTCTCTGATTAATTCATTAACTTTTGACTGAGAATTATCCCCTGAAGAAGTATAGCGACGGAGGGTAAGACGAACTGTTTTATTTTGTTCATCCAAACCTTCTAAAATCAGAATACTAGGTGTATCTTCAACTATCTCTCCTTGAGCAGAAATTTGAGTAAATGAGCCATGCCATTCACCGAGATTTTGTAGAAAATTTTCCCATTGTGTTTTCATATTTTTTTGGCGGCTCGGGCGGAGGGTCCGGCGGCGGCTCGGACGTCGACGGCGACGACAGCCCGGGCTCGGGCGTGGGCTACACGGTCGCCCCGGGCGACACCCTCTACGGCATCGCCCGCGAGCAGCTCGGCGACGGCAGCCGCTACGTGGAGATCTTCGAGATCAACCGAGGCCGGCCCCAGACCGTCGGCGGCACCCTCAGCGACCCCGGGGTGCTGCGCGTGGGGTGGGTGTTCGAGCTGCCGGCCTCGGACCGGACGGCGCCGCTCGCCTCGGGTGAGACCCGTGCCTACACGGTCGAGCCCGGCGACTCGCTCACGTCGATCGCCCGCGACGAGCTGGGCGACCCGGGTCGCTACCAGGAGATCTTCGAGCTCAACGACGGCATCCCGCAGGCCGACGGCAGCGCCCTCTCCGACCCGTCGCTGCTGCGCGTGGGCTGGGTGCTGCAGCTGCCGGCCGCCTGAGCGCCGTGGACGAGCCCCTGACCCTTCGTGCGCCGCACGCCTGCACGGTCGTGCGCGTGGCGGTCACCGAGGGCGACGCCGTGCACGGGGGCCAGGGCCTCGTGCTGGTCGAGGCCATGAAGATGGAGCACCTCCTGGAGGCGCCCGCCCACGGCGTGGTCGGCCGGGTGTCCGTGGCCGCCGGCGACGTGCTCGAGGAGGGCCAGGCGGTGCTCGACCTCGTGCCCGGGGAGGCGCCCG
>JAXHSW010000112.1:16444-29713 GCA_034190295.1 Cyanobacteriota bacterium | reverse complement strand
TTATATCAAATCCGGTTAATTGCACATAGAATCCGGTTATATAATATCTGTTTATAATTTCTTAAATTATTTCAATATTATATAGAATCCGGTTATATAATATCTGTTTATAATTCTATCCACACTTCAATATTAAATCCCCCATCTCCCCATCTCCCCATCTCCCCATCTCCCCATCTCCCCATCTCCCCATCCCCCCATCTCATATAATAAGTATTCAACCGGATTCTATATTATTAATTGTTGAAGGCTCTTATTGGCATCAATTTACTGCAATTTTCTTGAATTTCAGCAGAAAATTTCTTCACATAAAATGGCCGAAACCGTTGCCTGTTCCCCACAAATCGACCCGTCCCCGCGTCTGGTGCGTCCCCGTGTCCTACCCCCACCAACCAATTTTATCAGCAGACTCTATTTAGGAACCTGCCATATTTTAATCGTCTTATCATTACTCCCACTAGCTAAACTTTTACCATCCCGACTAAACATCAATGAAAATACATCAGAAGAATGACCCTTAAGAGTTTCCAACAATTCTCCAGTAGTCACATCCCATAAATTAATAATCCCATTACGATACCCACCCACAACAATTTTTCCATCCGGACTAAACGCAACAGACAAAACATCGCTCATACCATATTTCAAATTTTGTATAGGTGTCGAAATAAGTTCCCCTCCATAAACCTGCCATAACTTAATCGTGCCATCCCTACTACCACTCGCTAATGTGCCGCCATCTGGACTAAAAACAAGCGATCGCACCCAGTCAGAATGGCCTTTAATTGTAAACACCTCTTTTGCCTTCTCAAAGTCCCATATTTTAATTGTGCGATCGCGACTCCCACTTGCCAATATCTGACCATCTTTATTGAAAGCAACACTATAAATCCGTTCTTCATGTCCAACTAGAGTAAACCATCGTTTCGCCTTCTGCAAATTCCAGACTTCAATTGCCTTATCCCTACCCCCACTCGCTAATGCTTGACCATCTGGACTAAATGCCACTGTATCCACCCAGTCAGAATGACCGATGAGAGTAAACCAACGTTTGCCTTTGTTCATATCCCAAATTTCAATAGTCTTATCCCGACTCCCACTGGCTAACATTTCTCCATTTTCACTAAATGCCACAGTTTGTACTGAGTCACCATGACCAGTCAGGGTGTACCAACGTTTACCTTTGTTCATATCCCAAATTTCAATAGTCTTATCCCGACTCCCACTGGCTAAAATTTCTCCATTCGGACTAAATGCTACTGAATTTACTGAGTCAAAATGTCCGGTCAGGGTCGATACACATTTCCAAGTTGACTTTTGTGGTTGAGGTAGAATTGTCGGTTGGATAACATGAGGTGGTGCAGTTATAGAATTTGCTATTTCTCTAATTGGTGTGTATGTAGGTATTGGCGCTCTTGTGGGGGTGGGAGATGGTGTTGGTCTTCTGGTGCGAGATGGTGTGGGTGAAGAAATATTAGGGAGAGTAGGAAACTTCTGTTCTGGGTTTAACTCTTTCATTACCTCAGCAGCAGACTGATAACGCATTTTGGGGTTAGTTGCCAACATTTTATCAATAATTCGAGCCAACATACTATTAATAGACTGACTCAAATAATCTCGCCACACCCATTTATCTTTCATTACATCAAATAGATCGAAAGGAGAAACTTGAGTTAACAAATGAATACAAGTAACTCCCAAACTATAGATATCGCTAGCAAAAATAGCATGACCTCTTACTTGTTCTGGAGCTACATATTCCGGACTGCCAATAATTGTTCCAGGTTGCATTAAAGCAGTTCCAGTAATAACTTTAGCTGCACCAAAATCAACTAATACTAATTGATTATTATTACTCATCCATCCTGTAGTTTGTGGTGGAAAATTACGACGAATAATATTTTCTGGTTTAATATCCCGATGAATTACTTTATGTTCGTGAATAAACTGTAAAACTGGTAATAATTCATTCAATATTTGTCTAATTTGATTATCGTTAAAAGGACCTATTTTTATTGACTCTTGAGCCAGATTAGAACCATCAATAAATTCCTGTACTAAATATTGATTATTATCCTGTTCAAAGTGAGCTAATAACTCTGGAATTTGTGGATGTTTACCAAGTTCATCTAATCTAATTGCTTCTTGTTGAAATAACTCGGCAGCTTTTTTTTTGTCGCCAGTATTTTGAGGTAAAAATTGTTTAATTACACAAGGAGGATGAGAAGGTTTATCTTCATCTACAGCATAAAAAGTTCTGCCAAAACCACCCCTACCAATAGGTTTAATTGGGCGATACCTTTCTCTGAGTAATAACTTTGACCCACAAGCTAGACAATATAATGTTTCTTCAGGATTTTGAGGATTTGGGCATTGAGGATTTAAACAGTAGCTCATATTATAAGTATTAAGAAGATTCGGCAACTATAGCGCTACGCGCAAGTCAAAAGTCAGAAGTCAGAAGTCAGAAGTAATCCCTGACTGAGTTTAAGTGTTTATAATTGTCCTAACCTATTTGCGTAGTGCTATATATCTATATTAATTCTTCCCTTGGACTGAGTGTAAATAGCCTTAATTGGAGTATAAGTCTGGTATTGCTGAACTTATACCGAATTTATCTTTTTATTTTGGGTTTAATACCCCATCGTCTACACAGTGTTTAGAATTGGTTGGGGTTTGAGTCCCCATCCATTTTTTCTTCCTTCCTTTCTTCTTCCTTCTTCCTTCTTCCTTCTTCCTTCTAATTATGACAAATGCTAATTTAACTGACGATATTCAGGTTTCCCCGCCTTCTCAGCAAGTGCCATTATGGGCAAAAGCGATCGCTCTATTGGCTCTTTTAAATCTTACTCTTGGACTATTTAATATTAGTTATGTGCCGTTACGGGACATTTATTTCAGGTATTTACCTGCTGTTGTGAGGGTTTATGACCCCATCAAAGGTATCGAACCTAATACTCAGACAGATAATTATCTTGTTACTGTGAATCAATTGGTGGCACAACTACCAGAAAAAGGACTCCTAGACCAAAGTACAAAAGATTTCTTAACTTCCTTGCGCAGTCAGAGTGTGGCCTTAATAGAAGATGACCCTTTTGCGGTAGGTAATAAGTTTGCCACTTTTGCCAAAATTCAACGACGAATGCGGGAACGAGTGGGGGTTGAATCTACAAGAGAAGCTTTTCTAACTTTCTGGAGTGTCGATTATTTAATGTCAAAAAATGTTACTGAAGAAATTGATTTTTTTGAGAATAAAATTAGTCCTTTAATTAGTACTAATTATTTTCGGAATACGGATGTAACTGGTCAGTTTGTTGATGATTTTTGGCGGATAGATTTATTTTTTATTGCCTTTTTTGCTGGAGATTTTTTGTTGCGTAGTTTAGTTATCTCTCGTCGAAATCCACAATTGAGTTGGGTGGATGGAATGTTGCGTCGTTGGTACGATATTTTTCTGTTACTTCCTGTTTGGCGATGGCTGAGAATTTTACCTGTAACTATTCGTTTACATCAGGCAAAAATTATTAATTTAGAAGGAATTTTAGCTCAAATTACTTACGAACCTGCTGCTTATTTAGCTGACCGTGTTGCTGAATTTGTGACTTTAAGATTAATCAATCAAACTCAAGAATCAATTCAAAAAGGAGATATGGCGCGGTCTTTATTATCTCCCGAACCGGGAATTAAAATTAGTGATGTAAATGAGGTGGAAGTTATCAGTAACCGCCTTTTAGATTTAACTGTTTATAAAGTTTTACCCAAGATTCAACCACAAATGGAATCTTTATTACATCATTCTTTGGAAAGTGCTATTAAACAAAATGATTTTTATGAAACTGTACGTCAAATTCCGACTTTAGGACAATTGCCAGATGATGTGATTAAACAACTATCAAACTTTGTTACTGATGCTACTTATGAAGTAATTTCTGCCTCTTATTCCGATGCGGAAGGTAGGGAACTTTTTGACAGTTTAGCTAAACAATTTCAAAATGCTCTACGCCAAGAACTTCAGGATGAAGCAACATTGCATGAAATACAGTCTTTAATGTCCGATCTATTGGAAGAAATGAAGTTGAATTATATTCAAAATGCTCAGAAACGAACACCAGAACAAATGATAGATGAAATGGCAAAAATTGAGCAGGTTGCTGAAAATAGTCAAGATGATAATATAATACCAAATTGAAGCAAGCTGCCATTAATTATCCGCATGATATTAAATGAATAGGGTGCATCTCAATGCATAAATAAAACCAAAATTTTATCGCTTTTAGGGAATAGGCAATAGGGAATATATAGGAAAATAGTATTTTTGCACATAAGAGATGCACCCAATGAATATTTCGGGACTGAATAACAAACTTAATGCACCAGGAGATTTTGCTCAAGCTTATGTCATTGCTCACGAAGTTGGGCATCATGTACAACTGAATTTTCTTTTTTATCCCCTTAAAAGGGGAGGCTTGAAACCTAGTTTTCTGGTCAGTTATCAAGAAAATTTAAGAGGAGTTAAGCATTCAAAATGAGCGATCGCTTTAATTAGTTCTCTTGATTTTAGATATTATTTGATTCAATCTTTTTCCTGAAGCATTTCTAACTTAATCTTCTTAATTAGAGCCAGTATTTTTTCCTAAGAATCATATCCTTTAGCTTTTGCTATTTCCTGCATAATCTCAAATTCATCTGGCTCATTTTTGGCAACAAGAATAATGTCAATTTCGCCATTACTAAACTCTGGAGGAACAGTAATTTTTACTTCTCCATTTTTCACTGTTCCTGTTGTTTGTATAATTCTCATCTCATACCTCTTTTTTTATCAAAGATATTTATATATTACTGTCAAGTGCAAAGAGTAAGTTTTTAGTTAAGTAATCGTTGGAGAGTATATTTCCAGAAATAAATGAAGAAGATTGATAGATGAACTATGCTCGTGTTGACGATGACGAGTTCGATAAAGGTTAGAGTGTTTACCAAACTTTGTCTCTTCAACCCAACTTTCTTCCAAGCATATTTCATCTTTTTTATCTTTTAATCGCTGGCAAATTCTATCAATACAACCTTGAGTATTACTATCAATTACAAAGCCCAACATAGCACCAAAATCGTGCCTTGGACTATATATTCCTTCAACAAAGCGCATTATACCGTTGCTCAAATATCTCTTGGCTAACTCTCTATCTTTCCCCGTAGTGCTACTACTAACTCGTTTGCACTCCATACTAAAATATTCTTTTTCATTAAAACTATAAATAATTTTAATATCGATTCTGCCTTCTGGTTCAACTGACTCTTGCGAAGAAAAAGTGCCAACCTCAGATTCTATGCGAATTTGGTTTTTGAGTTGTGAGCGTGAGTTTTTCTCAGAGGTCATTTCTCGACGTAAATAACCAGTAATCTCATTTTCCAACATTTGATTATTAATCTTTTTAAATTCAATTAGTTTCGACCAAGCAACAACAGTAATATCTAATACTGTAGCAATAATATCTACAGATAGATTTATTGTTGTTTGTCCAATTGCACTTGGCTCATCTAATGGCAGCATGATTTGTTCTTAAATGTTCAGATAGTATGGTATCTGCATCATTAAACCCCGCAGAACGAGTCCAATAAATCTGTTTAGCAGGTTTAACAATGTAAATATCTTCTCCAGCATAAATTCGTAAATCTCGGCGTGTATAAATACGGTCAGCTAATTGTTGTGGCAGTTGTTCAGCAATTCTCTTCAAGACTGTCTCTAATTTCTGACCCGGAATAATTTCGACAATTGAATCTCGTCCGGGTACAGGAATAATGCTAAATTTAACCACTTGTAAGGGAGCTTTATCAACGTCTATAACATCAGCAACAATAGTTCTTTGATTCAGTGTTTGCAAGAACGGTTGAATAACTTCGATGAGATGGCTTGCGTATTTTATTAAATTATTAGGCTTTGGTTTCTTTAATGCCGCAGATTTTTCTCTATTCATATACAGATCGATCGTAAATTTATTTGCATCTTCAACTAAAACTTGTTCTGTTGAGTCTAAGTCATAAAGAGAGTATACTAATTTATTTAGACTTTTCTTTAATTCTATTTCTAATTCTTTTGATTGAGACTGGCGTAATTCCCCTTCAATATTGACAATTTTATCGACCAATTCTGCATTATCATCATTAAGTTGAGGAATTGGTAAACGTTCTATATCTTGAGCTGTTATTTCATTACGTTCTACTCCCCAAGATGAAGCTATCAAGAAAATGAAGTAGCTTGCTAAAGATGAATTAATTATGGCATTTAAGTAATGAGCTGTACGTTGGCGAAGCGGAACAGTAGTTCTATCGGCATTGCCTACAACTGAAATTCCAGAATATTTTTGTGTATAAACAATATCTCCCTGACTAAATGCAGAAAACACTCCACTATTCTTATCTACTTTTTGCGATACTATGACCAGAGGACTTTTGTAAATCTGTGGATTGCGAGGAGCATACATTGTCCAATGTTCTTCAGGTAATATTTCTAGTCTATCAACGTTAATTTGATATTTAGGCATTGAACCTGACGATAGCCATTTTTTAGTTCGGAATTCTCTTGGTGCTTCATTTTTATTTCCAGGTTTAAATCCATTTTTAGGCTTATTACCAGCTACATCTTGGATTGAAGAGAAGGATGTCCGTAAGCGTTGAATTAGTGACAAATCTCTAGCCGAACCCCATGTTGCAACTTTAAGCATATCAGGATCGTGTGCCGCACCATATACGGACAATTTTTTAATATTTTCAGTTCCAATTTCAATAATTCCGTGTTGCCGAAAATCTACAGAACGTTCTGGACAAACAAAGTAAAATGAATCTTTAGGATTTGCTTGATTGAATTTAGCAATAAAAACCATCGCAGGTGCTTCTGAACCCGGAAATAGATTGTCTCTATACAGTTTTAAAAGATTGATAATTACTACAGGAGTAAAATGTGTTAAAAGTGCTTTTTTTGCTTCTTGAGCATCTGATTGATTACTGAAAAAAGGTTTGCTGTGTAAAATTAAACCAATTAGAGTAGAAGTATTAGCAAAATCACCAATACGCCACAGAAACGCCTGATCGGGTGGCGTACCATAAGCTGTTGGATATCCTTCAGGATACCCAATTTCAGGACGCTTACGTTCACAATATTTTGATGCAGATTTACTCGCTCCAGATTTAGTCCAAGGTGGGTTCCCTACAATTGCATCAAACTGCTTGTCTAGAAAAGACTCTACACGATTAAATTCTGCGCTTGTATCAAAAGCATCACTGACAAACAAATTTTTACCGATTATCTTTTGAAACTTTAAAGCTTCAGAAGATGGTGGATATTGCTCTAATTCATCATCTAATTCTAAAGCTGTTAGATATAAACTAAAGGCAGCAATTTGAATAGCTCTAGGATTAATATCAACTCCATAAATTTGGCGATCGAGTGTATCCCGAATTAGCTTCCGGGAATATTGCTCTCCACTCCTTAGACGTTTTACTACTAATCGTCTTAAAGCATCTACTAAAAATACACCTGAACCACAAGCTAAATCGAGAATTTTTGCATAACCATCAAGCTCTTTGAACATCTCTGAGAGAAGCAAATCGACCAAATTTAGTGGTGTATAATGTGTGCTATACTCTTTAGCTGATTTAGAATCCTCCGCATAGATAAACTTCTCATAGATTGCACTAATTAATTCGACTGGAATTACTTTAAAGTCATACGCTCTCCACAGGCGAAGTTGACCCGTTGTTACTTCTTCTAAACCCTCTATAAATGCTTTAACGACTTCTAAATGTTGTGATTCAATCAAATTCATATCTTCTGGCGACAAGGTAAACAAATCACCATTAAAAGTTTCTTTTGTCCAATGAAATAAATTATCTGTAACTAACTTATTAGAAAAGATTTTATCTAAACTATCAAACCCAAATTTATTCTCTAAAAATTGAGGTTTAAGAATTCCCCTATCCTGAAGATAGGCTAAAAATATAGATTGAATTAAAAGAGCTTGAGCAACAAAACGGTTCAAACCCTTTTCTGTCACTAAAATCTCTTCTGTATCTGTTAAATCTTTGACCAGAACTTCATCAACTCTTTGCTCACGATCAATTTGCCTTGCTTTCGACCACTTCCAAAATTCACCAGACTCTATCTGTAGACGACCTGCGCACTGATTTAATTGTTTTAGACCTTCTTCAGTTTGCTCAAACAGCTCAATAAGATGTTTTTCTGGATTATTTTTATCCTCTTCTTTAGGTTTAGAATAACAATTGTACAGTAAAACTTTAGTAGGAGTAACAACCCATAACATGGGAGCTAAACCATGATTCCAAGATAATTGATGTAACCGAGCAAGTTCTTGGGGATTAGGATCGGACTGTTCAAGTTGAGTAAAATAGATGCAGGGTGAACCAGATAACTCAAACACTGCTGTGGCATTGAGTTGTTCAGGATCGATAACGGTACGGTACTTAATACGTTTATCTAAATGTTGAGAATTATCACGCAGTTCTGTGGCTTCAATAACTCCAGATGTAGGCGCACCATTCTGATAGAAACCAGTGGCTTTCATAACTTCTAAATATGAATTTGTTACCACACTGTCGGAAGACATAATTTCTTAACCCTATCGAACCAAACAACTATTTTTGTTACGTTTTAAAGCTTTCCATGTACGCACCATAGTAGTACATTATATATGTAGCTTCTAGGTTTTGATTTAACTTGAAAAAACTATAACAGTAGCTAAAAAAAAAGACAAGTATTTATATTTAATCTTAACCAAAAATTAAAAAATAGAAAATACCCCTAAATTTAGAGGTTTATCTACCTCTCCTCAAAAAAATAAAGCCTTAAAACATAAACAATTTAAGACTCTATAATAATAATATCAAAAAGGGCGAACGATGGGACTCGAACCCACGAATGGTGGAACCACAAACCACTGCCTTAACCACTTGGCCACGCTCGCCATACATATTTTTCTTACAGTAAAATACTATAGCATTAATAAATTATATTTGTAAACCCCCTAGACAAAAATCTAAAATATAAAACTAACCCTGCAATGAGTTATTGCGTTAACCCTCTCTGTCCCAATCCTGAAAACCCAGATACAGCAAGCTATTGCCAGAGTTGCCGATCGCCCCTACTCCTCCACAGGCGTTATCGTCTCTTGAAAAAAGTCGGTCAGGGAAGCTTTGGCAAAACATTTTTGGGCATAGATGAACAACATCCTCAGAAGCTCCCATGTATTCTGAAGCAAATATCATTTTCCACCCTCGACCCCGAAAGTTATCACACAACAGCAAGATTATTTCGGCGAGAAGTAATGCGGTTAGTACAGTTGGGGCAACATCCACAAATTCCTCTGCTTTTAGCCCATTTTCAATACAATCAAAATTTGTATTTGGTGCAGGAATATATTCAGGGTTTGACATTAAAGCAAGAATTACAAGAAGGTCTCTTCAACGAAGAACAAATATGGCAAATTTTGCGGGAGTTATTGCCAGTATTGCGGTTTATTCATCAACATCAAATTATTCATCGGGATATAAAACCAGAAAATATTATTCGTCGTATTTCTCCACCTATTAACTATCAAAAACCACCCCACCTACCAGGAGAAAATCAAGCAGGGGAAAAATTAGGAAAAGTGGGAGAATTTGTATTAATTGATTTTGGCGTGGCAAAGTTGTTGACAGGTACAGCTTTAATTAGAACTGGTACTGTTATTGGCAGTCCGGAATATATGGCACCGGAACAAACCAGGGGAAAAGTATTGCCAGCGAGTGACTTATTTAGTTTGGGTGTAACTTGCATTCATTTACTGACGGATGTTGCACCGTGGGATATGTTCGATGTTATCAATGACTGTTGGAGATGGCGTGATTTTTTGCCTAGTGGGGGTAGTGTTAGTCAAGGTCTCGGCAATATATTAGATAAGTTGTTACAAAATTCCGTGAGTCAGCGTTATCAAACTGCGGAACAAGTTTTGGAGGTGTTGGAGTCCAGGTCTAATATTGTGAGGCAACCTGTAGAAAATGTTGAGTCTTTGCTGTCGGGAAATCAAGATTTTTCTCTGTTACCATCATTGCGGAGTTTGGTTGGTAGATTTATTCCGGAAGTTTTGACACTGGATGAAAATGAATTAATTTCAGCAGTGGGGGTAGACTATGGAAAATTGCAGTATTTGTTGGCAGTGCAAAAGTGGCAGGAAGCGGATGTTGAAACCTGGGTCGTTTTATGTGAAGCTTTGGGGAAAAGGAGAAAAAGTTATTTGTTTGGGGATGATATTGATAATTTGCCTTGTGAAGATTTGTTGACTATCGATCGCCTGTGGGTGAAATATAGTGGGGGGAGGTTTGGGTTTAGCGTGCAAAAACAGATTTATGAAAGTGTGGATAAAGATTATGGAAAATTCTGTGGTCAGGTTGGTTGGTTGACTTATAATTTGCATTTTCGCGATCGGGGATTTAAGTTTAGAAATTGGGCACCAGTTGGTCATTTACCTTCACGAGTTTGGGTGGGAGGTCAGAAGTGGTGGATTCATGCAGAAGCGATGGCGAAAAAGTTAAATAAATGTGGTTTTTAGGTGGTAGGTGGTAGGTAGTGGGAGTTGGTTAAGTTTAAATATTAAATTTTCTGCATTTTTTCCGCGATATTAATCGGTATATTATATAGATATATAGATATTTATTTTCCTTGGTTATCCGAATATTTTTTCAAAGAAATCGAAGACTAAACCAATAATTGCTAAAGTCAATATAATGGTTAAAACACCTTGTGCAATTTTCTCTGGTATTGTCTGATTCAATTTTTTTAGCTTTTGAAGAATAGCATTATATCATGTCCGGTAGCATCGGTATTGTATAGCAAAGGTAAGGAAGAAGAAAGAGGGAAGAGGGAAGAAGTAGGAAGGTTTAATAGCAAGAAAAAAACTTAAATTTCCAAATATTCACTCTTGGGTTTACACAAACAATAAAGTGCGGACATGATATTATTTGTCTCATTTAATCTTTTTAATTCTTCTAATATACTTTCTCTATTTGAGCCATTATCATTTCCCTTATGGGTTTAACATCCCACCGTCAAAATTGTTTGGGGTTAGTAGACGCGGAGCGGCTTGTCGCAGACTATCCATAAGCAATTTTCTCTCCTGACTCAGTCCGACTGGCTCCTTCTTCAATAATTGTTGAAGATCGCTTACTTTTTCTACAATAGTAATTTGATACCAAAATTTTACTATAAAATTACTATAAAAATAGTTGCAATGCACCCTACACTATTAATCCGTACATCCGTGGCAAAATCCTAGTGTGACATACTTGCTAAAAATCATCCATATTAATCCGTACATCCCTAGCAAAATCCTTGTGTGCCATCTAAAGTTTCAAATATTTATCAATATTAATCCGTACATCCGTGGCAAAATCCTAGTGTGACATACTTGCTAAAAATCATCATCTAAAGTTTCAATCAATAAATCCATTTGTTGCTGACCTTGAGAGAGAAAAGCCTCACACTTTTGCAAATCTTCCACAGCAAGAGAAAACTTTTCAAACACTTCCTCTAATGCCAATTCCCCCGATTCAATTTCAGCAATAATATCTTCAATATTAACGACAGTTTCCTCATAATCAAATTCCATTTTATTACTCCAGATTCTCAGATGCAAAAATATCCATAACTTTAACCTTTACCTTACCATGATTTAACTGAATTATCAATTCTTGTTCTACCGTTAAATCTGCCGTCGAACTTACTAACTTACCATCAATATTTTGCACAACTGCATAACCTCTTGATAAAACAGCTTTAGGGTCAATTGCCGCTAACTTTTGCCTTAAAATCTGACATTTAACAATTGCCTTATCTAAACTGCGAGAAGTTAAAGGAATATTTTTTAGCCGACTTTTGATAGAACTTAAATTGGCATTTTCTTCATTAAATCTAGTTCTCAAAGCATCAACAATTCTTTCAACTCTTTGACAATGCTCCACATAAAGTTGATTTTGATTTGGCACAACTTTTTCCGCTGCTGCAGTAGGAGTATGAGCAGAATAATCTGCCACTAAATCTGCTAAAGTTTCATCTCTTTGATGACCAATCCCCGTAATAATTGGAATTCTACAATCAGCAATAACTCGAACAACTCTTTCATCATTAAAACAGGATAAATCTTCTACTGCTCCACCACCTCTACCTAAAATTATTACTTCGGCACGTCCGTCTAATTCTACTTTTTTTATGGCTTCAACTATGGCAGGAGGAGCAAACTCTCCCTGTACAAAAGTTGGCGATAATAAAATTTTTACTAAAGGATAACGTTGTTTAATTGTTCGTTGAATATCTCCCCATGCTGCAGCAGTATCTGAGGTAACAACAGCAATTATTTTAGGAAATTTGGGGAGAGTTACTTTATTTTCTTGGTTAAATAAACCTTCTGTTTCTAGACGAGAACGAAGTTGTAAATAGCGGATATTTTGTATTCCTTCTCCGGCAAGAGAGACAGTATTAACTATTAATTTATAGTCGCCTCTAGGAGGATATAAGCTGATTCTACCTGTGACGATTATTTGTTCTCCTTTTTCAGGTTGATGATGAATATTTTTGAGGGTACTTCTCCAAATAGCACAGGGAATAGAGGCAGAATGATCGGGTTCGGAAAGTGTAAAATATAAGTTTCCTGAATTTAGCTTGGCGCTAGAGACTTCTCCGATAACTGATATTTGTTGAAGTTGGTGGTCTTCTTCTAAAATGTCTTGGATATAAAAGGTAATTCCTGCTACTGAGAGAGGTGATTCTTTAATGAATTGTTCGGGAATATTTGCAGTCATTGATAATAGTTGGTTTAGGTTGGTTATTGTAGGTAAAGTTTACAACAGATGGAAGTCAAAGGTCAAAAAAATAAGTATGATATTTGAGAAAGTTATTGTATACATTCAGCAACACCTTATACAGAATAGAATGGTTCAATAAACGTAGGTTGGGTAGACGTAGGTTAGCGGAGCTTATCCGGAGGATAAACCCAACAATAAGGCACTGAATTTGATTTTTTTATCTCCTTTAAAGGGCAAGAAAGTTATTGTATACATTCAGCAACACCTTATATAGAATAGAATGGTTCAATAAACGTAGGTTGGGTAGACGTAGGAAACTCAACGATAAGGCATTAAATTTGATTTTTTTATCTCCTTTAAAGGGCAAGTTTGAAAGCTAATTTTCTAGATATTTATTTCGATTCTATTCTACTAGACCGAAAC
>JAXHSW010000112.1:14204-16344 GCA_034190295.1 Cyanobacteriota bacterium | reverse complement strand
GGTTCAATAAACGTAGGTTTGGTAGACGTAGGAAACTCAACGATAAGGCATTAAATTTGATTTTTTTATCTCCTTTAAAGGGCAAGTTTGAAAGCTAATTTTCTAGATATTTATTTCGATTCTATTCTACTAGACCGAAACATCTAATTTTATGAGATTATCGGGGCAGGAGCGGGTTGCTCCAGTCGTGGATGACACCATTAATTTAACAAAGTTATTGTATACATTCAGCAACACCTTATATAGAATAGAATGGTTCAATAAACGTAGGTTTGGTAGACGTAGGAAACTCAACGATAAGGCATTAAATTTGATTTTTTTATCTCCTTTAAAGGGCAAGTTTGAAAGCTAATTTTCTAGATATTTATTTCGATTGGGGAGAGAGATTTTTGGGATGTAGATTTGAGTGGTATTGATTTGAGCAATGTTGACTTGAGTGATGCTAACTTAAATAATGCTAATTTGATAGAAACTAACTTAAATAATGCTAATTTGAATCGTGCCAACTTAATTCGTGCAAAATTGTATGGTGCTACTTTAATAAATACTAAGTTGAATAAGGCAAATTTGGGGATAGGGCAGTTAATTAATACTGATTTGTGTGGTGCTGACTTGAGGAATGCTGAGTTGTATGGTGCTAACTTGGAAAATGCAAACTTAGGGTATATGGAATATTATAATATCAACACCTTAAGTGGGGATATATTTTATTGTATTGAAGGCTCAGTTCTTGCTAACTTGGAAAATGCAAACTTAAGCAATGCTAAATTAAATAATGCAAACTTAAATGCCGTCAACTTAAGTAATGCAAACTTAAGCAATGCTAAATTACTTCTTGCTTCTTTGTATAAAGCAAACTTATCTAACTCTAACCTCCAAAATGCAAATTTAACTAAAGCAAACCTAGCAGAGGCGAACCTAACAGAAGCAGACTTAACAAATGCCGATTTAACTAATGCTAACTTAGCAGGTGCAGACTTAACAAATGCCAGGTTAGATAATGCTAATATTACAGGAACTATTCTTGATTCCTTACCATTAAATAACGGCAGATTTAAAAGTTTAAAAAGAGATAAAATTATTACATGGCAATACCTCAGTTTTCGCTCCCAATCAGAAGTAAAAATAGCAGAAGAACTCGACAAAAGAAACTTACTTTTTTTTCCCAATAGTGCAGCCCGTCTCACTACAAAAAAAGGGCGTGAAAATAAAGAACCAGATTTCCTAATTTGCTATAAAACTATCAAAGGATTTAAGTGGGCAATTCTCGAAGTTGATGGTTTCTATCATACTCCTGAAAAACGAGTAGAAGAACAAGAAAGAGAAAGAGATTTTGAACGGAATGGTGTCATTTCAGTTATCAGTTATCAGTTATCAGTTATCAGTACCTCTACCTGTTTGTGCAGCATTCCGCAGGAAAGTCAGAGGCTTGAAATATTGAACTTGTTTTTTTTCATCCCCTTGAAAGGGGAGGCTTCAGACCTGATTTTTTGGTGAGAATTTATCGGTTTGACGCGAACAAATGTTATCAAGAACTTCATAAAGTTGTGGATGAATTTTTAGAGCTATTAGAAAATCAAAATTAATATCTATCTAATAGATATCTCCGAAAAAGAATAGACTTTTTGCATAAGTAGGCAACAGGGAAGAAAATTTCTGAAAAAAAAACACAAAACACGATCCGTAAGTGTAATTTCCACTCCTATGTCTAATAACTATAGGAAGAAAGCTAAATTATGTCTAATGTTACAGAATAGAATGGTGTGTTACGCTACTACTAATGCACCCTACTGGACTATTAAACAAATAGGCGATCGCTATTAATTAATTGACAGGAAAAAGGGGGGAAATATTAGGAACGGGCAAAATGTTAATTCCACATTGATTGACAGGAAAAAGGAGGAAAATATTAGGAACGGGCAAAATGTTAATTCCACATTGATTGACAGGAAAAAGGAGGAAAATATTAGGAACGGGCAAAATGTTAATTCCACATTGATTGACAGGAAAAAGGGGGGGAAATATTAGGAACGGGCAAAATGTTAATTCCACATTGATTGACAGGAAAAAGGAGGAAAATATTAGGAACGGGCAAAATGTTAATTCCACATTGATTGACAGGAAAAAGGAGGAAAATATT
>JAXHSW010000112.1:0-14104 GCA_034190295.1 Cyanobacteriota bacterium | reverse complement strand
ATTCCACATTGATTGACAGGAAAAAGGAGGAAAATATTAGGAACGGGCAAAATGTTAATTCCACATTGATTGACAGGAAAAAGGAGGAAAATATTAGGAACGGGCAAAATGTTAATTCCACTTCCACTTCCACAAAACTATTAAAATCATCCCGCATTTATACAACGCCAAAAAAAAGCCAATATGACAGATAAACCTACAGACTATGCTGCTATTCTCCGAGCGGGAGGAACTCAATTACCATTACCTCCAGAGTGGTTAAAAATTGGTGCAAAAATTTATTCTCCAGAATATGGAATTGGTCAAATTACAGCCGTATTAGGCAAACGTTTAATTGTAGACTTTCTAGAAAATCCAAGCCCAGTACATTTTCCTGATTGGCAAATAGCAATTAATCAAAAACAAATTTATCAAAGAGATAGTAAAAATCTTCAGACTAAGAAATTAAAACAGCCTGAAAAATCAAATATTACCTCCGCAGAAATAGCAGCTATTCCCCGACCAGTATTTCAAACAATAGCCCAAGAATTTCTAGATAAATTAATAGCCATAGAAAATACACCACCAACTCCAGGAAAACTTTATCCTTTGCCAAAAGATTTACCAATAACTCTCAAAAATTCTCTCATTTTACAAAATATTACGGAACTCTATGAACATCAAATTGAATCATTAAACGCTCTGAGAAAAAAATTAGACCTTTGCATCTTTACCCCCACAGCTTCTGGTAAAACTCTCTGTTATAACTTAGGGATTTTAGAATCATGTTTACAACAACCTCAGACCACAGCATTATATATTTTTCCTCTCAAAGCATTAGCATTAGACCAGATGGAAAAACTCAAAAAAATGGCTTCATATTTTCCCGAAAATTCCGTCAAAATCGGATTAATTACAGGTGACACATCCTCAAAACAAAGGAAAAAACTATTTATCCCCAACCCACCCAATATATTAGGAGTAAGCCCAGATTTATTACACTATCAACTATATAGAATTAGAAGCGAAGATGGAGAAGGATGGCGTAAATTTTTTCAACAACTTCGTTATATAGTTATAGATGAATCTCATACTTATAGAGGTGCTTTTGGCGCTCATTTTGCCAACTTAATGCGCAGATTAAAAATGGTAGTAGACCGAGTAGGAGGAAGTTCAGAAAAACTACAATTTATTTTTAGTTCAGCTACTATTGGCAACCCCGCAGAAATGGCAATGAGATTTAGCGATCGCTCTGACCAACCGGAACGACTTCATCTAATATCAAAAAGTGGTGCAGATCGTGCTGGTAGAACAATTTTATGTTTGGAACCTAGCGAAACTGCTAACCCCGATGCTTGTCAAATAATTTTGTCTTGGTTACGCCACGATTTAAGTGGAATAGTATTTTGTAATTCCCGCAGTGCTGTGAAAAAACTCCTCGGCATAATTAAGCGAATAGCTGATAAGAATGGAGAGAGTTATTTGGCAGATAAAGTAGCAATTTTTTATGGTTCTTTGCAATTTAAGAGACGACAGGATATTATCCAAAAATTAGAAGCTGGTATAGTAAAAGTTATTCTTTCTACTTCAGCATTAGAAGCAGGAATTGATTTACCAGGACTTGATTGTTGTTTAGTGCGTGGTTATCCAGGTAGTTTAATGTCATGGGGACAAAGAATTGGTAGAGCAGGACGTAGAAATCCTGGGTTAGTTGTGTTTTTACCAGTAGCTCAAAACCCGTTGGATAATTTCTATGGAAATAAACCAGATTTATTATTAAATGGAGAGGTAGAAAGTGCTGCTTTTAATCCAAATTATCCGACTATTTTGGGTAAACATTTAGAATGTAGTTGTGTAGAAAGTGGCGTACCTTTGAATGAAATAACAGAACGTTTTGGAGAAGTAGCTGGAGTAATTGCCGATAGCTTATTAAAACAAGAAAAAATCCATATTACTAACTCTTCTGAACTTTGGGGATATGGTTATCCTCATCGGAATCTTAATATTCGCGGTCATGCTCAAAATGATGTGGAATTAATCAATATTGATACTGGAAAAAGTTTTGAAAAAATGCAAATGAGTATGGCACACAAAGAAGTATTTCCAGGGGCAATTTATTTTGCCCAAAATTATGACAGTGAGTTAATTTTTTATCGTTCTGAGAATCTAGACTTAGATAAAAAACAAGCAATTTTAAAACCTTTAGGCAAAGATTGTAATTTAGAAAGCAAACCAAAAACTGAGTTAATTATTCAAGAAATTCAGCAATTAGCAAAACCTCAAATAATTCAAACAAATATTCCACACGCTAGATTGAGATTAAGTTTAATTTGGGGAGAAATTACCTCTTCAGTAACAGGATATGATTTGTTCGCTACTGAATATACGAAAAAAGGTGAAATTATTAGAATAACTTTAGATGGAGGTAGCTTCAATCCCCCCTATCAAACTCAATATCAAGCTCCAGTTGTGAAGGTAGAGATAAATCATGTTTTTAGCAATGTTATAAGAGAAAATATTAGACAAATTCAGGAGAAAATCAAAGAGAAGTATCAAGAAACAATTCCAGATAAGTTCAAAAAATTATGGAGTTGTAGTTCAGATTTTATTGCATTACATAGTATGGGGCATCAACTAATGTTTGCTGTGCCTTTAGTAGTGTTAAGTTCGAGTCAGGATGTGCAATGGTTTGTGAAGCAAGAGAAAGGAGAAACTGTCGGTTATTTTTTTGATACTTGTGATGGTGGAAATGGGGCGAGTGAGGCAATTTTTAATCAATTGTTGAAGTTTGCATATAAGGCAACAGAATTAGCTACAAATTGTGATTGTGAATATGGTTGTCCCCGCTGTTTAACTCACCATAGTTGTCCTCAGCAAAATAAAGGTTTATATAAAGATTTAGGGTTGTTAATTTTAGGAGCGATCGCTCTTTAGGGAGTAGGGAGTAGGGAGTGGGGGAGTGGGGGAGTGGGTAGTTCAATAATTGAATTGATAATTGATAATGGATAATTGATAATTACATCTCCCTAAAAGGAAGAGGATTGAATAAAAGGAAAATTTTTTCTTGTTTCTACTTGCTCATGAGAGGATTTTTACCTTAATTATTCGGTAAGGGAAGAAAAAAATTAGAAATACTGAAGTTAATGTTCTGATTACAAATGAGAAGATTTATATTGAAGAAGATGGGAAAGATTTAGGAATTTCTACCTGAAAAATTTGGGTTAAAATTATTGTGTAAATCATCAGGAGGTAATTATCCATTATTAATTATCCATTATCCATTAATGAACGAACCAGAATATCAAATTTATCTAGCAATTAAAGACAGTATTTACGAAAACTTTTTTCAACGCGATTCAATTCAAGATATTACTAAAATCAATCAATTACTTTTGATTGTTGTTGATATGGAACAGGAGGAAATTCTACAATGGAAAAATTAGAGAAATATCGTAATTATATTAAAAAGATACTAACTGAATATCACGAATGGGCTTCAGGTTCAGTCAATTTGAATCGAGAAAGTTGTCTGGTTTTTGATGAGATACACGATCAATATTTTTGGCTGTTTATGGGTTGGGAAGGGAAGAAAAAAATCAGAAATATTCAAGTTCATATTCGGATTAAAAATGAGAAGATTTATATTGAGGAAGATTGGACGGAGGCAGGAATTGCTGCTGAATTATTAACTTCTAAATATGGGTTGAATTCCCCACCGTCATACGGTGAAAGAATTGGGTTGAGGTTTAAATCCCCATCCCAATTCCAGCCTTTTTCCTTCTTCCTTCGTTTAAGGGAAAATGTATCGAAAAAAGATATTGTTTTAGCTTTCCACGACCTAGAAACTCGTAAATTAACTGAGTTTGCTGTTGTTTAAATTACAGGGTTACATTTAGGATAGTCGGTGCTTTAAATTTCATGCTTCACACCCTACAAAGGTAATGCGATATTATGCGATGCCGTAAATTTTATGTCGGTACTTCGACTAATTTTGCTATTTCTTCACCAAGACGTATGAAATGGTTAGGATTTAAAGTAAGTAACCAATCTACCTCTGCTTTAAAAACAACTTGAGTAATTAAAGTGTCATAAATTCCACCTCCTGTTAAATTCAAAGTTACCATTTTATTAATAACGGTTTGATAATCTTCAGCAGAGAGAGAAATTACTTAAAATTCTACTAAATTTTCTTTGATTAATTGTTGTGCAAGTTGTGGGAAAACAGCAGGTTTTATAGGAAGGCGAGTTAAAACGGAATAGAGTTCTGCCAAAGTATGAGTGCAAATTATTCCTTGAATATTTCCAGATTTAACTTTTTTTAATTGTGAAATACAAGCTGAATGTTTAGGATAATTAGTCCATAATGCAGCAACTAAAACACTTGTATCAAATAAAGCTTTTACCACGATGTTAATTCATTAATTCTTTCTGTTCTCAGTTCATCAATGATTGTTTCTGTATTACCTATTGGTTCAGCTTGAAAGACTAATATTCCATCTTCATAGTAGGTTTCTAATTCTGCTTTGAAGGGTTGAAGAATAAGTTGACCATTTTCGACTTTTAAGGATAATTTGCTTTGATGATTAATCCCTAATTGTTGGCGTATTTTTTCAGGAATTTCGATACGACCAAATCTATCTACAGTGAGTTTTTCCATATTATAATTACCTATGACAACCTGCGCGTTGAACCATCATAATTTTTTTGTTTGTTATTTAGTTTGAGTTTTGTTCCGATCGAATATATTTAGCAAAAATAGTATGCTTTTTATTGCATTAAATCGCTACTAAGTTATTAAGTCTAACTCTGACAAAATTATATATGATATAATTATGAGTATTGACAACTGATAACTGAAATTACACAGTTTTTGATGAGATTTTTATCCCTATTATTTGGTTATAATAAAATTTATGAAGACTGAACTAGCTTTGTGGAAAGTTGTAATTAATCTGCCTGAATTCCTGAAAAAAGAACTGTTGAATTATGCAGAATATTTACAAGAAAAATATCCGAATAATCAACAATCTACAGAAAAGATGGAAACTGTTAGGGGTTATGGTAGTTGGGCAGGTCAAATTATTATGTCAGATGATTTTGATGAACCATTAGAAGATTTGGCGGAATATATGTAATATGAAATATCTTTTAGATACTCATGCTTTTCTTTGGTATTTACTAGGTAATACTAATTTATCAATTAAAGCAAAAGATATTATTGATAGTAAAGAAGACTTGTATTTTAGTATTGTTAGTCTTTGGGAAATTGCTATTAAATTAATATAGGTAAGTTGCAAATAAATCGACCTATGGAAGATTTATCTCAAGAATTGCAATGTATGAATATTTCAATCTTACCCATTATAGATAAAGATATTGAATTATACTCAGCACTTACTTTACCATCAAATCATCGAGATCCTTTTGATAGAATGTTAATTGTTCAAGCTATGAATTACTCTCTTATTTTGATTAGTCGAGATGTTAAGTTTGATGTTTATCCCATTCAAAGGTTATGGGATTGAATTCAATAATTTTGTTTGATGAAACAAAACACCATATTTGAGGCAATAATCAGAGTTTTTTATTTAGTTTTTATATTGAAAAGGTTCCTTAGGAAATTTTTCAATCCTAAAATCCTTTTACACCTACCACCTAATACCTTCTTCTCAATTTCACCATAAAAAAGCCATCCATTTGTTCTCTATGAGGCCAAACTTTTACCCATCCTTCCGCAGTGGGAGACACTATAAAATCAATAGTTGGCGCTTCAATTTCCCACTCAGAATTATTTGTCAAAAACTTCTCAATCACCTCCTCATTTTCTAAAGGATGAATTGTACAAGTTGCATATACCAAAACTCCCCCTGGTTTTACCCATTTTGCAGTATTTTCTAATAATTCACTCTGAAGTTTTGAGAGCTTTTGAATATTTTGTGGAGTTTGTCTCCACCGTGCATCTGCTCGACGGTGCAAAGTTCCTAAACCCGAACAAGGTACATCTAATAAAACTCGGTCAGCTAGGTCGATAAAATTAGGAAAACTTCGACTATCACCTATAGAAATAGAAATAGATTTCAACTGCAATCTTTCAATATTTTGTTCTAACATTTTTAGTCGAGAAGCTGTTTTATCAATAGCCAAAATTTTACCATTATCTCCTATTAATTCTGCTATGTGAGTTGTCTTACCTCCAGGAGCAGCGCAGGCATCAATAATTATTTCTCCTGGTTGTGGATTTAATAAATAACTAACTAATTGAGCGCTACTATCTTGAATTGACCACCAACCTTCTTGATAACCTGGTAATTTTTGGATTGAACCTACTGCTCCTGTTAATCTTAAAAGTTGGGGAATTTGGGGCGTCCAGTCAACAGAAATACCTGTATTTTTTATAGCTTTTTCTACTTCTGCAATTGAGGTATTGAGCGGATTAATTCTTAAATCAAGACTAGGCGATTTATTGAACCATAAGCATAATTCTTCGGTTTCTATTAAACCTAATGTTTCCAGCCAATATTCAATTATCCAGTCAGGAAAACTATACAATGTTCCTAATTTTTGTACTGGATTTTTTGGTAGGTCAATCTTTAACTCTCGCCGAATATATTCTCTGAGCAAACCATTAATAAAACCAGCTAATTTAACCAGTTTATTTTGTTTTGCTAGCTCCACTGTGGTATCAACTGCTGCTGATTCTGGAATTTGTGCTAAATAAGATAATTGATATAACCCAATATGGAGAATTATCCGTAAGTCTGGATGTTGTTGGTGAGATTTCTTTTTTGCTAATCTATCGATAATTGCATCAAGCGATCGCTGCTTTCTTACACATCCATAAACTAATTCTGTAACTAATCGACGGTTGGCATCAATTAAGTCATTTTTTCTCAGATGTTTATCTAGGGCAAAATCAGCAAAGGCTTGTTTTCGATGCACTTCTTGGAGGATAATAAAAGCTAGTTGACGAGGATTATTATTCACTGCTATTAATTTTAAAAATATTATTTAAGAAGGAAGAAGGAAGAAGGAAGAAGGCGTTTAGTTATCTAGGAGATCGGGAAAAAGTGGATGGGAATTTAAAGGGTGCATATCATAGCAAGCAAAAATACTTTTTTCCTATCTATATATTCCCTATTCTCTATTCCCTGTTCCCTGTTCCCTGTTGCCTAAAAGCTATAATTTTTTGGCTTTATTCATGCATTATAATTCTCCGAAAAAGATATAAATTTTTTGCAGGAGCAGGCAACAGCTAGGAAATTCCTAAAAGCACAACTACTTAGTATTAATCTTAATCTGGAAATTATAACATGATAATATAAATGTACAACTTTAACTTTAAGCTGTTCATAATGTAATTAATAATGTAAAATGAGTAGATTAAAATTGATTTACTTAATAGGGTTAATAACATAAAATCCTTTCTCTAATCCCCTATTTTCTTTAACAGTTTACTAATATAAGCAGTCAAGCAAAATTAATTGTATCTTTGATGGTTGGGTTAAATAAGTAGGAAGAATGATTTTTATAGCGTTGATGAAAAAAGTGAGGTACAACCTATTACCGAAAAATTGTGGTCTAAAGTTTCCCCTTTTAAGGGGATAAAAAGCGGTCGTTCTTCGGAGCGCACCCGAAGGGTGAGATGAGGAGGTTTCCTCGCCAGATCTAATCGACCAAGAAAAAAGAGAATATTCCAGATTTCAAGCATAAGGTTTTCCGTTTGTCATGCTGCGCAAACAGCCTTAGGTACTGATAACTGATAACTGATAACTGATAACTGAAATTACCGAATAATTAAGGTAAAAATCCTCTCACTCGCCGTGGAGAAACAAGCGATCGTTCGCGGAGCTCGGAACGGAGTTCTATCTTCGCAGCGTACCCGTTGGGTGGGATGGCAAGGTCTCGGAGCCATATCCAATCGACCAAGAGAAGAAAAATTTTTCATAATTAGTCAATCCTATCCGTTTTCAAGGAGAGGTAATAATTAATAATTAATTATTAGACATCTCCAGAAAATAAATTAACCTTTTAATTAGAGCAGTTAAGGAAATAAAAACTTACTCTAAAAAATCATTTCCCCTGCCTTTTTAGTGAAAAAATCTTACCGATAAATTGTGGTTTAAAGCCTCCCGTTTTAAGGGGCAAAAAGAAAAAAAATCCTTTGAATCAATCCTCTTATTTTCAAGGAGATGTAATATAATTATTAATTATTAATAATTGAACTGTTGCCTTTCGGAGCTGTTGCCTACTCCTGCCAAAAATCTATATCTTTTTTGGAGAGGTCTATTAATTATTTATTGTTGAACTCTTCCCCATGAAAAAATGAAATTACAACCAAAAAACCAATTGTTTGTAGTCGGTATCGCAATACTTGCAGAAAACCTACAACTATTAGAAACATTTTTTTCTCATCTGCCAAAACAACTAAATATTGCATTCATAATAGTAGTCCAAAATCAATCTGCTAATTTTCCCAGTCAGCTTGTCCAACTTCTAGAAAGAAAAACGAACCTCACAGTCCATAAAATAGAAGATGGAATGAGAATCAACCCCTGGACTGTATATATCGTCCCAGAGGGAAAATATCTACAGTTAGAAACTCAGACCCTACATTTACTCGACCCTCCCTCAGAGTCTGACACCCCCATCAACTATTTTTTCAAATCTCTGGCACAAGAATGGGGAAAGCACACTATTGCCATTCTCATTTCCGGTAGCGACAATGATGGCCAAGAAGGATTAGCAGCCATTCGTGATGCTAATGGTGTTGCCCTGGTTAAATCTCCAGAAACAGGCAAATTTACCATTATGTCCACCAATGCTATTTCCTCTAAGTTAATTGCAGAAATCTTTTCTCCAGTAGAACTTGCTCAACTGATATATGACATTGTGGAGTGGGAAGAAAATCCATTATTATTTAGAGAGGATAAAGAATCACCATTAATTCCTTGCGAAGAACTACAGGAAATATTAAGTATCCTCTATAAACATAAAGAAATAGATTTCTCCTACTACAAAACTTCCACGATCACTCGTCGAATTATTCATCGCTGCACTTTAATACGATCTGGAAAGCTAGAAAATTATATTTATTATCTGAAAAATTCTGAAGAAGAACGAAAAATACTTTGCCAAGATTTACTGATCGGCGCTACCTCCTTTTTTCGAGACCCTCCAGCTTGGGAATATTTAAGAACAGAAATTCTGCCCGAACTTGTTAATAAGGCTCAAATGGAAGAAAAACAACTAAGAATTTGGGTTTCTGCTTGTGCAACTGGAGAGGAAGCTTACTCAATAGCAATGCTAGTCAATGAAGCTATACGAGAAACAGGTAAGTCTCTCAATGTGAAAATTTTTGCCACAGACATCGATAGTAACGCTCTAGAAATTGCTGCTAGGGGAATTTATCCAGAGTCTATTGCCAACGATATATCTCAGGAATACCTAGAACGATATTTTAACCGGGAAGTAGGCAGTTACCAGGTAAAGCGATCGCTACGGGAAATGCTGATATTCGCCCCTCACGACCTGACAAAAAATCCTGGTTTTTCTAGGATGAGTTTAGTTTCGTGCCGTAACGTACTAATTTATATGCAGCCAGAATTGCAGCAACGAGTGCTAAGGTTACTCCACTTTTCCTTATCATCTCAAGGAATTTTATTTTTAGGTAATACTGAAAGTGTTGGAGAATTAGAAGCAGAATTTATCACCCTCAGTTCCTGTTTAAAAGTCTATCGCAAGCGACGAGATGTGCAGTTATCCTTAACTCATCTGACACAAAAAGCAGTAACCATACCTACTATCTATTATTCTATAAAGACAAAACTTAATCGCTCCAGACTTGACAAAATGCTGACAGAAGTATTTCAAATAGGTTTTGGGGAGCGAAAAATTACTGCTTTGTTGGTGAATTTAGATAACCGTCTGCTGAATGTTTTCTACAATGAGGCAGATCTACTGCAAATTCCCATTGGGGAAGCAAATTTAGAAATCACCGAAATTATTTTACCAGAACTAAAATTACCTTTGGGTACAGCGCTGCATCGTGCCAAACGAGACAAACAAACAGTTTTGTATACTGGAATTAAGCTCTACCGAAATAACCAAGAAGAAAATATTACTCTGCGAGTTGGTTATAATTGCAACATTCCATCATTAGAAGAATATTTAATAGTATTTCTGGAAATAGAAACTCCACCAACAGTATCTTTAGTAAACGATCGTCAAAAAAAAGTCTATGAAGTAGCACCTGAAGTGGCACAACAAATTACAGAGCTAGAATATGAACTCCAGCAAACCAGAGAAAATTTGCAAGCAGCAGTAGAAGAGTTAGAAACTATAAACGAAGAACAACAAGCTACCAACGAAGAATTATTAGCTTCCAACGAAGAGCTGCAAAGTACCAATGAAGAATTACAGTCAGCAAACGAAGAATTATTTACTATAAACTCCCAATATCAGGCAAAAATTGAAGAGCTGACTAATCTGAGCGAAGATATTGATAATCTGCTCCTGAGCATAGATATCGGCGTAGTTTTCCTCGACAAAAATCTCAGAATTCGCAGATTTACCCCTCCTGCTACCCAAGCTATTAATATTAGAGGCACCGATATTAACCGTCCTATACATCACTTTACTCACAACCTAGACTGCCCAGATTTCATCGCAATTATCGAACAAGCTCTCAGCAATCAAAAATTAATAGAGAGAGAAGTAGTTTTATCTGCTACCAGAGAGAATTTACTCCTGCGCATTCATCCCTATATCCGGGAAGATGGGGTCAATGATGGCATAGTCATCACATTAGTAAATATTAACGAACTCCAAAAGACTAAAACTCAACTCACACACACTAACAATGTTCTGGAAAGCTTATATGAATCTAGTCCTGCAGGTTTATTTTTACTAGACCAAGAATTAAGATTTTTACGCATTAACTCTATTTTTGCTGAGATTAACGGTTTGACTATATCAGAAAATATTGGCAAGACCTTCTCAGAAGTGCTACCGTATTTAGCACATCAATTAAATCCCTTATTCCATGAAATATTGGAAACAGGAGAAATCATCAGAAATATTGAAATCAATGCTCCTCATCCTACCAATATTGAAACAGTAGCTTGGTGGCTATCAAGTTATTATCCTGTGGACTTAGAAAACGGTCAAAAAGGAATTGGTGGAGTAATTACAGAAATTACTCAACTCAAGCAAATTCAAAAAAAGTTATTAGAAAGCCAAAAATTAACTGAAGCAGCTAACAAAAATAAGAGTGACTTTTTCAAACAGATGACTCATGAGCTGCGAACACCTCTAAATATTATTCTCGGTTTTACCCAACTTTTAGCCCATGGAGATAATCTCGACGACCAGCAAAGAGAGCAATTAAACCTGATATATAAAAGTGGCAATAATTTACTAGAGTTGGTCGAAGAAGTTTTGGATTTTTCCAAGCTCGAAGCTAACCGCATGGAACTGAAGTTGAGTTTGTTTGATTTTAAAGCCTTCATCAAAGAGCTGAAAGAAATGTTTCGACCAAGTGCAGAAAAAAAAGGTTTGAATTTGCTGCTTGAGCTTGATGAGAGAGTGCCTCAATATATTTATGGCGATCGGCAGAAACTACGACAAGTACTGATTAATTTCCTCTCCAATGCTATCAAATTTACTGATGCGGGTCATGTAAAGTTAAGCGTCCGAGTTGCACAAATATCAGAAAGTAATGATACAGAAAATGATACAGAAGTGAACTCTGTCGATCTAACTACCAACCTAGAGTTTGAGATAGAAGATACAGGTAAAGGTATGACTCAGCAAGAGTTAGAGAAAATATTTGAAGCATTTACTCAAGGTACAGCAGGTAGGTATTCTCAAACAGGTACAGGTTTAGGTTTATCCATAAGTCAGGGATTTGTGGAACTAATGGGTGGCGATATTCAGATCCAGAGTAGTCCTGCTTCAGGAACAACTTTTAGTTTCTCAATTATGGTTAATTATACTGCCGATACTACCCATACCAAGCTGCCCATTGTTCAACAAATATTAGGTCTGGCTCCCAACCAACCAGAATATCGTATTTTAGTAGTTGATGACCTACAGGAAAATCGAAAATTGCTGCTGATGATGTTGAGACCATTAGGTTTCCGAGTATTAGAGGCAGCTAACGGTGAAGAGGCGCTCCACCAGTGGGAGCAGCAACAACCACAGTTAATTTTTATGGACTTACGAATGCCTGGAATGAATGGGTTTGAGGCTATTGAACAGATTAAATCTACCCCTGAAGGTCAAAATACTATGATTATTGCCCTTTCTGCTTCTGGTGCTTTTAGTGACGAGCAACATTTATTTTTGGAAGCTCACTGTTGTCAGATACTCTCCAAACCAGTTGAAGAAGATGTTTTGCTCAACTCAATTGCTGAATGTATTGGTGTGAAATACACATATAGTTCTTGTGATATTAACAATGCTCCTGCCACTGATACTTCAGCAATATCTAATTTATCTAAAGACTCCTTGAGTAATATGAGTATGAGTTCAGAGTTTCGCTCTCGACTTCACACGGCAGCTCTTAGCTGTAGTTCTGAGGAAGTTATTTCTCTTTTAGAGCAAATTCCAGAGGAACACCAGCAACTTACAGATGCTCTGATGGAATTAGCTGATGAGTTTCGGTTCGATCTTATTGCTGAATTGATGGAAGAAGAGTAGGGGAGTGGGGGAGTAGGGGAGTAGGGAGTGGGGGAGTGGGGGAGTGGGGGAGTGTGGGGAGTGTGGGAACCCACCCCTAACCCCTCCCAGGAGGGGAATGTGGGAAGACAGAGAAAGTAAGAGAAATAATTTTTCTTTGATTTTTCTGCCATACTCACCCCAAAATACTCACTTTTTGAGGGTAAGTGAATTGAAACAGGCGTACTTTTTTCGACGATAAAAAGGGCAAAACCTTTATTTAACAGTGCTTTGAGATTAGATCGGTAAACCCTAAGTAATTAAGATTAATATCATACCCGCGCTTCAGCAACGCCAGCTTTTGATATCAAAATCCGTTTAATCCCACATTCCGCACCACAAAATGTAGCATAAAAATATAAGTCAAAAGTCAAAAGTTAGAAGAAAATTATAGTGGTCAATAGGAGTCAAGGATTCAATAAGTATTTATGCTTAATATTTCACTGAGAATTTGACTCCCAATCAAGATAAATGAAGATAATTTATATAGTATAAATACTTAACCAAGCTAGGGATTTTATACTATGCAAATCATCTCAATTACTTTTTTCGTCGATCAAATTCCGAGTAAATAATTAAGCATAAATACTTGCTTGATTGATTACTCAATCACAGTAGCTATGATTTTCTTCTAAAATTCTGTCTCCTGTCTTCCCCTCCTAGGGGCCCGCGGGTGGGTTGTCTCCTGACTCCTGATTCGGTTGCTAAATTTTGTGGTGCGGAATTTGGGTTCAACCGAACATGATATGACTCCTGACTTCTCATTTATAAGTATTCAACTGGATATTATATCAAATATAGTAATGGCCACTTCTGTAGAATCACCCAGTTGGAGGAGAACAAAGTCACCTTCATAGGGGAAGTGTGGCATTAAGTCTGTGTCTTATAATGAAGATACTTAAAAAAGCAAATTTTGAGGAGAACTATAATGATGAGCTTTCAAGTAAACGACTATGTAATGTTGATTGAGTATGAATGGATTGGAAAAATCTCTAGAATTATCAAACATCGCAATCAAAAAGGTACTCGTTTTCAATATGTCTTGTCTAGTATTGATGATAACAAACCTTTTATTTACAGCACAGAAGAAGAGTTAATGCTTGTGTCTGTCGATCGCCTATAATTATCAGAAGGAAGAAGGAAGAAGGAAGAAGGAAGAAGGAAGAACCGAAAAATCTGGCGAAGTCTTTCGTTTTAAACTTTTGAGATGTCAAATACAGTAATGGCCACTGCTTTGAAGAAGGAGTCAGGAGTCAACCCACCCCTAACCCCTCCCAGGAGGGGAAGGACCGAGTCAGGAGAGAAAATTGCTTATGGATAGTCAACGACCTGCCGCTCCGCGTCTACGCTCCCCCAAACAATTTTGAGCACCGCGGGTGACGGTGGGGTATTAAACCCATAAGGGAAA
>JAXHSW010000111.1:0-29865 GCA_034190295.1 Cyanobacteriota bacterium | reverse complement strand
ACAAGAGCTTGAAAAAATTAGTGGTGCACCTTTTATGGGGGTTTGTAGACGCGGAGCGGCAACTCTAGAGTATCCCCCATTATACACGCCAGATAAGCTGATTGCTGACTGCTGACTGCTGCTTCAAACCACAATTTTTCGGTAAGATTTTTTCACAGAAATTGGCAGGAAAAATGATTTTTTAGGGTGAATTTTTATTTCCTTAACTGCTCTAATTAAAAGGTTAATTTATTTTCTGGAGATGTCTATTCCGCACGACAAGAAAAACTATCTTAATTATGACCCTGACAACGCTCCAGATAACCCCGTGCAGCTCGATCGCCTGAATGATATTCTAAGCATTCTTGAAATAAATTTGCTGCTTGCTCAAAAGAACCACGATGATATAACATCACTGCTGTTTCAAACTTCTCTTTGGTAAACATTTTGGTTTCTTTGAGTTCTGGTGGATCGGCAGAAAACACTTCAAATAAACCTACTGCTTTGGCTTTTCCTTTGGCTTTTACTTTGTCAATAAATCGCAAATCGTATTCTAAAGGATTATCTATATGTGCCAATGTTTGATGGGTGATTAAAAGTGAAACTCTATAGTTTTTGGTTAATCCTTCTACTCGTGAGGAGAGATTAACTGCATCGCCAATTGCTGTACCATCCATACGTCCAAATCCCCCGACTGTGCCTAAAATTAAGTTTCCTGTATGCAAACCAATACCAATACGAATGGGTTTGAGATTCTTTTGTTGTCGATATGAATTGTATTTTTTCAACTCTTCCAACATGGCGATCGCTCCTTTAACTGCTTCATCGGCAGAATTGGGGAATAGTGCCATAATAGCATCGCCGATATATTTATCGATAAACCCCCCATGATCCTTAATTTGGGGTTCCATATAACCGAGATATTCGTTAATAAAAGCAAAGTTCTCTGCTGGTGTCATCTGTTCCGAAATAGTTGTAAAATCCCGGATGTCAGAGAATAAAACTGTCATTTTTCGTTCTACTTGGTCTCCTAATTCCACATCCACAATACTTTTTTTGTCTAAAAAGCTGAGAAACTGGTCGGGAACGAAACGTTTGCAAGCGTCATAAAATCGAGCATTTTCTAAAGATATTGCTGCTTGTGCTGCTAAAGTGCGTAACAGTGCCATCCTCGTTCTGGTAAAGACTCCTGTTGTCAGGTTATTTTCTAGATAGATAATACCTTGAAGTTGACCTTGATTGATTAAGGGAATGCAAGCAATGGATTGACATTGATTTTCTCGAATGTAAGTATCATCAGTAAATTGAGCTTCACCAGTAGCATTGTTCAAAACTACGGTTTTGCGAGTGCGGGCGACATAGTGGACAATTTTTGATGACAGTCGTTTAAATTTATGGAGAGGAAGGGACTGCAATACTCCAACTATTTCCGACTCTGCTTCTTTGATAGCTTCGATTAATAAATCCTCCCCGCGAGGTAAAATTAAAATGCCTCGTTGCGCTCCTGCATTTTCGATGATAATATTCATTAAGGTTGCTAGTAATTTATCCAAAACAATCTCGCCCGAAATTGCATTGGTGGATTTTACCACTGTGGCTAAATCTAAAATTACACCATTAGTAGAATTGCTGGTTGCCTCAGTATTAAAAATTGTGGAATTTGCATAAGTTTTGGCTGTTGAGGATTGGCACAATTCTGGATAGTTTTCTTCCAGTTGCTTTACTTTGGTTTTTGCTCCCCAGTGAGAATAGCAGTAATGAGCATCCATCATATAAGCGCGGGCAATTTTTTCTCTGCTGCAATTTAGATAAAATTTGGCTGCGAGTTCATTTGCTAAGGCTTCTTCTTGAATGAAATCATTTTTTTTAGCTCTTGCAATAGCCAGATCGTACATTTCCATAGCTTGGAGTTTTTTACCCAAAACTCGATATTTTTCGGCTGTTACCAAATCGACTTTATGTTGGTGATTCATGGGAGCATAATTTGCCCATTGCTGTTGTAGTTGCTTTTGATTTTGTTCCACCCGATGTAATAATTCCGACTTTTCCCCTAATTGTAAATCTAAAGTAGCGATCGCAATCAAAGAATCATAGAAATAAAAGGCGGGTTCGCCAAACGATCCACCAGCAGCTACTAAATATTGTCGCCCTTCTACAGCAGATTTTTGAGCTAATTCTATCTCCTCAAATAGATAACAAAGCATCAGTTTATCTAAATAAAAGATATACAAAGCATACAAGTCATTAGCAGAAAGGAGTATGCTCAAAATCTCTGTTTCTTGGATAACTTCCCCAGATAAAATACTGGGATGCTCTGTAACTTCTGACAAATTTAAAATTGTTTGCCAATGGATGCGACAATAATTAGCGGTTGTCAATTGATTTAATTTGAGCAACCCATTGCAGTAGGAGCGAGTCTCCTGTTTCAAGGTTTTCAAGGGATAACCGCAGCAAAGAGCATGAAGACAAAAAACCACAGCGCAATGTCCGGCAAAATCTTGATTTCCTACTTCTAGGGAATTGTTATAGGTTTCTTGCAGCAGTGGTAGTGTTTCTTTGACATGAGATTTGCGATGGAGAATAAATCCTGCCACTACCTGTAATGCTTCTGGTTTGACAGCTTTAGCATCCAATTGGGAGACAACCCCCACGGCTAATTTCCCAAACTTTACCCCAGTATTCACATCTTGTAAGAGATTACAAGTAATGATGCCATAAGCTGCATACATCAAGGCTGAAATTGGTGTATTTCCATATTGAATGGATAGTTTGACTGATAAGGAAACTATTAATGGAAACAGAAGAGAGCCAGAAACGTAAGCTGCTGGTATAATGCTACTGGCAATCTGAAAAATGGCGATTTTTTCACTATCTGTCATTATTGGTAAGTCAACCAAGTCTTCTATTTCTCTGTCTCCAATTAGTTTGTTTATTTCTGAAATACTGTGTTGAATATTTTTCTGTGTAGTTGTTTTAGGGAAGGTGACACCTAACTGTTGTAAAATTTTTTGGGCAATGGCAATGGCTTCGATAGGTTGATTATGAGCAACATTTGAGAGAATTTTGATGCGGTAAACGTTAACTTTTTCCAGTAAAGATTTTGCCTGGGCAATAACTGTTTCAATAAACTCTTCCATGACTTCAAAATCACCACATAGGGATGCTAATTCAGCAGCAGCATCGTGGAATTCTAAGGTCATTTCATATTGTCGAGACCAAGCTTTTTCCCCTAGCAAAGATAACCCAATATTGGCATATTCACGACTAGCTTGATAAGCAGCAGCAGTTTTAGCTTTACGACAAGCGATGAGATTTAGTTTGGCTAATTCATCTCGTTGTTTTTGGTCAGTAATTAGAGCTATTCCATAGTTTAATTGACTGACTAGCTCGAAGATATTTTCAACTCTTGTTTCTGGGGGAGTTTTTTCTAGTAATAATTGCCCGATGTGGTAATGAGTTTTTTCTTTTTGCTCGTCAGGAATGAGAAGATAAGCTGCCTGTTGAATACGGTCGTGGCTAAATTTATATGATTGAATTAGCAGGTTTTCGTCTAGTTCGGATATGGGAAAAATTAAGTCGTAGTCTATGGCAATTTTTAACAATTCATAGATTTCTTGAGGAGATTTTTGTTTAACCAATGTCAGAATATTTAAGTCGAATTCTGTTCCACAACAAGCAGCAATGGATAAAATTTCTTGGCTAGATAGTGGTAATTTTTGCAGTTTTTCGAGCATCAATTCCACTACATTATTGGTGAAACTCCTGGCTTCTATCTCTTCTATATTCCATTGCCATTTTCTTAATTTAAAATGGAATTGCAATAAATTTTCCCTATACAATGCTCTTAAAAACTCATTGATAAAAAAAGGATTTCCGCCAGTTTTTTGCCGTACTAATTTGGCTAAATTACAAACATTTTCAGGAATATAGTGAAGGGTATCACCGATTAAACAAGCAATTTGATGTCGGGGTAAATTTTTTAAGATAATTTTGTTAATTACATTGTTATTTTGCTGAAGTTTTCTGAGGGTAATTGCTAAAGGATGACTAGGTGAAACTTCATTATTACGATAAGCTCCTAACAAGAATAGATATTCTATTTGTCCTTCAGATAACATCTTTTCTATTAGTTTTAAACTTCCCGAATCTGCCCATTGTAAATCATCGAGAAAGAGGGTTAAAGGATTTTCAGAGTTACAGCAAGCACGAATAAAGTTACTGATGACGAGGTTAAAACGATTTTGAGCTTCGTTTGTTCCTAATGTTGGAACGGGTGGTTGTTTTCCGATAATTAGTTCGACTTCGGGAATGACATCAATAATAATTTGTCCGTTCTTACCTAATGCTTTTAGTAATTTTTTTTGCCATACTTGCAATTGAGCTTGAGATTCACTCAATAATTGCCCTATTAATCCTCGAAAAGCTGCTACGATTGCCGAATAGGGAATATTGCGTTTAAATTGGTCAAATTTCCCAGAAATAAAATAGCCTCGACGTGCTGTAATGGGTTTATAAAGTTCTTGCACTAAACAAGATTTCCCAATACCGGAATAGCCAGCTACTAACATTAATTCAATTTTTCCTGTCTCGGCAACTCGCTCAAAAGCTTCTAGTAATTTAGCAATTTCTTTTTCCCTTCCATAGAGTTTTTGGGGAATTTGAAAACGGTTGGAAATATCTTGGTTTGCTAAGGGAAAAACTTCAATGTTTCCTGTTGATTTTAATTGCTCTAAACAATTTTCTAAATCTACTTTTATTCCATAGGCGCTTTGATACCTATCCTCTGCATTTTTTGCCATTAATTTCATCACAATCTCTGAAATAATTGGAGGAATTAATGGATCGATTTCTGAGGGCGATATTGGTCGTTTAGCAAGATGAGAATGAACTAATTCTAATACATCTTCAGTTACATAAGGCAGTTTTTCAGTTAATAGTTCGTAGAATGTTACTCCCAAAGAATAAAAGTCTGTACGATAGTCTAAACTTCGATTCATTCTACCAGTTTGTTCTGGGGAAATATAATTCAGAGTGCCTTCTAAAACATTAGGATTTTTGAGAGTAGGATTTTCTCTACTCAATTGAGTGGCAATACCAAAATCAATAATTTTTAGTTCTTTTGTTTCGGGGTTAAAAGCAATATTGGCAGGATTAATATCTTTATGAATAATATGTTGAGCGTGAATTTGTGCCAAACTTTCCGTTGTAGCGATCGCCAGAAAAAGAAATTCTTGCAAGGTGAGTTTTTCCCTTTCTTTTAACCATTGTCTGAGTGAAATTCCGCCAAATTCTTCTAGAGCTATTGCATAACTTTTTTGCCATTTTTCTAAGCTATATGCTTTAATAATACCGGGAGATTCTAATTGGCAAGTGAGGTAATATTCTTGTTTATATTGTCGAATTTGTTCTGAGGTAGGATAGTCCTGGTTGAGAAATTTGAGGATAATTGGTTGGAGATCGTCAACTCGGAGAGCGCGATACACTTGCGAGTTCGCACTCTCATGGACTAGAATCAAATCTTTGTATCCAGCAAGAGCAACCATAAAAATAACGTTGGTAAAAAAGAAAAAGTTTTCTCATCTTAACACATTTTAATATAGAGAGATAATGAGTATTTCTTTAAGCTAAAAAATGTCTTATATAGCAGAAGGAAGAAGGAAAAAGGCTTTACCGAAGAATTAAATAATTAAATAATTAAATAATTAAATAAATAATTAAATAATTCGTGCCTTGAAGCCTCCCCTTAGCTGCGCTGCGAGCTACCGCTCTACAAGGGAAAAAAATCAATTTTTTCCTTTTATTCAATCCTCTCCCTAAAAGGAAGAGTTCAACAATTAATAATTAATAATTAATAATTAATAATTACCTCTCCTTGAAAAGAAGAGGATTGACTCAAAGGATAATTTTTCTTTATTATCCCCTTAAAAGGGGAGGCTTTAAACCACAATTTTCGGTAATTATCAATTATCCATTATCCATTATCAATTATTGAATTATCTACTACAGAAGGAAAAATACCAAGGAAGAAGGAAGAAGGAAGAAGGCTTTACCGAAGAATTAAATAATTAAATAAATAATTAAATAATTCGTGCCTTGAAGCCTCCCCTTAGCTGCGCTGCGAGCTACCGCTCTACAAGGGAAAAAATTGATTTTTTTTCCTTTTATTCAATCCTATCCCTAAAAGGAAGAGGTAATTATCAATTATCCATTATCCATTATCCATTATTGAATTATCTATCACAGAAGGAAAAATAACATTGTCTGAGTTTTACGCTTTTGAAATGTTAAATACAGTTATCAAAATCATAAGGGTCTAAAACCCCGCCTTTTAAGGCGAAATATTTTTGGAGCCTTGCTCAAATCCCCTACTTCCCCTCCCAGGAGGGGTTAGGGGTGGGTTACTTCTGACTTGCAGACTTGCAGACTTGCTGACTTCGTTAAGGCGACTGCTATAAATCAAGGAACGAGGAGTAACGAATAGGGAGATTTGCCTTGTATAGTTTTTTCGTTAATTATCCACATTTAATATTAGCTATTACCTTCAAAAATTCGGCTTTAAGGATTAACTAAATTCTATTTTTTCCTAATTTCTATTCGCAGAAGGAAGAAGGCTTTACTTAATCTAGGCGATTAGTTATCTACCAGAGAATAAAAAATAGCGTTGTCTGAGTTTTTAGTTTTTGAGATGTCAAATACAGTATGTAACTTAATTTAGACAAGTTCCAGAAAAAATAAAATAGTTGAAAGCTTAGTGTTAGAAAATAAAATTAGTAAAACTATTATGACTCTGCTGCAATTACTCTTATATTTATGTCTAAATCGTAATAAATTCCCTGTCCAGCATACAGAAAATCTATCGTTTCTATATACAAAATCCTGTCAACAAAGAGCTTAATTTGCATTTACAATACACCTAGGCCGAATGAAACTAAATAAACTTTTTTCGTAGGCTTTGATTTAAGTTTTTGAGCTACTTTAATTAGAATTTGATTAAACTCTTTTTCCACATTCCCAATATTGATAAAAGAGAAGATGTTGAATAATTAAAATCACGAAACTTTCAACCGTGCTTTTTTCACTTCTACCCAAAGCTTCTAACTCTGCAATTAAATTATCATAATTTATCTTCTCTAATTGACGATTATTTAGCAGTTTAATCATCTTTTTTAACCACTCAAAATAATCACTCTCATATAGTAATTTTAGATCGGTAACTTGATTATTCATATAGCAATCTTATTTGAGTTGTGAGATATTGTATACTTTAGGGAATAGGGAATAGGGAATAGGGAATGAGAAATATCAAGGCAATAAAATTATCACAAATGATTTAGGATTGCTATATTTTATTTTTGTATTTTATAGCGTTTCTCAAGTTACTGAGGTAAAGTTTTTTCTTCTTTTCTACTCCCTACTCCCTAGAACAAAAGAATGCAAGTACCTCAAGCTTCTTGGAAATTGCTATATCAACTCCTACTAAACTATTAAAAAACGTCTAACGGGAAGACCTATACAATTCTTACAATTCTAGATGTAAGCAAACAGCTATTAGCTGTCAGCTCTCAGCTCTCGTGAGGGGGTTTAAATGAATATAGACTTTAAGCCGATTTTAGTAGTAAGATTTAAATCTACCTCAATTAGTAAAGCTTTTATCTAAATCTAAAATTAAAAGCAATAGCTGATGACTGATAGCTGACTGCTGTTTGCGCAGCATTCCGCAGGAAATGCTTAACATAAAATTCTAGATTAACTTAACAGCACGCAAGCCAAACATTAAAACAGTAGCTACACCTAAGCCACCAACAAACAATACAAAGAAAGCAATAATTCCATCAACAGTCATTAACTTTTCTCCAAAATGGCGAATAAAACTATAAAATTAAGTCTAATATTTAACGTTCAAAATAGCAAAGTCTGAAATTATCCATGGCATCTATAACAGTTCAACTTCCCCCAAAATCCTATGAAATAACGATCGCTCCTGGCAACCTTGACCAACTTGGCCAAAAAATGCAACCCCTCCACTTGGGTAAAAAGGTCTTGCTAGTCTCCAACCCAGAAATATTTGCTCATTATGGCTCAAGAGCGATCGCCTCTCTCCAACAAGCAGGTTTTGATGTGTCCCACTGCACCCTCCCTGCTGGAGAACAATACAAAAACCTTCAAACCCTAAACACTATCTACGATACAGCTTTAGCACACCGTATCGAACGGTCTTCGACAATGGTTGCTCTCGGTGGTGGGGTAGTTGGCGATATGACTGGGTTTGCAGCAGCGACTTGGTTGCGGGGATTGAATGTGGTGCAAGTTCCCACTTCTCTATTAGCAATGGTGGATGCTGCTATTGGCGGAAAAACGGGAGTCAATCATCCCCAAGGTAAAAATCTCATCGGTGCTTTCCATCAACCACGTCTAGTATTAATTGACCCGGAAGTATTGAAAACTTTACCTGTGCGTGAGTTTCGGGGTGGAATGGCAGAAGTTATTAAATATGGAACTATCTGGGATGCAGAATTATTTGCCAAAATGGAGAATAGTCAGGAGCTTGATGAAATTAATCATCTCACGCCAGGGTTATTAGAAGAAATCTTGATTAGGTCTTGCCAAAGTAAAGCTGATGTGGTAAGAAAAGATGAAAAAGAATCGGGATTAAGGGCAATTTTGAATTACGGTCATACTATCGGTCATGCCGTGGAAAGCTTGACTGGTTATACTATGGTCACTCATGGTGAAGCAGTGGCTATTGGGATGGTCGCTGCGAGTCGGGTGGCGGTGGAGTTGGGGATGTGGGATGAACAGAGCGATCGCCGTCAGTTAGCTTTGATTGAAAAGGCTGCTTTACCGACAAGATTGCCGAGTGGGTTGGATATTGAGGAAATTTTGGTTTCTTTGCAGACGGATAAAAAGGTTAAAGCGGGTAAAGTTAGGTTTGTGTTGCCTACTGGGGTGGGTGTGGTTAAGATTACAGACCGGGTAAGTGCAGATGTATTGAGAGGAGTATTGGCAGGAATGCAATGATAATATCATCAGGACTTACGCATAACCTCCATATCTAGCAAATGGCATTTGCCCACTACAGATAGCGTATTATCTATGAGTTTCTTTAAGTCCTGACCATCACAAAAAAATACATGGTATAAATTTTCTATTTTCTGAGAGTATTTTTCACTAGAAGTACGCGAGCGGGAATTATAAACTATACTCCTTTCATCGCCACTTCAATACCTTATAAAAATTAATCCGTCAATGGCTATGATTACTTAAGCACTTATACTTATCTAAAATTTGTTTTTTTCAAGCTATCCAACCAGACAAAAAATGTGAATATTGGAGATGATATTAACGTAAATACTAGCTTTGAGCTTGATTAAATGCAGAATTTTTTACTTTTAGCTACAATATTGGCACAATACCTTATGTACAAATTATGATACCAAATGCCTGAAATAACGCAAGTGCGTGAAATATTTTGTAATAATTTGGGGAAAATCGTAGGTTGTTTGATTAAAATAAACAATTTTAATTGCTGACGTGATAAGTTAAATCTATAGTTTGCCCCTCTTATCTAATTTTTAATTTGAAGCTAATTTTGGATGATTAGCAATGGTATTCTTGACAAAAAATTTAAAGATTTTAACTGGCGATCGCTAAATTTAACAAATACTTCAACAATTAATAATTAATAATTAATAATTAATAATTACCTCTCCTTGAAAACGGATAGGATTGACTCAAAGGAATTTTTTGATTTATTATCCCCTTAAAAGGGGAGGTTTTAAACCACAATTTTTCGATAAAGAAATTTCCAGCAAATAAATCAATTTTATAGAACCCATTTGCTATCTTTACCCAGTATGTGCTTTTGGCTGCCCTCCTCAGAACTCAGTCCTGGTGAAATCAGGAGATTTAGAAATAGAATAGGGGAAAAAGGTAGAAAAAAGCTTCCATCTCCTCTACTCCCCCACTCCCCCACTCCCCTACTCCCCTACTCCATTTTCACTCAAATTTATTGTCAAACACCAAAGAAGGTACTGCTATATTGCCTACCAACAATTTCAACAATCGCTTGCTTCCTGACTCATTGACGCATTCGCCTCAGTCGCTTGCCACAACTTAAAAAGTAACAACTCAATCCGATCGCTCAACGCAGTAATAAAAATTCCATTCTCATATTCTGGATCTACCGTTATCCAAGTTCCTCCTAAACTAACTTCCACAAACTCATCATCAGCAACACAAAGACCAATATCTTCTCCACCCTCCTTTTGCACAGCCATCTCCAACATCGACAACTCAGGTAAATTTACAGGTAGCAAAAAAGCTGCAGAACTTGGTTCAACTAAAATTTTTTGACCAACTCGCATAGCCAAGATTACCCGCAGTGCTACCAACTGTTCGGGAGAATTAGCCCAACGCTCCATATAAAAGCCAGATTCAGTATAAGTTAACTTTAGCATTCCCCGTGGTCTCTCCTTCTTTTAATTGGAAGAGCTTCGGATGTTATTGAGTAATTAATCTATAACTCGAAACTCAAAACTCTTTGCAGTTATTGAAATTAGTTTTGTTAGCAACATCTGGCGCTTAACGAAGTCAGAAGTCAGAAGTCAGAAGTTGTTTTTGTAACGGGAATTTTGAGCAACCCTCCAAAAACATTTCGCCTTAGAGGATATCTGAAAAGTTTTTTGATACTGAATTTTGCCCCCCTAACCCCCCAACTTTAGGAATTTTGCCCCCTAGCCCCCCAACTTTGGGGGGAATAAGAGAATTTGCTTTTAAAAGTCCCCCAATTTTGGGGGATGCGCGGGGACTTGGATGTAGGATAAGGGACTTCTCAGACAACCTCTTAAAAAGTGGGGTTTTAGACTCAATTATTTTGATAATTGTTTAACCGTTTTCCGATCCTTCCGATCATTTCTGCTCAAAATAACGACATCAAAATTTAGCTCTAGTTACTTCCTAGAACTAACGAAACTTATAGACAACTTTTTAGGTTTGCTTCAGTAAAAAAAATAAGACCTTCTAAACCTCGTGTTGCCGTTCGCGCCAGAACTGTTCAGCAAATGCAATAGTCGGATGTATTGGTGTTTTCGGTTGATGTGATAATTTCATCCCTGCCTCAGTAGGAGTACGACTCCCTTTCATCGCATTACACCTTTCGCAAGCCGTAACTACATTATCCCAACTATGTTTACCACCCCTAGAGCGAGGAATCACATGATCTAAGGTGAGACGTTTAGTAGTACCACAATATTGACAACGATGATGATCTCGCTTTAACACTTCCCTGCGGTTGACTGGGGGGACTTTCCACACCCGTTCTTGAGAGGCCATCGTTAGGCGAATTTGTTCGGGCACATATAAAACCAAACTAGGAGAACGCACAGGCCAGCCACCTCCATTATCAAAATCTAAATCTAGAGGTTCAGCTTTGCCAGTCACCAACAGAGCGATCGCCCGCTTTATATTTATGCGGGTCATAGGTAAGTAGTTCTTAGAAAATACCACTACAGATTGGTTTAATACTTGAGTCATGCTGGTCACTGCTTTACCTCCTAAATTTAAAATTTTAGATTTTTTATAGCAACTGGTTTTTCAATTAACTAGCGCCGCTACGCGGAAGTCAAAAGTCAAAAGTTTTGATTGGTAAGGCTTTTAGGATTTTGTAACTGGTTAGTTATTCCCGCCCTCTTCTACTAGCTATTAGCTATTAGTACTTCAGCACTTCAGCCTAAAAATTTGCACATATAATTAGGTATCTGTTTGAGCCGTCCCCGCCAAGCTAACCGCTGACTGCTGAAATGCTTAATGCTTTTTAATTGTCCGAATTCAAAAATTAATTTTATTTTTCTATTTCCTGGTCTTATTTAAAACTAACAACCCCTGCCTCTATTTATTCGGAAGCGGGGGCTAGAAAAAAGATATTTATACCTTTTAGTCTGACTTATGTACAGATTTTTTCGGTCTGTACCTTCCGCTTCTGATAAATTGATTTGCCCTAATATTTGGCCGTTCAATCTGAAAAATATGATTAAATTTTTCGAGTAGCTCCAAACCTCCATAATCAATGCCAAAGTCATTTCCATCACATAATATTGTTCCCAATATCAGCCATGAAATAGCCTCACAACCCTCAAATAGGTTGTTTTTTGACCGATCAATGCCTTGAATAAATGAATGGTTCACAGGAAGACTCTCAAAAAGTTGGGGTTTCAAATCTAACCTTTTTTATACTACACTAATATTACAGAGATGTCTACCTAAAAATTTTAAGGAGAAAAAAAATCATGTACACAATTCCCAGAACTTCAACTACTGATATGGAAGTTACTAGCATTCGTTTGGAAAGGGAGTTAAAGGATAGGTTGAAAAGACTGGCTAATAATAAGGGCTATCAAGCTTTGATTCGAGATATCCTCTGGAACTATGTCCAGCAAAAGTCTGGAGATTATCGGCCACAATTTTCCCCTTCGGATATTCGAGCTAGTCTACCTGCAACGGCTCAACAGGAGGAACGATGTGTGCTTACTGGCAAAGTGATACGAGCAAATGAATCTATGTTATTAGGACTTACGAATAATGGTGATATGGTGCCCCTCAGTATAGATAGTATGGACGATTAACTCAAATTTTTGTTGGTGATGGGCTATGGGCAATTGAGAAGTATATTTAAAGATGACGACGCCCAAGTTTATTTTTTTTGTCTGTTAGCCCATCACCTGCTATTTCAGTTATCAGTTATCAGTTATCAGTTATCAGGAGGCTTGACATCAGGGATATTCTTTTTTTTTCCCTTAAAAGGGGAGGCTTTAGACCCAATTTTTCAGTAAGTAGGAAGTAGGGAGCAGACATTAGAGAGAAAGAGTTAATTTGTCAATAGCTACAATTACTTAAACACTTATACCTATATAAAATTTGTTTTTTTGAAGTTTTCCATCCTAGCTAAAAATCTAGATAATGGGGGTTATGTTTAACGTAAATACTGAATTACAGTCTTTTAAAGATAGGAGTTTTTAATTTTAAGTACAAGGATGCCATAATATCTTATGTACAGAGTATGATACCAAATTTCTGAAATAACGCAAATAGGTAAAATATTTTGTAATGATTTGGAGAAAATCAGAGCTAGTTTTATAGAAATAAATAATTTTAATGACTGAGTTGATAAATTAAATTTATACTTTTTGTTGATGATTAGCGATCGCATCTCCTAAAAGAAAGTTAACATTTTGATAGTACTTTTGAGAGATGTTTAAGAATTCTTGGAACTCATGGTTCATGGGTTGGTGCGGGTTTGCGGACAAGTGGCGGAATATTTGCAAGGAGAAAGTTAAGAATATGAGGTTTCTGCGGAATTGGCTGGGAAAGTTGTTGGGGTTGTTTAATTTCCAGTCTCCCGGTGGTGGGGTGAGTGGTGGGGTTGCTCCAGAAAAAGAGATACCTGAAGAATATTTGAGATTTTTGATGGAGGTTTGGCAAGCTGAGGTTGACAGTAATAGTGACCCTGGGGTTGTCTATCCACTTCTAGAAAAAAATCAGGATAAACTCGACTTGACTTTTGCAGAGATTCTCAAAGGGTGGTTTGAGTCAGAGGTTGACTCTGATAATTCTGAGAGAAACCAATTTCTGGCACAAACTCTTTACAATTTTGCTATTGATATTTCTCACTTTCCTTTAGGGAACATTGACTTAATCAGAGAATAACGATATAATCCATCAAGAAGCATACTTTATAGACAGGTTGCACTCACCCATATATGAAATCCATTAGAACAAAGCTGAAACTTAATAATAAACAGAAGACTCTGATGGCTCAACACGCAGGTTATAGCAGATGGTGTTATAACTGGGGTTTAAGTTTATGGAATGCTGCTTATAAAGATGGTTACAAACCAAATGCTCGTAAGCTGAGAGAAGTTTTTACCAATCACACAAAACCACTCTATCCCTGGATGAGAAATCTTTCATCTAAAGTTTATCAATACGCTTTCATCAACTTAGGTGAAGCATTTAAAAGATTCTTTCAAGGGTTAGGTAAACATCCAAAGTTTAAGAAGAAAGGTAGGTCTGATTCATTCACAATTGATAATTGTGGAAAACCCATAGAATTAAATGGATGGAGTCACAAATTACCTTTTATTGGTATGGTCAAAACTTATGAACCAATTGAAGCAACTACTCAGAAAATCACTCTTAGTAGACAAGCGGGTGATTGGTACTTAAGTTTAGCGTTTGAATTTAGTGCAACTCCCACACTAAAAACTACTGATGTTGTAGGTGTTGATTTAGGCGTTAAAACGCTAGCAACACTAAGTACTGGTCAAGTTTTCCCAAGCATTAAACCTTACCGTACAGCTCAAGATAAACTAGCAAAATTGCAACGCCAACTGAGCAGGAAAGTAAAATATTCAAATAATTGGTACAAAGCTGTAATCAAGCTAGCTAAACAGCACAGACGAGTAGCTAACATCCGCAAAGATGCACTTCATAAATTGACAACATACTTAGCCAATAACCACGGCACTATTGTCGTTGAAGATTTGAACGTTAGCGGAATGTTAGCCAACCACAAGTTAGCTAAGTCTATAGCAGACCAAGGATTTTATGAGTTTCGTAGACAGCTAGAATATAAAACTCAGTGGTACGGTTCTAATCTGGTAGTAGTTGACAGATTTTTCCCATCTTCTAAGACTTGCAGTAGGTGTGGTCATGTTCAAGATATGCCATTGCATCTTAGAACTTATGATTGCAAGAAGTGTGGGATATCTATAGAACGCGATCTGAATGCCAGTATAAATTTGAGGGATGCGGTCGGCTTGGTCGTGAATGCCTGTGGATGAGTAGCCGCCGACGGTCTCAGTAGAAGCAGGAAGTAAACATTAAAACATCATGCTATGTGACGTTTTATATCAGTTTTATGAAGCAGAGCGAGCTGAGAATTTGGAAATAGCTATTGCCTCCTATCAAGCAGCTTTAGAAATTCTTACTCCTTCCTCCTTCCCCCTGGAATGTCTCAAAACTGGACGTAACCTGGGCGACCTTGGTTTTGAGATAGAAAACTGGGAAATTGCCATCTTTGGCTACAACCAAGCTATTCTTGCAGTTGAACAAAGTCGTAACTGGGCAGTCTCCGAGCTTATCAAACGGGAAATTATAGAAAATGCTCTACTTATTTATCAAAGAATGGTGCAAGTTTGCATCAACTACCAAGACTACCCCCAAGCACTCCTCACCGTCGAGCGTAGTAAATCTCAAACATTAATCGAACTTCTCAACACCACTAACCTCTATCCTAAAAATGCCACTGACGAGCAAAAACAAGGTATCAGGAAATTACGCAGTCAAATTGCCTCTTACCAACAACAACTTATGGGTAGTAGGAAACAAGAATTAATAGGAGGAGCTTTAACAAAAGAAACAGGAGAAAATTTTTCTGACACACCAGAAACCAACATCCGCACCCAACTCCAAACTGCCAATGAACAATTCCAACAACTCCTAGCAGAAATTGGCGACCCAGACTTCAACCTTACCCAACAAATTACTCCCGAACTCCCAGACCTCAACCATCTCCTCGACTCCAAAACTGCCATCCTGGAATGGTATCTCCCAGCTAATGATGAATCTAACTTTTATCTATTTCTGATTACCCCCTCCCCAGACAAAAATTTCCAAATTCAACCCCTCACCTTCCCACCCGAAGACTATCAAAAACTCAAACAAGCCATCAGAGATTATCGCAACGACTACAAAAAACCTATTAGGGAAAGGCAATTAGAAAAACATTTGCCAATTTTCAGTCAAACCCTACAATTATCCGAATTACTCTGCCAACTGACCAACTATCAACGATTAATTCTCATTCCCCATCGGGAACTGCACCTCATTCCTTTGCACGCTCTCCCCATTTCCGACAGTGAAAGCCAATTTCTAGAAGATAAATTTCTCATACAATATTCCCCCAGTTGCCAAATATTGGATAATCTCCATCGGCGCCAGCTCCCCAAACCAGACATTTGTCATTTTTTCGCTATCCAAAATCCTACAGAAGACCTCACCTATACAGACTTACAAATAGAAGTATTGCGCCGTAAATTTAATTCCCAACAAATAATTCCTCATATTCAAGCCACCAAAGCAACCCTCAACAAACCAGAAAACCAAGATTTTTTGCGCCAAGCAACCCACATTCATTTGACAGGTCATGGAGAATTTGACGAAGAATCTCCAGGCAAATCCTATATTCGCCTAGCAAATAAGGAAAAACTAACATTTTTCGACATATTCGAGAATCTGAATATTCCCAACTGTCGCCTGTTAATTCTTTCTCCCTGCAAAACTGGCTTAGTGGAAACTCCCCCCACCGATGATTATGTAGGATTAGCCAGTGCCTTTTTTTATGCTGGAAGCCAAACAGTTATAGCCAGTCTCTGGGAAACTTATGATTTTCCAACGGCATTATTAATGATTCGTTTATATCAAGAGTTACCAAAGTTTGGTTCAGTGGTGGAGGCATTACGAGAAGCTCAATATTGGTTGCGCAATATTTCTCGTCAAGAAGTTTTGGTTTGGTTGAGTGAGTTGAATCTTAGTGAAAATCAAATGAAAGATTGTGGCAAGGAACTCCGCTTGTACAATAAAGAAAATCCCTTTGTTGCGCCTAAATATTGGGCAGCTTTTACGGTAAATGGACTTTGATGAAGTCAGAAGTTAGAAGTCAGAAGTCAGAAGTGGGGAGTTTGGGAACCCACCCCTAACCCCTCCCAGGAGGGGAATATCTAGAAAGATTTGGCAATGGCGCTCAGATGGAACATTTTGTAATACCAAATTCAACGGATTTTATATTACTTATTTCATACCTAAAATCACCAATGCCAGAAATGCTTTTTCTACTGTTTCCTATTCCCTATACCCATTTATTAAGGAGGAGAAAATGTCATTGGAAAAAAACCAAGAAAGAATAGGCAAATTTATCAAGTTTTTGCTGGAGGAAAGTAAGAAATTAAAAAGCTCAATTTTTCCAGAAATAGCTTGGCAAAAATTAAGCGAACTTGACGAAAGTTTAGCTCAAATTCCTAACGAAGATTTAGATAAAATTGATGATGCAATTTTAGACTGGCTAGAAAATAATCAATATACTTCTATTCAGGAAGCTTTACAATCAATTGCTCGCGACCCAGACGATGACCAAGACCAACCACCTCCCGACCCAAAAGACCAACCAATTACAAATATTTCCCTGCGTTCGGCAATTGAAGACGCTCAAGAAAACCGTCAACAATTAATAATGAATAATGAATAATTAATAATTAACAATTACTTCTCCTGGAAAAGAAGAGGATTGACGCTTAAGGAAAATTTTTCTCCTTAAAAGGAAAGGCTTTAAACTTTAATTATTCAGTAATAACCAGCAATAATTCAGCCTTAATTTGTCAGGGGTGAGCAGAGTTAACTCAGATTAAATACAGCGCTTTCCACTGTTATGAGCTACACCTATCGCGGGCAAGATGCCCGCGCCACAAGATTAGCTGATAGCTGAATGCTGATAGCTTTTTGCTTACAATAACCAATCTTTAGAATCAGAATGAATATCAATCAAGAATTTATTTATGCTCCGAATATTCGCTTGTTTACCTATCATTTAAAAACGGTAAATTTGACGAATTACCAGAAATTTGAACTAAAAATTACAGACATTGAAACTTTCTATCAAAACCTCTTAGATTATTATGGCGGATTAGACCAAAACCAGAATCCATCAAAATTAAAATTACGCTCTGATTTCTCAGACTTCCTTAACTCCGGTCTACCAAATTTAGACTTAATTTATCATCCTCAAGGCAGAGGTCGCCAAAGAATTACTCTGGCAAATAACTCCCCATACAAAGGATTTATTTATCCTCAATTTCTCAATGATACATATAGTTTTTCTCTCACCATTTATTATCCCCAAAATCCAGGAAAAGATAAAGTTCCCTTTGCCGAATTATCTCAATTAAAGCCACCCCGTCAGTTTTTTTCAGGAATTAATCACAACTCAGACCAAACATTACAAAAAACACAAAAAAAAGCTTTTTGGGGAAGCACAATAATTTTAAGTGGTTTTCTCCCAGAAAAACCAGAAACTCCCGCAGAATTAAAACCCCTTGCTGACCGTTACTTACAAAATTTTCTTAATCTCGAAAACCTCGAAGATGCACCACCCTTTTATACCAGTGGCGAACTTATAGATGGCTATATTTACGAATATCAAAACCCCAATAATTATCATCCCTACGGACATATAATCATCCTATTTATCTTTGCCGAAACTACCACAGAAAAACTCAACAAAATTCAATGGGATTTACCAGAACTATTTTTGTACCATCACAAAAATAAGCAAAACTTTGCCGACAGCAAAAAAGAATATAAAACTGCCCTAGAAGATATCAAAAAAATTGAAGATATTATTCAAAATTTTCCAGTTTATCTTCCTACTATTGAAGAAGAAAAATTGAGAATTGAGAGTGCCGAATCAAGAGGAATATTAGCCACTTCCAACTCCGTAGAAATATTGCATAAAACTTCCCTACCTATTTCCAACTCCTCCACCCTTTCAGACCAACAACTAAAAAACCTCAAACAACAAATCAAAAATCTGCTAGACCTCTCCCTAAAAAATTCCCAATACCTCCGCAGTTTAGGAAACTTTCAAAACACAATAGATATTAACCGTGAAAACTATCTCAATAAAATTAACCGCCTAGAAAAATTAACCCAGAGCCAACTAAATATTTGGCAAGATTATGCCAACCTAGATTTTCAACGTTTCCAACGGCAAATTCAAGCAGACCTAACCTATCTCCATCAAGGCTCACTTTTACTCGATAGAGCGATCGCTACTATTCGCGGTTTAGTGGAAATAGACCAAGCAGAACGAGACCAACAACGACAAAAAGCCGAACAACTACTGCAAGACAATATTCAAGCTATCGGTCTAGGGGTAGGAACAGGAGCTATTCTGGCTTCAACTTTCGGTTTAGTCACTCAACCCGCCACCTGGCCATGGCAAAAAAACCATAGTTTACTTCCCCATCCTTTTCCGGCAGCAGTTGTGGTTAGTAGTTTAACGGCTTTGCTGGTATGGCAATGGACAAAAAATCATTTAAAGAAAAAACGCAATTTAAAGTAGTGGACTAACACGCCTAAAATGGTGCATCGGGTAGGGGCGGGTTCCGCATTAAGTTAATGGTGTCACCCACGACTGAGTAAACCCGCCCCCTTTGAGCAGTCAGCCAACAAAAATCACTCTAGTTATTAAAAATTAGAAATAAAAAATCTATTCATCACTGTTGCGACATACGCAATAGTAGAATCAAACCCCTATGAATTCTGAACTTGGAGTAATTTGCACTCTCATCAAACTACTCTAATAAGTCAATCGACAAAAATCACTCTAGTTATTAAAAATTAGAAATAAAAAATATATTTATCACTGTTGCGACATACGCAATAGTAGAATCAAACCCCTATGAATTCTGAACTTGGAGTCATTTACCCTCCCATCAAACTACTCTGAGCAGTCAGCCAACAAAAATCACTCTAGTTATTAAAAATTAGAAATAAAAAATATATTCACTACTATTTTGATATACGCAATAGTAGAGTATCAAACCTTGTGAAAACTGAACTTGGAGTCATTTGCCCTCTCATCAAAGTACTCTAATAAGTCAATTGACAAAAATCACTCTAGTTATTAAAAATTAGAAATAAAAAATATATTTATCACTGTTGCGACATACGCAATAGTAGAATCAAACCCCTATGAATTCTGAACTTGGAGTCATTTGCACTCTCATCAAACTACTCTGAGCAGTCAGCCAATAAAAATTACTCTAGTTATTAAAAATCACAAATAAAAAACATATTTATCACTGTTGCGACATACGCAATAGTAGAATCAAACCCCTATGAATTCTGAACTTGGAGTCATTTACCCTCCCATCAAACTACTCTGAGCAGTCAGCCAATAAAAATTACTCTAGTTATTAAAAATCACAAATAAAAAACATATTTATTGCTGTTGCGACATACGCAATAGTAGAAAATTGCAGTATCACAACAGCCACTCGACATCTTTCTGGCAAGAATATCAATTTTGTACTACATTAGTAATATAAGTAATACGCGAAGCGATCGCCCAGAGAAAAAGCTATAAAAAAAAAGTTTTAGGAGTATTCTTATATAACTTTTGAATTTTGACTTTTGAATTTTGATTTAACTAGAATGGACAGAAAAACAGTAGAATCAGGATTAATATTACTCGCCCTGACAGGTTCTCAAGCCTACGGTACTTCCACACCTTTATCAGATTGTGATTATAAAGGCGTTTTTATTGCACCTAAAGATTATTATTTAGGCTTCAAATCTTTTGAACAAAAAGACCGAGGTTGGGATGAACCAGGAACAGGTTTATACCCGGTATTAGATAATGTCAAAGATTGTGTGGTTTATGAGTTAAGAAAATTTCTGACCTTGGTCTATAACAATAATCCCAATATATTAGAAACCCTGTGGTTAGATTCAGAATTTTACTTACATTTATCGCCAGTGGGAAAAAAGTTAATTTCCTATCGTCAGGCATTTATTTCCCAAAAAATCAGAGCATCTTTTGCGGGTTATGCTTACTCTCAAATTAAACGAGTGGAAACTCATAGAAAATGGCTATTAAATCCTCCAGAAAAAAAGCCAGAACCTCAAGATTTTGGAATGAATGAAAATAGCTATCGACCTTTAACAAAATCAGAAGTTAATGCTTTTATGGAATTCCTTTATATGTTGGTTAGAGACTGTATAGAATTTTTAGAACCAACTCAGCAACTACGAGATTTGTTGTTAGAAAAAATTGATTATAAAGCGATTCTCAAACAACATCCCATTTCTGAGGAATTATTACCAAAAGTGCAAGAATATACCCGAGCAAAAAACGATTTTATTCATCTGTTGCACTTAACTCAAGCTTATCGACAAGGTTTAAGTCAATGGGAAGCTTATTGTAGTTGGAATAAAGGTAGAAATTTGCAACGGAAGGAGTTAGAAAAAAAGTGTGGATATGATGCCAAGCACATGAGTCATTGTATTCGGTTGTTAAGAATGGGAATTGAAATTTTACGGGAGGGGGTGCTTTATGTGAATCGGAAAAAAGTGGGAGATGCGGAGTATTTATTATCGATTAGAAATGGGGATGTTATTTATGAAGATGTGAAAAGATTAGCTGATGATTTGTTTGATGAAATTAAAGAGATTAAAACTGAATTACCAGAGCAAGTAGACCGGGAATTTTTGAATCAAGTTTGCGTTGAGTTGGTGGAAATGGCGGGAATTTGTTAATGATTTATACTTCAGAATAAAAGAGGAGTAGGAGAGTAGGGGAGTGAGGGAGTGTGGGATATTGAAGTAATTATAGATTTATAAACATATATTCAGGACTTACGCAAATTGACTTTTAAAGAATCATTTGTAGGGGCGAATGGTATTCGCCCTCGCTACTCGCTATATGTAAAGTCTCTGCGTAAGTCCTGATGTTATATAACCGGATTCTATATAACATTATAATCTTTAATTTGATTTAGAATTTTTATTCATCTAATTAAACAACTGAAGTTGAAATAAAATGCTGTTTATAAATACACAAAAAATTCTCCGCATGAGCAGCTCCTAACTGTTGAATTTCTGGAGGAAAGGCATCAAGAGTAGCAGTCTTTCCTCTTACATTGAATTTTTCAGCACCAGCCGACGTTCCTTGATGAAGGTAGATTATAGTTGGGTATAACTTTAACCACATACCCAAGCGTTGAGCTACATCATAAGTTGTCATTGCTCCCAGACCCTTAACCCGATTAGTAACAGATTCTACCCAGTCATAAAGTTGCTCGAACGTCTCTAAGGGAGGTTGTAGGCCATCTGCTAGTGAAACTCTTAATCCTACCCCTAATTTTGAGGATACTCGACGTTGATGAGAGTGCATTTTGCCATCTGGAAACCTAGACATCCAAGCTCTTTCTAAAGCACCTTCCCAATTCAGATTTTTATCGCCCCACCATTGTTCTTGAAAAGTATAGTAATTATCGTAGTATTTTAAATAATCTTTCACCAAATCTGAAAGAGTTTTTTTCTGAGGAGTAAGAGGTTTACTATTGCATTGATTTGAAGTGTTTACTACTCTTTTTTTTTTCGTTGTAACAGTCCATAATCGTACTGATAATAACTTTATTTATACAATTATATAATCAAAGTTATTCAATTATTGAAATAGCTTAATATAGTATCCGGATAATTAGTTAATTTATATGAATTATATGAAATACTAAAATCTTTGCTACAATTTTTCGGTAATTATTAGTAAGCATTTAGCTATTAGCAATCATCTACCCTCCTGGGTCGGAACTACGTTAACAGCAATTAGTAATGAATAATTAGGGTTTGCGCAAGCGCTTGTCTTTTAGTAGGGGTAGGAGACAACCCACCCCTAACCCCTCCTGGGAGGGGAAGACAGGAGAAATGGGAATGAGCGAGGAGGTAGGAGTAAGAATTGTTCCAAGATTGTTCTGTCCAACTATGAGCCTAAAATACGCTCCTTTTTGAACCATTAACACCTAAAACCTCGCACTTTTTAATACTTAAAAAGACTAAAACTTTTATCTGTAAATACTTTTAGATTAGATCGGTAAGCCCTATTTAGGGGAATCTGGCAGTAACTTTTATTCTTTCTCAATTTCAAAGGTTGTTTTTACCTTCCCCAAAATTAATAGCTAATACCAATTCCCAAAATAAATAGGGTTTACTGAAAAAGTCTTTTTTAAGGAGTAGGGGAGTAGGGGAGTACTTAGAAGGAAAGGACAGAGGTAGTTGGATATATTTATCCCTTGATTTTTCTGCAATTATTCTGCCTTTTATGCTAACTTTTTGAGGGTTTTGGGCGTGATATCTGGCACTTTTTTCAATAATTGATAATTGATAATGGATAATTGATAATTACCTCTCCCTAAAAGGAAGAAGATTGAATAAAAGGAAAAAATTTATTTTTTTCCCCTTGAAAGGGTCGGCTTCAAGGCGCGAATTATTTAATTATTTAATTATTTAATTATTAATTCTTCGGTAAACAAAAAAAAAGGCTTTAGCCAATATCAGTCAATACTTTGAGATTTAATCAGCAAACCCTAAATACTATACTTGAGTAACACTTCTGTTATTAAATAATTAACACAAGTCTAATAACTTTTTTGCTAATTTTAGCTAAATTAATGTTAATTATTCTTATCTTTACTTCTCCCTCACTCCCCTACTCCCCCATTTCCCCTCCTGGGAGGGGTTAGGGGTGGGTCCCCTACTCAATAAAATGTAGAAAAGTTTTTGAGAAATTGTATGATAGCTGACGACTGTTTATGCAGGATTCCCCAGTAAATACTTAAAATTATTAATTGTTGAAAATCTCATTTCTAGTAAAAGTAGATTTTTCCCTAATTTCCTCTAATGTTAAAGACGGTCTATTTTTCACCTCTGGATCGGCTCCTACTCGAATCAATAAATCAGAGAATTCTACTTGTTTATTAAAAGGTCGAATAGCTTTAATCTTAACACCTGAAATAATTAATTTTTCTGCTACTAACTTAACTTCTTTTATACTTACTTTTGAACCAAACCAAATTGAATTACTAGGCATATCCGCTACTACAGTTGGTCGAAGTATTAACTGATAATCTAAAGTTCTTAAAGCTTTTTCAACTACTCCATTGTCAACATCTTTAGGAAAATACTCAACTATCAAAGATTTCTCCTTTTCTCGATCAAAATTATTCCCTGAAAGACTTAATTCATTCTCCAAAACTTCCCGATATACTCTGGGTAAATTCCTACTCATAGAATTAGTTTCAATTCCATATCCTAAACTCGTCCATGTTCCAGATAATAACCGCAAAACTCGGTCTAACTTTCCCTTTCTTAATAACCCAGGAATATCTGCCTTCCAATATTTGCGATCGCTTAACCAACCATGTACAACAGCATCTTGATATTCTGGCTCAAAACTGTAAGATTCCCGAAACATAAACCAGCCACGTTGTGGATGATAACGTTTTGCCATGAGATACCAAGTACTTGTTAACATTTGATATCGTCCTGCTGCAGTAGTACAATTTCCTTTATTCGGACCAGAAACGATAGTAATACACCAGTCTGGATGTTTACTCAGATTAGATACATTTTTACCTGTATAAACAACATGATAAGGTCGAGGATAATTAGATTCGCTAGCTGAAATAGTTCGCATTAATGCACGAATATAAGGGTCTCCACCTTTCATTGCTAGTTGAGGCCATTTTTTGCCATTATTGTAATTATATTTATTAGGAGAAATTAATTTAGTTATTTCGCTTTTACTTATGTTTAAACCTCCCTTAAAAGTTCGGAAAAAAGAAACAAAAGAGATGAGAACTATAAATATAAAAATTAAGCGTTTGAACAACATAAAACTAGCATTAAAAGGCGTTGACTTTTTTGTTATGATAATCTGGGGTTTAACCCTATGCATCTAAAACAATCAAGGAGGAATTTTCTAAACATTTTTTTTGCAGCTTTCTACAATAAATTTTATGCAGTCAAGTTTCCTAATAAACCCCTGATTTTAGTTTAACCTAATTATTCAAAAGTCGCACTCCCTCTTTTTTTTTTAGTACATACAATAGCTGATTTATTTACAACAATTACTCTATTGAAATAATTCTCAAATGTGCTGTGCCATAACTTAAAATTTATCTTAACTTATTACCGAAAAATTGTGATTTAAAGCCTCCCCTTTTAAAGGGATAATAAAGAAAAATTTTTATGATTAGTCAATCCTCTTCTTCTCAAGAAGTGGTAATTGTTAATTATTCATTATTCATTATTGAACGTAAGCATTTCCTGGGGGATGATGCGATAGATATTAGCAGTTAGCACTTCCCTACGGGATGCTACATAAACAGAAAATAATGAATAATTCCTTCTAAGGTTGAAGGAGTTTACCTTGCTAGTAACTTTGAATTCTCTCTCAATTTTTCAATTGCTTTTACCGAATAATTAAGGTTTAAAGCCTCTCATTTAAAGGAGAAAAAAGCGGTCGCTCTTCGCAGCTTCTCGAAGGGTGGGATGGCTCCGAAACCTGCGCCATATCCAATCGACCAAGACAGCAGTCGTTCGCGGAGCTCGGAACGGAGTTCTCTCTTCGGAGCTTCCCGGAGCGTAGGATGGCTCCGAAACCTGCGCCATATCCAATCGACCAAGATAAAAAAAAATTATTTTTAGTCAATTCTATCCATTTTCAAGGAGAGGTAATAATTAATAATTAATAATTAATTATTAATTGTTGAATAGCTCTTCCCAAGATTTTTCTGGTGCTTCTTCCTGAGTAACAATTTCAACAATTTTATTACAAGCTGCTGGTTGAAATATTGCCTCCACAGAAACTTGTGCTACTTTAGTTCGAGGAATACTACCCTCAAATAAGCGATCGGCAGATTCCATCACAATAGGAAATTGATTATCATCATTTTTTAGACCACCAGGGCGAACAATAGTATAATTAAGACCACTTTTCTGAATATATCCTTCAGCTTGCTTCTTCCAAAATAAAATTAGCCAGAACAAATTTAGGGGATGAAAAAATCTAGACACACATAGGGATGAGACTAAAACAAAACGTTCAATACCCTTCTGTTTAGCAACATCCACTAAATTTTTAGTTCCTACATAATCCACCTTATATGGGCCAGTCAAATCCAAACTAGGTTTAGCACCCGTAGCACATAATAGTACTGTGCTATCTTCAATAGCAGCATAGAGACCTTGAGAATTCAGGACATCCCCCATTACCAACTCTGCTTCTGGAGGCAAAATTTCTTTAGCTGTTTCTAAATCACGAACTAGAGCTTTTACAGCAATATCTCGTCTTACTAACTCTTGTACAATCCGACGACCTGTTTGGCCAGTTGCTCCAGCAACAAATACTTTCATTTTTCAATCTATATTAAAGTTATTAATCTTAACAATTTTTGACTGGAAGTTAGTAGTCAGTGGTCAGAAGGGAATTATAGATAGAACATTAGGATAGCTCCGTACCTCTTAACTAGAGGCAATTTTGGCTTTAAAATCCTTATCATTTTTACAATGTCTATAATTACATACGAACAAGAGTAACTCCAACAAACTTAAATTTGTTTCCTGAGTCCTTCTTCAATTACCGAAAAATCGTGGGTATGAGCCTCCCTTTTTAAAGGGATAAAACAAAGAGAGTATTCCTTATGTCAAGCCTCCTTATTACAGAGGTGCTGATAACTGATAACTGAAATGACTGACTCTCTATTTTCAAGATATACCAATAGAAAGGTAGGCGCGGACTTATGCTGATGATCGTCCGAATTAGGGGAAATTTTTTTCCCACTGCTCCCTGTTCCCTGTTCCCTGTTCCCTGTTCCCTGCTATAAATATAAATTCTTTGTATAAACTAGATAGGAATTTGGAAATCCTCAAAATATTGGATATAGTGTATACATATATACACGGGAGAATGAATTATGCATCACAACTTTGCAGGACATCAAACTTTAGAGATGGACAAAAACTTGGTTAGTGATTTCTATGCCAGTGCAGCAAAAACAGACCCCTCGGAAACTAGCTCAACTACCTGGTTTAAGACAAAATACAATGACTGCATGAAATTATATGCAGATGTAGATACTGTAGCAAAGCACTTTGCATCTCATCGAAGTTGGTTTTCTCAATGCGCTCATCCGATTAAAGTTGAGCCTCTAGGAGAAAATGGCTATGATTTGTCAATCGGAAAATTTGGTTCTTTTGGATACCAGGTTGAAGCTAGAATCGGTCTAGAGTTAGTGCCCCCAGACTCCGCAGGAATATATAAAATCAGAGACATTCCAGTGCCTAATTATACACCTCCCGGATATCAAGTAAACTTTGAATCAGAAATGAAGTTGCTAGAGTTACCCACAGAGCAGTTTTGTAGTCACAAGGAGATTCAAAAGTTAGGACTACCTCCGATGATGACTGCTGCAAAATGGGATTTGGATTTGACTGTAGGTGTAAAATTTCCCCAGTTTATTCAAAAAATGTCCCCTAGTTTGATTCAGAAGACTGGCGATAGTTTATTACTGAAAGTAGTACAACAAGTATCCAGATGTTTGAGTCAAAAAACTCAAATAGATTTTCATACCACTCATAATTTACCATTTCCCAAACAAAGAAAAGGCAGTTCCAGAATGCGCGAATGCGCGAATGCGCAAATTGAGAATTACCTCTTCTGATAAATAAGAGGATTGGTTAAAAGGATTTTTTTTCTTTTTTCTCCATGAATGGAGAAGCTTTATACCTGAATTTTTCGGTAAAAATATGGAAGCTGAAAATCAGGGAAAAATTTAATCCCCTGATTGATTCCCATCTTTTACATCTTGCTAATAATCCTTAACAGAATTTGGACTCCCGTTACCGCTTGCCAGCTAAAAAGACCAAGAATTGAAACGTTAAGAACAATGTGACTGTAGCGAGCCCAATCTTGGCCTTTTTGCATAAAAGGAGTTAAAGACGCAGAGATAGCGATCGCTCCTGTCATGCCCAACCCAGCTAAGAGATGAGGACCAAAAAATAATTTGCCATTATTGATATAAGTGACGGCCATTCCACCAAGAGACCCTAAAACCATAAAAGCTAAGAGAAAGGAGCCAACTTGGTGATGTTTGATTTTAAATTTAGCAAATTCTTTTTTCTTTTCTGTATCTGTAGCAGTTCTACTATTACGAACTTTGATGCCCAGATATAAGGCGTAAATTGTCAAGGCAAAAAGTACCCACATAATGGCGGGATGAAAAAAATTGAGCCATGGTTTAATAGATTCTGGAATTGGCAGATCCATAATTAATCTTCTCTCTAGGATTAGTCAAAAAACTTCATAAAACTTAGCATAACAGCAAGTTAATCTTATGCGATCTTAAAAACGTAGATTATGGTTGTCGGTATGGCTTCGCAAAAAGAAGAAATCTTCTTAGTCCAGGCTGTTAAAAATGCTAATTTTGCTCAAGTATCTACCTTGCTTGCTCAAAATATTGATGCTAATGCTCAAGCTCTAGATGGTACAACAGCTTTAATGGTGGCCGCAGAAAAGGGCTACACTCAAATTGCCTCTTTGTTACTAGATAAAGGCGCTGATGTCAACTATATAAGAAAAAAATTGGGTGCTACAGCTTTGATGTTAGCTGCAGCTCATGGACGGGCGGAAATAGTAGAACTTTTGCTAAGTAGGGGTGCTGATGTCAATGGCAAAAATGATGATGGTAGTTCCCCACTAATGGTTGCTTCAATGAATGGTTATATTGCAGTGGCCAAACAGTTAATTGCTGCTGGAGCTGATGTTAATGTAGTGGATAAAGACCATGATACAGCCTTGAGTTTAGCAACGAGTCAAGGTTATCAAAATTTAGTTACAGTTTTGCTAGATGCTGGCGCTAGAGTAGATGAGTCTACTTTATCTATAGTTGCTGATAGTAATTATGCAGAAATAAGAGAAATTTTGATTAATCATGGAGTGAATGTAAATACTAGAAATTTACAAGGTAAAACATGGTTAATGCAAGCAGCAGAAACAGGTGATATACCTGCTGTAAATACTCTATTAAAAGCTGGTGCTGATATTAATTTTAAAGACAAAGATGGAGAGACTCCACTCATTTTAGCTGCCGATTTAGGTCATTTAGAAATAGTAAAAGTTTTGTTAGAAGCAGGGGCAGATGTAAATATTAAAAGTAGAAATGGTGGTACAGCTTTGATGGCTGCTGCTGCAGAAGGAAATGTAGCGATCGCTTCTATTTTATTAGATGCTCATGCTGATGTTAATTATCAAGATTTAGAAGGAGAAACAGCTTTAAGTTTTGCTGTAGTAGAAAATCATACCGAAATGGTAAAACTACTGCTTAATTATGATGCCGAAATTGTTACTAAAAATCAAGCAGGTGATACACCTTTGTTTGGGGCAATTTTTCATGGCTATACAGATATTGTCTCAATTTTATTGAACAAAATAGAAAAGCAAAATTTGACATCTTTATTGAATAGTAAACATCTTGGAGAAACAGCTTTAACTTTGGCAATATGGCAAAAACATCAAGAAATTATTAATGTTTTGCTAGATGTAGGGGCAGATGTGAATATTCCTGCTCAAGGTGGATCTACTCCGATGATGAAAGCAGCATATCAAGGTGATATTGAAACATTAAAAATACTCTTAGAAAAAGGAGCTGATATTAATCTTAAAGATGATAATGAAGCGACAGCTTTAATGTGGGCAGCATATCAAGGTCATGCTGAAGCTGTAAAACTATTAATTGATTATGGTGCTAATTTGAATGATAAAAATCAAGGCGGTTGTACAGCTTTAATGCTAGCAGAATTTAATGGTTATCAAGATATTATCGGGTTACTTAATAACCCTGGATCGTAATACCAAATTCATTAGAAGTTGCATAGAATAATATTCTAATCAGAGTTGACGGTAGCTTGAGACAGAATATTTAATAAATTTCATAATTCTTTGCAGCCTCATCAGGACTTACCGAAAAATTGTGGTTTAAAGCCGACCCTTTTAAGGGGATAATAAATAAAAATTTTTGTGATTAGTCAATCCTATCCGCTTTCAAGGAGAGATAATTGTTAATTATTAATTATTAATTATTAATTATTCATTATAACCTACATTCCGCACTTCAAAATGTAGTACACACATAGAATCAGAGAAGGAAAGCGATTAATTAAGTATGAATACTGGTAATCAAGAAAAATTGTTGTGACTAGGACATTTAAAAGAAA
>JAXHSW010000110.1:0-30068 GCA_034190295.1 Cyanobacteriota bacterium | reverse complement strand
CTATATAATTATGGTAGTCAAGTCTTTTCGCGCATCAATTTTGAGGAAAATTCAGTTGAAGGAGTGTTGAATTTTTTGTATGATCGAGAACCCACATCTTCCCTCTTCCCTCTTCCCTCTTTCCTTTTCCCTCTTATCAAAATAATATGGGTCGCGCAACCCCGCCTTGACTGGCCATCGGGTTTTTGGAGCTTTTCTCAAATCCCCTACTTCCCCTCCAGGGAGGGGCCCGCGGGTGAGTTGTCTCCTGTCTCCTGAGGAGAGGCTAAAAAAACTTGATATTTATGAAGATACGGTTAGGGGTTCTATACGATTTTTCCGACTACCTCCTCTATAATTCCCATTCCCATAGGACTCCTGACTCCTACCCTCAAATCTCAAACCTTAAAAATAAGGTAGTGGTGTACAAGTAGTGATTTTTGTAGTTTTGTTTCTGACAGTGAAAGGGACTTACTTATAAATATCACTACATTTACAGGACTACCAAAAATAATTATTCAACATCTTTCCTAGTTTTTTACTTTTGATAGCTAATCTAAAATTAAATCTCAACTAGGGCCAAGAAATATTCTATAGTTACCGAAGAATTAATAATTAAATAATTCGCGCCTTGAAGCCTCCCTTTACCAATGGATAATTGACAATTTATAATTGATAATTAAAGAGGAGCGAAAGGAGCGAGAGGAGCGAGAATTATTTCATTATCCACTATCCATTATCCATTAATACTATTTCCTTTTATTCAATCAATTTCGTTTTAGGGAGAGGTAATTATCAATTATCAATTATCCATTATCAATTATTAAAATAGGTTTTGTTACGCTATAATATTTTTCATATTTCCTTCCCCCTTAATAGTTAAAATTACTGAGTTACCACGAGGTAAAAAATGATTGACGACTTAAATTCTGCTTCTACGCAGATTCAACCAGGTTCGACCATAAATGGAATCGTAGGTGGTTTCGTAGATAATGGAGAAGACTTTATCCTAAATTTTAGCGGTGGTACCGCTATTGTAGACACCTCACCTTTGAATGCCAATCAATTAGGCTTAAATATCGGGGAGTCTGTAAATGTTCTAGTTACTGAATTTGACGACCTCGAAATCAATGCCGAATCGATCGCTACACCAGATGATTTAATTAGATTAGGCAGTCAAACTAGCTTTACTCCACCGCCCCCACCAGTGGCACCAGACCCCATTACAGGATTTAACCCAGTTACTCCTCCTCCAGGAAACCCAATTTTCGGTACGGTAGTAGGGTTAGTTGATAATGATGAGTTTTTCCTGCAGGATGTTAACGGTGCTCAAATCTTAGTGGATACAGAACTGCCAGATACTCAATTCTTAAGTTTAGTACCAGGAGAACAAGTAAATGTGACGGGAATCTTTGATGATAATGATTTTGAAGCTTTCTCTGTCACCCGTACAGATGGTTCCCCTGTGTATACCGCTCCCCCAGCAAACCCAATTTCGGGTACGGTAGTAAGTGTAGTTGACAACGATGAATTTCTCCTACAGGATACTAACGGTACTCAAATATTAGTAGATACAGATTTACCAAATACTCAATTCTTAAGTTTAGTACCAGGAGAACAAGTAAATGTAGTGGGAAACTTTGATGATGATGATTTTGATGCTTTCTCTGTCACTCGTCTAGATGGTTCCCCTGTGTTTACTAATACACCAGTATCACCCCCACCACCAGCAAACCCTGTATTGCCCCCACCTCCACCATTTAACCCAGTTACTCCTCCTCCAGGAAACCCAATTTTCGGTACGGTAGTAGGGTTAGTTGATAATGATGAGTTTTTCCTGCAGGATGTTAACGGTGCTCAAATCTTAGTGGATACAGAACTGCCAGATACTCAATTCTTAAGTTTAGTACCAGGAGAACAAGTAAATGTGACGGGAATCTTTGATGATAATGATTTTGAAGCTTTCTCTGTCACCCGTACAGATGGTTCCCCTGTGTATACCGCTCCCCCAGCAAACCCAATTTCGGGTACGGTAGTAAGTGTAGTTGACAACGATGAATTTCTCCTACAGGATGCTAACGGTACTCAAATCTTAGTAGATACAGATTTACCAAATAGTCAATTCTTAAGTTTAGTACCAGGAGAACAAGTAAATGTAGTGGGAAACTTTGATGATGATGATTTTGATGCTTTCTCTGTCACCCGTCTAGATGGTTCCCCTGTGTTTACTAATACACCAGTATCACCCCCACCACCAGCAAACCCTGTATTGCCCCCACCTCCACCATTTAACCCAGTTACTCCTCCCCCAGGAAATTCTATTTCTGGTACGGTAGTAGGGTTAGTTGATAATGATGAGTTTTTCCTGCAGGATGCTAACGGTGCTCAAATCTTAGTGGATACAGAACTGCCAGATACTCAATTCTTAAATTTAGTACCAGGAGAACAAGTAAATGTGACGGGAATCTTTGATGATAATGATTTTGAAGCTTTCTCTGTCACCCGTCTAGATGGTTCCCCTGTGTTTACTAATACACCAGTATTACCCCCACCACCAGCAAACCCTGTATTGCCCCCACCTCCACCATTTAACCCAGTTATCCCTCCCCCAGGAAACCCAATTTTCGGTACGGTAGTAGGGTTAGTTGATAATGATGAGTTTTTCCTGCAGGATGTTAACGGTACTCAAATCTTAGTGGATACAGGACTGCCAGATACTCAATTCTTAAATTTAGTACCAGGAGAACAAGTAAATGTGACGGGAATCTTTGATGATAATGATTTTGAAGCTTTCTCTGTTACTCGTCCAGATGGTTCTGTTGTCTTTAGCAATACACCTGTATTGCCACCACCATCTCCAGGATTTAACCCTGTTATCCCTCCCCAAGGAAACCCTTTCGGTACGGTGGTAGGGATAGTTGATAATGACGAGTTTTTCCAGGATGATGACGATGACGATGATGATGACGATCGCGATAATGACTAAGATTAAGACTTAGGCATCTGCAACGTATTTTCGTCTGAAGCAACCGACAGGGTTTACGCAGCAGTCCGGAACGGATAGCAATCTCAAATCCTAGTTTTTCCTAACTCATGCGTAAGTCATTTCATTAATTGATAATTGATAATTACCTCGGGTTTTAACCCTTACGGAATTGAATATAAGGGCTAGGGTATTAATGGATAATTGATAGTGGATAATGGATAATGAAAGAATTATCGCTCCTCTCGCTCCTTTCGCTCCTCTTTAATTATCAATTATCAATTGTCAATTATCCATTGGTAAAGGGAGGCTTCAAGGCGCGAATTATTTAATTATTAATTATTCGGTAAGATATTACATACATTCAATTGAGAAACAGTTATAGGAGGTTAATTGCCGTGAATTTTATTAAACTTGGTAGGGTGGCCAAAAGTTTAACAAGAGCGATCGCTATTTGTGTAGGTTTTTTCCCATTTGTCACCCCTACTCTTGCTCAAACTCCCATCGGAGAATTACAACGTGGTCGCACTGCGACTATTTCTGGGCAAGTGATAGGAATTTCGGGGGATGAATTTATGCTCGATGATGGTACAGGGCAAATTTTAGTTGATACTCAGGATAGGAGAATCACAAATTTATCAGTGGGAGAAGAAGTCACAGTAGTAGGAGAGTACGACGATGATGACTTTGATGCTTTCTCTATTACTCGCCAAGATGGAAGTGTAATTTCTAATCAGTCAGATGATGATGATGACGATGATGACGATGATGACGACGATGATGACGATGATGACGATGATGACAATTAAGATATTACCTAAATAACACGGGAGCATGAAAGCCATCGTCTTTTAAGCGATGGATGAAAGGCGGCTCGTCGGATTTATTTCCGTTGTATTTTATTTGACCGAAAAGCCACGTTGAAAGCCCCATGTTTGAACCGTGGGGATGAAAACAAGGGAGTCGTTTAGACAAGACTACTTTAGTTGTCCTGTGCTATTATTATTGCAAAAGTAAGCAGAAAGCTGAGGTTTTAGACTTAAGCCGACTGTGTAGGGGGACAATTTCATTGTCCCCAGAGAGTGTATCTTTGGTCAGCGCTCGAATAGACGGAGCAACATGGATAAATCGCTGTTGCGTAGTATCTGCGCTTGTTTCCCCGTGACTGACCTCCGGGGAGTAGTCAAATAAATAGGAGTTACCCAGAAACCTGGTTTATCCACGAAATTTCTTGAACGGAAGTAAACCAGGTTTTCTCCTGATATAGAATCCGGTTGAACAGTCGTCATTGCCACAATAGGAAGCAATCTCCTAAGAACACTATTTGGATCAAAAATTAGTAATATCAAAAATGAAATGAATAGATTAAAAGACAGACCTCTAAGATTAGCTCTTTGAAAATTTCGTTCACCTTCTTTATCTAGTTCCAATATTTCACGTTTACGCCGATTCATATTTTGTATCTATCTAACTAAGGATTAACTAAAGGAAAATTGGAAAAATGACTACTGGTTAAAAAAATCCTAACAATTATGATCGGGAAGAAGGAAGAGAGCCCTTATTTATCTAGAGAGAAGGAAAAATATGACATTGTCTGAGTTAAGCTTTTTATCAAAATCATAAGGGTCGCGCAACCCCGCCTTTTAAGGCGAAATATTTTTGGATAGTTACTCAAATCCCCTTCCCCTCGTGGCTCCCCTCCTGGGAGGGGCGGGGGTGGGTTGGGGAGGGGCTGGGGTGGGTTAACTTCTGTACGGACACCTGCGGAGTATGCGCAAGCTTTCGGCCGTTTGCTTCGCATAGCTATCGAAGGGCGCCCCTACTGACTTGCTGACTTCTGACGCGCGTTAAATGTCCACGCCCTTTCCTTTCACTGCTATACTTTTTCCAAATCCTCTCTACCCCCTTTGACTCTTGCTCCTTGACTTATCTTTGGCGTGATATCAAGTCTCATTAAGAACGCCATAATAAAAATTTTCTTCTCTTGAGAGAAAATATTTTTTCCGTTTGTCATGGTCTGCAAACAAATTTCCTCTTGTTTCCTACTCCCTACTCCCTACTCCCTACTCCCTTGATTTTTCCGAAGTGGTTATTTAAAGAGACATGATATGAAAATCTATTCCCAGCTCCGGTGTTCCCTACTATGCACAAAAAGTCTATATCTTTTTCAGCAGATGTCTATTGTGACTGAGAAAAAAATCGGTATGTTCAACAATTAATAATTAATTATTACCTCTCCTTGAAAAGAAGAGGATTGAACGATCGTGAAAATTTTTTCTTGTTTCTCCACGGCGAGTGATATCAAATCAGGTTGAATACTTATTATATAGTTGGGAGATTGGGAGATTGGGAGATGGGGGGATTGGGAGATTGGGAGATTGGGAGATTGGGAGATTGGGAGATTGGGAGATTGGGAGATTGAAGTAATTATAGAATTATGAACATACACTGTATAACCGGATTCCATAAGAGAGGCTTTAAACCTTAATTCTTCGGTAAAAATCTTTGGATAATAATTAAGGTATTTGTTTCTAGATTTGTTATACCAAGGGTAAAAAAAGAATGCGATGCTCGATACTTAGGCGAAACTTCAATTATTAAGTAATTAACACAGGTGCAATGAAATTTTTAATAATTAGCACGCCAGTAGCGTATTAATTATTCTGATGTTTACTTCGTCCCACTCCCCTACACCCTTTGGGGTATTTTTTTTTAATCCGATAATGTTAACTAGGTTATTGCAAAAACTTATAGAATTTCGTCACCTCTGGTTAGGTAGAGCTGTCTTTTTCTTCCTTATTGCTTGTTGCCTATCCCCTAAAATCCAACTAAATGTCGCTCTGGGTCTCCCATTATAATCGAGCCATTTAACGGGAGGGGAATCGCGACCTGCAAAAAAAACGTAAAGTAACAAGAATTATGCTATCTAAGATGGAGCGAGTGAGGACTCCCGGTATAATCTCCGATTTACCGGGTTCGGAATCGCGACCAAACAAAAAATAAGCATTCCATTGAGATAGAATTATGATACTATCGGAACATGATAACACTGAGTTGTCACTGCGGCCGAGTGCAGATGCGTAGCTCAAATTGATGCTCGTTGGCTTACTGTCGGGGACTGGCAACAGTCTAGATAAGTGCCACTCAAGCAGTAAACTGAGCCGATGCGAGGTTTAGGAATCTCCTGTTATAATGTTTGATTTAATGGGAGAGGATGTCAAAAATCCCATAAATTTTTTAAATAACAAGTAGTACCTTACAATGACAGAATCTCGTAACAGTATGCATTAAACAGATGCGTAAGCTTGTTCTAATTGAGAACCAACCTGCGGAATAGACAGAGCATCTATATTTTGAGCTTTACCAGAACACTGCCAGAAAGCTTGGGCTACTCCTAAGTATCCTCTGGAAACTTTAGAAACACTTATAGCAGTGCTGATAACTGTTGGTAAACAAGGACTGGGTATCAAAGTTGTGAAAAAGGAATTAACCATAGACCACAACACTACAGTCCAAAAAAATCCTAATGCAGGTAATAAAACTAAGTCAGGCGTGACGAAGCGACAGATGCGCTTCCATACAGCTTGTTGAGGTATTACAATAACTACGGCAAGCGTCGCAAAAAGGGAAATATTCAGTTTTTCTAACATTTTCTAGATGGTCAGAGTCAAGTTTATCAGGCGCAACAAATCATACCTATACCAACCAAGGATACTGAATTGACAATCTGTCTAAATTTTCATAGAAAGTTGACTCTTCATTCTCCTCTCAATGCCTACGAAGTTAGCTGACGGGCTAGGGCTGAGAGATTCCCTTCTCTGCATCTTTGTTTTTCTACATTCAAAGACTTCTAATCAGAGATAAGCCCCCTGTATTTGGTTCCTCCGCTCCAGCGACACTCTTGCTGTGTCTTTCTTGCCGGATTAGGCTGACTGTCTTTTGCTTTTGACATTATATTAACTTTTTTCTATAAGCTTTGTCAACACTTTTTTAAAGAAATTTTTTACATTGTATCAAAATTTTCAGCCTGAAATTTGAGAGGATGGTTATACCGTTTCACGGAAGTTAAAAGTCAAAAATCAAAAGTCAAAAGTCAGATTTTATCGGTTCAAAACCTTTAGCATACAATAATTTCAGCAAATTATTTCACATTTAAAGTTGGAAACTATTTGTGACATCTTTAAAGTGAATTGGTATTAGTAAAGTATTGAACTGTGGTTATACTGTTGCTCCAACAAGGTTCAGGTACACCTATATATTTCTAATAGTTAGTAAAGTTTTCCGCAAAATTTTAAATTTAGCGATATGCAAGGTAAGTCATTAAGCTTATTGTCAGTTGTCACATAGTAATAGTGATTTTCATCACTGCATATAGTAAGTACGATCACTTAGAATCTCAATGTTGCATCACCATGTAACAATGGAAAATTAGTAATACTAGAACTGTAGATAATACTAGAACTGTAGAATTTAAAGGTGATTGTTATGTCTGTAGACCCTCCTGTCCATCTTCTTCCATGTGCATTAGGAGACCTTTTTGCTCAAGCCAACGAAAACGGCTACATTACCCTAGCCGACCGCTATGGATTAATGGCAGCTATATTTGATGAATCTTTGCAAGAATATGAAAAACGCTCAATAGACCGACTAATTCGTGCAATTTATAGAGGACGAATTAAAGTAGTTGATGAAATATCGGCTATAGTATAAAACTATACCTAACAAAATAATAAGTTCAACTTTTACATAAAAACTCGGATCGACAACCTCTATATTTTTGCCATTAGAGCAATCTCTATTTTTTCCCATTAGAGCAATCTCCTTTATTACCACTAGGTAGAGTAGCTCCACAAAAATCTGTTTGCTCTAGTTTTGCTTGATTAAGATTCGCATTAGATAAATTAGCTCTATTTAACTTAGCTTCCTCCATATATGCCTGGTACAAATCAGCCCAAGATAAATCAGTATCTGTCAAATCTGCCTTTTGCATAGTTGTACCATGCATAATTGCACCTGATAAATTAGCCCCTGCTAAGTTTGCTTCAATCAAATTAGCACCGCTGAGAATAGCACCTCTTAAATTAGCTCCTTTCAAGTTTGCTTTTTGTAAGTTAGCTCCTAATAAATTTGCCTCACTTAAGTCTTGTTCGCTTAAGTCTGCTTCGCCCAAATCACAACCTTGACACTCATAAGTGCTTAATAAACGCTGAATAGTTTTGATGCGTTCCATAGAATTAGATTTAGATTGAGCAAATACTGGAATAGTTAACCAGGATACTGTTAATAATGTCGCTGTTAATGGATATACAAATTTCATATTTTACTTCTTAATAAATGAATGAATTTAATATTATGTTAGATATTTAATTTTCTTAGCATTATATCATAAAAATTACATCATAATTTTTGCCGATTTTCATCAAAATCATAAGGGTCGCGCCACCCCCCCTTTTAAGGCGATCGGGTTTTTGGAGAGTTGCTCAAATCCCCTAGTTCCCCTCCTGGGAGGGGTTAGGGGTGGGTTAACTTCTGACTTGCAGACTTGCTGACTTCTGACGCGCGTTAAAGCAATCCTATCTCAAGACATTTTAGTTTCCATGCCCTTCCCTTTGACAGATTCAGATAGATATTATGACTTTTGACTCTTTATTTTTGACGTTTAGTTTTTTGAAAAATCATTGAGCTAAAGTAATATTCTGTTAAGTGAAATAAATTAAAAAAGCTTTCAGTCGCTCGGCGTTTAGCAGTCAGCTTTGCGCATTTGCGGAGCATTCCGGAACGGAAAGGGGATATGCGACCCCTCCTAAAATTAAACAACAAGCTAGAAGTCGGGGATTTAAACTCAGGCTTTTAGCGCGCTGAAAGCTGAATGCTGAAATGCCGATCGCTAGCTAAGGATCTAGGGAAAAATTGTGTTAGATATTAGACAAATTCGAGAAAATCTGCAAACTGTACAAGAATTACTCAACCGTCGTGGAGACTACGACTTACAGCCAATTCTAGAATTGGATGAGCAACAGCGACAACTGGAAACAGAGCGATCGCAACTCCAAGCTCGTAGTAACCAGATCGGTAAACAGGTAGGAGAAAAAATTAAATCAGGTAGTGACCCCAAGGGGGCTGAAGTTCAAGCTTTCAAAGATGAGGGAAATCAAATCAAAACCCAACTCAGCGAATTAGAACCCAGGGAAAAAGAGATAAAGGCCAAAATAGAAGCCTTGCTCTTACCTCTTCCTAATTTGCCTAGTGAGTCTACACCTTTAGGAAAAAGTGAAGCAGAAAACATCGAAGTCAAACGTTGGGGGGATGAATATATTCCCCAAAATCCAAAAATTATTCCTCACTATGAAATTGGGGAAAAACTAGGTATTCTCGATTTTGAACGAGGGGTAAAAATTGCTCAAAGTCGCTTTGTGGCATTAATGGGAGCAGGAGCAGCATTAGAACGTGCCATAATTCAATTTATGCTCAACCGCCATACTCAAGTTGGCTATGTTGAAGTTATGGCCCCATTATTAGTTAATAGTCAGTCTTTGACAGCTACAGGTCAACTGCCAAAATTTGCTGAGGATAGTTTTAAGTGTGAAGCAGACGATCTATGGTTAATACCTACCTCGGAAGTTTCAACGATGAACTTGTATCGAGATGAAATTTTGACTGCGGAACAATTACCTATTTATCATTGTGCTTATACTCCTTGTTTTCGTCGAGAAGCTGGTGCTTATGGCAAAGATACTAGGGGGTTAATTCGACTCCATCAATTTAATAAGGTCGAAATGGTAAAAATTGTGCATCCCGATCGCTCTGAAGAAGAGCATCAAAAATTGGTGGCAGATGCAGAAGCTATTTTACAAGCACTGAAGTTACCTTATCGAATTATAGAATTGTGTACTGGGGACTTAGGTTTTTCTGCGGCTAAGTGTTATGACTTGGAGGTGTGGTTACCATCATCGGGAACATATCGAGAAATTTCTAGTTGCTCTAATGTGAAAGATTTTCAGGCACGTCGGGCAAATATTCGGTTTAAGGAAGGAAAGAAAAAAGGCACTCAGTATGTTCATGCTCTGAATGGATCTGGTTTGGCAGTGGGACGAACTATGGCGGCTATTTTGGAAAATTATCAGCAGGTTGATGGTAGTGTGAAAATACCGGAAGTCTTGCAAGCTTTTATGGGGCGTGAATTTTTATAATTGCGATTAAGTAGGGAATGATTATCAAACAGGATTGGGTCGCGCAACCTGGCCTTTTAAGGCGAAATATTTTTGGAGCGGGGTTCAAATCCCCTACTTCCCCTCCACCGGAGGGGTTAGGGGTGGGTTAACTTCTGTAGGGGCGAACGGCCGTTTGCTTCGCATAACTTTCCTATCGGAATGCTACCGCAAACGTTAACGCCCGTACAGACTTGCTGACTTGCTGACTTCGTTAAACGCTCCCTACTTTTGATTCTCTCACAGTTAAATCAAAGATTATTGCTAGAGGACTATCACCATATTTTTTACCGAAAATTATATGTGCCTAAAGTTAGCCAACTTTATTGACATAATGTAATAAAAGTAACAGAATTTATTTAACTCCCCCGGCGGGAAGTCCCGCGCTCTCCCGTAGGGGAGCGTCGTATGGGAAAGCCGGGCGTTATCTGTGTGGTTTTTCGTTATTTTTGATATAATAGCTAAAGTAGAAATAAAGGTAGATACTATAATGCTACTGAAATACAAGTACAAACTAAAACCACATAAAAGGCAAGCGGTAATTATATCCAATTGGTTAGAGATGGCCAGGAAGCAATATAATTACCGTTTAGCTGAAAGGTTAAACTGGTTTGAAGCAACGCGCACACCAGTGAATGCTTGCCCACTTAATGTTTCAGTAGTACCTGTAGAAATAATTTATCAAAACATACCAGAATTTAGAGTACAAACAAGAGACGGTAGAAAAAAAGACAGTAATGGTAATCCGATAACCAAGAAAGGGGAGCAACATCCGAATATAGCCAATGGTTATGTTTTATGGGAAACAGTTCAACTAGCGGACTTAGCACAAACTAAAAAACTATTCCCTGAATATAAGTCTATCCACTCCCAGGTTTTACAAGATGTTATCCAAAGAGTACAAACAACAATGGATAATTTTACCAAGCTTGATAAAAACGGTAAAAGTAGTGGCAGACCTAAATTCAAAGGTCAGCATTATTATAATTCTTTCAGTTATCCTCAGTTGTCAAATACCCATATTGTCAAAAATACTAACGGTCGCTTTTGTGTCAATCTACCAAAGATTGGTTTAATCCCTTTTGTCTACAATCGCCCAATACCAGTAGGATTCAAGGTTAAGACAGGTACAGTGATTCGTGAAGTTGACGGGTGGTACATTAGCTTCACGATAGAAGATCGGGCCGTACCTGTAGAGGTTGCAGAAATTCAACCCACTGAAAAAAACTCAAAAGGTATTGATTTAGGATTGTTGTACTATGCTGTTACCAGTGATGGAGAATTTATAGAAGTTCCTAAGTTTTTCAGGAAATCTGAACATCGTTTATCTAAACTTCAGGTGAGATTGGCTAAGAAACCAAAGCTTTCCTTGCCTTGGAAAATACTTAAGTGTAAAATATCTAAGCTACATCAACTAATAGCTAGACAACGCTTAGACTGGCAATTCAAATTAGCTTATCATCTATTTAGTGATGTAAGTGTTATTTTCTTGGAAGACTTGCAGATAGCTAATCTAGTTAGACGTTGCAAAGCCAAATTAGGTGAGGATGGTCAATTTTTACCGAATGGTCAATCAGCGAAGTCAGGATTAAATAAGTCTTTGCAAGATGCAGCTTTTGGTCAATTCATCCATGTTCTAGAGTATGTAGCCTGGAAGTTAGGCAAGAGAATTGTCAAAGTAGACCCAAAAGGCACGTCTCAACATTGTTGGAAATGCTTGAATAAAGTCTCAAAAAGCTTGTTTGAGCGTTGGCATTCATGCCCTAAGTGTGGTCAAGAGCTAGACAGAGACTATAACTCGGCACTCCTAATACAAAAAATCGGATTGTTATCAACACAGGAGGAGGACATCACTTCTGTTAAAACTGCGGTTAGGGCATCCCTGACTGAAGAATCCCGCGTTGTCGCGTCAGCGCAACGTCGGGAGTATGTCAATTGATGACTATCTTTGTATATAGTAAAGTTCAAATATAATTTGAATATAGAATAAAAACTATAGTGCTATAGTAAAAATGACTATTATTGGAACTAGAGAAGCAGCTTTTTTATTGGGTATCTGTTGCCAACGAGTTAGAGTTTTACTTTCTCAAAACAGAATTAAAGGCGCTTACAAACATAATGGATTTTGGCGAATTCCTCTTTATGGCAAGATGCCTGTTGTTATACCAGGTTCTAGAGGACCTAAAGGTGTATGGTGTCATAAAAAGCGAGAGAACCCGACGATCATTCATGTAAATCAACATATCATCAAAGCAAATATCGACATAATTAAAGAAAATCCTCAAGTGTCTATTGAAGACTTAATACCTGTAGTCTCTTTGAAGCAAACAAATCACAATGATATGGGGCATCAAATGGAAATTCATGGTCCGTGTCGTATAGTTTATAGACCATTAGAACCATTGCGCTGTGGAGCTCATTTGTGGATTGAGACATATCATCCGGTGCAGTTTGTGGATACTCAGTTTAAACCTGTGACTGCTAGGCAACCTTACAAAAATATCAAGGGTAAATTACAAAAAAACGCTGTGTCTTAAGTCAATTTTTTTAAGCGGTTAATACTTGTTCTGCTGTTAAAGATAATTCTGGAAATGTGGGTGATGTAATCTGTTCAGCACCTCTAAATTGAGTTTGTCTATACTTAGCATTTTTATCCAGATAAAAAGACAGTCGGAACTTTGGGATTTCCTAATATGCTCTTGAGGCAATAGCTAAATAATCTACAATCCAGTATTCAGTAATTCCTAAAGGTTGATATTCATCTAATTTATCTACATAGTCATCTTCCCAGTTTGTAGAAGTAACTTCTACTGCTAATTGAATGGGCATTTGTAAGGCATTATAATCAGAATGATTGGAACGCCAAATAGTTCGATTGATTACACTAACATCAGGATTTCTTCCTTGTTCTACGCCGTCTTTTCTTAATGTTTTGATGACTGCTGTATTGGTGACAAACAAATTCAGATTAAGTCTTCTAATTTCATCATTAAAAGAGAATAAAAGGAAGTTAGCTACATCATCATGGTTTCGGGTTGCTTTCAATTCTACAATTTCTCCATTCACTAATTCAAAAATACCTTTTTCAGGACATTTTTCTAAGAAGTTATCAAAAGTTAGTTTTTGTGTTTGTGCTTTGGTCATTTCAGTTATCAGTTATCAGTACCTCTGCCTGTTTGTGCAGCATGACAAAGGTCAAGTAAAGTGAATTGAAATATTGAACTTTATTTTTTTTAAATCCCCTTTCAAGGGGAGGTTTGAGACCTTATTTTTTGGTCATAGTTGAATTTTATATCGATAATAATGTTAAATATTTGCTTTATATTCTTCGAGCATTCTTCCGAATATTGTGTTTATTTCCAAATTATGAACTTAGGGTGGAAAAAGAGCGATCGCTTTTGAAAAAGAGTTTGAATAAACAGGACTTACGCAAATTGACTTTTAAAGCACCATTTGTAGGGGCGAATGGCATTGGCTAACGCCAAGCTCCGAAGGGCACCCTCACCATAAGTAAAGTCTCTGCGTAAGTCCCGATCAAAAAAGAGCGATCGCTTCCTAAAATCTATTGATTGAGTTGAATATAAACCTTGGGCAACCATAGTTCGGTATTGGCTTTCCTATACCAAATATTATTTTTCTGTCCTCTATGTTCTACCATCTCTCCTTCAGCCCAAGCATCAAAATTTATAACTTCACCATTAATTACGGTCATCTGATTTTTGTCTTGACACTTCCGGCTATTGCAATAGGATAAACCAGGTGCTTTTAGTACTACTTGACCCTTAAATAACTCTAAATGAATTTCATTATCTGTGGAATTTGATTGTTTTTCAGGTTGCTCATCTGTAGAATGCTGCTCTTCATTATTTGTAGAATTTGCCTGTTGATTAGTTTGATTAGTCTCGAAAGATTTTTGTGGTTCAGGAGAAGCTTGTTCGTCAGATTCAGTAAAGACAAAAGCTTTGAGTGCTTCACCACCGAATTTCTCGATCCTTTAATTCTCCAGAGGTACTGTTTTCGATTTCCTTCAGAGCTTCATCTTTAATGAGACGAATATATTCAGCTATCAAGTCAATAACATAGATTTTTTCTCTGTTACTTTCATTAATGACATAAGGCCCACTTCGATCTTTTTTGCCAGAATGCAACTCCATTTTAAAGTTACGGGCAAAGTAATAATCTTTAGCAGCCCCCTTAGCACGAAATTCAGCCAGTTTCTTGATTGCTGTATAGCCCCAAGCCTCTATTTCTCCTGTAGAGGAAACCAATAGATGGGTTGCCGTTTTAGGATAAGATGTTGGGCTATCAGGCCACAAGTCTCGAAATACAGAATCGTCCGACTCTTTAAATTTATAAGCAAAGCCAGAACGAGATGTTCCAAAGTCAATTGCTACGACTACTTCAAATGATTTGTCCATCTGAATTTACCTAATTCACCAAAATAAAGTTGGTCCGTGTTTGTCTACTCTGATACAACCCTTAATCTTCAGTTTTCGCCAAGTATCTAGTAAAGTTTCTGCTGGAACCACACAGTTTTCTCTTCCAAATGATAAAATACATTGATTTAGTTTGTCTAAATATTCGTCATCTCCTGAGACTAAAAAATATTTCATTACTTCTAAATTACCAACTTGCTCTAAAGATATCCCACGGATTAATAACCAAGATTTCACAGATTTTTCTATCTGCTCTTTTGCCCAAAACTTGTTATCTAGATGAATCAAACTACTAGCCAAGTCTATCAGCATTTCTGGCACCCAAGCCGACTCTTATTTCCATAATTGCTGATATAAAGATTGATAAAAATAAACAAGAGATTCAATAATTTTTTCTCAATATTCTGAGGGAATTTCCTCTAAAAGTTTAGGTAACAATTCAGGCAATAAAGGAGGTTGACGTTCTTGAGGTGGAACATCTAAGAGGAAATATTCATCGGCAGTTCTACCTATTAATAGACAAATTTGAATAGCAATGAGACTAGAAAAAGTTTCTTTATCTTGATCATTAACCGTATAGTTACGATTAGGTAAATTGTTCGGGTCTTGCCCTCTTTCTAATAGTCGATTTTCTCGTTTAATCAATTCTAAATCTGCCAAAAATTTATTAATAAATTCTCCTCCCAAAGCTCCATCAAACTCTTCTGTTGTTCCTTTTTCTATTTTTTCCCTATTTCGTTGTTCTTCCCATTTTAATAATCTTTCTTTGGTGGCAAAGTATAATAATTCCAGCCAAGATACAGATTCTTCTTTCGGCAAAGAATCAATATAAGGTTCCTGAAAATTTTGACTCCAATAACTATATTCTAGGTGATAGTAAGTTCTTTCCACTAATGTATTGATAACTAACATTGGTTTACTTTTTAAACCACTAAAAATAGTTTTAAAAGCTCCCTCTCCAGAGAAAGCTTTTGTCATCCATACACCTGTTAAAAAATCTACTTTTCTACCACTTTTTTTATACTTTTCTAGGAAAGCTCTTAAACGTCTATTTAATCCTTGTTCAATATCAGGAAAACTATTAGGTGGAATATTTGCACCAGCTCCAGCACGGTCATTTCAGTTATCAGTTATCAGTTATCAGTTATCAGTACCTCTGCTTCGGAGGAGGCTTGACATAAGGAATATTCTCTCTCTTGGTCGATTAGATATGGTTAGGAAACCCATCCATCTCTCGACCGCTTTTTTTATCCCCTTAAAAGGGGAGGCTTGAGACCCTAATTTTAGGTCATATTTAAGAATAGGTGGAACGAATAAAATTAGTAAATTATCAGATTTTACAATTTCCTTAATTTGTTCATCATCTAGGGTAAGAGGCCAATTATTTAATCGGCGTTGTTGACGAATAACTGTGAGATTATTTTGCAAGTTAATAGCTTTTAATTCTCTGGCTAATGTCGCATCAATTTCTTTGAATTGAAGTTGTAACTCTTTTTGTTTTTCCTGTAAAAATATTTGTAATTTAGCACGAAAAATTTCTAATTGATAAGCATTTTCCCGATTTAAGTTTCCTTCTTGAGCTTGAAACTCTCTATTTAATCTTGCTAACTCAGCTTGTAATTCCCGATTTAATTTCCCCTCCTGAGCTTTAAACTCTTGATTTAATATTGCTAATTGAGTTTGTAATTCACGGTTTAATTTCCCCTCCTGAACCTGAAACTGTCTATTAAGATTACCTTGCTCATATTGAAATTCAAAATTCCTCTGTTGTATTAAAGCTTGTAACTGCATTTTACCAGCTTCCATTTGTTGTTGAATACTATCTCTTTTTTCATAATATTCAATTAAATTATCATTATTTATCCGCGCAGCTTCCGATGATATTCTTGCTGGCCTAGTTTTAAATACAAAATCGATGGGTAGCTCCACTAAATATTGAAACCAGTGTTTTTTCTCAGGTAAAAAATTTGCCATTTGTGGTACTTAAATCTACTGTACTATAGTGCTACACATTAAGGTTAGGACATTTATCAACCCTGAAACCATTTAACAGTTTACTATTCCCTATTCCCGATTCAAGTAGCGCTATAAATACACATTATATAAAAAATATTTGATATTCTTCCCATGACTTAAGTTATAGCAGTCGCCATGACTGTATTTGACTTATAAAATATCTGCAAACTTGGGAATATCAATAATCAAACTTCTTCCAACTTCCCTTCTTCCCTTTTCCTTCTGCTATGTTCTATTTTTGAGCTTAAAAATAGAGATTAGGAAAAACTTTGATTAATCTAGCCCTCAACCCAAGATTGTCTCTCCATATTTAGATATTATATTAGTAGAAAAATTCCTGGTAGTGCGTCAAGGAAGTGTGGGAAGTGCGGGAAGCGTGGGAAGTGTGGTCCGGTCTGCTCGAAAGTAGGAGGAATAATTGTACCTGTATCTTTCTGGGAAGTGTCTGTCTTTCGTCCTAACTTTTTGGTCTTATATCATGTCCGGATAATTAGTGATGAAAAAAACTTATCCTCTTGCTTAAACAGTAAATCTTTCTATTTCTCCTACTCCCCCGCTCCCCTACTCCCCTACTCCCCCGCTCCCCTACTATCTTAATAATAAGTATTTAACCGGACATGATATTAAAGGGTGAAAAATTTGCACTTTTTTGCCGACAAAAATCCTAAAAACTTTATATCTCAGTGCTTTTAGATTAGATATGCGGGCCCTACGCAGGCGAATCCCACACTTTACGCTCTGCACAACCAAATTCCTTATACTGTACTATGTCATCTGAATGTTAGTTCTATTTAATTCCAAAGCTACTAGAAATATAGTTCTAGAATCAAAGATAAAGAAAACAAACATAAAAAATATAAATTGTTAATATAAGGCCAAAAAACTACTATGAGACTTGATGAAGCAGTAGAATTTGCAGAAAATCCTGAACCCCGCTGTCCTTGTGTCCTGCTGTTGGACACCTCCGCATCAATGACAGGCACACCTATTCAAGCTTTGAATGAGGGACTAGAAACTTTTAGAGATAATTTAATTACTGATGATTTGGCTAAAAAACGAGTAGAGGTGGCAATTATTTCCTTTGATAACCAAATAAAAATTGTGCAAGAGTTTATCACTGCAGACCAATTTGAAAACCCGGTATTAACAGCTCAAGGACAAACTTATATGGGTACAGCTATTAACAAGGCGCTGGATATGATTGCAGCTCGGAAGTTAGAATATCGCAATAATGGCATAACTTACTATCGACCTTGGATTTTTTTGATTACTGATGGCGAACCTCAAGGTGAATCAGAAAAAGTTGTTAAGGAAGCAGCAGACCGCATTAGAGAAGAAGAAGATAACAAGCACGTTGCCTTTTTTGCAGTAGGTGTAGAAGGGGCAAATATGGATAAGCTTGGAGAAATTGTGCTTAGAACACCGCTAAAACTGAGAGGACTTGACTTTCGAGAAATGTTTATTTGGTTATCTGCTAGTATGCAGCAGGTTTCCCACTCTAAAGTTGACGAACAAGTGGCGCTGCCTCCTCCTGGATGGGGAACAGTTTAAAGAAGCACTTCAGCGGTCAGCGGTCAGCTTTCAGCAGATTTTTACCGATAAATTGTGGGTATGCGCCTCCCCTTTTAATATAGAATCCGGTTGAATAGTTATTGTATAGTTGGGAGTAGGGGAGTGGGGGAGTAGGGGAGTGGGGGAGTAGGGGAGATTACAGCGCTTTTGCTCATTGATGAACCACATCTTCACAACCAAAACCTTGTAGGGACGTTCCATGGTTAGTCCCTACTGTGGTCTATCCAAATGAAAACCGCTGTAAATATTGAAGTAATTATAGAATTATCAACATATACTATATAACCGGATTCTATATAAGGGGATAAAAAAAAGAGAATTCCGTATTTTTTTGCCTCTTTATTGCAGAGTTACTGATAACTGATAACTGAAATGACCCAGAGCGTTAACGAAGTCTGCAAGTCTGCAAGTCTGCAAGTCAACCCACCCCTAACCCCTCCCAGGAGGGGAAGTAGGGGAAACGAAGTCTGCAAGTCTGCAAGTCTGCAAGTCAACCCACCCCTAACCCCTCCCAGGAGGGGAAGTAGGGGAAACGAAGTCTGCAAGTCAGCAAGTCTGCCAGTCAGAAGTTAACCCCTCCCAGGAGGGGAAGTAGGGGATTTGAGCTTCGCTCAAAAGTATTGCGCCTTAAAAGGCGGGGTTTTAGACCCTTATGATTTTGATAAAAGCTGAAGCACTGTTAACGTAGTTCCTCCGTAGGAAGCTAACTAAAAACTGATAGCTACTTAATTATAGAAGAAGGTGCGATCGCAATTAGTACCTAAAGCAAAACAACTATATCTTACAGGACTTACGCAAATTAACTTTTAGAGCGCTATATGTAGGGGTAAATAGTATTCTTTCTCCCCAGAAGTAGAGTCTCTCTCTGCATAAGTCCTGTCTTAAACAAATCATGGCTTACGCATAAGGTACGAAAAATTAGGATTTGAGCTTGCTTTCCGTCCCGGAATGCTCCGCCAACCCAGTCGGTCGCAATGACGGAAATACATTGTACTGCGTAAGTCCTCACAAATAAAATCAGAAAAGTTATCAAAAATTAGGTTATGTCAACAGAAGAACAAAGTCATTGGCGAGTGGTATCGGTGTCAGTGGCAGGTACAAGTCACGAAAAACGTGGAAAACCATGTCAGGATGCAAATCATTGGGAGATTTTGCCGGAAGGTGTTTTAGTTGCAGCAGTTGCTGACGGTGCTGGTTCATCCAATTTTGGGGAAGTAGGGGCGAAAATAGCTGTCAGTGCTGCAGTAGAAACTATTTCTAAACAAAATTTGCTGTCTAAAGATAATAATGTTGATTGGGAGTATAAATTAATTGATGCTTTGAGAGCTGCGAGAACAGCAGTTTTGGCTGAATCTCAAGTGAGGAAGGTAGACGCACGGGAGTTTGCTGCAACTTTGATTTTGGTGGTGGCAACACCAGAGTTTGCTATTGCTGCTCAGGTGGGAGATGGTGCGGCGGTAGTGGGAGATGGTGAGGAAAATATTTTTCCGCTGACTGCTCCTCAAAGTGGAGAATATATTAATGAGACAACTTTTTTGATTTCAGAGCAAGGTGTGGAAACTGCTCAAGTGAAGATTTGGCATGGAAAACCAGTTCATTTGGCAATTTTTTCGGATGGGTTGCAGATGCTGGCTTTGAAGATGCCAACAGGAGTCCCCCATTGTCCGTTTTTTGCACCATTGTTTAAGTTTATAACTGTGGTGACTGATGAACAAGAGGCCACTAAACAATTGGAAGAATTTTTGCGATCGCCTAAAGTAACTGGTAGAACTGATGATGATTTAACTTTGTTGTTGGCACGGTTTCAAGAATTTAGAATTTAGAATGCGCGAATGCGCGAATTACCTCTCCTTTAAAACGGATAGGATTGACTAATCATGAAAATTTTTCTTTTTATCCTCTTAAAAGAGGAGGCTTTAAACCACAATTTTTCGGTAATATCATTTCCGGTTGAATACTTATTATATAGTTGGGAGTAGGGGAGTGGCTCACACGGATTATGGCACGGATACACGGATAGGTCATTTCAGTTATCAGTTATCAGTTATCAGTTATCAGTACCTCTGCAATAAGGAGGCTTGACATAAGGAATATTCTCTTTTTTTATCCCCTTAAAAGGGGAGGCTTGAGACCCTAATTTTCGGTCAGGGAGTAGGTAGGGACGTTGCATAAGGGCGTCCCTACAGGGAGAAGTAAACATCAGAATAATTAACATTAACTGAGCTGCTAATTAGCAAAAAAATTACTCGGCTCTTTTTAATTATCAGGTTAGGACAGATGAAAACTGCTATCAGTCTTCTTCCTTCTTCCCTCTTTCCTCTTCCTTCTTCCTTTGTCATTCAAAACCTAAATTTATCACCCAAATAATACTGACGTACTAAGGGATTATTATAAAGTTCTTCTGCTGTTCCAGATGCCAAGATTTGTCCATCGCGCATAATATAGGCTCGATCGGTAATTTCTAGAGTTTCTCTCACATTATGGTCGGTAATAAGAATACCCATTTTTCGTTCTCTTAATTTGGCAACAATCTTTTGAATTTCAGAAACGGCAATAGGGTCTACTCCAGCAAATGGTTCATCCAAAAACAAAAATCTTAGTCCATCTTTGCTAGAGGCCAAAGCTCTGGCTAGTTCTGTTCGCCTCCGTTCTCCACCGGAAACTTGGGAACCTAAAGTAGAAGCAACCTTTTCTAAGCGAAACTCATGTAATAGAGAATCTAAGAACTTTTTCCACTGGCGACGAGGAATTTTTGTTTGTTCCAAGACTAGGAGAATATTATCTCTAACACTAAGGTTGCGGAAAATACTTGGTTCCTGAGCTAGATAGCCAATACCCAGTTTTGCTCTCTTGTGAATTGGTAGAGTTGTAATATCTAAGTCATTTAAAAAGACAGTGCCAAGGGAAGGCTTTTCTATACCTGTAGCGATATAGAATGTAGTGGTTTTACCTGCACCATTAGGACCGAGGAGGCCAACAATTTCTCCTTGGGCAATGAATAGATTAACTCGACTAACTATGGCACGTTTACCATAGTTTTTGTGAATATTCTCAAGAACAATTTTCATATTATGGGTTAGAAGCCAGCTTTCAAAGATTAATTAAGCTGTAGAAACAACAAATATTTTACCAATTCCAGGGGGCTTCTATATGCACAAAGTACTACATTTGTCAATCAATATTATTACTTGTGCAAAATTTATTGGTGATGGTGCATGGTATAGCGCTACGCGCAAGTCTGCAAGTCAGCAAGTCTGCAAGTCAGAAGTAATCCCTGACGCTCGTTTGAGTGTCTATAATTGCCCTAACCTATTTGCGTAATGCTATAATGGTAGAGAGAATGTGGGGAGATAGGGAGATAGGGAGATGGGGGGATGGGGAGTGTGGGGAGCTTACAAGGGAATGTTTTTAACAAAAGGGTGAGCGATCGCTTTTATTCAGTATAAAATCTCAAAAAAAATGTACTTTTTTATACTATAGATAGCTAAAAACTTCTCCTACTCCCCCACTCCCCACTCCCCCACTCCCCTACTCCCTAAAAAGACTTTATTCAGAAAACCCTAATTAAGGACTTATTGGACTTTTAAAGGCAGGTTTTGGATTGAATGGAGCAGTAACATCGCTACCCCCATCTGCACCTTGACCTGCGGGGACCAAATATACAGATTCTACTTGTCCTTGAGATTGAGGTAGAACAATAAAGCGTCCTTCATCTATAAGATAGGTAACTGTTTCTCCACGAATTGTATTGCCTTCCTGTAGGATAAATACATCTCCACTGAGGACAATTCGACGTTCTCTACTAAAGTATTGAGCTTGAGCTGCTGTCGCTTGAATTTGGCGAGCTGGATAGTTAATTTGGACATTACCACGAGCTGTAACAACTCCTGTTCGAGAGTCTGCTTCTTGAATGTCGGAGCGGACAGTCATAGTGCGTGAGGGGTTTTGATTATTTGGGGGTGGGTTAGGGTTAATTTGGGCAGATGTAGGATATGTTACAGCATTTACAGCCAAAGGTACGATCAGGGCAAATCCTTTTAATATCAGTAATTTTGATATTTTTTTGTTTAGTATCATTTTTAATTGGGCGAAAGTTGTCAAGGGTTCTATTGTCTTGACTTGTGACGTTCTCCCTCGTTAAGCTAGCGCTATAATGAGGGCTTCCCTCCCTTACGGAAAAGGGCTTCCTGCTTCAAAAGTTGAGCATCCTCTTAACTTCCACAGGCTGCAACGATGAGACCCACCGCCGTTTTGTACTGTCCAGTTCTGTACTCACCTAGCTACCTTCAAGATTTTATCTTCTCACGGAAATTACTAGGACTTCACCAGTTGAACCCCATATCTTGAGTTATCTAGGTTCTGAAGTCAGGTGCGTATTACCGCTATTCCTGACACCATTAATTATAGCATAATTGAAGTTACTTTACTGTAGAGATGAGTTTTTTTGCAGGTCGCAACTCCCCTCCCGTTAAATCTGAAATTATAACAGGAGACCCAGAGCGACATTTTGTTGGGTAAAAGTTAGGTACTTGTATTATTTTACAGGAAACTGAAGGGACTTATCTATATTTTGAAGATATTGTGGCATTAAAGGCAATCTTTTTCAGCTCAAAAATTTGTTTCAACCTGTAGCAAAACTCACGAGCTACATTCCATTGTTCTCTTGGTATACTTTTCATTCTAATCATAAGTTCTACTTCAGTTTGAGAAACACTATTTACACCTAAAATACTGCCAGCATCTAAAACTTTATCTCCCCACTCTGCATCATTTTTTAACTCATTAGCAACTTGTTTAACTAATTGTAATGCTTGGCTTAAATTAGAATCTAAATTTACTTTTATTCTTAAATCAATGCTTGCCCAATCTTTGGTCAAATTATGTACTGTAGAAATTTTGCTATTAGGAATTGAACTTAAACGTCCTCCTGCGTCGCGTAATTGTGTTACACGAAAACTCATATCTTCTACATAACCCATAGTATAATCTAGGTCAATTAAATCCCCAATTGCATACCTGTCTTCTAGTAATATTAAAATTCCACTGATGATATCTTTAATTAGATTATGACCACCGAAAGAAACTGTCAAACTAATAATACCTAAACCTAATAATATTATGGTTATAGAAACATTGAAATTTTGAAATATCCCCAGCATACCAATACAACCTAAAACAAACATTACAATTCCTTTCAATGTATGAGAAAAAGTAATTGCCTGTGGTATTTTTCTATAACTATAACTATAGCTTTGATTTTCTAATTTTTTAAAACTATTTATAGCGAACCAGTTGACGATCGCCGGACTACCTTTAATTGCTAAATAAGTACCAGCTATAATAATTAAAACTGTCGTATAAGAAACTAAGAAAATCTGTAGCCAATGACTATAAGGAAAATTACCTGAAATCCAAATAATGCCATACAACCATAAAATCAAGTGATTTACTTGTAAAAAACTTCTAAAAAAAGAATTTTTATGTTGTTGTTGTTCCCATATTAACTGTTGTTTTTGCCCTAAAGCTAATTCTGTTTTTACTGTAGTTAATTCTTGATAATTTCTAAATTCATCTATCTGTGGGCGAGATACTTTTAAATTTTCTATGGATTTTTGGATTTTTTGATACTTTCTTAAGCAGTTCTTTTGCAAAATTGATATGAGAAAGCTCAACAGAATCAAAGCTAATATTATTCCGAAAGAAATTAAAAGTCGCCTCAATAAATAATCTGGTTGTCGTTCTCTCTGCGCTCTAATTAAGGCATCCTGCAAAAAACCAATAATCTCATTAGTTAAATCTTCTCTAGATATGCCATGAATTTTAGCATCTAAATCTGTGATGGCAATCAAAAATTGATTTTTGAGTTCTTCTGCATCTGAGGCAAATACTAAAGTCTGGTTTTCTCGGGTTTCAACAGTTAATTTTAAAGTATCAGCATCAAAGCAATTTTTAATTGTTTGTTTGAGGTTATTTTCATACAGTCTAACTCTAATATTTAGGGGAGATGTATTACTATTTCCTTGGATTTCTTGTCCTGCTACTGCGGCTACTTTGAAAATTTCTCTGCCGTCGATTTTGATTGGTTTATAAACTATATTGCTGATAGGTGTTAATGATTGAACTTGAGTAACATTTTCAATATTATTATTCTGTAATGTTTCTGCAGTCTGGCCTAATGCTAAAAGAGTTTGATTAGTTATCAGAATAAAGGTTAATAGACTAAAAATTATCACAGTTATAATTTTTGAGATTTTATAGCGATCGAAGAAGCTATTTTGCTTGATTAGTAGTTGTTTGAATGAAATACATTTATAAATTTGCATAAGTCAATTCAGTTATCAGTTAACAGTTATCAGTTATCAGTTAGCCTCCTGGGTCGGAAATTTGTTAACAGTTAGCCTCTTTACAGAGGAACTGCGTTATCAGTACCTGCTGCAATAGAAAGCATAATTTTCTTTTTATTGCCTTAAAATAGGAGGCTTGAGACCTGATTTTTTTGGTCATTGAAGATAAAATTAGTCTATTGATTGCTTTCTACCTGAAAGGAGAAACATCCGGACAGAAATTTTCATTAATGGATAATTACCTCTGGTTAAAACCTTTATTGATTGAATATAATGAAATATTATTTCTTCTCTTGGTCGATTGGATATGCTTAGGAAACCCATCCATCTCTCGACCGCTTTTTTTTCCTTAAAAGGGGAGGCTTTAAACCAGAATCATTTAATTATTAATTATTAATTATTAATTATTCGGTAAGTATTCAGCTCTTAGTTTTTTAATCAATGAAGCAAGCATTATTTTAAGTTCTATTACATTTTTAATCAGAGAATAAACCACAATAACGATGAATTTTAATTGAATTTATACAATTCTGTTGTGGGAAATGTAGGTGTTTTTCAAGAGCTGAGAGCTGACTGCTGAATGCTTACCTTTTAATTGATTATTTTTAAGTTGGCTAAATCACAAAATATCAATCAAAATAAATGTTCTCAATTCACATACAAAATTTTTTTTACTCAATAAAAAGAAAAAGCTCACTAGCTAACCTTAGTAAATACTGTATCTTCAAAAACTGAATGCTGACTGCTAATAGCTGTTTGCACAGCATTCCGCAGGAAATGATTACTGAAAATATATCTGCAAATTTAGGCGTTGCTGATTCTGGCTATGATTTGATAATTTTGAATTTTGAATTTTGGATGGTTTGAACTACTTATTAATATTAACTGTTTCCTATTCCCTATAAACCTACTTTCATACCTTAATTCAGCAATGCCCAAATTTAATAATTAATGTCAATCACAATATAATTAATAATTATTAGACATCTCCAAAAATCAAAAATAAAATCAATTATCGTACAGAAACTATCAGTTATTTCCCCCTATTCCCTATTCCCTATTCCCTCTTTTCTGGAGATGTCTATTGAGAACGAAGCAGTATAATGATAAAATAAGTCGTAAAAAAATCCCAAAAAGACGATGATTATAGAAGTTTCTTTAACTGAAATAGCCAAAACAACCCGTCAAGCAGCACAAACATCAGCAGGTTTATCCACACAAGCCAAAAATCAAGCAATTGAAGCAGTCGCCCAAGCACTAGAAACCGCAGCACCAAAAATTATCGCAGCAAATAAACTTGACTGTCAGATAGCTCAAACCGATGGAATTGCTAAACCTCTTTATAATCGATTGAAAATGGACGAGGCCAAACTTAACAGCGCGATCGCAGGTCTACGGAATGTTTCTATTTTGGCTGACCCAGTGGGTGCGGTGCAAATACATCGGGAACTAGATGAAGGCTTAATTCTCAAACGCATTACTTGTCCATTGGGAGTTCTTGGTGTAGTTTTTGAAGCTCGTCCTGATGCTGTGATTCAAATTTCAGCTTTGGCAATTAAATCAGGAAATGGTGTCATTCTCAAAGGAGGTAAAGAAGCAACTAATTCATGTCAAGAGTTAGTTACAGCAATTCGCCAAGGACTGGCAACAACTTCTGTTAACCCAGATGCAGTGCAGTTGTTAACTACCCGGGAGGAAACTCTGGAGTTACTGAAGTTAGATAAATATGTCAATTTAATTATTCCCAGAGGTTCTAATTCTTTCGTGAAATTTGTACAGGAAAATACTCAAATTCCTGTTTTGGGTCACGCTGAAGGAATATGTCATGTTTATGTAGATAAGTCAGCAGATATTCAAAAAGCAGTTGCAATTACTGTGGATGCAAAAACTCAGTATCCTGCTGCTTGTAATGCAGTGGAAACTTTGTTAGTTCATACCGATATTGCTGACAAGTTTTTGACAGAGGTTTTCCCAATGATGGAAAAGCATCAGGTAGAGTTACGAGGTGATGCAGCTACTCGGAAAATTTTACCGTCGGTAAAAGTGGCGACAGAAGTAGACTGGGCAACAGAATACAGCGATCTAGTATTGTCAATTAAGGTAGTAGATAATTTAGAATCAGCGATCGCTCATATCAATACTTATGGTTCTGGACATACAGATGCTATAGTAACTGAGGATAGAGAAACTGCAGAGTTATTTTTGGCTCAAATAGATGCGGCAGGTGTATTCCATAACTGCTCGACTCGGTTTTCTGATGGCTTCCGTTATGGTTTTGGAGCTGAAGTAGGAATTAGTACACAAAAAATGCCACCAAGAGGTCCAGTAGGTCTAGAAGGGTTAGTAACTTATAAATATCAAGTTGTAGGTGATGGTCATATTGCTGCTACTTATTCTGGCGATCGCCCTAAGGCATTTACTCACCGAGATTTTTGATATAGCAGAGGTGGGGAGTAGGGGAGTGGCTCACACAGATTATGGCACGGATACACGGATAGGTCAGGGAGTAGGTAGGGACGTTGCATAAGGGCGTCCGTACAGGGAGTGGGGGAGTCGGGGAATGGCTCACACGGATTATGGCACGGATACACGGATAGGTCAGGGAGCAGGTAGGGATGTTGCATAAGGGCGTCCGTACAGGGAGTAGGGGAGCGGGGGAGTCGGGGAATGGCTCACACGGATTATGGCACGGATACACGGATAGGTCAGGGAGTAGGTAGGGATGTTGCATAAGGGCGTCCGTACAGGGAATGGGGGAGTGGCTCACACGGATTATGGCACGGATACACGGATGTGGGGCTGTGGGGGGATTGAATATGGAAGTGTGGATAGAATTATAAACATCTACTTTACAACCCGATTCTATATAAAACCTAAAACCTACCACTTATATCAAATCCGGTAGCATCGGTATAAAATCTTTTGAAGTAGGAGTCAGTCCTCAAGAAGACCTCATCAGGAGTCAAGAGGGAAAAAATTTATCAGGACTTACCCATGCAAAACCCTTGAAAACACAATATGTAGGGGCGAATGGCATTCGCCCTTATCGGTTGTATCACGATCGACAGAATTATATTACTCCGAAGCCAACGGATTTGATATTACCGAATAATTAAGGTAAAAATCTTCTCCTTATAAAGGATAAAAAAGAAAAAATTTTCCCTTTTGCGCCAATCTTCTTCTTTTCAAGGAGAGGTAATTATTGCTCTACCGATCGCTCTGGGGAAGCATTGACATATAAAGACAAGTGCCTTTTTGAAGTCGAAAAAAGGTGTCTGGTTTTCAGCTATTCATACTCAAAAAGGAGGGTATTTTAGGCAAAAGTTGGGCAGAAAAATCATTCTTACAATTGTTATTCCTACCTCCTCGCTCATTCCCATTTATCCTTTTTTCTCCTCCTAGGAGGGGTTAGGGGTGGGTTTTCTCCTGTCTTCCCCTCCTGGGAGGGGTTAGGGGTGGGTTGTCTCCTAACCCTACTAAAAGACTTTTAAGAGCATTCCCTAATTATTAATTATTAATTATTAATTATTAATTATTGAACACCTTCTTCAATTTTTTTGCATTCGAGCTGCCAGAATAGACCTTAAGTTTTCAAATGCTTCTGGTGTGGCCTCAGAAACTTGCCATGTTGGACGTGCCATTAAGCGATCGCACCAAGCACTTACTTTAGGATATTCACTCAAGGAAATACCACCTCTGATTGAGAAGATAGGAACAATTGTTCCAGCAACAGCATCAGCTAAAGTTAAATTGTCACTACCAAAATAAGAGCGATCGCCCAATAACTTCTCAAAAAACGTTAGTGTTGTAGCAATTTTCTGTTGCGCCTTCTCAACTTTTTCTAAATCCTCTCCTGGTAAATCAAAGATTCTTGGTACCAATGCATCGATGGAAGGCAACAATTCATTAACACTGACCATTTGTACCATTCGCACAATTGTTAGGTCTTTGACATCTTGAGGCAACATAGTAGGGGTAGGATACTTACCTTCTAAATAATCTAGAATTGCCAAAGATTCCACAACATTAAAGCCATCATCTACCAAAGCAGGAATGTGGTGGAAAGGATTGATTGCCAAATAATCCGGTTTAAATTGTTCTCCATCACTCAGTTTGAGTTCTACCAGTTCAAACTCAAGTCCTTTTTCTAGCAATGTCACCCAGACGCGACGGGAATTAGGAGATATTGGGGTATGATAAAGAGTCAACATCAGAAAACCTCACAGTTTGATGAATCTGTACTGTTAATATTAACATTTAATCCTGAGTTTCTAAACAGTTTAAGTAGTCAAGCAAAATTAATTGTATCAGGACTTACGCATGAGGTAATTTCAGTTATCAGTTATCAGTAACTCTCCCTGCTTGCGCAGCATGACAAAGGTCAAGTCAGAGGCTTGAAATATTGAACTTTATTTTTTTTTCATCCCCTTGTAGAGCGGTAGCTCGCGGTTCAGCCAAGGGGAGGCTTTAAACCTTATTTTTTGGTAAGAAAAACTAGGACTTGAGATTGCTTCCCTATGGGTCGCAATGACGGAAATAGGTTGAGGTGCTTCAATAATTAATAATTAATAATTAATAATGTAAGCATTTCGGTCCGACTGCTTACCTTATATTCCCATTCGCCCCTCAGCAATAACAAGATTAATATTTTAAATAAAAGTCTTTGATTAATGAGATAAATTCAGGGGTGTATAAATATTGTTTGGCTTCAATAATAATAGTATTTTCTTGAGGAGGTAATTTATTTTTACTTAGTTCCATCAAAATTCGTTTTGTCGGAATTTCTGGCATGGGTTTTACATATAATTTTTTGTGACAAAATAATCCAAAAAATCTGGCTTTTGTTTGAAAATTTTTAGCTTGCTCTACAGGATAAATCACAGCTAATTTACCTGTTTCAGACAAAAGTTTAACTGCTGTTTGTAATAAATCAGTTTGCGAAAGAAAGTCTGTATGTCTAGCAACTGTTCTAGCTTTTTTTGCCGCCTTAGAAGCATTTTCAAAAAAAGGTGGATTGGATACTATTAAATCATACTTTTTTTCACAAAATTCCGTATATTTCTGAATAGAATAATTATGAATTTTAATCCGATCTGACCATGGCGATCGCTCCACATTTTCTCTAGCTTGAATAGATGATTCAACATCAATTTCTACAGCATCAATTTGAACAAGGGATAGTCTTCCGTACCGCTGAAGCGATCGCTGTGTCAGCATTAAAGAAATTAAACCCGTACCAGTACCAATATCCAAAATTTTTTCTGCTCCAGAAATATCTACCCATGCTCCTAATAAAGTACCATCAGTACCCACTTTCATTGCACATCGGTCTTGCAGAATAGTAAACTGTTTAAATCGAAATTGATTTCCTCCCATATTCTAATTTTTTTCCTTGATATGATATATATTAGACATCTCCGAAAAATAAATAAATTGTGATATAGTAATAAAAAAATTAATTTTTAGTGGCTAATCATGACCAGTATGCTTGAGTATATTCACAATCATTCACAAGAATCAGAACGTTTAT
>JAXHSW010000011.1:38429-85242 GCA_034190295.1 Cyanobacteriota bacterium | reverse complement strand
CGCAGCCAAGGGGTGGATATATTTGTCGAATAGCAACACCTCCCTCATCGCGTATAGGAACAATAGATTTGACAGGATACCGAGAAAAAAAGAATAATTTCTGAGAGAAATTAGAGGGTACGAGATAGATGTCTTCGGTGTCAGTGTTTAAAGCTTTTAGAATCTCCATTTCTGATACTTCTAATTCTGCCAAAATCAGAATATCTACTTGATGATGGTGACACAGAAACACGACTTCTTCAATTAATGACTTTTTATTAACATTCCAAAATAAGATGGTAGCCATGCAAAGGATAAAACTGATAAGTCTAGTTTACTTAAATGTCGGTGTAAGTAGGTGGGCGTAATTAAAAGAACAATATCTCCAGCTAAAACCCTTACCTGGCAAGGAATACGGTTTTCGAGGTTATGCGTTTATTTTTGCCCACCTACTTAGTCTTATAGTAGCAGTCGGCAGGTTGTTTTTTTGTTGCTAGACCTTACCTCTGCTATGACCAGAAGTATCTCACGAGAAAAGCGATCGCGACTCCTACCTTTGCTCGTTATCTTACAAAAAAAAGGTTTGAACCGCAACAAATAGCAGTTCAAACCCCTACAAAACTTACACCCCAAATCCCAATCCTACTTCGCCAACATCTCCAACTGACTGGGCAACCGTTTAAACGTCAACCGTTCTGCTTCAACATCGACATAAATCGTATCCCCTCCTTTAAACTCGCCGCGCAAAATTTCTTTGGCGATCGCGGTTTCCAGGTAGCGCTGAACCGCCCGCTTGAGGGGACGCGCGCCGTAGACGGGATCGTAGCCGATTTCTGCTAAATACAAAAGTGCATCTTCGGACAACTTCAGCGCAATTTTTTGCTCGCCAAGGCGTTGTTCGAGGTGCTGGACTTGCAGTGCAACGATATGGCGCAATTGCGACCGGTCGAGGCTGTGGAAAATGATAATCTCGTCGATGCGGTTGAGAAACTCCGGTCGGAAATTTGCCTGCATCGCATCCATCACCCGCGATCGCATCTCGTTATACTGCGTCTCGTCCCCCGCCACATCTAAAATGAACTGAGACCCGACATTGCTGGTCATAATAATGATGGTATTTTTGAAATCCACCGTATGACCTTGGGAATCGGTTAAGCGCCCGTCGTCAAGGATTTGTAACATAACGTTAAATACATCGGCATGGGCCTTTTCGATCTCGTCAAAAAGGATGACCGAATAGGGACGGCGGCGAATGGCTTCGGTGAGTTGACCGCCTTGTTCGTACCCCACGTATCCCGGAGGCGCGCCGAGAAGTCGCGAAACGGCGTGTTTCTCCATATACTCGGACATATCGATGCGCACCATTGCCTCTTCGGTATCGAACAGATTCACCGCTAAGGCTTTAGCTAACTCGGTTTTCCCCACCCCCGTAGGTCCGAGGAAAATAAAACTAGCAATGGGACGTTTGGGATCCGAGAGTCCAGCGCGCGATCGCTGAATGGCATCGGCAACAGCCGTCACCGCCTCTTCTTGTCCGATAACGCGCTGATGCAATTCTTCTTCGAGTTGCAGCAGCTTTTCCTTTTCCGACTCGACCAATTTCGAGAGGGGAATTCCCGTCCACTTAGAGATAATTTCGGCGATATCGGCTTCGACGACTTCCTCGCGCAACAACGACTTACCCGAACCTTGAATCTCTTCAAGCTTGCTTTCAGCTTCCCTACGCTGTCGTTGAAGATCTGTCAAGCGTCCGTAACGCAGTTCGGCAGCGCGGTTGAGGTCGTAATCCCGTTCGCTACGTTGAATGTCGAGGTTGACGCGATCGATGGTTTCCTTAATGGTTTGAATTTGGTCGATAATCTCTTTTTCCGACTGCCATTGGGCGTTGAGTCGAGATTGATCTTCTTTGAGATTAGCCAGTTCTTTCTCCAATTTTTCCAATCGTTCGCGAGACCCTTCGTCGTTTTCCTTTTGCAACGAGAGGCGTTCCATTTCCAGTTGCAAGATTTTGCGGTCTACTTCGTCGAGTTCGTCGGGTTTGGAGGTGATCTCCATTTTTAACTTTGCCGCCGCTTCGTCCACGAGGTCGATGGCTTTGTCGGGAAGGAAGCGATCGCTAATATACCGGTTGGACAGCATCGCCGCCGCGACGAGGGAACTGTCGGCAATTTTTACGCCGTGGTGAACTTCGTAGCGTTCTTTGAGTCCGCGCAAAATCGAAATGGTATCGACGACGTTGGGTTCGTTGACCAGAACTTCTTGGAAGCGGCGTTCGAGGGCGGCATCTTTTTCGATATAGGAGCGGTATTCGTCGAGGGTGGTCGCACCGATACAGCGCAATTCTCCCCGCGCCAACATCGGCTTCAGTAAATTCCCTGCATCCATCGCTCCTTGGGTTGCGCCCGCGCCGACAACGGTGTGGATTTCGTCGATAAATAGGATAATTTGACCGCCGGATTCAGTAACTTCCTTGAGGACGGCTTTGAGGCGTTCTTCAAACTCGCCTCGGTATTTCGCCCCGGCAATTAAGGCACCCATATCCAAGGCAATGACCTTGCGATCGCGCAGGGACTCGGGGATATCTCGACTGACGATACGCTGCGCGAGTCCTTCGACAATGGCGGTTTTGCCGACTCCGGGTTCCCCAATGAGGACGGGGTTATTTTTGGTACGACGGGAGAGGATTTGAATGGTACGGCGAATTTCTTCGTCTCTACCGATTACGGGGTCGAGTTTGCCTTCTCGCGCCATTTGCGTGAGGTCGCGGCCGTATTTTTCCAGGGATTCGTACTTGCCTTCGGGGTTTTGGTCTGTCACCTTGTGGGAACCTCTAATATCTTTGATGACCGTTTTGAGTTTATCCTCAGTTAGGCCAAATTCTTGGAAGAGGCTTTTTCCCAAGCGATCGTCGCGGGCGTAGGCGAGAACCAGGTGTTCGATGGAGATGTAATCGTCGTCAAACTCGATACGGAATTTTTCGGCGCGATCGAGTAATGTATCTAAACTGCGTCCAAGGTACACCGAGTCGCTGACGTTGGCGAGGGTGGGTTGGCGTTTGATAAACTCGTCGGTTCTCTCGCGCAGGCGTTGGGTGGCGACTCCAGCTTTGGAGAAGATACTGGTGGCAAGTCCCTCTTCTTCGATGAGGGATTTCATCAAGTGTTCGCTTTCGATTTGTTGGTGTTTGTACTGTTTGGCAATATCGGGGGTGCGAACGATGGCGGACCAGGCTTTTTCGGTGAATTGATTGGGGTTTGTCGGTTGCATAGGATTACACCAATATTTTTTAGATTTGGGGTAGAAGCACGGTATTTTTCAGATTTGGGGTAGGGGCACGGCATTTTTCAGATTTGGGTGTGAAAGCAATAACATTACGCCGCCGTGCCCATAGTTGGCATAACGTTACGCCGCCGTGCCCATAATTGGCATGGCATTACGCCGCCGTGCTTGTAGGGTTTCGGGTTACAGTCTTGGGAACTGGGTTGACACGGTTGTCTTGATGCTTATTGTAGTCCTTCGATCCCCTGCTGCTTTTGCGGAAAACCCGACTAGGAAGGGTTGGATTCACGCCCGCGAAGCATAATTTTGAATTTTGAATTGATATTACTCTTGGGTGGCAATCGCGTCGTTAGCTTCAGTAATAGTATTGATACTTGCTCTCTTTAAAGAGGTAAAGGCGGCTTTATTAAACAAATGCACGCAAATATCGGCGATCGCGTTAGCCACAAGCTTGACGCAATCAAAGAGGACTGCTATAGCAACAACGACATCGATCGCGGGCATAATATTAATGACTAATGGGGTTTCTTCGTCTTCGGGCAGGCGTATAAGGTTTTGTTGATTAAACCAAAATGGAATTGGCTGGAAATGCTTCGATTCCTGCTTATGATTTAGAGGCAAAAATGGTAAAGGTGCGAGCAATACCTCGAGTGTCATAAGCTTGACTGCAATAATTTGTAATTTGTCTGCCATGATGAATGCGGTAAGGTAAAGGAGCGGATGCGATCGCGATCGCCTCTTTACTAATGGTTACACTCAAACGTTACCAATTTTAATTTCACTCGCGAGAGAATTTTTCTAATGGGATGATGCAGAAACTCGAAGAAAATTTGCAAAGCTTTGCCGTCACATTTGCCGTTGTGGGAGTGACAACGGCTGCTTTACTCTGGGGAATTCAAAACAGGGGTCGCGGCAATACCAACATTGTTTCCCCCGAACTACAGCAACAGTATAAAGAAGTCTACGAAGAGATCGAACTGGGAACGCCTTATCAAGAAGTTGACAGTCAACTAGAAGAGGCAGTTTGGACTTCTTGCAAAAGAGATTTCCAAGAGGAGAATCTCGAACAGACTCAGGCGGAAGAGGAGCAAACAGTTCGACAGGAGAAAGATTTGAGCGATCGATGGTGTACTTGGAAGGGGGGAAATAAGTTGGTTCTTACTGTTAAGTTTGACGCGGAGGGAAACGCTCTCGAAAAGAAATTGTATTACAACAGAAAAATTGGATTTGATTCACAATGAATAATTACCTCTCCTTAAAAGAAGAGGATTTAGATCGAAGAAAATTTACGATCGATACGGACAAAGAGAAGACCTCAATGCCCGTGTCGTTTTCTTCCTTTACAAAAAGGTTTTAGACCCAATTAATTAATTATTCATTATTCATTATTCATTATTCATTATTCATTGATAACTGCCTATTCAAGTTGAAATGAAGCTAATTCTAGACCTCGTTCAAAGATATTCTCAATTGGCAACATTTGTCCATCTTCTGTTCTAAACTGATGGTCTGGAGTTGCTCGAATAACCGTTCCATTCTCTAAAACATATTCAACCACTTCTTGTTCGCCGCGATCGTGCCATTGTGCAATTTGCTGCGTACAAATTTCTCCTCGTTCGTCCGCACTATAAACGGTACATTCCATTCTTTCTTCAACAAGCTTCCTAATTGTAACAGCACCATATTCAACGGTCAAAACTTCAGTATCGCCACTTAAACAATACTGAGCAAAATCCTCCATTTGGTCGAAAAGTTTGTTGGCAATTTGAGATGCGATTCCATTCTTGGTCGCACCATCAATAAAAGCTTCCCGTTGCTTCTGCATTTCTGAGAGTTTCTTCTTTCCCATCGCGCGGCGCAATAAATCTGCTTGTCCCAAAGAATATCCCGCCAAATCTTGAGCGGTTTTCATAATTTGTTCTTGATAGCAGTTGTGTGCGACAACGCCTCGGACAAGGAAATAAGGAGAAGATTGGTCTTCCATTTCGAGATCGAAACACTCTGCTTCGCCCCATTCTTCCACAGAGACGACATAAACTGGACGCAAATCCTGTAAGTAGGTCGATTCGTAATTTTGCCGGTAAAATTTGTCCCAACTTCTCAATTCATCTTGAAATTGAGTCGCAATTGATGTATTTGGCGTTCGATCCTCTAAGGCGGCTAATAAAGGAGTAAGATGTCGTTTAAAGTTGAGGGAGGGAATTGGAGCGTAATTTTCTTTCGCATCTGCGTAGGGTTTCCCCGGAAAAAAGCTTTGTCCGAGGGATTGCTTGAATCGTGCCAAATCGCTGACCCAAACTGCATTTTTTCGGTAGGTATAATTGATTTTTAAACTACTTAACAAAATACCTGCTTGTTGGAGCAGTTTTTCCGACGAACTGCGCAGATACACGAGTTTTGAATCGTAACACCCTTCGCTATCCCACAATCCGCGTAACAATTCGATGCGATCGCGCTCGCAATATTCTAAGAAATCGCCGGGTAAGTGTTTCCGATCTGCGCCAACTTTCCACGTTTGTCCCCCATAAAGGTCGTTAAGGAATTGAGTCAATTGGGCATTTAACGGCAAAGAAGCATACCAACTACCGTTACAATAAGATTGAGGTTCGCTGCCCCAAATTTGGACGATGCGATCGGCGACCCAAATGGCGCAGTCTTGGCTGGGACAGGGAAGTTGAGGAACTGATAAGGTTAATTCGCCACTGCTCACTAACAGTCCTAAAATGTAAGCAGACCCTTTTGGAAGGGTTTTGGTGTTGCGCGAAATAGACCACTGTTCGTAAACAGAGGTGGCTTCGCTTTTGAGTTCGCAGGCCCGTTTATCGCCTTCTGGAGTGAGGAAGCGATGGTTTTTTCCAGCAAAAAAGGTCGTACCGCTGGACAGGGAAATTTTAACAATTTCTTTCTTGCCACTCGACCACTTTTGTGATATTTCCGCCGACCAAGCTGTTTTTCCGTCGGAACTGAGAACGCGATCGCCTGCTTCAATTTTCTCAATTGGCGTTACAGAACCGTCGGGACGATTAATAGGCGTTCCCGCAGGCAAGCATAAAACGCCATAGGTTTCTTGCAAAATCGATTCCAACAAAGGATGATCGTATTCAATTTTGGCTTTTCCATGCTTGCGATTGATAAAATCGGGAATTAAACCCGCATCTAAAGGTCCGGGACGATACAGGGCTAAAATTGACGAAATATCTTCAATTCCCGACGGTTTTAGGTCGCGGACAATTTGTTTCATTCCCTCAGATTCTACTTGAAATATTCCTTCCAGCTCGCCATTGTTAAAGAGTTGATAGGTTTTTTGAATATCTTCGGGTAATTTTTTTATCTTTCCTTTGGCACGAATGTGGACTGCTTTGCGTTCTTCGAGAGGGAGTTGGTCGGGGTCGAGACAAACGCCCTGATTTTTGTTGATTAAATTTACAGCTTTTTGAATCGTGGTTAAGTTTCTCAACCCCAAAAAGTCCATTTTTAACAATCCCAGCGATTCCAATTCTTCCATTGAATACTGAGTGATCGTTGCTCCTTCGCCGTTGCGCTGTAAGGGAACAACTTCGTCTAACGGTTGGGAAGAAATTACGACTCCCGCTGCATGAACGCCGAAGGTTTTATTGGTGCCTTCGATGCGAATTGCCATATCAACCCAGTGGCGAACTTTGAGGTCGGTATCGTAGGCTTGTTTGAACTCGATACAAGGCGTTTCGTCGCCTACCATCACCTTGAGTTTCGTTGGTTTCCCGCGCGAAACGGGGATCAGTTTTGCCATGCGATCGGATTCGGCATAGGGAATTTCTAACACCCGGGCAACATCTTTGAGAACCGCTTTGGAAGTCAAACGGTTAAAGGTAATAATTTGAGCGACATTTTCCTTTCCATATTTACCAGTCACGTATTGAATAACTTCATCCCGGCGATCGATACAAAAATCGGTATCGATATCGGGCATGGATTTGCGCTCGGGATTGAGAAATCGCTCGAATAATAGTCCGTGATGGACGGGATCGATATTGGTAATTTTAAGACTATAAGCAACGAGGGAGCCGGCAGCAGAACCGCGTCCCGGACCGACAGGAATCCCGTTGTCGCGCGCATATTTTATATAGTCCCAAACAACGAGGAAGTAGGTCGAAAACCCCATCTTCTGGAGCATTTTGAGTTCGTATTCCAGCCGTTCTTTGTAAGCGGGGTCAATTTCCGATCGCGTCCGACATTTGAGGCGTTCTTTGAGTCCTTCCCACGTCACTTCCTCCACATAGCTATCGGCAGTATGATTTTTGGGAACGGGATAGTTGGGGAGGCAGGGTTCGCCCATAATTTTGTAGGGCTGAACTTTTTCAGCCACTTCCAAAGTATTCGCGATCGCCTCTTCGATTGTCTCTTCGGGTAAATGATCGCGGAATAAAAGTCGCATTTCTTCGGCAGATTTGAGATATTCCGTTCCGCTATAGCGCAGTCGTTTCTCTTCAACAATGGCTTTTCCTGTCTGAATGCACAGCAGCGCATCGTGGGCTTCGACATCGTTGCACGAAATATAATGGGAGTCGTTAGTGGCGATAATTTTGATATCGAGTTCTCGCGCAATTCTGACAATTTCAACATTCACTAAACGGTCTTCAGGAGAGCCGTGATCCTGAATTTCTAAGTAATAATCGCCTTCAAAAATATCTTTGTACCATTGTGCCAGATCGCGAGCGCCCTGAAGATTGCCCGCTAAAATCGCTTGTGGCACTTCTCCGCCCAAACAAGCGCTCGTTACGATTAATCCTTCGCGGTATTGCGCAAGCAATTCTTTATTAATACAAGGACGCGCAAAAAGTCCTTTGCCTTGAAATCCGTCGAGGTGAGAAATTGATGTCAGTTTGGTTAAATTCTTATATCCCTTCGTATTTTTAGCTAAAACAACTTGGTGATATTTACGAATGCGCTTGTGTTTCACCTCAACCTCCCCATTAATGACATACATTTCATTGCCAATAATGGGTTTGATATTGTGTTTGCGGCAAGTTTTAATCAGTTCGATTGCGCCGTACATGACCCCGTGATCGGTCAGCGCGATCGCTGGCATTCCCAACTCCGACGCACGTTCGATTAAGGTCGGCAGTTGAGATGCGCCGTCGAGTAAACTGTAATCGCTGTGAATGTGGAGACCGACAAACGTCATAGGGAAAGGGGCAATTGCATAGGCGGGCATTTGGGCTTAAATTATACCAGGAAATAGGAGGCAGCGCTTTACTTCAATCAAAATGAGTGAGATGCACCCCGATATGATAGTTTCGACGCTCTCTAGAATGGGGAATCTTGGATATTCAGTCTAAAAATGACCGAAGAAATACGGAAATGGGGGAGTAAATTTGCTAACCCAGTTACTCGTCAATCGCTACTAAACTGCAAAACTGGGGAGGAAAGATTGCAACGCGATCGCGCGAACTCCGAAACAGTTTCTAAATACTCATTGGAGGCGATACTTGCAACATTGGTGTGACCGGCACCCGCAACCAGATATAATTGTTTAGGGGCATTGGTAGCTGCAAATAGCATTTGACTCATGCGATCGGGAACGGTATCATCCTGAGTGCCGTGAATATAAAGAACTGGCATTTTGAGAGCGCCTACCTTACTCAGAGAATTGAAGTATTGAGACAACAATAACTGAGTCGGAAGAAAGGCATAACTTCCCATGAAATCAATTGTATCTTGTAAAGAAGTGAAGGAACTTTCGATGATTAAACCGGCTATATTCGGATTGCACGTCGCCAACTCGATGGCAACTGCACCCCCCAAGGAATGACCGTAGACCAATAGCGTTTTCGGGTCAATTCCGCGCCGGTCTAGGAGGTAATTCAAAGCAACTTGTGCATCTTCATAGATTCGTTGTTCGTTGGGAAACCGCCCGCTGCTACGACCGTATCCGCGATAGTCAAACAAAAACACATTAAAGCCGAGTTTGACCAAACGATTAGCCGATTTAAGATTCCGGCTGACGTTACCATTTTTCCCGTGGCAATACAGCACTGTTCCCTGGGGTTCGGCGGGGGGAGATAACCACCAACCATGCAGTCGTTCCCCAGTTTGGGGTGCAATTGGCAACCACACTTCTTTGTAGGAAAGTCCCAAGGTTGGGGGGCTTAAGGTGAGTTTTGAGGAGGGAGTAAAGATTAATCGCGTTTGCCATTTTAGCACGGCCAAACAGATGGCAACGTAGGCGAGCATTGTTGCTCCCAACGCCAGTAAAAGGACGTTAAGCATAGAGAAAGGGTTTGAATTTTGAAGTTCTCCCGTTTTTCCTCTGCCATTTAGTCCGCTTCCGGAAAGAATTGGCGAATTGCCGATAAAATCGTAAGTAAAGGTCGTGTTAAAGCTAAGTTTGATACAAGTCGGCTACAACTGCAGTTTGGATTTTTCAAATGCGAACTCTGTTCTCTCCACTGACACATTAAAAGTTTGCAGTCAGAGAAAAATAGAAACGACTGAGATGGGGAAAATGGGCTCTATTTTCAAACTTCTTGCAAAGTTTAAAATTTATCGAATCTTGGTGTAAATGCGTCAAAAGACAGATGCGGCGAGCTTTGTGAGGAAAGGAATGATTACGACGAAGGAAGTCGAGATAGCGATCGCGCGAACTCCGAGACCGTCTTTAGATACTCGGGCTCGGCGATGGCGGCGACGTTATTGTGATCGGCTTCAGGAACGAGATATAATTGCTTGGGCGCTCTTGTGGCGGCATATAAGGTTTGACTCATGGGATAGGGAACGGTGCGATCGCCAGTCCCGTGAATATACATAATCGGCATTGTCAGAGAAGGCACCTTCTCCATTGAATCAAAACGTTGAGAGAGTATCCAATTGACGGGAAACAGAGAATAAATCCGCTCCGAATCAGCCATATCGCGCAAAGACGTAAACGTACTTTCGAGAACCAAACCCGCCAAATTCGGATTGCGCGCTGCTAAATCGATGGCGATCGCGCCGCCGAGTGAATGACCGTACACTATAATGTCCCGGGGGTCGAGTCCGCGCTGGTTGAGAAGATAATCGAGGGCGACTTGCGCGTCTTCATACACCCGTTCCTCATTGGGAAAAGGCCCGCTGCTGCGACCGTATCCGCGATAATCAAAGAGAAAAACATTAAACCCCAACTTCAGCCAACGATAAGCTTGTTCCAAGTTTTCGCTGACATTGCTGCCATTTCCGTGAAGATAGAGAACCGTCCCGCACGCATCCGCCAACGTCGGCAACCACCACCCGTACAACCGTTCCTCCACTTGCGGTGAAATCGACAGCCAAACCTCCTCAGAGGGGAGTCCCAACATTTGAGGAGTCAGGGTGAGTTTCGAGGCTGGAAAAAAGATGAGGCGAGTTTGCCACTGGAGTAGGGCGAAACAGATTGCGGCGTAAACAATTGCGATCGCGATCGCCGCCCAAGAAAAGACTTTCAGCATAATTCCCTTCAAAATCACAGCTTCGCGTTTAAGGTTCCCAACTCAAGAACAATTACTTCAACTTTGGATTCTTCAAATGCCAATCCGTCGCCTGTTCGTAAGCGTGGGCGACTTGAAACAACAAATCCTCCCGCAACGCCTTGCCAATTAACTGCATCCCTACCGGCAATCCTTGCGCGTCGAACCCACAAGGCACGTTCATCGCAGGCAACCCCGCCAAGTTGACTGGAATTGTCATCAAATCCGACAAATACATACTCAACGGATCGTCTGTTTTTTCTCCCACCTTAAACGCCGTCGTCGGTGACGTGGGAGAAACCAAAACATCCACCTTATCAAAAGCTGCATCAAAATCTTCCTTAATCCGCATCCGCACCTTCATCGCCTTGAGATAATAAGCGTCGTAATACCCCGCTGACAGCGCGTAGGTTCCCAACATAATCCGGCGCTTAACCTCCTCTCCAAACCCCCGGGCGCGGGTCTTTTTGTACATTGACAGCAAACTGTCCGCTTCCTCAGTACGAATGCCATATTTCACCGCATCGTATCGCGCCAAATTCGCCGAAGCCTCCGAGGGTGCAATAATATAATACGCAGACAGTCCGTAACTAAACGTCGGACAAGAAATCACTTCAATTTCCGCCCCCAACTCCTGAAGCATGAGAATCGCCGTTTTCACCCGTTCTTCCACCACCGAATCGATCCCCGTCCCAAATGTTTCTTGAATTACACCAATTCTGAGGCGAGATTGGGGTCGAAAGTTGGGACGCAGGAGTTTAGCATAATTGGGAATATCGATTTTAATACTGGTCGCATCCTTGGGATCGTAGCCTGCGATCGCGCTCAACAAAATCGCCGAATCCTCCACCGTCCGCGCCAACGGACCGATCTGATCCAACGAAGAAGCATAGGCTACCAACCCATAGCGAGACACCAAACCATAGGTCGGTTTCAGGCCCACCACGCCGCACAAAGCTGCCGGTTGGCGAATCGACCCCCCCGTATCCGAACCCAGCGCCACGACGCACTCCTCCGCCGCCACCGCCGCCGCCGACCCGCCCGAAGAACCGCCCGGAACCCGCGACAAATCCCACGGATTAGCCGTAACCTGGTAGCCCGAATTTTCCGTAGAACTCCCCATTGCAAATTCGTCCAAATTGGTCTTCCCCAGGGGAACCGCCCCCGCCTCCTTCAACCGTTGGGTCGCGGTAGACTCGTAGGGGGGGATAAAATTCTCCAAAATTCGCGAAGCGCAGGTTGTGGGGACATTTTGGGTACACAGATTGTCCTTGAGGCCCACAGGAATGCCCGCGAGCAAACCAATGTCCTCCCCCGCCGCAATTTTTCCATCCACTTGCCGAGCGGTTTCTAGGGCGCGATCGGCGGTAACGTGCAAAAAGCTGCGCAGTTTCGGTTCTAAGGTCTGGATGCGTTCTAAGGCTTCCGTGGTAATTTCAACAGCCGTACGTTCCTTGCGGACTAACTGTTTGTGTAATTCGCGGATGGATGACATTCGACTATGGGTTTAGAACGGGATTAAGGATTTGAAGTTATTCAAGTTACCAGTTTATACCAATTAAAAATTAAAAATTAAAAATTAAAAATTAAGAACTCTAGATAGCTTAAGGGTTTCAGTGATATTGATGTGTCGTCTGAGCGTGCGGGCGATCGGAAAATTCAAGATTATTGGTGGAGGCTTTAGCCCCTACTACCAACGGTGGGAATTGGTTTTGCGGCATCCTTCCTGCCTTCAGGAGGAATGCCGGTTTTTTGGCACAAAAAAACCGGGTTTGGGCGATGGTGACTCGCTGTTGAACCCGGATAAGCGAAAATTTAAGACTCTGGGTGGGGCTAAAGCCCTTACGACTAACGGGAAATCGTGCTTAATCGCGACCGTTAAGGGCAATCAGCAGCCGCAAAATAAAGATAAACAGGTTGATGTAGGTGAGGTACATCGACAAAGCGGCGGGAAGATATTGGTCGTCGCGGTAGGTGCGGGGCAAAATGTAGAAATCGACGACGGACACGCCGACAAAGAGGACGACTCCCACGCCGGAAATGGCAATTTCTATCCAACTGGGGGTACCCACCCCAAAGAAGGCTAACGCAATTTGGGCGACGAGGACAAACAGGAGAGCAAAGACACCGATTTGAACGGTTTGCGTCAGGGCTAATCCATCTTTGTCCGACAGATTTGAACCGATGCTGCGGGCGGCGATGAATGTCACCCCACAGCCCAACGCTGCGATGCCAATGCCTTGAATGCCTACCCCCGAAGTCCCCAGCGCCAAGGCGACGAGCCCGCTGAGGGTGTAGCCGGAAATTAGGCTGTAGAGGATGAGTAGGGGGAGGGCGACGCTGTTATTGCCTTTTTCGGCAATGCTGCGGGCGACAAAGTAGAGGACGAGATTGCCAAACAGTGCGACGTAAAACGTCGGCATGAAGAGGCTGGGATTGCTGTTGAGGACTCCGAGTCCGCCGTAGGTTCCCACAGCCGTTAGGACCAATCCTCCTCCTAAGAAGGGAAGGGCGTTGGGAATAACGTTGGGTCCGACGAGGCTTTGTCCCTGCGCTTGGCGGAAAGCATCTCGAAAGTTGGTGGTATTAGCCATAGATTGGATTTTGGTGTTTTTATACTGAATTGAGATTGAATTGAACTTACTTCTAGGATACTGCCCTTACTTTCGAGTTGCGATCGCTCTGGGGAAGGGCTTGGGTAAATGGGGGGATGGGGGGATGGGGGGATGGGGGGATGGGGAGATGGGGAGATGGGGAGATGGGGGGATGGGGGGATGGGGAGATGGGGGGATGGGGGGATGGAGCAAATTTAAACTTTTCCTCCTCTTCTTCTTGCTTCTTTCTTCCCTCCTGACTCCTGACTCCTCAGTCGTTTATTTATCAGTATTCAAGTGGACATGATATTAGGCGATGCCAAGTAAATTCATAACTGTTTTTTCTTCATGCAAGTGGGTTTCTACAGTATTGTAGGCATTCTTGATTGCTACTTGACAAGAATGTTCGCGAAAACTGTTTAAAATAATTTGTTTTTTGAGCTTATCTACTAAATTTGGCATTTCTTGCCTACAGTGCGGACAATACCAATAAATTTGGGAATTACGACTATGGCGTAGCATTTGATTGGAGCAACAAGGACAGTTATTCATGGCTAAATTATGATAATTTTAAAACTTTACAAACTGAAAAAAAAATTAGGATTGAATTGAAAGTTGAGTTAATTATTTCTAAATACAAAAGTTATTTAATTAAGGCTTGTATTTAGAGAGAATGAAAAATGGAAAACAAGAGCTTAAGCCAGTTGAGTAACTATAGTTAACTGAGCTTTTTTAGTTGAAATAAAGCTTCTACTTTTTTGTTAAAATTGAATCTGCTAGATGACTACAATTGTTAACTGTAGTTTGAGTTTCAGAGAATACTGATATGAACAAATCTAGTTATAACTAGATGGTTGTGAAGTTTCAACTATTAGTAATTGTTGAATTGTAGAAGTAATTATGCTGATTAGAAGAAAATCAGTAGTTGATTTTCAATGCTTCTCCCATATTAATGATATTTGTGCAATTAATTTGGGAAATCGATCAAATTATACAGTTATAGATGGAACTTAATTGCTAATGATACATTAAACAAAAGTAAATTGTGTATCAAATTTAGCAATCTTCAAAAAAATTTAGTATTTCAGAGAAACAATAAATTCAAAATACATATTTTTTCAAGTAATTTCGTGACTAAATATACACTTTTTGCCATTTTTAAATAAAGTTAATATAGCGTTTCTCAGTCTAAAGGAAGAAAGATAAAAGGTAAGCATTTCCTGCGGACTGCTGCGCAAACAGCCGTCAGCTATCAGCTATCAGCTATCAGCTATTGCTTTTAGTTTACGATCGAAGCTTTATTAATTGTCTTACTACTAGATATTAAAATAATTTAAAAGTATAGCTTTCAGTATTGATAACATTCTTTTTTTTATTGATTTAACACTTTAATAATTGATTTGTCAACTGTCAAAAGTATTAAATTTCAATAAAAAAACATCCGGAAAAATAATAAATATCTATTGAGATAGAAATATCTTCATTGAATCTTTATAATACTCCATTCTTATTTAAAGATTTGATGAAGAAGAGCAAAAATGGATGTTTTTTCAACAAGAAAAGTAGATAATAGTAAGTGTGAATTTCAATCAACTTATAGTAACTTCTACTAAGTAACCTAGATATATCTGTTATGTATTTTATAGTTAAACATAGCAGATTTTTTATTCTTTTATTGCGTTACGCTACCGCGCTTCACACCCTACAAATAGAGCCTTTGCGTAAGTCCTAATTAAGTCTCTACCAATACGGTGACTGCTGCTACAGCAATTAACATTTCATCATTTTTATCTTCCAATTCAGCGATCGCTCTACCCTGTACCACCATACCTCCATCTTCAATAGCGATACTTTTTTGGCCAAAAGGTAATACAGCTAAAACCTCTTCTACCTTCACCTGTTCTGGGTAAGGTACAGCCACCTGTACTTCTACAATCATTTCATTAGGATGACTTAAACCTGCTACTTCCCAGACTCCAGGTAAAGCATTATGAGCGATCGCGTTTCTGACAGCTCTAGCTGCAGCTACAGTTGGTTCCTGGCCATGTTGGTCTATTCCCATACCCATTTCAATAATTAAACGTTTTCTGGTCATAGCTATCCAAGATTAACGACAATTTTTTCAACAGAAATTCCCCAGTGATTCTATTATATTAAATCCGTTGGTTTCTCGTAGGGACGCCATTCGGCAGCTGGTGCGGAACGCATAAGGCAAAAGCTTGCGCATACTCCGCAGGTGCCCTCTTGTATTTCGATCGCCATTCATGCTCAAAACTCAGCTTTTGTAGGGGGTTTGTTCAACAATTAATAATTAATAATTAATAATTAATATAGAATCCGGTTATACAGTATATGTTTATAATTCTATCCACACTTCAATATTAAATCCCCCATCTCCCCATCTCCCCATCTCCCCATCTCCCCATCTCATATAATAAGTATTCAACCGGATTCTATATAATGAAAAACCCTTGAGCAATTTAGTACTCAGCAAACAGCTTAGATTTGTCCTAGAGATTTCAATCCAAGCTGTGAACTAATAGCTAGTTAACGGAGGAAGAAATCTTCAGCAGTAATTTCCGCGTTATTAGTTAAGGTGGCAAAATGAGCAGTACTACCATTAGCGTTATAGAACAATTTACCGTTTTCAGTATTGTAGACTATAGACGCACCAGAACTTTCTGCTTCTTCGTCACTGGTAACTAATTCAAACTCTGTTTCCACACTGAACCCTTCACCTCGAACGCTGGTAAGAGCAGCAAAAGTGGTTTTATCCAGAAGAATAATATCTTGTTCTACAACAAAGTCAGTAATTGCGTCCGTACCGATATCTGCTTGACTAAAAGTCCGATTTGTTGCAAAGATAAAACGGTCAATACTTCCACCACCCGTAAGTTCGTCGTCACCCGCACCACCATTGAGGCGATCGCGACCGATACCAGACCTCAGAGTGTCGTTACCATTACCACCCAGCATAATATCAAAACCAGGACGACCTATCAAAAGATCGTCACCAGCACCTCCCAGCATAAGGTCGTTACCAAAACCACCATTGAGAGTGTCATTACCATCACTTCCACTGAGGCGATCGTTACCCAAATTACCTTTGAGCATATCGTTATCATCACCACCACGCAGAGTATCATTTCCACTAAGACCTTGTATGGTATCATCTCCTCCAAAACCGTTGAGGATATCTGGACCTGAACCACCGGAAAGGAAGTCGTCTGTGTCACTACCTGCGAGTACACCAACAAAAGCAAAGTTGCTGACATTTAAGTCTATTTCTACATTAAAGGTAGTAACAACTTCTAAATTTCCTTCCTGGAAAAATGTGAGGACAGTTTGATTCTGTGCATTAGTATAAGTGGCAAAGATACCATCAACATCAAGTTCTTCTAATCGTGTTTCCACTTCTGTTAGAGAAGAAAATTCTTGAGTCAGCTTCACTAGACCCACGTTATTCGCAACACTACTGGTTGAGTCATTTACAGTAACTTGGGTGAAGTTACTATTCTTGAAGTTTCCAAATATTCCTGTTTTAAACTGAAGTATATCTGTGTCTACCTCAAAGTCGCTAATAGTGGTAGCTTCAACCAGTGAGTCGAAGAAAATAGTATCTACTAAACCAGTTGTAGCAGTAATTTCTGTTTCTGCTGTTGCTGTGGTTACTTGAGTAAAGTTAAAGTTGGTCTCTGTTAGCTGTACTTCGGATGCAAATTGGCTGACAACTTGTACTTGGTTACTACTTGCAAAGGCGACTACGGTGTTACCTGCGGAATTAGTGTATCCAATGAATATTGGACTGTCTACTTCTAAGTTAACTAGCAGTGCTTCTAGCTCTTCTATTGAGTTAATTTGTTGTTCAACAATTAGTAGACTTTGATTTTGGATATCGGTACTGGTAGTTGAGTTCGTGACAACTACACTGGTGAAGTTGGAATTACTGAAATTACCGAACAGTGATGAGTTGAATGATAATGAGTCTGACTGACTAAAACCAACAATGGTACCGCCAACTTCCTCTAAGGAATTGAACTGAACTACGTTTGTAGTTTCACTGCTGACGACAATTGTATTTGAGTTAGCGATAACAACATTGAGTTGTGGTTCTGGTTGTGGTTCTGGTTGTGGTTCTGGTTGTGGTTCTGGTTGTGGTTCTGGTTGTGGTTCTGGTTGTGGTTCTGGCTGTGGTTGTGGTTCTGGTTCTGGTTGTGGTTCTGGTTCTGGCTGTGGTTGTGGTTCTGGTTCTGGTTCTGGTTCACCTATTTCTTCATTGAAAAAGACGAAATTGTCTGAGGCAACACTAACATTAGCTTCCAAGTTAGCCAAAATTTCAATTTCGGTACCTGTGTAGAAAGCTACTACTTTTTGTTGCATTTCATTTTCGTATACAAGTAACCGGGGAGTATCTCCTACCTGCAATGTCTGCAACCGCACGAGTAGTTGCGCTTGTGTCAAACCACCCTCGAATATGAGGAAATTTGCTGTTCCGGCTGAAGTTGTGGTTTGGGTTACGGTCAACTCTTCTAGAGTTTCAGTTGTTATCTCCCCAAATATTTGTGAGTCAAGTTGAAAAACATCTTCCTGACTATAGTTTGTAACTGTTACCCCACTTTCAACGAAAGCATCGAATACTAAATTATCCACTACACCAATAGTAGCAGTTACTTCTGTTTGATTAGTAATGTTGAAGCTGTTGGTAAACTGTAAATTGGAAACGCTGAATTGACTAATATTTTCCAGTTCGACTTCAAAGTCTTGGAGTTCTTCAAAATTTGTACCATCGAATAAGACTAACTGGGTAGTATCTCCGATGGTCGCTAATATTAGAACTGAGTTTTGTAGAACAAGGGTTGATAGTCGTTGTTGGAGAATTTCTAAACTAGCAAAACTTTCTTCTTCAAAAACTAAGCAGTTTGCTTCAACTTCTCCCATGGACTCAGCAGCTATATTAGCGATGGTGAAGTTTTCTACTGATACATCAAGTGATGTTAGTACCTCAGCATTAATTTCTACCTGGTCTACTGTTACATCAAAGTCATCGTCGTCATCCATATCGTCACCGCCATCCATCTCGTCACCGCCATCCATCTCGTCACCGCCATCCATATCACCGCCATCCATATCACCGCCATCCATATCGTCGCCATCCATATCGTCACCGCCATCCATATCGTCACCGCCATCCATATCGTCACCGCCATCCATATCGTCACCGCCATCCATATCGTCGTCATCCATATCGTCGCCATCCATATCGTCACTATTTTCGATAATCAAGATATTATCTATATCAATTTCTACATCAGTAGAGAAGTTGGCAATAATTTGAACTGAAGCTCCTTCTGAAAAGGCAAAAACAGTCCGGTCTAATTCATCTGTATAACTCAATAAAACTGAACCAGTTATATCCAATTCAGTCAACCGTGCTTCTACTTCTGTTATCGAAGTAAATACTTGGTCTATGGCTAGAAAGTTAGCATTTCCTATTTGTTCGGCAGTGGTAAAGACTGAAACTACTGCTCTGGTTAAACTCTCATTTGTCAGATTACCAAAAACTTCTGACTGTAATTTAATAATATCTGGACTATCAACACCAATTGCGTTTAAATTAAAACCTTCTATCGTAACTCCACCTTCTGGTATGCTGACAATAGAGAATTCATCTGAACTATCTGTAGCACTAACAGTTTCACTCTGAGCCGTAATTTCAATTTCGTTGAAAAGTTTAAGGTTGCTGCTGCTGAAAGATTCTATATTAGCTATTACCCCATCAAATTCTTGGATAATACTAACTTCTTCAGAGCTGTCATTTGAGAAAACTAGAACTGTTTTTCCCTCAATATTAGCAAGAGCTAAAACAGCACTATTACCAACAAGAATGTCTAATCGTTGTTTAACTTCTTGTGTAGTCTCAAATGTTTCTGTTTGGAAAATTAGTAAATTTCCTTCTACCGTTTCAACATCATCAGCAGATTCTATAACAACACTGGTTAGACTGTCTAAAGCAACTCCTAATTCTTGTAGTGTAGAGGCACTAATTGATACTCGATTTCCTTCAGCAATTGAGAAGTTATTTGTACTAATACTGAGGTTATTTTCAATACTAAATTCAGTTATATTCGTGATTTTTTCATACTCAGCAATTGTGGTAACTTCTGTGCCATTAAATGATGCTAATATGGTATTTTCTTCTGTGTTTAATAAAAATATAGCTGCGCTATTGAAATTAAAATCTACCAGCAATTCTTGCAGCAATGTAATATTAGTTTCTTCTGAAAGAACGAAAAAATTACCATTAATTTCTGTGGTACTTTCATTAATTACTGATAGTGATAGTTCAGAAAGCTGACTAACTTCTAGGAATTCCAGTAAGGAAACATCAATATTAATTACTGCCCCATTTTCACCAAAACTAATTTCACTATCATCATCATCAATTTCAGGAGGATTAATATTATCTCCTACTAAATATTGAAAGTTTTCTGTAGTTAATTCCCCTTTCTTAACTGATACTCTAGCAATAAGATCGGACTGAGTGTCTGTGAAATAAGCTAATGTACCTTTTTTCCCGTTATCATTTTCATCAAAAAATATAAAGGTTGGGAAGTTTTCATTCAAATCCTCAACATCATCTAATAAATTTGGACTCCTCACTAAGCTTGCTACATCATCATTGTCAACATCAGTAAATGTGACAAAATTTACCCCTCCAGTGTCAGCAGGGTCAAATACTCCGGCCACAAAACCAAAACTATCTTCGTCAGCTTCAAAATCAGTAATTTCATCTATTCCTTCACCAATAGCTGTATAAGCAAAGACATCTTCATCAGAACCACCACGGAGTTTATCGTCACCTAAACCTCCAACCAGGATATCCTCTCCTTTCTTACCTTCGAGATTATCATCATCATCACCACCAAAAATCACGTCATCGCCATCGTCTCCTTTGAGCTTGTCTTCTCCATCACCTCCAGAGATAGTATCATCATCCTTCCCACCTTTAATATCATCTTCACCTTCTTGGCCAAAAATTAAATCATCATCATCATCCCCTTTAATCTTGTCGTCATCAAGGCCACCAGTAATAGTATCATTACCATCATCACCTTCTAGATCGTCTTTTCCATCTCCACCATCAATTAAATCATTACCATCTTTACCTTTAATTTTATCGTCACCCAAGCGACCAAGGATGATATCATCTTGTTGTGTACCATCGATCTTATCGTTTCCAAGTAATCCAATAATTTGAGCCATTTTTTTTCCTTACTGATTAGGTTTTGTTGAGGCGTTAGCCATATTCAGCAATCTAGATTTTGCTTTTTTTTAGTAGCGCTCTGAGTCTTGACAAATAAATTATTTTTAGTTGAAGTAGCAATCAGCGATCGGTAATTAGCAATCAGCTTTTCAAGGTGTATAATGGGGTTTTTAATCCCCCATAAAAGGCGCACCACTAATTTTTCAAATATAGTGGAGGAGCTAAACCCTTAAATTTTCAGCTAACAGTTAAATGCTGTTTGTGGAGCATTCCGGAACGGAAAAGCTGATAGCTAGTTAAGACCAGAGCAATATTATGAGAAAAATTAAATGTTCTTTTTGCCTAATAGGCATAATTTTTCCTAGATATTATTGATAGTTTTTTAAATGATTGTAACCATATATATAACTAGAAAAAATTAGAAAATTTAACATTTTTTTTCTGTTTTAATGCACCCATAATTTTATTTTATTCTATAAAATACCTGTGCTTTCAATAATGCAAAATTTTTTTTTTAATTTAATACTTTTATACTATAACTATCTTTTTGATGGAAGATTAAAAACCGTTAAAACCCTTAATTTAGTCTGATGTGTTAACGAAGTCACAAGTCACAAGTCACAAGTCAGAAGTTGTTTTTTGTAACGGGGATTTGAGCAAGCCTCCAAAAACATTTGGCCTTAAAAGGCAGGGTTTTAGACCCAATTATTTTGATAATTTTTCTAGTTTCAATTTATCTGTTAGTTTAAATCATTGGCAGACGCTATTTCTGAATTTTTGTTCCCGTGACAAGAATTGATTGGATATTTTTGGGAAATTCTATAATAAAAAATATTGACTTGTTTAATGGTTAATAATATTTTTTTATATAGCAGTTGAAGGTAAGGACGCGGACATATCAAAAGCTTAAAACTCAGACAAAAAACATTTTTCCTTTTTTTCTAGATAACTAAAACTTTCTTCCTTCTGCTATAAAAAAACTGATAGCTTTTAGCAATGACATACAACTCTAAACAAAGTTTGTTAAATATTAAATTGAGACAACTTTAAAAACTACCAACAGATTCATTATTATTTATTGGTTAGCCAAAAAACTCAAATTATATGACAGAATCAAAAGCCAAAGTAAGAAAAGCAATAGTTCCAGCAGCAGGTTTTGGAACGCGGATGTTTCCAGCTACTAAAGTTGTCAAAAAAGAACTATTTCCCATCATTGATCGAGATGGTAAAGCAAAACCGATAATTCAAATAATTGTGGAAGAAGCTATAAGTGCAGGAATAGAAAAAGTGGGAATAGTAATCCAAAAAAGCGATCGCCAAGTTTTTACAGATTTTTTCCAAGCTATCCCTAGTTATTATCTGAAACTTTCACCAGAGAAACAAGAATATTGTCAATATTTACAAAACTTAGGTAGTAAAGTTACTCTATTAACTCAGTCAGAACAAGCAGGTTATGGTCATGCAGTTTTCTGCGCTAAAGAGTGGGTGAAAGATGAACCTTTTTTGTTATTACTAGGAGATCATATTTATGCTTCTGAGGTAAAAAAATCTTGTGCAAATCAAATTTTGCAAGTCTACGAACAGACTCATAAAAGTGTAATTGGGGTGAGAATAATACCAGGAACAGAAATACATCATTATGGTTGTATTAGTGGGAGTTTAGTTGCCGATCGCATAATTAATATAGATACAATTTATGAAAAACCAGACCTAAATTATGCCAGACAAAAACTTCATGTAGCAGGAATGAAAGAAGATGAATTTCTAGGAGTTTTTGGTATGTATTTGTTGACAGCCAAAATATTTGATTACCTAGAAGAAAATATCAAACAAAATGTTAGGGAAAAAGGTGAATTTCAACTGACATCTTGTTTAGATAAGTTGCAAAAAACAGCAGGAATGAATGGGTATTTAGTAAAAGGGAAATGCTTTGACACCGGAATGCCAGATGCGTATTGGCAAACAATGATTGATTTTCGTAATGCTTGAGAGTATCATTGTAGAGAAAAATTCAGAAAATAAGGGAAAAACTTACCGAAAAATTAAGGTATAAAGCCTCTCCATTCATGGAGAAGAAAGAAATTCCTTTTAACCCAATCCTCTTCTTTTCAAGGAGAGGTAATTCTAAATTCGCGCATTCTAAATTCTAAATTCTTGAATATGACTCATTTTGGTCTGATATGTCCCGCATCAACAGGGCACCTAAACACAATGCTCCCCTTGGGGCAAGAATTAAAAAGGCGCGGTCATCGCGTCACTACGATCGGGATGCTTGATGCAGAAGCTAAAACACTAGCAGCAGGATTAGAATTTCTGGCCTATGGCACAGAAGAATATCCCAAAGGAGCGATCGCAGAATCTTTGCAGAACCTGAGTAAACTTAGCGGGTTAGCTGCCTTTCGCTATACCATTAAGCTGTTTAAAGACGGGGCAAATGTTTTGCTTCGGGATGCTCCGCAAGTTATCAAAAATGCTGGCATAGATGCTTTACTAATTGACCAAGCTTCATCAGCAGGCTCGATCGCCGATTTTCTCAACATTCCTTTTATCACTATCTGTAGCGCAGTAGTATTTAATCAAGATGAGAACGTCCCCCCTTATTTCACCAACTGGAAATATAGCACTGCCTGGTGGGCAAAATTGCGTAATCAAGCTGGCTATGCTTTATATAAACGCCTGACAAAACCTGTTATGGAAGTAGTAGCTGAGTATCGTCGCCAATGGAATTTACCTCTATACTCTCAACCTGGTGATGCTTATTCTCAACTAGCTCAAATTAGTCACCAACCTGCTGAGTTAGAATTTCCCAGGGAAAATTTGCCCCAGTGGTTTCATTTTACTGGACCTTATCATTATTCAGGTAGTCGAGAACCTGTTTCCTTTCCTTGGGATAAGTTGACAGGAAAACCTCTGATTTATGCTTCTATGGGAACTGTGCAAAATCGTCTGATTGATGTCTTTTATAAAATTGCAGCAGCTTGTGATGGGTTAGATGCTCAGTTAGTAATTTCTCTGGGGGGGTCTGCGACTCCAGAATCTTTACCCAATTTACCAGGAAGTCCTTTAGTTGTGGAATATGCGCCCCAGTTAGAGTTGCTCAAGAAAGTCACTCTTACCATTACTCATGCAGGTATGAATACAACTTTGGAATGTTTAAATAATGCAGTGCCAATGGTTGCTATTCCTATTGCTAACGACCAACCAGGAATAGCAGCACGCATTGCTTGGAGTGGAGCAGGGGAAGCTGTACCTCTGAAACAGATAACTGTGCCTCGGTTACAAAAAGCTATCTCCCAGGTATTGACACAACCTTCATATAAAGAAAATGCTTTAAGACTACAGTCAGCAATTCAGCGATCGGGTGGGGTAACTCGTGCTGCTGATATTATTGAACAGGCAGTATCTACAGGAAAATTAGTCTTAGCTGAAACGATAAACTAGGAAGGTAGGTTAGGACTTATGCGGATAAAGCATCGCCTTTTAAGGGAATGAAAAAATATTCGATTCAGTATTTTCAAGCCTCTGGCTTTCCTAGATCATGCTGCGCAAACAGACGGAGGTACTGATACCTGTTAACGTTTGCGTAGCATTCCGTAGGAAAGTTCCTCCGCTAGGAGGCTAACTGAAATGACAGGAGCTACTGATAACTGGTAACTGATAACTGATAACTGAAGTGACTACTTTGATAATGGAATCTCGATCGCAAATTCTACCCCTTGCCCTGGTACAGAATTACATATTAGTTTTCCTTTGTGTTTTTCTACAATTATTGAATAACTAATTGACAAACCTAAACCTGTACCAGTACCTACTGGTTTAGTAGTAAAAAATGGGTCGAATATTTTCTGTTGAATTTCTGGGAAAATGCTAGGACCATTGTTACTAATTTTGATTTGTAGAGTTCGGTCTTTAGTTACTTTTGTGCTAATTGTAATGGTGGGTTTTTCACTAGACCTACTATCTTTTTTTCTCATATCTTCTAGGGCATCAATAGAATTATTAATAATATTCATAAATACTTGATTTAGTTGGGAAGCGTAACAATTAATTAGTGGTAAAGAAGCATATTTTTTGACTATTTTTATTTCTGATTTCTTTTCCTGAGAGTTGAGTCTATTTTGTAAAATTAGTAGAGTGCTATCAATACCATCATGGATATCTACAGGCTTCATCTCTGACTCATCTAATCTCGAAAAATTGCGCAGAGAAAGTATTATTTTGCGAATTCTTTCTACTCCTATTTTCATTGAATGCAGTAATTCATCCAAATCTTTAGTTAAAAAATTTAAGTCTATTTCTTCAATTATTTCTTTGATTTTAGCTGTGGGATTAGGATATTCCTGTTGATAAGTATTAATTAAATTTAGTAAAGTTTGACTATATTCAGCTGCATGGTTAATATTACCAGAAATAAAAGTAATAGGATTATTAATTTCGTGAGCAATTCCTGCTACCATCTGCCCTAAACTAGACATTTTTTCTGTCTGAATTAATTGGGATTGGGTATTTTGAAGTTGTTTGATAGTTTCAGATAAATGTAGATTTTTTTCGTTTAATTCTTCTGTGCGTTCTTTGACTTTTTCTTCTAAAGTGCGACTATATTCTTCTAGTTGATTTTTGGCTATAGATAAGTTTTCATAAAGCCTGGCATTTTCGAGGGAGAAAGCTGCTTGAGTAGTCAGAACTTTTAATACTTCTAGGCGATTCTTGGTAAAGGTTCCAACTGTTAAATTATTTTCTAAATATAGTATGCCAATAAATTGACCGCGATTAATAATAGGAATACATAAAATACTCTTGGGTTGATAATTTTGAATATAAGGATCGGCAGCAAATTGAGTTTCATTCGTAGCGTTATCTAGTACAACAGTTTTTTGAGTACGCGCCACATAATAAATTAGAGAAGTGGGAAGCTCGTTTGTTGAGTCTAGAGGGAGAGATTGTTTTGATTTTAGTTGTATTTCTTCAGACGAATTACTCTCACGAATACCTTTGACTTCTATTACCCACTTTCCTGATTTAAGAAGGATTAAATAACCTTTTTGAGCGCCAGCGTTTTCTAGGGTAACTCGCATCAAAACTGATAATAAATTTTCTAGTTTTATTTCTCCTGAAATAGCTTGGGTTGCTTTCATTACACTATTGAAGTCAAGTAGAAGGGAACTATCAGTGGCAGTATAAGTGACCGTTTCTTGAGCAATGTTGCGGGTCAAAGTAGAATCTTGCTGTTGAACAGGTTTGAGTAGTTCACCGTAGGATTTTTCTAGATGTTTAAGTTTAGCAACTGCGCCCCATTGAGCATAAGCGTAGTAAGCTTTGATGAGATATGCTTCGGCAATAGTTTCCTTGTTCCACTCTAGGTAAAATTTAGCGGCAAGTTCTTTAGCTAGAGCTTCTTCTTGAATGTATTCGTTTTCTTTTGCTCCGGCAATGGCGCGATCGTACATTTCCATTGCTTCAATATGGTGATGCAATACCCGATGTTTTTCTGCTTCTACTAAATGAAATTTATGTAAAAAGTTCATCGGAGCATGGTGTGCCCAGATTTTCATTTGTTCCTGGTTTGAGGTTACTTCTTCTAACCACTGTTGTTTTTGTTCTGATGAAGCTTCATTATAGAGAGCAAGTCGAATTAAGGAACCATAAAAATACAGAAGTACATAGCTATATTGAGAAGTAACTAGATGGAGATATGATTGTGTTGCGATAGAAATTGTTAGAGACTCCTGATAATCACCAAATAGATAACATAAAGAAAGTTTGTGGAAGTTTAGATATACCAGTGTTTGGTCTTGAGATTGTATTTTTGCCTCATCCAAAGCTTCGCCAACTAAAATACAGGGATTTTCACAGCGATCGCTTAAGTTCAGAATAGTCTGTTGAATTATTTGCAACCGTATTAGGGTACTTTCTTGTTTGATTTGAGCAACAGTATCAATGGCATTATTGAGTTTATGAGCAAGTTCTGTTAATTCCAGTCCACTGTAGAAAGCATGAAAATAGTGAAACAAGAGATTGTAACTAGCAAATGCTAAGTCTCCTCTAGATAATTCAAAGGAGTAGTACTCTAGGAATGAAGGTAAACTATTTCGCAAATGTTCTTGCCAATGACGAAGGTGCATATTTGCTACTGCTACTCCATTAAGAGCATCTCCACCACAAGACTCAAATACACTCTCTGTTATCTGAGATAATTCATAAGACGCTTTAATTTCTCCCTGACTCCAAAGCATAATTCCATAACAACTATATCCATAAGCGGAAGCAGGTGTATTTCCCCACTTCACAGACAAAGTGATGAGAGCAAAAACTATACTTGACCATAGAGGCGAACCAATCACAAAAGCTACAGCTCCAATTAATCCCAGAATTTGCATCAAGGCCAGCTTTTCAGGATTTGTCATCTTTGGCAGTTGTTTGAGGTCTTCAGTGGAGCGATCGCTCAGAAATGACTTGAGTTCTTCAAGACCAGAAAGCAAGTCTGCTTCTTCTGGTCTAGGGGATAATTCTAATCCCAAATCTTCGATCGCAACTATTGCTAGATCGATACCTTTAAAAAATTGGTATTGAGCAAATTCAGCCTGAATTTTGGCGATATAAACCGGAACTTGGTCTAATAAATTCTTTGCTTGTTGCTGTACAATTTGAGCTAGTTGTTCCATCCGCTCATAGTCGCCGATCAAATACCTAGCTTCTACTGCTTCTAAATATAGAGCTAATGTTAATTCATAATTGGTTTCCCAACTATTAGTTGTTAATAATTCTAGTCCTGTATTTAGATAGTCAACTGTAGCGTTATAAGCAGTAGAAGCTTTTGCTTTGCGACTTGCTATTAAGTTGAGTTGAGCGAGTTGTTCTCGTTCAGTGGGATGAGAAATTAAATCTATTCCATAATTCAACTGATTTACAATATCAAAAATTTTCTCTTGTCTTTCTGTTTCTGGGATATTTTCTAATAATAATTTTCCTATTTTCAGATGAGTTAGTTGTTTTTGTGTTTCTGGGATTAACAAATAAGCTGCTTGTTGGACGCGGTCGTGCAAAAATTTATAACTAGCATCAGCCTTTATTGCACTAAAAGATGTAAATACATTTGACTCTTCTGTATTATAAAATTTATAGACTTCGGTAACAGGTAAAATTAATCCTTCTGGCAATGCTTCCCACAAATCCTTTGCTGTTTCTGTGACAGATTTTTCGTAAATAATAGCTAAAGTTTCTAAGTTAAATTTATTGCCAATACAAGCTGCTAATTTTATTACATCCTGGGTGGCAGGTGATAATTTTTGTAGGCGACTTGCCATAAATTCTACAACATCATCTGTGGCAGATAATAACTTGATTTGAGCAACATTGCATTCCCAATAACCCGCTTCATAATTAAAGGTAATTAATCCTTCTTCATGCAATGCTTTCAGAAATTGAGTGATAAAGAAAGGATTTCCTTTTGTTTTTTGATAGACTAATTTTGTCAAAGGAAATGCTAACTCCAAAGAGCAATGTAAAGTGTCTGCTATTAAGGGGTTTAAATCAAAAGTTAATTCTAGCGGTCTCAAGGTAATAGTATTAACAATTGCCGATGTTTTAGTAATTTCTTCTAATGTTAATATGAAGGGATGAGTAGGACTTACTTCATTATCCCGATAAGCTCCCAATAATAATAAATATTGACTATTTTTGTCACTCATCAACAGTTGCATTAACTTCAACGAAGCAGTATCTGCCCACTGTAAATCATCTAAAAATATCGCTACAGGATGCTCTTTAGTAGTAAATGTTTGAATAAATTTTAAAAAAAGTAAATTAAACCGATTTTGACTAGCAGTTCCTGATAATTCTGCCACTGCAGGTTGAGAACCAATAATATATTCTAATTCGGGAATAACTTCAATAATAACTTGCCCATTTTCACCCAATGCTGAGAGAATTTTAGTTTTCCATTCCTCTAATTGAGTTTCCGTTTCACTCAACAATTGCCCCATCAAATCGCGAAATGCTTGTACAAAAGCACTAAACGGAATATTGCGTTTAAATTGGTCAAATTTACCTTTAATAAAGTAGCCTCGTTGCCGGACTATTGGTTTATGAACTTCGTTAACTACTGCAGTTTTACCAATCCCTGAAAAACCAGCGACTAACATTATTTCACTGCTCCCTTGAGCAACTCTTTCAAAAGCATCTAATAAACTTTTAACTTCACCTCGACGACCATAGAGTTTTTCCGGTATGGTGAAACGGTCAGAAATATCCCGACTTCCTAACTCAAAAATTACAAATTCTCTTGTTTTTTGCCAAGATTTTAAACAGGTTTCTAAATCATATTTTAATCCCAAAATATTCTGATAGCGGTCTTCAGCATTTTTCGCTATCATTTTCATAATAATATTACTTACCATGAGAGGTATTTCCGAATTTAACTCACAAGGAGGAGTCGGTTTTTTAGCAATGTGACAGTAAACTAATTCAATTGGGTCAGTTGATAAAAAAGGCAGTTGACCTATGAGTATTTCGTATAATGTAATCCCTAAAGAATAAATATCGCTACGGTAATCTATACCTCTATTCATTCTTCCTGTTTGTTCTGGAGACATATATGCGAGAGTACCTTCCAGAACATTAGGGTTAATAAGTTCTTGGGTTTCTCTTGGTAATAATGTGGAAATACTAAAGTCAATTAATTTGATATCTCCAGTGTCTGGATTAATCACAATATTTGAGGGTTTAATATCTTTATGAATAATCTGATGATGATATAACCCTTCTAAAATTTTTACTATAGAAATAGCAATATTAAGAAAGTCTGGCAGGCTAAGTTTTTTATTAGTCAGGTATATTTTGAGAGAAATTGCCCCAGTATCCTCCATAATTAGAGCATAACTATTACCATACTTTTCTAAGTCTAGAGATTTGACAATTCCCGGTAAATTAAGATTTTTAGTAATTGTATATTGATGGCGAAACTGTAATAATTCAGAAAAGGTAGGGTATTCTTTATTGAGAACCTTGATAACTACTGGTTGTTTATTTGTAGTAGTTAGTCCGCGATAAACAGTAGTTTTTGGGCTTATATGAATTTGGTCAATTATGATATGATTAGATAGTTTTATCATTAGCAAATTGAGAATTTTATTCACCTACAATTTCTATAAAAGTTATGAAAATGAACACTTTTTTATTTATTCTTAAGTGCATTTGATTAACTTCTATATATGTGCGGAAGTCTATCTGTCAGGATAAAAGGAGCCTAATTGGCTAGAATTCGCTCCGATAGAAACAAAACTATTTACTGAGCTAATTTTTCTATTATACCAATTTGATAAATATTTGCTACTCCGGTAGCATCGGTGTTATATCATGTCCGGTTGAATACTTACACTTTGGAGGTCTGAAGGCAGCTATGCTGCGGGAGCTGTTAGCTCCGCATTCGGACCGAAAGGTAGAAGGGAAGAAAAGATTAGAAGGGATAAAGTTGTTCGATCGCTGATTATCCGGACATGATATTATTCAGTATTTAAAGATAAGAGCGAATGGCATTCGCCCTATATTGTAGGGGCGCACTTCGGCAGTTCTAGGTCAGCAAATGGCCATTCGCCCTTATGCATTGTATGACGATCGACGTAATTATATTACTCCGAAGCCAACGGATTTGAGATCGGGAGTCAGGAGGAAAAAAAAGGAAGAGGAGGAGAAAGTTGGGTAGTCTTGGATAGTAATGGTAGATGGAGATAAGCAATACTTAGAAAGGGAGCAAGATGCTCCCACTACTTATACGGTGACAAAAATAATTAAAAAGGGAGCAAGATGCTCCCACTGCTTATATAGCGCTACAAGTTTAGGGATTTGACATTCCTAAATCCACCAAACCCACTAATAGCTTACTGTTGCCTGTTGCCTGTTGCCTAGCGCGTAGCGCTATACCATTACAATGCACAATTATCGAAAGTTTTTGATCGCCAGGACTTATGCAAATTCTGAAATAATATGCTATATATAGAGGGCAAATGCCATTTCCCCCTACCAAATATGGTGGTTATGCGTAAGTCCTGACGCTATTAAACGGATATGATATAAGATTCAACCTGCTCCTCATCTCCCCTGCACTCTGTCTCCCGATCGACATAAAAGGAGACTATTTAACGCGCGTCAGAAGTCTGCAAGTCAGTAGGGGCGCCATTCGATAGTTATGGGAAGCAAACGGCCGAAAGCTTGCGCATACTCCGCAGGTGACCGTACAGAAGTTAACCCACCCGCGGGCCCCGACCGTGGAGAACCCACCCCTAACCCCTCCGGTGGAGGGGAAGTAGGGGATTTGAGAAAAGCTCAAAAAATATTGCGCCTTAAAAGGTGGGGTGGCGCGACCCTGATGATTTTGATAAACCGAATTTAGTATAATTCATACAAGTACAGAAAATTCCAGGACTTACGCATGAGGTACGAAAAACTAGGACTTGAGATTGCTTTCCGTTCCGGAATGCTCCGCAAACCCTATCGGTCGCAATGACAGAAATACGTTGAGGTGCGTAAGTCCTAAAATTCATTAATATCAAATCCGGATGTCTATCTATTTAATTAAATCTATGTACTTACAGCAGATTCCAAGTAGATAAAGTACAGAATATTAAAAATTAAATGTTCCCAGTGCGAGCATCTTGCCCGCGTGGGTGTACCTCACAAAGGTGCAATCCGCTGTAAATTCAGGTAGATGGTCATTTCAGTTATCAGTTATCAGTACCTCCGACTAAAGCAGGAGGCAAGAAAATACGCTCACTGAATATTTTTTCATCCCCTTAAAAGGGGAGGCGCGTGGCTCTCATTTTTTGGTAAATATGGGAGCATTTTTCTACCTTTTTCCCCTATTCTATTCCTCGATATCCTGAGTTATGACTCCTAGTAAAAAAACTTAACTAGCTATCAGCTTTTCCGTTCCGGAATACTCCGCAAACAGCATTTAGCTGGAGCGCTAAAAATTCAAGGGTTTAAGTCCCCCCACTATATTTGAAAAAGCGCGTGGTGCGCCTTTTATGGGGATTCAGACCCCCATTATACACCTTGAGAAGCTGATTGCTGATTGCTGATTGCTGAGTGCTGAGTGCTACTTCAATTGCCGACAAAGATACCAAATTGGTCCTATAGAATTCTTCTCTAATTACTCTGAACCAACCATAGAATCACGTTCCAGTAACAGACGACGTAATTCTTGTTGTCGAACGCTGTCAAGTGGAAAATTCCAGATAGCGATCGCTGCTATAAGACTAATTGGGATAGGAACACAAATAAATATATATTTAAGTGCCTCAATTGCTTCGGGAGTATTTGTACCTCCAGGAACAAAACCAATCAAATCTAGAATGGGGTAAACTATACCAACTCCCAAAGCAGAACCAACTTTGTTAGTCATGGTCAACAAAGAATAGTACAAACCTGTACGCTGTGTACCTGATTCCAGGTTATCATGGTCTGTAACATCTGCCATGATCGAGCGTAACAAAAATGCTCCCGCACCAGATTCGATACCAAACAGAATATTAACTAAAGCATACAACCATAAATTCCCTGGATCGACTAGCAGTATAGTAGCGATAATTATACAACCATAAATTTTAGCAACACCAAAAGTCCGATGCTTCTCCAAACTATAACTAAGACGCATCCAGAAAGGAATGCCACAAAAACTAGCTATAAAATAGAGTAAAAGCATTAGACTAGACCATTTACCTAGATCCATGACATAAGTAACAAAAAAAATGTAGATAGAACCAATAATTCCAGGAGCAAGACCAGTCATGACATTTGCCAGTAGGACTCGCATTAGTAACTTGTTTTTGAACAGTAGAGAAGTTGACCTGACCAAACCAAGTTGAGGCGGTGGTGTCACAGGTCTTTCTTGAACATGACAAACAGCGATCGCTACAGTAATAGGCAGTAATATAATAGTAAACCAACCCATAGCGGCAACTTTATTCCCAGCATCAACACTCCCAGTCTGCTCAAGAATAGTTGGAAGTATCAAGACAGCTAACATTCCAAATACTAGAGCAAACTCTCGCCAACCTTGAATTCGCGATCGCTCATAATAATCAGATGATAATTCTGCACCCCAAGACATATGAGAGATACTCAACAGAGTCCAACCCACATAGAGCAGCAACATCCAAAATAGAAGATAATTTCCCGCGATCGGAGCTTCGGGAATAAACACTTTGTAAACGCAAATCATTAAAATAGGGACAGATAATATAATCCAATGACGGCGACGTCCAAGGGGAGTTGTGACTTTATCGCTGAGAATACCAAGAACTGGATCGGTAAAAACGTCCCAGAAACGGGTAATCATAAAAACTGTGCCTACCAGAGAAAGGCCAAGTCCCATTTCTTCTGCATAAAAAGGGGGGAGGTAGACCAAAAGAGGAAGACCAAGAGCGGAAAGGGGTATTGCGGGAGAGACAAAGGCTGCGATGGTTTTTTTGGTCAGATTCATCTTGTTGTATTATTTATGGTCTTGGAGCAAGTATGAAATTATATTTCATTTAATTTTAGTCAGATGAATCAGAAATTACATTAGTTCTACATTTACTTAAGATTGGGGGGATTTTTTGGGTAATACTGAGGCGATCGCGATTTGTGATTTTATTTGTCATAATCTAAAGTACCAGGAACAATAAAATCTGGTGTTTTAATCTCTGGATGTTTTTTTAATAACCGATTAATTTTTTGACGAATATCTACAATATCCAGTTCATTTATTTGATTGTTACGAGTGTTTTCTTGTGACAAATTAGAGCCACTTTGAGAATCTTTGGCAAAGACTTTACAAGCACTATCAACCTGAGAAATAGGTAACTCACAATACTGAAAAATAGATGTAACTATAGACTGTGGACTTACCACCAAATCTTCGTAACGAATGGCACAGCTAGGGATACCTTTTTTGTATAAAAATAGATAGCGTTGCATTACAGATAACCATACAGTTGTATATAAATCAATTGCATTAGGATCTGTAAAATCAATATAATTAGAGTAATCCTTAAGCAATGGGATAGCCCTACTGTAACGTTCTATATTTTCTTTAATAGTTGGAAGCATAGAACTAAGGAATACAAAAGAACGCATAGAAGATTTTACAACATCTTCGAGATTTCGATACAAAAAAATCACCTTAGCATTAGGAAATACATGATGTATTAATTCTCCTAACTCAATACAAAAACTCCGCAATTTTATGACACAGCATGAAGATTTTCCTGTTACATTAGGTTTGCCCACAAGATAAATACAAAGCTTGAGTAATTGTGCTATTTCATCATCATTACTACCATCAGGATTTCGCATTCCTACTATTTGGGAAAAAACATCAGGTTCAGATAAACTAAGCACATTATCTACTTGGTTAAATACTTTACTAAGTAAAGTCGAACCACAACGCCCTACAGAATAAATTATTACTAGATTTTTAATTGGTTCTATTTCTTCTATTAATTGTGGAATTTCAGGCAAAGGAACAGCAATTAATTTCTGAGCATGGTCATATTGAGCATGATAAAAAAAGGCTGCCTGAGAAAGATCGATATCTAAGGGAGTTTCTACAAAAATTGCTCGTTGATTTTGGGGGTCGAGACAATATAAACTGATATTAGGATTTTTAATAATCGTTCTGGGGTCAATTGTTTCCCCTTCCTGATAATCAAAATCCTCTAGTTTAGCAACTGTATTAGCAGGGGTTCGATTTTTCTTTTGAATATGAAGAATTTTGGTATTCATTATCAATTTTTATCGATCAAATCAAGATTATCATATATTTTAATTGAACTAAATAATCACTTTAGTTGGTTTAAACTGATTTAATTCCATCCTGTTTCACGAATTCTTTTAACATCTTTAAAAATAGCTGATTGAAACTCATATCCGAGTAATTGTTTCAGTTTAGAACTACCTTGGTCTATCACTTCTTGTCGCATATCGCGTAGCGGATCTAGCATAGGACGAATAAACTTAGGAGTATAATTAGCTAGAATTGATACTCTGGGTTTGTCAGAGAAGTTCATAGAGGTATCATGCCAACAAAGGCCGTGGGAAAGAACTGCTGAACCTGCTTTCCCTGTAACTTTTTGCGCTATTTTTGAAAAATTGCTTGAGTCAGGAGGACTGCACAATTTTTGGCTATTGGGAGCAAAAATAGGTGCACCATTATCTTCTGTAAAATCTTCAACCATCCAGATAACTTGAATATCCATTACTGGAGCAGAAGGAAATGGTAATTTCATCGTAAAATAGGGATAGTCTACATGGACTCCCATATTTGTTGCACCTGGGTTGAGAATATGAGCAGAAGAACCTCCAAGAGTCATATCTTCTCCTAAAATCACTTCAATAATTTCCAGAACTTTTGGGTGCTGTAGCATCAACTCAAAGATTTTACCTTTGTAAACTAAGCCATATAATCTTTCCCTTTTATCCTCAATTAATAACTTTCCTTTTTGTCTATCCAACTCTGCAAGCTGGAGAACAGTAGATCGAGCTTCTTCTGCTTGCGTTTTACTCAAGACTTCTGGAATAACAACAAATCCTTGGCCTTCTATAATTTCCTTAACAAAATAAGTTACATCTGTCACTGTAATCAAACTCCTTTAATTCTACATTTTCATCAGGTAATAAATTTCCTGCCTCTGCAATACAATAATACTTTTCCAAGATCCAAACACCCAAAGGTAAAGAAGTAAAAAAGTAATAATTTTGTATTTTTTTTCTAAGATTCAGATAATTCAAGTAAATGCCTATATTCTTTAAACTGCATTCTCAACAGTCTCTAAAACACGCGGTTTTTGAGTTCTTTTTCCCTTAACTACCATCCTTACCCCATCTGCTGGAGCCATCAACAAACCACGACGCACTGCTTTCACAGGCTTTTGATCTGCTAATGCCAACTCCCAACCAGATAGTATCGTTGCTAATACCAATTTCATCTCAAACAAGGCAAAAGCTTGACCAATACAGCGACGGTTGCCTCCACCAAAAGGCAAATATTCATAAGGGGAAAATTGACGTTCTAGAAAACGCTCTGGTTTAAACTGCTTCGGTTGAGGATATAAATCTTCCCGATGATGAGTTAAATAAATACAGGGACTGAGAAAAGTTCCTGGTTGAAACTGATAACCCATAATTTCTAGGGGTGACTTCACTTTTCGTTGAGCTACCAATATCGCTACTGGATAAATTCGCAGAGTTTCTTTGCACACAGCATCCAAATAGGGCAATTTTAAAATTTCCATTGGATCGGGATTATCTCCTAGTGCATCAAGTTCTTGCAGCAGTTTATCTCGAATTTCTGGTTGACGGTGAATCCAGTAAAATGCCCATGCTAAAGTTGTTGCAGTAGTTTCGTGACCAGCTACTAACAGAGTAATTAACTCATCGCGCAATTCTAAATCTGTCATAGGTTGTCCCTCTTCATCCCGCGCTGCCATCATCAAAGACAAAATATCGGTGCGAGATGGATCGGGATTTTCCCTACGTTCAGCAATTTCAGCATAGATGAGTTTATCAATGTCTCGCTCATTCTGCATCAAACGCCCCCAAGGACTTAACGGTCCCCAATCTTTTTGTAGTGCAGGGATAAATAATAAGATGGATTTGAAGATAGATTTTCCTCCTTCAAATCTAGTAGTTAATAATTGGTCTATTTCTTGTAAGCGTTGACCTTCTTTTAAGCCAAATACAGCTTTTAAAATTACTTGAAATGAGATTCTTTGAGTAGAGGAGCGAATGGAAAAAGTTTTGTTTGTTATCCATTGAGACGTAACTTGCTGAATAATTTCACGAATTAGCTCGCCGTAAGCTAGCATCCTTTGGCCATGAAATGGTGGTGTTAAAAGTTTCCGTTGCCGTCTGTGAGGAGCGCCTGAAAGTGCTAGAAGAGATTGCTCTCCTAAAAAAGGTAACCTTGCCCCATTTCCACCTGCATCTAATTTTTCTGGATCGGTGGCAAAAATTTCTTGAATTCCTTGGGGGTTACTGATGATTACCATTGACTGTTTAGTATCACCTAATAAAACAGGAAGGGTAAAAATATCACCATACTTTCTAGCATTGCTTTCCAGGAATTCTAAGGGTTTGACTATTCGTTGCAGTTTATTCAGGAATGACAGATTTTGTGGACCTTTAGGCAGTTGGGATGTGGCCATTTTTTTTTCTGAGTTTGATTGCGACTAATGTATTCTACCTATAATCTAATCGCATTTTTACTACATCATTTTCTGGGGCTTTGCCTAGAAGTCAAAATTTTAAGTCCAACGCGATTTATCATTTTATTTGTCATCACCTAAAATACCAGGAACAATAAAATCTGGTGTTTTAATCTCTGGATATTTTTTCAATTAGTATAGATATATACTATTGTCTGTCGCCAAAAAAAAGAATGGTTTGAGTCTGGCTTTTTAATTTTGCCAAAGCGATCGCGCGATATTATGTCCGGTTAAATATAGAGAGTCACTCTGAGGCATCAAATCTTACAGAGTTTTCCTTGCAAGACTTTCAACTCTATAGATATAGTAATTTGTCTAGATTAACCGTAAAGATTTTCAGATTTGCCCACCCTACATTTTTGATATTCTCTTACTGTATAATAAAGATAATTATACTTAAATATTATCAAAATCATGGTAGAGATACTTCACAATTTATCATCAGATAAAAACGTCAAAATAACATTTACTAGATAATTAATAGATAAGCATTTCGGTATGAATGCTGCGCAAATAGCTATTAGCTGTCAGCTCTGAGCTCTCGTGAGGGGGTTTTAATGAATATAGTGTTTTAGCCAGCTTTTATAGTTAAGTATAAATTCTGCCTCAATTAGTAAAGCTTTTATCTAAAACTAAAAGCAATAGCTGATTGCTGATAGCTGAGGGCTGTTTGCTTACATTAATAGAAATCATCGAACAAATATCAAAAATTTTAACTCCCTCATGTCTGCTAAAGTCAAACTTACTATTATCCAAGGAAGTATGCTCGGCAAAGAATTTATCTTTGAAGAACGAACTACCTGTATTATCGGTCGTCATCGAGACTGTAGACCCAGACTACCTAGCGATGAACAACATCGTACAATTTCTCGTTATCATTGTCTACTTGATATTAATCCTCCAGATATAAAAGTGCGTGATTTTGCTAGTAAAAATGGTACTTATGTTAATGGTAAAAAAATTGGGCAACGTCAATCTAAACATCTCCCTGAAACAACAGCAAAAAATAATTTTCCTGAATATGAATTAAGATCGGGAGACCAAATTCAATTGGGAAATACTATTTTTCAAGTGAGTATTGAAGAAGAAACAGAGATGCCTCCAGAAATTATCGGTCAACTAAAACCTAGGCAAGTAAAAACAGTTGAATTATCAACTTTAGCACCAAGTTTAGGAGATTTTACTCTAACTAAAATTCCTGGTTATACGACACTTAATTTATTAGGAAAAGGCGGCTGTGGAGAAGTTTATTTAGCTAAAAACAATCATACTCAAGAGTTAATAGCGTTAAAAACAATGTTGCCAGAAATCACAAATAATCCTAGTGCCATAAATCGTTTTTTGAGAGAAATAGAAAATACTAAAGCTTTAAATCATCCGAATGTTGTTCAATTGAAAGATTATCATTATCGCGATCGCCTATTTTTTTTTACTTTAGAATATTGTAATGGTGGTAGTATTTGGAACTTGATGCAGAATCATGGTTATCGCTTATCTATTGATGTGGCAGTGCCAATTATTCTACAGGCTTTAGATGGTTTAGAATATGCTCATAATGCAGAGATTCCTTATGTAAAAAAGGCAGATGGTAGTTTAAGTAAAGGGCGAGGTTTAGTTCACCGCGATATTAAACCAGCTAATATTTTTCTGAGTAATGTAGATAATTCAACAGTAGTAAAAATAGCAGATTATGGGTTAGCAAAAGCTTTTGATTTAGCAGGTTTAAGTGGGCAAACAATTACGGGAAATAAAGGTGGTACTTTTCCATTTATGCCAAGACAACAAATGATTGATTTTAAATATGTAAAACCGGAAGTAGATGTTTGGGCAATGGCAGCAACTTTATACAATATGTTAACTGGTGTATATCCTCGTGATTTTGTTGGTAAAGACCCAATTTTAACTGTATTGCAAACTAAACCTGTACCAATTAGACAAAGAAATCTTTCTATTCCTAAATCTTTAGCAGAAGTAATTGATTTAGCATTAATTGATGAACCAGAAATTTATTTTAAAACAGCTAAAGAATTTAAACAGGCGTTGTTAAGCGATCGACATTTCAGCACTCAGCTTTCAGCAAACTAAAAGCTTGAGTTTTTATTCCTTCTATTATATACCAAATCCGTCTATAACAATGTGTTTTTTACAAAATTCTAATACCTTTAAAAATCAAAGTATTTGTAGCTGATAAAAAACTACTTAACTAGCTATCAGCTCTTCGGTGCGGAATGCGGAGCAAACAACATTTAGCTGGAGCGCTAAAAATTCGAGGGTTCGGCGTCTCCCACAAGAGCTTGAAAAAATTAGCGGTGCACCTTTTATGGGGGTTATAAGACGCGGAGCGGCAACTCTAGAGTATCCCCCATTATACACCTTGAGAAGCTGATAGCTGACCGCTGACCGCTGACTGCTATTTCAAAATAGCGGATTTGGTATTAATTTCAACTAATCAACGAAACAATTTAATTAGTCTGAGCTTTTTTTCCAAGGTGATTGATAATATACCTGGGAACCTGAATCTGAGACAAAATGACAAGCTAAATAAGAGTTGATAAAACTCTTCCATACAGGTTCGCTTGACTGGTGATAATATTCACCCAAAATAGGTTTTATTGCCTCCGTAGCTGTCTTTAAATGATAGTGTGGCATACTCAGAAAAATGTGATGAGCTACATGAGTACCAATATCGTGATGAATAGAATTGATAAAACCATAGTCGCGGTCAATGCTAGACAATGCACCTTTAAGGAAATACCAGTCATCTCCACGATACCAGGGAATATCTGCTTCAGTGTGGTGTAAGTAGGTGACTAAATCTAGCCAGATGATAAATATTACATAAGGAACTAAGTAATATTTTACTAAAAATACCCAACCAAACTGATAGGTGAGCCATCCCAGAAAACCTATCATTAACATCCAGAGTGCTGAACTTGTTAAGACATCCCACTTTTCAGAAGGACGAAATAATGGACTGTTGGGCAGAAAGTGGGAACCTGCGCGATTGGGCGATCGCCTAAACAAATAGAGTGGATAAGCTAATAATGGCAGATAAAAGCGAAATAGCTTTTCATACCAAGGCATCATATTATACTTACTCTCAGAAACAGGATACCAACTTTCATCAGTATCAAGATTTCCAGTATTAGCATGGTGAGTTCTATGACTAATGCGCCAACCGTGGTAAGGTACAAGAATGGGAGTATGAGACAAATGCCCAATTAGGTTATTAAACCATTTATATTTGGAGAAGGAGCCATGACCGCAATCGTGTCCCACTACAAATAATGCCCAAAACATAGTTCCTTGCATTAACCAAAAGATGGGAAAAAAGAACCATGAATCTAGATGATAAGCGATTGCATATAGACCAGCAATAATGCCAATGTCAAGAAAGAAGTAGCTCAGGGACTTCCAGAGGGAAGGCTCAAAACAGTGTGGAGGAATAGCTGCTTTCACTTCTTGAAGAGTAAAAGGTAACTCAATTTTTGAGGGAGTTAAGTTTGTATTAGTTGCTCGATCGACAACAGTGTTTGATTGCACTAAATTTTCAACTTTGTGTAATATGACTGATATTTCATCTTCACAAGTCACATTTTGCAGATTTAGTTTCCATCAACTACCCCTAACTCTTCTGAACTAACAGAGAGAAATGGGGTATAAATTTATGGAACTTTCACTGCATTAGGACAAAAGCTAATGAGAGATGAAACGACCATTATTGTATACCATCTAGAGCTAATTTTTGACAAAAATTTGATTTTTCTAGTGCAGGATGGCACAAATAACTAATATCATGTCCGGTTAAATACTTATTATTAAGATAGTAATATAGAATCCGGTTGAATACTTATTATATGAGATGGGGAGATGGGGAGATGGGGGGATGGGGGGATGGGGGGATGGGGGGATTTAATATTGAAGTGTGGATAGAATTATAAACATATGCTGTATAACCGGATTCTATATAAGGGAGCGGGGGGTTCAGTAGGACACACCAGAGGGTGAGACACACCAGAGGGGGAGACAGGAAGATGGAGTGTCACCGCGTCCCCGCGTCCGGTGTTTCTGGTGTTTCCTCTTATGGAGTAGGGGAGGCGGGGAAAATAGAAAGATTTACTGTTTAAGCACTCATGATAAGTTTTTTCATCACTAATTATCCGGACATGATATAACCAGTTACAAAATCCTAAAAGCCTTAACAATCAATACTTTTGAGGGCGCAATTCGGCAGCTGGTGCGGAACGCCAATGCCAAAAGCTTGCGCATAACTATCCAAGGGCGCCCCTACGACTTTTGACTTCTGACTTACGCGTAGCGACACAGTGCAGGATGGCACAAATAACTAATATCATGTCCGCTTGAACAGTTATAAATAAATAACGACTGAGGATTCAGGAGTCAGGAGTCAGGAGTCAGGAGTCAGGAGGAAACCCACCCCTAACCCCTCCCAGGAGGGGAAGAAAAGGGAAGAAAGAAGAAGAACAGGAACAGAAGGAGAAAGTTTTTTTATCACTAATTATCCGGACATGATATAACCAGTTACAAAATCCTAAAAGCCTTAACAATCAATATTTTTGAGGGCGTTAGCGGAGCTTGGCGTTAGCCAATGCCATTCGCCCCTACGACTTTTGACTTTCCCGCAGCGGCACTAGGCTAAAAATAGCTTATAGGCTGGATTTTGGCTTTCATCCCAATAGCGATAACCGAAATTATGGACAAAACTTTGCCATTCGGCCATCTCATCAGGGGGGACTTGCATTCCGACCACAATGCGTCCATAATCTGCCCCATTATTACGGTAGTGGAAAAGACTAATATTCCAGTTGGGACTCATGGAAGCGACAAATTTCATTAATGCTCCTGGCCGTTCGGGGAATTCAAAACGGTAAAGTAGTTCATGGTGGGCAAGGGGAGAGCGACCTCCGACCAGATGGCGCAGGTGTAGTTTTGTCAGTTCGTCGTCGGTTAAATCTAGGGTTTTCAAGCCTTCAATTTCAAAAGTTTCTACTATTTTGGCCGCATCAGCACGGTTTTCTATTTGCACTCCTACGAAAATGTGTGCTTCTTTTTCCTCAGCAATGCGATAGTTGAACTCAGTAATATTACGTTTACCCAGACAGTCACAAAATCTACGGAGACTACCTGGAGTTTCGGGAATAGTAACGGCAAATATGGCTTCGCGACGTTCCCCAAATTCTGCCCTTTCAGCCACAAAACGGAGGCGGTCAAAATTCATATTAGCTCCACAGGCAACAGCGATCAGATTTTCATCTTGAATATTTTCTCGCTCGACGTAAGCTTTTGCACCAGCGATCGCTAATGCACCAGCAGGTTCGACAATGGAGCGAGTATCTTCAAATACATCTTTGATGGCCGCACAAGTATCATCCGTTTCGACGAGAATAATATCATCTACATATTGCTGACATAGACGAAGTGTTTCTTCTCCTACTTCTCGCACTGCAACACCATCGGCAAATAATCCCACTTGAGGTAAGCGGACTCTGCGTCCAGCTTTGAGAGACTGCGACATAGCATCGGCATCAACAGGTTCAACGCCAATAATTTTGATTTCCGGGCGCAACCGTTTGACATAAGCAGCAATACCGGAAATTAAACCACCACCACCAATGGCAACAAAAATAGCGTGAATGGGTTTTTGATATTGGCGGAGAATTTCCATACCTATTGTCCCTTGTCCGGCGATGACGTAGGGGTCGTCAAAAGGGTGAATAAAAGTTAAACCTTTTTCTGCTTCTAGTTGATGGGCGTAACTACAAGCTTCGTCGTAGGTTTCGCCATACAAAATAACTTCGCCTCCTCTAGCTTTGACGGCATTAACTTTTAGTTGAGGGGTAGTAATGGGCATAACTATGATGGCGCGGGTGCCGAGGCGACCTGCGGCTAGGGCGACTCCTTGAGCGTGGTTTCCAGCGGATGCTGCGATGACTCCCTGAGAGAGAATTTCTGGAGGCAGTTGAGCCATTTTGTTGTAAGCTCCGCGTAATTTGAAGGAGAATACTGACTGAAGGTCTTCTCGTTTGAGTAGGAGGTTGTTCTGGAGGCGTTTTGAAAGGTTGGGAGCGGTTTCAAGTGGTGATTCTTGGGCTACGTCGTAGACGCGAGCAGTGAGAATTTGTACTAGGTAGTCGCAATACATAGGTTTTTTATAACTGATTATCCTAACATGATATAAGAGTACGATAATTAATTTGATTTTTTAGGACTTACGCATAACCACAAGATATAATAGGGGTTAACGGCCGTTAACCCCTACAAATGCTTTATCACTTCTCTTTTGCGTAAGTCCTGTTTTTATTATCGGAGATGTCTAATTTTTTTTAGTAGTGATGCATTGTAATTATTTTTGTTACCAAGCACGATAGTGGGAGCATCCTGCCCGCGAGGGAGCAAGATGCCCGAACTAGGCATTGTTCAAAAGTTTTTTTTTGCCAAAAGGGACAGGGAACAGGAAATATAAGAATAGTCTTATATCATGTACGGAAAATAGTGCGATATAACTCCGTTCCGCTTACGCGACAAAAAAACCTTATCCCTTTAAACCAATATTCCTTTCTTCCTTCTTCCTTCTTCCTTCTTCCTTACTCTTTAGGTGCTGTCAAAACATCCCAAGCTGCTTGACCTGCTTTAACTAAGCGATCGCCAAAATCTTGGACTTCTTTGACCATAGTCTCCCAGTTATCCTCAATATCTTGCTCTATGTTCTTGCCAGCTTCTTCTATTTTCTGGGGCTCGATCAGTCTGATCCTTTCTATAGTTTCCCGAGCTTGTTTGACTGCTTGAATATAACTATCACGGGTAAACTCTCCTGCTGCTTCCATTTCCGACTGAGCCAATCTTTTGATTGCTTCTACTAATTCTTCGGTTTCTTGCTTAGGGTCAGTACTTTCAGAAGTGGAAGTAATTTTATTTGAGTCTGTCTCGACTTCTACAATTGCTCTTTCTTTTGGTACATTTGGTTCTGTCATGATTTTTCTCCTAACTTTACTACTCAACTGATTACAGTTTACACTAAAATGTACTATGTCAGTAATTTTTGTTCTAATTCTAGCAATTTTTCAATCCGCGTCTCTGTGGATGGGTGAGTAGAAAACAAATTAGCCATGAATTTACCGGAAAATCCATTCATAATTAGTAATGGCTCAAAAGCAGGATTAGCATTCAATGGCATTTGTCGGGCATTTTGGTCTAACCTCTGCAAAGCTTGAGCAAGAGCGCGGGGGTCACGACCTGTGGCAAAAGCATTAGCTGCAGCAGTGGGAATGATATAAACTTCTGGCATAGGTAGACGAGCGCGATCGCACAATTTTTCTACCATACCATAGAGTCCTGGTGCTTCTGCTTGATTTACTGGTCTGGCATTATAAGCTGCTAGAGCTATTTTGTCTGAGAAAAACCAGGAACTCAAGTTCATTACTGCTGCTAATATTAGCCCCACTGTAGCACCTGTTGGGCCACCGATTAACCAATAACTAACTGCAACTAATAAACCGCTAAGTATTCCTAATAAAGCAACAGTTTTTACTATATTCATAAAGGTTGCCTCCTGTTAAGGCCAATGATTTTTATATTTTATGATCGGGTAGCGATCGCTCTTTTATTATATTTTTTTCATTGTAGCTTTTATTATCAGTTTACTTGTGGTCGGAAATCCTGACAAAAGGTTCGGTTTTTGTGACATTTTATAGTTATTAATGCTCAGAATTTAGTTTTATTCCCAACCATTAATTTAATAGAGTAGACAAATAGCTTGCTTTGATTTTTTTTGTAAAATCATAAATATTTTTATAGACTTTTTTCGGTCTTAATCTATTTTGTCAGTTCCAGAAAAATAGTAATAGTGAATAACTTTAAATAAATAACTTTCCGCTTTTTCTAACAGCTAATCAGGTAAGCATTTCCTCCGGAATGCTACGCAAATAGCTATTAACTGTCAGCTAGAGCGCAAAAATACTCTCTCTTATGGGACAGTGTTTAAATTAATTAATATAGACTTTAAGGGCAAGGGAGGTAACTTTTGTAGTAAGACAATTAATAAAGCTTTTATCCTAAACTAAAAGCAATAGCTGATTGCTGATTGCTGATGGCTGAATGCTTACCTAATCAGTTATTGCTTATGCAATTTGAAAATGATAACTGGCATGACTGCCATTTGGATATAAAAAAGTACAGACCACAGCAACTTCTGGATTATAATTATCAATCAAATTTCCTAAACCAGCTTGTTGCCAATCACTAATCATTGTTCCTATTTGACTCATCGGTTTAAACTTAACTTGCCACTCTGCTAAAACGGTACTATTTTCTTCTAACTGTCTAAAAATTATTACCGTGCCTTTTTCAGAAAGTAGTTGATATCCTTGATGAGCGATCGCTGCTATTTTTTCAGCATTTGCCTCTATTACTGCTAATTGTTGTTCTTTGGACTCTAGGATATTTTCCATTCTTTTTATCCTCTTTTTCTAATTTAATTTTTCTAATCTATCATATTCCTAAATTATGTTCAATATTAATTCTTGAGCCACAGCTTTAACTACATTAATACTCACAGAATTACCCAATTGATAATAAGCCTTCTTATCATTGTGATGCAAAATAAAATGATCGGGAAAACCTTGTAATCTTGCTGCTTCTCTAGGAGTAATTTTCCTGACTCTATTTTGATGATAAATACCTAATCTATTGGCATCACTTGCCACTAAAGTTACAGCAATTTTATCCTGGTCTAAAAACTTATAAACTTCAAAAGAAAAATTACCTGCTACTGGTTTATATTTTGACTCAACTATTTGCAGATAATTTTTACTAACTAAAGAATCGAGCAATTTTTCTAACTGAGGCTTAGTAAAAAAACTAGCTATTTGCTCCTTGCTCAACAATTTACCATCTTGATGTTTACCAAATTGACTATTTCTCCTTTTCAAAATCAAACAGTTCATTAATTCTATTTCATCAGCACTGCATTCTCCTCTCAACCCTAACTCCCAAGAATGAATAGAATTTCCACCGCGATAATCAATTAATCTCATGCCATGTAATTTATCCAATTCTCCATTTAACCTTTTTTTTAATGCTGCGACAAATTTTCCCGAACAATTATATTTTTCATCAGCATTATCTTCCAAAATATCTGCCACAGTTATATACTTTTTCAGAGGATAAAATAAAGATAATTGTTGGGGATGATAAGAATGAGAATCTTTCGGACCAAGGTCAGAAATTAAATTAAATTTTGGCGTACTATCTAAAACTCCCAGGATATAAATTCGGAGACGATTTTGGGGTAAATCAAAATTCGCGCTATTCAATAAAAATATGTCAAAACTGTAGCCTCTGTTTTGAATTTCATGTTTAATAGTTTCGATAGTTCTACCTCGATCATTAGTCAGCAAACCACGAACATTTTCAAAGATAAAACCTTGGGGTTTATATGTATCTATTAATCTAGTAATCTCAAAAAAAAGCGTACCTCTAATATCCCCAAATCCAGCTTTTTTTCCAGCATAAGAAAAAGATTGACAAGGAAATCCTGCTAATAATATTTGATATGGTGGTAACTTTTCAATTTTGCGGATATCTCCTAAAGGAAATTCAGCAAAATTTTTTTTATAAATTAAACCAGCATCGAGATTTATTTCACTACTTAATACACATTCAGTTTCAATGTTTAAATATTCGGCAGCTTGTTCAAAACCCAATCTCATTCCACCAATACCAGCAAATAAGTCAATAAAACGAATTTTTTTCATAATTTATCAGAAAAGAAAGCACGACAAGGATTTGATCGCGGATGGCACGACAAGGATTTGGGCACGGATTCACGGATAATTAATCTAGCATTTTGTAGGTTAGGTTGACGCCCTCGGAAACCCAACAATAAACTGGTATTTGTTGGGTTGCGCTCCGACGCTTAACCCTACCTACTATTCTTCCCTCTTCCTTCTTATGTTAGAAAGTATTATCTTAATATTA